>UQKK01000039.1 GCA_900541505.1 uncultured Ruminococcus sp.
CAATACTACGATTTACAACACGGCGCTTTATATGAGATTGAGCCGGGACGATGAACTGCAAGGAGAAAGCGGGAGTATTCAGACACAACGCATGATGCTCCGGCAATATGCCGCCGAGCATGGCCTGAATGTCATAGATGAATATATCGACGATGGATGGTCTGGAACGAACTTTGACAGGCCGGATTTTCAGAGAATGATTGATGACATTGAGGACGGGAAAATCAACTGCGTTGTTACGAAGGATTTATCCCGCTTAGGCAGAAACTACATTCTGACCGGCCAATACACGGAAATCTACTTTCCCAGCAAAGGCGTCCGCTATATCGCTGTCAATGACAATGTGGACACCATCAACGGAGAGAATGAGCTTGCCCCATTCCTCAACATTCTGAATGAAATGCACGCCCGCCAGACCAGCAAAAAGGTAAAAGCGGCCATGCGGACACGGTTTGCAAATGGCGCACACTATGGAGCCTATGCCCCGCTGGGCTATGTCAAAGACCCGGATAAGAAAGGCCATCTTCTGATTGACCCGGAAACAAGGTGGATTATCGAAAAGATTTTTGACCTTGCCGTTCATGGCCGGGGAGCCGCCAGCATTACACGGATTTTGGTCGAAGAAAAAGTGCCTACTCCCGGCTGGCTAAATTTCCAGAGATACGGCACTTTCGCAAATATCTATGCCGGAGCGCCGGAGGAAAAAGCCTATGCGTGGACGATAGCGCAGGTAAAAAGTATTCTGAAAGAGGAAACCTATATCGGACACAGCGTCCACAATAAGCAGACCAACATTTCATTCAAAAACAAGAAGAAAGTACGCAAGCCAAAAGAGGAATGGTATCGTGTGGAGAACACCCACGAAGCGATTATTTCCGAAGATGTGTTCCGTCAAGTACAGGAGCAGATTTGCAACAGGCGCAGACGGCAGAAGAACGGCACAACGCAGATATTTTCCGGGCTGGTAAAATGTGCGGACTGCGGTTGGTCGCTGGCCTATGGTGTGAACAGTCAGAACAAAAATCCCTATGCCCACTACCATTGTAGCAAGTACGGGCAAGGATTGCACCAGTGTTCCATGCACTATATCCGTTATGATGTGCTTTACGCCTATGTCCTTTCCCGTCTGCAATACTGGTCTGTGCTGGCACAGCAGGACGGGGACAAACTTCTGAAACGGCTACTTAACGCCAGCGACAAGGAACGCAATACTGCAAGGAAGCGGCAGACAGCCGAACTGAAAAAGGCGGAAAAGCGCAAAGCAGAAGTAGACACCCTGTTTGCAAAAATGTATGAGGACTGGTCTGCCGGACGCATTACAGAATACAATTTCAATATGCTGTCCGAAAAGTATCAGGGCGAACAGCGAGAATTGGACGCAAAAATTGAACGGCTTCACGAAGCGATGGAGGCCGCCGCCCAGACAGCGGTTGACGCTGAAAAGTGGATAGGTCTGATGAAACAGTATGTCAATCCCACAGAATTGACGGCTGAACTTCTGAATACGCTGATTGAAAAAATCCTTATCCATGAAGCGGTCAAAAGTGAGGACGGAAGCCGGGAACAGGAGGTAGAAATCTTCTACCGCTTTATCGGCAAAATCGAATGACACATCTTGAGATACCCAACAATATCTTTAACTAAGGGAAACGGGGTTGTCAGTGCCTGATTCTGATATGTTGATTTCCATATCAGAGGCGCTCGAAACACCTGTGAGCACTTTGCTGGGAGAAACTGTGACGGAATCCAAAGTTGATGATTTGCAAGTGATTGCTGAAAAACTGGAAATTATAAACTTGCAGCTGGCACAGAGGAAGAACATGAGCCGAAATATACTTCATTGGCTGTTTCTTTTATTATGTGCCGTTATAGTCATGATTTTCGCGACCCTGACGGTATTAAACAGTCCTTATTTGGGGTGGGATTATAGTGCCCCTGAAACTGCTGTCGCAGGAGTGTTTTTTCACGTATTTGAATGGGTGTTTGTGAGGGTGGCGCCATTTCTTTTTGTGGGAGCGGTCGTTGGTTTTTTTTTGACGCGAAAGAAAATGTAATAACAGAAAATATGGCGGGAGTGAATGAGATTTTGCCCCCGCCAAATCACTATGACAAATAGGACTGCGCGTCTTCGGCTGTCATATATTTGTATCCTTTACCCGAATCGTTCTGTGGCACTTGTATCCGCTGCCCGAAGATTCCGCAGCACTTGTATCTTCTACCCGAATAATTCTGCGGCTTCTTTCATTCTGTCCGCGATATGGACACCGAACGGACAGCGTGTCTCGCAGCTCTTACATCCGATACAGTCTTTTCCGCTTGCGGAGAGTTCATGATAATGCGCCCGCACGGAGTCAGGCACTTCCGCGTGTGTGACAGCCAGGTCATACAGCTTGTTGACCATGGCAATGTCGATGCCCGCCGGACATGGCGCGCAGTGGCTGCAGTAGGTGCACTGTCCGTAATAGGCGTGCGCCGGAGCTCCTGCCAGAACGGTTCGATAATCTTTTTCCGCGTCGGATGCGGTCTCGTAGGATACGGCTTCATCCACGTGCTGTACAGAGTTGAAACCAGCCATGACACTGGCGACAGCAGGGCGGGTGAGCGCGTAGTGGAGACATTGGATTGGAGTCAGTTCAATGCCGAAAGGTGAGCGGTCTTTTGAGAAGAGCCTGCCGCCTCCGTAACATTTCATGACCGTGATTCCGACGCCGTTTTTCTCACAGGCTTTGTAGAGCTTTACACGTTCGGGGGCGATGCCGCTCAATTCCTGATTTTGTTCATATGTATTGAGTGAGTAGTAGTCTTCCAGGTTTTCGGTGGGCGGCAGCATGTCAAAAGCCGGATTGATGCTGAACATGATGACCTCAATCTTTCCGCTTTCTACCGCGCGGGAAGCCACTTCCGGATTGTGGGTGCTCAAGCCGATGTGACGAATCGTGCCGGAAGACTTCAATTCTTCCATATATGCGAAGAAGTCACCGTTTAAAATACTTTCAAACTCCGCCGGTTCATCGACATAGTGTATCATTCCCAAGTCAATGTAGTCGGTCTGCATGCGGGTAAGCAAATCTTCAAAGGCAGGTTTTACCTTTTTCATGTCTCTTGTTTTCTTGTACTGTCCGTTTTCCCAGATGGAGCCCACATGTCCCTGGATAATCCATTTCTCCCGATGCCCTTTGATGGCGGCTCCGATGTTGGAACGGACATTTGGCTCGGACATGAAGCAGTCAAGAATGTTGATACCGCGTTCCTCGCAGCGGGTGATGATTTCCTTTACCTCTTCTGTGTTGTGGCGCTCCAGCCATTCTCCTCCTAATCCAATTTCACTGACCTTAAGTCCGGTCTTACCGAGTGGTCTGTACTTCATTTTTATCCTTCCTTTCCTTTTTATTTATCATTTAAAACTAGCTTGCGAGTCTATAGAGGCGAGAGTTATGTTCTGTCTAATATATTTCTATTAACATATCGTGAGCTTTACAGTCCACAGTGATGAAAAATACCTGGTCTTTATTGTCAATGGTAAATCTCACCGGCTCCATATACTGAGAGTAGATGATATAGTCCTCCGGCGGCAGAGAGATGACTGTGGTCTCGACCTCATCGACATAGGCAGAGGAGACGATTCCCATGATTTCTATTTCGTCAGCGCCTTCATCGGGGACGATGCAGAAAGTGAGAAGTTCTCTCTCTTCAAGAGCCTCTGTATTTATAAAAGAGACGGAAACCTCAGCAGGGGCGGCATATTCCACCTCATCTTCAGCGTAATCATCAGAGAATTCATCTGCCAGGTCGAACAGGCTTTCATCATAATCTGCTGTCTGCTCTGTTATCAGTGACAGTACCGGAACACATGCGGGTGCAGTTTGCTGTGCCGCAAGGAGAAGTCCCAGCGCGAGACATTGTATGAGTATGCGATTCATAAAATCCCCCCCTCTGTTTTGCTATTTGAACATGATGAAGTGTGCCCATCAATTCTTCCGAATCGTCAGATTACAAATATGGTTTCAGCTTCTCTACCAGTTCATATATTTTCGTACCCGGAGCTGCTTTTGATGGTAACTTTCCTTCATTAAATTTCTCCAGCCTTTTCGCATTAGTAATTGCAAAATCCATAAACGGTCGGAGTATCTGATACATATCCTTACGATTCTTTTCGTATGTTCCCTTGCCGATTTCGGTCAGCCATTTCGTCAGCTTTGGCCAGTATGCTGTCCGGTGAATATCCGATTGCATATAACTGAAATGCAGCAAATACCATAATTCCACACACTGATTTGACCATACTGCATGATACTCCGTATCTTCTGTACTATTATCTTTGCACAATTCTACAACACGGTCAATATGCTCAGCAGGAAAATCATCTGTATCGTAAACAACCCAAACATGGCGGAACCCATTAGCACTATCGAATGCTCTCTGTTTTGCTTTCCAAAACAAATTAATGGTATTGTCCCCTTCTCCGAAAACTTCAAGCAGTATCTTTTTTCGGTATCTGCTGTTGATGATATCCCGGATTGTTTCGAAATATGCAGGCTCCGTATCTGTTCCTTCCGATACAATCAAATGATATTCCGGCTGAATTTTCATACCCCTGTCTGGCTTTGGTTTCATCCAAGCCTTATTTAAATCGCTTTTCTTCGGAGGCTTCAGGCTCATTTCCAATCCCCTTCATTCAAGATGTTCTGCAGATATGGGTCCGCACCGTATCTCCCTTCCATATACTGCTTATCAAAAGCAGCCGTGCTGTTAACTCTTTCATTATCTTCTCGACGGATTTCATACAGAGAATAAATTTCACTGCTGTGGTTTTCATTCAGTGCCGCAAACCAGATTTCATCTCTGCGAAATACCGTATTCTTCATAGTGGCTATATCATGGGAAGTAAATAAAAGCTGGGCTCCATTCTTGTTAATCTTTCGATTCTTAAACATGGAAATCACATATCGGAGCAGCTTCGGATGCAGTTTCGCATCCAACTCATCTATGATAACCAGTCTTCCTTCCTTCAGAGCAATCAACAGTACAGGAAGGGCAGCAATCAGTTTCTTTGTTCCATCCGATTCATGATTAAACGGCAGTTCATACTCGCTTTCTCCAATTCTGCGCTCCAAGTACAATTGCTTATCTTTTTCATCAAACCGATAATCATCCACATCAATTCCCATATCATTTAAGAGCAAAAGAATCTGCTTCTTAAATTTCTTGTCATCTGAAACCATAATTTGTCTCTCCGCCATAGGATTTGCATAGCTGCGGATGATACAAGACTCAAACCATTCCTGAACTTCTGCAATTACCGGAATATTATAGTTAATGGCAAGGAAAGATAAAAACGGCATCTTTGCATTGATGTTGGTGTTTACATTTTCTTTCTGTAAAATAGCACCGAGGCTGATTTCTTCACCTTCACGATAAAAGATATGAGCCGGCTTCTTTCCCCCAATCTTCTTTCTGTCTAGCGTTTCTGCTGATATTTCATCCTTTAGAATCCCCAGATAATAACGGTATTCATATTCCTCTGTCCGGAAGAATATCTGAAACTCTGTGGGTTCTCCAGCAGATATAGCGTCAAATAAAAACGGCTCCGCTGTCACTTTCTGCTGCATAATCAGCGCCTTCCGGTTCTTTTCCAGTTCATGAATCGGCTTTACGATGGTAGAAATCAAACTGGCTAATGCCAGCAGCAAATTGGACTTGCCTCCTCCGTTCGGACCATAAACAGCACTTACAGGCAAAAGACTGCTGCACTTATCTTTTGTAATTAGACTTTCTGCAAATTCCGGAATAGCGGAAGCCTGGAAATCAAACGTGGTTTCCTCTCTGTATGACTTGAAATTTTGAAATGAAAACTGACAAAGCATCTTTTTCACCTCCTCATCATTTTTACTGATACAAGTATATCACTATTTTTCTCAATTTTCAATTTTTATATTCTTTTTCAAAAAAATAATTTTTTATATTCCGTATAAAATCTTGTTTCCATGTTTTTATCCTTCTAAAAAATATCCTGCATTTATTTGTATGGTACAAGGTATGCTCTCACGAACCTCCTTCCAAAAAAAGAGTAAGAAAACTGGAAATCCCGACCTGATTGAGATATAATATATGCTGCTTTACACAAAAAACGAAGGATAAAGGAATGAAAAAGATATGAGAGGGAAGCTTAGGAACAATCTGATGTTGATGCTGGCGGCGTTTATATGGGGGAGCGCTTTTGTGGCGCAAAGCGCGGGGATGGATTATATCGGTCCGTTTACATTTAACTCTGTGCGCTGTCTTTTGGGAGCGGTGGTCTTGCTCCCGGTTATAAAAGTGATGGACTGGCAGAAAGACAAAGCAAAAGTCGGAAAAACAGGCGTGGATAAGCAGGAGGGCAAAATGCCGGAGGAGAAAAAAGAGGACAACAAGATGCTGCTCATCGGCGGGATTTGCTGTGGGGTCGTACTGGCAGCAGCGAGTTCTCTGCAGCAGCTCGGACTTGTGTATACCAGTGCGGGAAAGGCGGGATTTATCACGGCGCTCTATATATTGATTGTGCCGATTATCCGTATTTTCTTTGGAAAGAAGGCGGGAATCAAAGTGTGGATTGGAATCGCCCTGGCAATTGTGGGGATGTATTTTTTGTGTATCACGGAAGGTTTCCACATTGGAACAGGGGATTTGCTCGTGCTTTTCTGCTCGTTGGTCTTTTCCCTTCATATTCTGGTCATTGACTATTTTTCCCCGAAGGCAGATGGGGTAAGACTCTCCTGTGTACAGTTTTTGGTGTGCGGCGGGCTCTGTGCGGTACCTATGCTGCTGTTGGAAAAGCCATCTATAGAGGGAATCCTCGCTGCATGGCTGCCGATTGCTTACACGGGCGTGCTCTCCTGTGGGGTGGCGTACACCCTGCAGATTATCGTGCAGAAATCTACGGACCCTACGGTGACAGCGCTTGTGATGAGTATGGAGTCTGTGTTTGCGGCAGTGACAGGCTGGCTGATTTTACATGAGAGACTCTCCATGAAGGAAATGCTGGGATGTGTGCTGGTCTTTACGGCAATTATCCTGGCGCAGCTCCCTGACAGGGCAGCCGGGAAAGAAACCGCTCATCAGAAAAGGTCCGACTGATTAGAAAATGTCGGCTGATTAAGAAAAATCCGATTCATCAGGAAAAATCGGACTGCTGCTTTCGGTACTGCCTCGGCGTAAGCCCGGTATGTCTCTTAAAGATTCGTTCAAAGTAGACCAGATTATCGTAGCCGGAAGCCTCGGAGACGGCGGAAATGCTCATCCGGGTCTGGGAAAGGAGGGCGCGCGCCTTCTGGATTCTGCGGATATGGATGTATTCGCCGACTGTGAAGCCGGTGACTTCCTTGAAAATGCGGCTCAAGTAGGATTTATTGAGGAAGAAATGTTTTGCCAGCGCATCCAGGGACAGGGGTTCGCTGAAATGCTCCGCGATATAGCGGGCGATTTCTTCCGCCGCAGCGTGCCGCCCGCCGGAAGGGGCGTCCTGAGGGGGCTTGGCTGTCTGCCGGGCTTCCAGACGTTTGGCAGAGATTAAGAGTTCCGCGAGGCGGCTCTGTATCATGAGCTGCCAGCCGGGATTTTGCACGCGCATTTCTTCTCCGATGGAGAGCAGGAGAGTTTTTACTCTCTGCTGGTCAGAATCCTTAAGCGGCAGGACGATGCAGTCGCCGTCAAAAAAGGTTTCTGGGGAGTATTCTCCGGTGGCGGCGAGAATACTGCTTAAAAGAGGATGAGAGACTTCCAGCAGGATGCGGTCGTGGTGCGCCTGCCGGGAAAAGGCAGTCTTGTGGATGACATTGCGCCGGATAAAGAGCAGGGTGCCCGCATGGAGTGGGTAGATTTTGGAACCGATGAAGTAGCGGCGTTCTCCCTCCAGCAAATAGTAAATCTCATAGTTGTTGTAGTGGATATGCACATCGGGCATGGTGTAATCAAAGTCCCGGACAATGCGGCTGATGGATAAGCCTTTCATTGATTCACTGAAAATGGTATTCTGCACGGTGATTTCCTTTCTTATCATAATTGGATATGGATAGTAAATATTGTATGTATAATCTCTAAAATAAGCAAAATTGTATGAGATTATTATACAATATTTTTTTATAATGTCCAGTGTTGGGATAGTCGTTCCAGGGCGTGAATGACGACCGAGGAGAAGCGATAAAATTTGGTTTTTCCGGGATTACTTGAATCAGGAAAGGAGCATGTGGTATGATTTATAAGAACAAAAGAGCAGAGGATGTACAGATTGCCTATATCGGCGGGGGAAGCCGCGGATGGGCGTGGACGTTTATGACGGATTTGGCGCTGGAGCCGGATATGAGCGGCAGCATTCGTCTCTATGATATTGATATGGAGGCGGCGAGAGCTAATGAGAAGATTGGGAATGACATCACTGCGCGGGACGAGGCAAAAGGAAAGTGGAAATATCAGACCTGCCCGGACTTAGAGAGTGCGCTCACAGGGGCAGATTTTGTTGTGATATCGATACTGCCGGGGACATTCGATGAGATGGAGAGTGACGTCCATCTCCCGGAGCGGCTTCACATCTACCAGTCTGTGGGGGACACGGCAGGTCCCGGAGGAATGGTGCGCGCACTGCGGACCATCCCCATGTTTGTGGAGATTGCAGAGGCGGTGAAGGCATATGCGCCGAAGGCGTGGGTCATCAACTATACCAACCCTATGTCCCTGTGTGTGAAGACGTTGTATCATGTTTTCCCGGAAATCAAGGCGTTTGGCTGCTGTCATGAGGTGTTCGGAACGCAGAAGGTTCTGAAGGGAATTGTGGAAAAAGTATATGGCTTTGAGGATGTGAAGCGGGAAGATATCCACGTCAATGTGCTGGGAATCAATCATTTCACATGGTTTGACTATGCCTCCTACAAAGGGATAGATTTGTTCCCCGTATATCAGAAATATGTGGATGAGCATTTCGAGGAAGGCTTTGAGGAGCAGGACATGAACTGGGCAAATGCCTGTTTCCTGTGCTCACACCGTGTGAAATTTGATTTGTTCCGCAAGTACGGACTCATTGCGGCGGCAGGCGACCGTCATCTGGCGGAATTTATGCCGGGAGACACCTATTTAAATGACCCGGAGACAGTGAAAGATTGGAAATTTGCACTGACAACCGTAGCATGGAGAAAAGAAGACTTAAAGGAGCGGCTTGCCAAGAGCCGCAGGCTGGTAAATGGTGAGGAGAGTGTGGAGCTCAAGCCTACCGGTGAGGAAGGAATCCTTTTGATGAAGGCGCTCTGCGGACTGACGAGAATGGTGAGCAATGTCAATATACCGAACAGTGCGCTGCAGATTGCCAATCTGCCCGCGGATGCGGTGGTGGAGACAAATGCTCTGTTTGAGAGAGACTCTGTCCGCCCGGTGGCAGCAGGAAAACTGCCGGAAAATGTGCGCAGCCTTATTCTTCCCCATGTGGAAAACCATGAGACGATTCTTCAAGCGGCGCTGACCTGTGATAAAGAGGCGGTGGTGAGAGCGTTTTTGAACGACCCGCTGGTAAAAGGAAAGCAGTGCGCAGAGGAAGAAGTCAGAGCTCTTGTGGACGATATGGTGAAAGCGATGGCATCCTATTTGCCGGAAGGGTGGAAGACGGCGGCGTCATGCTCTGAATAATCAGTGGGAATATAGGTATCTCGCAAACGCCTATCAGTTGGAATAAGCAGAAAGGAGACGCTTCAAATGCAGAAGATGAAAATGCGGTTTAAAGAACTGCCGATACGGACAGTACTGACGATTTTACTATTTCCGTTTTTCCTTCTGTTGATGATTTGCTGTGTCTCCTTTTATATTTCCGGTGTGACCCACTACACCAGCATGGTAAAGGAAAATGCCCAGTCGCTGGTGACGCAGAGCCGGAACTCTTTGAACCAGGATATTGCGAATATTCAGGAGTCCGCGGAGAGCCTGCTGGATGAGAGGGTTTTCTATTCCATGGAGACAAATATCGAGGAAGGGAAGGACCCCATTGAGCCTGTAGATTATCTGCAGCTTTCCACAGGGTTTACAAATTTCCTGCAGCACTATTCTACCTATGTAGAGAGTATGGGACTGTGGCTTTCAGATAATTCGATTTACTATTATCAGTCCAATACGGGGAGCGGTATCTCTATTCTCAGAAGTGTCGATTATGCGCCTTATCTGGGCGAGGAGGATTTGACATGGGTGAGTACCTCCCAGATACTGCCGGATTCTATCATTTGGCAGCTTCCCTATCATTTTGCCATGATAAAGTCGCTCGGTACAAGTGACAGCAGCGTGAACGGGGTGTTCCTGGTGGGCGTGCGGGATGAAACGTTTTTTAACCAGATTCAGAACAGCAGACCGACGCCAAACAGTAAGATGGTGCTGATGCGCAAAAACGGAGAGCTCATTGAGGGAAATACTTCGGCAGAAGAGGAAAATACGATGCTGGAGCTGCTCGGCGAGAACGGTGTGGAAGAAGTCCGGGAGAAAATCAGCGGGGCAAAGGACGGAGAGCTTTTATCTTTTAATATTGAAGATTATTACGTCATCTATACGCCAACCGATATTAAAGATACAGGTATTCTGGCAGTGATTCCGGAGGATGAACTCTATATCAACGCCAGGGAATTTACGCATATATTTGTTTTCCTCGCTTTCATTGTCATCATTCTTTTTGTGACATTATATTTTGTGATTCCCAGATATTTTTCCAGTCCTGTGACAAGGCTGCTGGAGCAGATGAAGAAAATCCGGGAGCTATCCGGGGAGCGCAGGATTGAGGTCAGCGGATACAGGGAAATCAGCCAGATAGGAAATGGCGTCAACGAGATGATGGGAAGGATTCAGAACCTGACGGAATCCATTCAGAGGGAAATGCAGGTAAAACAGGCGACCCAGCTCCAATATTTGTTCGCCCAGATAAATCCGCATTTTCTCTATAATACACTGGACTGTATCAAGGAACTGTGCGCCTGCAACGAAAATGAGAAGGCGGAGGAGATGATTGAGCAGCTCGCCGTATTTTACCGCATCGGTGTGAGCAAAGGAAAATCCTATATCCCGCTGGAAGATGAGTTAAAACATGTCTCGGCATATCTCTCCATCCTGCAGACGAGATTTGAGGATTTCCAGTTCTTCATAGAATTGCCGGAGGAGCTGAAGTCCGCCTGCGTGCTGCGGATGATTTTGCAGCCCATCGTGGAGAACGCGGTTTATCACGGTATCCGTCCTTACCGCACAGACGGCACTGTCCGCATTGCCGCAGTGAAAGAGGGCGGCAATGTGGAGATTCACGTCAAAGACGACGGCGGCGGTGTGGCGGAGGATATTTTGCTGAAGGTGCGGAAATCTCTGGACGAGCCGATATGTGAATATTCGGAGAAATCTTACGGTGTCTATGGGCTGAAGAATGTGCAGGATAGAATCCAGATTGCTTACGGCAAGCAATATAAGATTCGTGTGGAGACGGAGATTGACTGCGGGACAGAGGTTATACTGACAATCCCGTATGAGGAGGAACACAGATGACAAAGATATTGTTTGTGGATGATGATGCGATTATTCGCCGTGGAATCAAGACAAAGGTAGACTGGGAGGCAAATGGCTGGGAGCTCATCTATACGGCGAGAGATGCCATGGAAGCGCTGGACTTTATAAAAGACAACCAGCCGGATATCATACTGACGGACATCAAGATGCCGGGGATGAGCGGGATTGAGATGGCGGCGATTGCCAAAGACTATTATCCCACGATAAAGTTTGTTTTCATTTCCGGGTATAAGGATTTCGAGTACGCCCAGCAGGTCTTGAAGCTCAATGCGGTGGATTATTTGACAAAACCGGTGGACCACGACCAGCTTGTGGAAGTGCTCAAGAGGGCGGAAAACCTTTACAAGAGCGAGCGCAAGACAAGTGAGATTCTGAATGAGAAATACCCTCAGATTAAGCGCAATTATATTTCAAAACTCATGAGAGAGAATTTCCAGCATATGGATGATTCCTTTTTTGAGGCTTTTGATATCAACATCAGCAACGGATATGGAATTGTGGCGTTTATTGATTTGCACTACAGTGAGGATATCCCCTACGAGATGGTACAGGATAATGTGGAGCATTACTGTGAGGTGCTGACAAATGCCTTTAGAGGAAGCTTTTTCTTCTGTATGGATAATCTGCAGATTTTTATGATTTACACGGACAGTAATTCCAAAGAGGAGTCGGACTTCTTCAACAAATTGGGTGAGCTGGAACTGTCGGTGAACCAGTTCTCACAGGTAAAGCTGCTGGGGGATAAGGCATCCTTTTTCTACGGTACGCTTATGCATTCTCTGTATGAACTGTATCCGTCCTACCAGGCGGCGCTGCAGAAGATGAACTCCAATGTGGACAGTATGGTTTTGGAGGTCAGGCAGTATATCGAACAAAATTATGCGGACTGCGAGCTGTCACTTGTGAAGATTGCGGACCATTTCAATATCAACCATTGTTATCTCACCAGCGTGTTTAAGAAAAAATTTGACATCAACCTTTATGACTATATCATCCGGGTGAGGATGGAGAACGCGGCGCGGCTTATCGTAGCCAGCGATTTGAAGAATTATGAGATAGCCGAGGCGACAGGATATAAAAATCCGCAGTATTTCAGCATCAGTTTCAAAAAATATTATAACTGTACAGTGACGCAGTACAGGGAGCAGCACAAAGCAGAAAAGAAATAATCTGCAGTACAGGGTAAGGCGCAGACAGCGCGTGAAAAGCAGGAGTGTCTGCAGCACATAAGAAAAATTATTCGCACAGCAGGCGGGAAAGGCGGAATATATGCAGGAGTGTGTAAAGTGGTGTGCCATAGGAGATTCGTTTACTTATCTGGACAGTCATTTGGATGAGACCGGGTATCGCGTGGAGAAAGGATATCTGACCCGAACGGCGGAAAAACTGGGGTTCCCGGTGAAACTATATAATCTGGGGATAAACGGATCCTCTACTTCGGACTGGATTGATGAACCTCTCCTCCCCGCGGACCTCTATACCATTTTGTTGGGGACCAATGACTGGCACAGCGGGAGCACTCCGCTTGGAACGGCAAAGGATTATCAGGCGGCAAAAACAGGCAGTATCCTGGGAAATTTGGGGAAGATTGTAGGAAATATCCGCGCTCTTTCTCCCATAGCGCCGGTTATTGTGATGAATCCGGTGGAACGGGGGGATTTCATCTATCTGGAAGACCACACGAACAATGCTCATGGCAGTTACGCCCCGGAAAATGGTCTCTGGCTGTCGGAGGTGGCAGACGCAATCATAGATGTGGTGAAAGGCGAGAGAATTTATACACTGGACTTGCACAGCCTGGCGGGATTTACCCCGGAAAATGTGGTACATTTCAAACGGGTGAGAAAGGACGGAAAGATACTGAAACTTCCTTACCCCGAATATGTGGGCGTCCTCTGTGACCTGGAAAACGACCCCTATCCCTACCCAAAAGATGCTGTCTACATGACCTATGACGGTCTGCACCCTTCCGATATGGGAAGTGAAAAAATCGCGGAATTACTCTCGGATAAGATAAAAGAAGTGATGTAGGTCTGTGAGGCAGTATATTTATCATTATCAGTTGCCTATCGGCGGGATTTTTCTGGCGGCAGACGAGATTGGCCTGACAGGATACGCAGGCGGGATTGACAAGAAAGTAAAACTGCTGGAGCTGGAAAAAGTAGATATGCAGTCGTTTTTCATACCGAAGAAAGGGACGGCTCTGTAGGGGAATTTAATTGAAATAAGGATTTTATAAAGCGTGAACCAATTTATATAACAAAAAATGGCGAGGGAGATGGCGTTTTCATGAGTATTAATGCTTTTGAGAAAAGAGAACAGGCATTGGAGCTTCGTGCCAAAATTATACAGGCAGAAGAAGAGCGGTTAAACGGAGCGAAGACAAGAAGTATTACAGAAGCTAGAAAGGAATTGAGAGAACGTGCCCAAAAAGTATAAGGTCGAAATTTTTCCTTCTGTATGGGAAGGTTTAAAAAGGATTAAAGAGAGCGCAATTCCAACAAGAGATATTTTATCAGAAGTAGAATTTGCTGCAATAATGGAGGAAGGGCTAAAGCAGGCAAAATCAGATGAGTCTATGACAGTAAAAGAGGCATTTTCCGGTCTTAGAGCAGGTATATAATGAATGGCGATAACTTGTGAGGTAAAAGTAACCCGGCATGCCCTTGTTCTGTGGCGAAAATCCATGGTGTGCCCTTTAGGGTATACCTTATCGGGCAAAGCCCGCCTTCCCTTAAGGGATGTGCTAAGAGGCTTTTTAGGACATAGTATATTATAATCTGTAAATCATTTATGCCGTTTTTGCATAATCTAAAATAAAAATCTTACTTGCGATTTTCTCAATACTATCTATAATATCATCAATTTTTTCAGCCACAACAGTATTTAAAAATTCTTCTCCGCACTGTCCGCATTTTAAACATGGTACATTTTCGATAATCACATAGCAATTATTTAATTGCGTAAAATAGGTTGTCTTTTGCGGTCTCATATCTCCGGCTTTACAGCTCATGCATTTTATCTTATTTGCTCCCTCCTGGTCTTTAAATCATTCTCAAATTTTTATATAGAACTGTTTATATCAATCACTTTTTCACCCGTTTCTCAAAGTTTTGGTTTCCTTATTTGTTTTATAATAACACTGTTTTTGGTGTGGCTAAACACTATTTTTTAGTCTGCAAAACTGCTTTTCACAAGCAAGCTTGTTCCAAGTTGAGTCGCGTTACGGTAGTGTAACGCAGTGCAAGCTCGATTCCGCGTATGCTTCATCTCGCTTCGGGCGTACCGCCCTATAAAAAAATATCAATACAACTCTCCACAAGCAAGCTTGTTCCAAGTTGAGTCGCGTTACGGTAGTGTATCGCAGTGCAAGCTCGATTCCGCATGCGCTCCATCTCGCTTCGGGCGTACCGCCCTATAAAAAAATATTACTACGACTTTTCACAAGCAAGCTTGCTCCAAGTTGAGTCGCGTTACGGTAGTGTATCGCAGTGCAAGCTCGATTCCGCGTATGCTTCATCTCGCTTCGGGCATGCCTGCCCTATAAAAATATATAAACCCAGTCTTCCGCAAATAAATTTGCGTAATCCTGTTTTATATATTTTTGCACTGCGGGATACGGTATAAAAATATTATACTTTTTCTCTAAATTTATTGAATTTATATTTTGGGGGAAGAGTGTTTAAATATTAACAGAGTAAAACATGTGGATGTTTCTTAAGGACATCGGAGCATTGTTGAAAGAGAGGAAAGGTGAGAAAGATGAAGAAGGGGAAACAGGATTCTGTGCCCGCTGTTAAGACGAAAATCGTGTGGACACCGTATCTGTTGATTCTGCCGGTGATTATTCTGATTGCAGGCGTTATGCTTTACCCGCTTTGCAAGACATTCTATCTGGCATTTCAGAATTACAACCCGGCAATGCCGTTTGCCAACGGATTTGCGGGTTTTGGTAACTTTATAAAGATTTTTACAACGGATGAGTTTTATTCGGCACTGTGGGTATCATTGAAATGGGTAGTTGCTCTTGTGCTGCTGCAGTTGATATTTGGTATGATTGTAGCCTTGATTCTGAATCAGAACTTTAAAGGAAGAGGTTTCTTTAGGGCGCTGGTGTTCGTGCCGTGGGCGATGTCAGGAGTTCTGACTGCCGTACTGTTCAGCTTGATTTACAATCAGAACTACGGTGTATTAAATGACTTGCTCATGAATATCGGTCTCATTAAAGAACCTGTGGCTTGGCTTGGAAATCAGCACATTGTGCTGGGCTCCGTCATTGTGGCGGAGTTGTGGAGAGGTATCCCGTTCTTCGCAATCAGTCTTCTGGCTGCTATGCAGGGGCTGTCGCAGGATGTATATGAGGCGGCAAAAGTGGATGGGGCGACGAAATGGCAGTCTTTCCGGTTTGTGACGCTGCCGCTCCTCAAAGACACAATCGTATTGACAACGCTGCTGCGTACCATCTGGGAGTTCAACAGTGTAGACTTGATTTTCAGTCTGACAAACGGCGGACCGGTCGGAAAGACAACGACCTTGAGTGTATTGATTGCAAACCAGGCGCTCACGACAAACAACTATGGATATGGCTCGGCAATCTCGGTTGTAAGTTTCGTGATACTTGCGGTTATTGCGGTTATCTATATGAAAGTATCAGGATTTGCGAAAGGAAGTGATTCATAATGAAAGAAAAGAAGAGAGATATTGTCTTTTTGAGATGGCTTCCATTGCTGCTTATCTGTACATATGTGGTATTCCCCATTTACTGGGCAATCAATACCGCGTTTAAAAATGAATCGGAAATCCTCGGGAAAGATGTCACTTATCTTCCCCACGAGGCGACGGCAGCGAACTTTATCGATGCCTGGACGAATGTGGGATTTGATAAATACTTCTTCAATAGTTTGAAAGTCAGCGGTATTTCTGTTATCTTCATTGTTATTATCTCTATTATGGTGGGATATGCGCTGAGCAGATATAAATTCAAATTTAAAATGGCGTTTTTAGGATTATTGCTGGCAGTACAGTTTATTCCTGCGGCAGTGCTCCTTGTACCGCTGTTCAACATTTTCAACGGTCTGGGTCTGGTTGGCTCCCATATCGCGCTGATTCTCGTCAACGTCACATTCCAGACACCGTTCTGCTGTGTACTGATGAGAGGATTTGTGGAGGGAGTTCCATTCTCGCTGGAAGAAGCTGCCATGATTGACGGATGTAGCCGAATCCGCGGTGTATTTAAAGTGGTCATCCCCATGCTGGTGCCGGGAATCATCACAGTTGCGGCATTTGCCCTGATTGGATGCTGGAATGAATTCCTGTTTGCGATGATGTTCTTAAATGACCCGAATAAATATACGGTTCCAATCGGACTGAAGATGATGCAGGGAGAATATGGTATCCACTATGGCGCGATGGCGGCAGGTGCGATTATCGCGATGGCGATTCCGGTTGTTCTCTTTGCGTATTTGCAGAAATACCTTGTGACCGGACTGAGCTCCGGCGCTGTCAAAGGTTAATACCGGATGCGGTTTAACATAATAATTTAAGAAAAGGTGGAGGTAAGACAATGAAAAAGAGATTAGTAGCAGTATTAATGACATGTGCTCTTGGAATGACACTTCTTGCTGGCTGTGGAAGCAGCTCCTCTGAGGAGAAGGACAGTTCCTCCAAAAGCAGCGATGGGAAAGTGGAAATTACTTTCTGGGACAACTATGCAGACACAATTCACACAGAAGTATATACACAGTTGATTGAGGACTTTGAGAAAGAAAACCCGGACATCACAGTAAAATATGTTCCGCTGCCGTCCGACCAGGCAAAATCCAAGTACGATGTTGCGATTCAGTCCAAATCTACACCGGACTGCGGAGTTATCTATCAGTATTGGATGAACGATTTCGTTATCCAGGATGCGCTGCTGCCGCTGGATGAATACTACGCAGACAGCGATGCACTTCTGGACACATTCGTGGACAGTATGAAGAATACCGCTCCGGACGGAAAATTCTACAGTCTTCCGTTCTATGTAGTACCGCCGGCACTGTGGTACAACACAGAGCTTTTCGAGGCGGCAGGTCTGGAAGCACCGACCACATGGGATGAAGTGTTTGATGATGTTGAAAAACTGACAGATAAAGACAATGGCGTATATGGATTCTCTATCCGCGGCGGTGCCGGAAGCTCCCAGCAGTTAGAGCAGATGCTGTATCAGTACTCAGGAATCACAGATATGTTTGATGAAGAGGGAAATTCTACAATCAATGACCCGTCACATGTAGAGTTTTTGGAAAACTTCGCAGCGCTTTACAACAAATATACACCGGAGAGTGATATCACAAATGCAAGTACAGAGATGATTTCCGCATTTGATTCTGCTTCCGCAGCGATGATATTCCACAACATCGGTTCCTACGGACAGCACAGAGATACACTCGGAGAAGACAAATTCGGCGCAGTGATTGACCTGAAAGCAGAAGACGGCTCCAGCGTTATGGTTTCCAACGGTGTGGCTTCCCTGTCTGTATTCAAAAATTCTGCTCATCCGGAAGAGGCATACAAGTTTATCAGCTACCTGACAGAGCACACTGGAAACAGCCTTTACAATGAGAAACTAGGTTCTATCCCATGCAACAAAGAAGCGCTCGCAGATGAGTGGGTACAGAACTCTGCACCGGTTAAAGCAGCAGCGGACATGTTGTTGAACCCGGAGACAAAGATTGCTACACTTCCGGTAGAAGTAACAGGATACTTTGACCTGCATACAAACACACTGGCAAAAGATTTCCAGAATGTACTGCTTGGAAATGAGACAGCACAGGAATACCTGGACAACTGGGCAGAGCAGATGACAGCGCTCAAGAAACAGTACGATGAGAATGTCGTAAGTAAATAAGTGAATACCTTACAAAAGTAGAAGTAGAGAAGACTGATACCGGACGGAGGGTATCCCAAGAGCCATAAAATGGCTTGTGGTGGGAGGTTTAGCAGCGCTAAGCCTCCCACATTTTCGGTAAAAGCACAAAAAGAAAGGATAAGAGAATGGACTGGATAAAAGAATTTGAAAACCCGGATGTATCCTGCAGAGTGAAACCGTTCTGGTTCTGGAACGGAGACATTACAGAGGCAGGTATAGAAAAGCAGATTAAGGAAATGTACGAGAAAGGGATTGGGGGCTTCTATCTCTGTGCCCGTCAGGGTCAGACCGTTCCCTATCTTTCTGAAAAATGGTTCTCTCTCGTGAAATATGCCTGCGAGAGAGCGAAAGCATATGGCCTGGAGGCGTGGCTGTATGATGAATATCCTTATCCCAGCGGAATGGGAGGTGGGGAAGTATTAAAACGCCATCCGGAAGCGGAACACAAGATACTCTGCCATGAGCAGTTTGAAGTCCTGGGAGGGACAGAAATCAGCAGAGAATTTGAAAATGGAGAAATCCTTTACGCAAAGGCATTTCCTGTAAACGCAGGGGGAGCGGAAATATGGGAAAATGGTCTGGACCTTCTGGAGCGGTTCGGTATTTTACAGCCGGATGAAATTTACCAGATTACAGGGCTTACCATGTACAATAATAAGCGCTTTTTCTCCGCCAATCCCCAGAGCGTGCTCACCACGGTGCTCCCGGAGGGAAACTGGAGAGTGGAAGTGTATTATCAGAAACCCATGGGGGATTTTAAATTTTATGGAGGCTACTTCGACCCCTGCCATGAGGATGCGGTGGAAACATTCATTCAAGTGACCCATGAAGCGTACAAGAAAACTCTGGGAGAGGATATGGCATCCCAGGTGAAAGGTATTTTTTCCGATGAGGTGGGTATGTTAAGCCCGATTCCATGGACGGACAGACTTCCGGAAGCGTTTCAGGAGAGGAAGGGATATTCTATCCTGGAAAATCTCCCTGCTCTGCACAATACGTCCTGGGAAGGGGCGTACCGCATTCGTTACGATTTGTATGATGTGATTCATCAGATTTTTGTGGAGAGCTACCACAAACAGGTGGCGGACTGGTGCACAAAAGAGGGCATCCAGTACTGCACGGAAGTTCCCTTTATGCGCCTGTCTACCCAGCGCTACAGCCATATTCCGGGCGGGGATACCGCGCACGAGAAGGCAGGGCGTGAGTTGGAGTGGATTTACGACAAGTATCTCTGTGCTTTCCGCTACAGCGCCAATGCGGTGGCTTCTCTGGCGCGGCAGCTTGGCAGAAAACAGTGCCTGATTGAAAGCTTCCACAGTGTAGGCTGGACAATGACGCTCCAGGATGCCAAGTGGATGCTGAACCGTCTGGCGGCGAGCGGTATTAATCTGTATGTGTTCCATGCGTTTTATTATACGATTGAGTCCATCAACAAGCATGACGCGCCGCCTTCCCAGTTTTATCAGAATCCTTACTGGGAGCATTACAGGAAGCTGGCGGACTACGCCGGGCGTCTGTGCGCGTACGTGACAGCGACAACGGAAAATACAGAAATCGCTGTCCTCGACCCTCTCCCAAGCCTGTGGGCGCTGCTTGGCAATCCGTTCCAGGGATTCCCTTACTGCGGAGAGTCAGAGAAAGAAAAAGCACAGTGTGATGCATTGCGGGACAACTGGGTCTACACCACGAAAACACTTTTGCTGAATCAGCTCCAGTATAATCATCTGGATTCCGAGATGCTGCCGGACTTTAAGATAGAGGATGGGAGACTGAAGATGGGCGATGCGGCGTATAAGATTGTTGTCATTCCTCCGGCTCTGTTTTATGAGAAGAGCGCGTTTATAAAGCTCGAAGAGTTCGTGAAAGCGGGGGGATACCTGATATTCCTCGGCAGTTTGCCTTACTTGTCTCTTGATAAAAATGAGGCAGACGAAACGATGGCATCCCAGTGGAAAAGGCTGGTGGAAGAAAATCCGGGACAGGTGACCTTTCTTCCGGCGGACGGTGTTCTTCAGAATGCGGGAATCGAGAAGGCGTTTATTGAAAAAGTCAGAGAACTTGCGAAAGAGCCGCTTGAAGTCTGCTTTGAGCGGGAAGAAGAAAGGAAGAATTTCATTACCTCTATGCGCAGGGATGAAGCAGGGAATCTCTATCTGGCTCTTGCAAATCAGGGGAAACGCAGCGCCCGCGCGACGATTAAAAATATGGCGGACACCGTGTTCTCTGTGGTAGAATTGTCTATGGAAGACGGGAAGGTCAAAAAGAGCGGAACACTTGAGAGCGAGAAACAGGTGGAATTTGCGCCCTATGAGAGCAAATATTTTTGCCTGACAGCCGGCGAGACGCGGGTTCAGACAGCACAGATGGCAGCCGCGAAACCGGAAGAGACTGTTTTACCACGGCGGGGTGAGGAAGAAATCGTGGTTTCTACAGAGGAGCCCTTTGGCGTTACACTGTCCGGTCTGAATGTGCTGCGCCTTGCGAAGCTGGAAATTTCCAGGGACAGAGAAACCTGGTATGAGACAGAGCCCATGACCTTAATCGAGCAGGCGGCGGCTTTTCCCATCCTCAGCAGTTCGGATTATGTATATGAGAGTACCTTCGGAACGCCGAAACAGATTCATATGAAGTTCCCTCTGGACATTGTTTTCAGAGCCGCATTCGAAGTGGAGACTGTGCCGGAGTGGATGGAGCTTCTGATGGATAGACGCGCCATCACCGGAGCATGGAAAATCAAAGTCAACGGAAATGTGCTGGATGAAACCCAGTTCTATCATCGGTTTATCAACGACGAGAGCAACCGTCTCGTCAACATTACTGAGTACATCAGAGAAGGAAAGAATGAGGTTGAGATTACAGTGACTGCGCAGAAAGAGTCGGACGGCGTCCGTGACCCGCTTTATCTGCTGGGAAAATTCGGAGTGGATGAAGCGCGCAGACTGACAGCGATGCCGGAGAAAGTTTATTTTGACAGCCATTATATCAAAGGGTTCCCATATTACAGCGGGAAAATGACTCTGGAAAAGGATATTACGCTGCAGCCGCAGGAACTGCCGGAAGAGTTTGACCTGCGCTTTGACTTCGCGGACGAATGTCTGGATTGTCTGGAAGTGAGAATAAACGGGCAGTCCCTTGGCGTGCGTGCCTTTACACCATACCGCTGGACATGCCGGAAGGATTTTGTAAAACCGGGCAAAAACCATCTGGAACTGGTACGAACCAATACCCTGGCAAACATGCTGGATGGGACGTATTTTGATTACGAAGAACACAAACTGGTACATATTTAGGAGGAAACATGGATTATATCATCACAGAATTTGGCGCTGTTGCCGATGGGGTGACAAACAATCAGAAAGCCATCCAGGAGGCGATAGATGCATGTACACAGGCAGGAGGCGGCAGGGTCATCGTCCCTGCCGGAGAGTTCCTGACGGGGACGCTTATATTAAAAAGCAACGTAACGTTGCATTTGGAGGCGGGAAGTGTGCTGACAGGCAGCCTGAATCCGGAAGACATTATCGATTTCGCGAGAAATGTGGAGGACCCCAACGAGGATATCGGATGGGAGGGAGGCTGCTTTTTGTGCGCGTTCCATGAGAAGAACATCAGTATCACCGGGGAAGGGACGATTTACGGACAGGGCGACAAGGTCTTCTATGATGACGGAGCAGATGGAGAATTTCACGAGTGCCCGAAAAATGTACGCATGGAGGAACGCCCCAGGACCACATTTTTCGAGGATGTGGAAAATCTCACGGTCCGGGGAGTCACTTTCCGGGATGCTGCGTTCTGGACACTGCATATGGCGGGATGCCGTCATGTCATTGTGGACGGCGTGCGAATCTTAAATGATGTTCGGGGCGCAAACAATGACGGAATCGACCCGGATACCTGTCAGGATGTAGTAATCAGCAACTGTATTGTGAAATCCGGGGATGACGCCATTGTGGTGAAAAATTCCGCGCCCATGGCGAAGAAATACGGCGCCTGCGAAAATATTACTATCAGCAACTGTGTGCTCTATTCCCATGATTCCGCGCTGAAAGTGGGAACAGAGACATGTGAGGCAATTCGCCATGTCATTTTGAGCGACTGTGTATTCAGGGACTGCTCCAGAGGCGTGGGAATCTGGGTGCGCGATGGGGCTGTGATTGAAGACATCCACGTACACCATGTGTCCGGCAATACCAAACGCTATGCGGACTGCCCTCAGAGAGACTTTGCGCCCCGCTGGTGGGGAAAAGGCGAGCCGGTGTTTATCAGCGCGACGCCCAGGAGAAAGGGCGAACATCCAGGCTGTATCCGGGATATTACTTTTGACCATATTTATATGACCGTAGAGTCCTCGCTGTTTATCGCGGGGGAGCCGGAGTCGGAAATCGAAAATGTGACAATACAGGATATGCAGCTCACCATGAAAAGTCAGGGGACACAGAAGCCGGAGTTGTTTGACGAACAGCCTTCCGTGCGCAATGTATACCCCCATGATATTCCCGGCGTGTATGCCCGCAGCGTAAGAGATTTACATGTCAGTGGAATTATAAGACGGGAAGGCGTGTACAGGGAATATCCGCTGACGGAGCTTCAGAACTGCACGAATGCGGAAATCAGAATAAAAGAAAGGTAAAACATAAAAGAAAGGTAAAAAACATTGAAACAGGTGATTCGCGCCCAGTACCGGGCAGTATTAAAACAGGGGATTTCAGAAGAAAAATTCCGACAGGCAGCAGAAGTATGCCGTGCGAAGATGGAGAAAGAGGCAGAAGCAGAGAACCTTCTCACAGGCGGTATATTCCGCCACGAAAATCTGCTGTTTCTCTATATGGAATATATCTGTGATTGGGAAGAACACGAAAACCGGGAAATAAAACTGGCGAGGCAGGACTGTATTGAAAAACTGCCGGATAAGTGGTTTTCCTGTATGTCGCCCTTTCTCCACACCTGGCAGGAACTTTCCGGGGAGCGCTGCTGGGCGTACATGTATCCGGTCTTCTGGTTTGATACGCCGAAAGATTTAGATACATGGAGACGGCGCGAGAAACCAGAGGGACGCTGCGGCAGAATCGCGGTTCTCTATCCTGACAAATTATTTTCCTATGTCTGCCATCATCAGGCAATTGTGGAGGAAGGGCTTCTCGTAGGCGACCGCTACCAGATGATTTCCCTTCATGAGAATGTCCTCTTTTCCTATTTTGAGACGCCACGTGACCGGGAACAGGTCAATATCCGGCGTTTAGAAAAAGCGTCCCGCGAGATAGAAACGTGGGAAGCCGCGGACCCGGAAAGCCATTTTTATCACTTCCCGGAGGCGCGGGGAGAGAACTTTTTGGTGATAGAGACGGTGGTGGATTGTTGAATGTGAGGTAAGGAATGTATAGTTGGAATTACCTCATAAACGTATCAATCACATGCAGTATCCCATCTTCATCATTAGACTTGGTGATGAAATCTGCGGTATCTTTGACCGGAGCCTGGGCGTTTGCCATGGCGACTCCCAGCCCGGCGTACTCAATCATGGAAATATCGTTGTAGCCATCGCCGCAGCATATCATCTGGTCCGCGGTCAGACCGATGCTGTTCAGAAGCTTCTGGAGGGAATATGCCTTGTCGATATGCTGGGGCATGATTTCTAGGAAAAATGGCTCTGAACGGTAGATGTTAAGAAAGCCGTGATATTTCTTCTGAAGCACCGGCATACATTCTTCCAGGACGGACGGTTCACCGGGAATCAGCAGTTTATTGACTGGAAAATCCAGTACAGATGGAAAATCCTCCACGACCCGGACGTTCATGCTGTTGATGAAGGACTCTTTTTCAGTATATTCATTGGGCGCGATTCCGGAAAAAATAGTATCCGCATCGTAGGAAATGATATCCAATCCCGGAAATGTACGTATGTACTCGTAAATCGGACGGATGACCTCCGCGGGCAGGACTTTGTTGTAAATTGCCTGTCCGGTGGAACACTGCGTGATGCGTGCCCCGTTGAAAGACAGGATGAAGCTTCCGTACTTGGCTAAATCCAGTTTTTCTGCGAGGGGCAGTACTCCATTGATAGGGCGTCCGCTCGCCAGTACCACCTTTTTTCCAAGCTGCTGAATTTCAAGGAGAGCCTGTCTGGTGGGCTCTGTCAGTTCTTTTTTGGAGTTGGTCAGTGTACCGTCCAAATCAAGGACCAGCATTTCGTATTCCATAATTAATTCCCTTTCTTTTTCAATTCAACGACCGCTGTATAGAGGACGTCGGTGGAAGAGTTCAGTGCAGTTTCACAGGAATCCTGGATGACTCCCACGATAAATCCGGTGCCGACTACCTGCAGTGCAATATCATCGGGAATACCGAAAAGGCTGCATGCCAATGGCACCAGAAGAAGAGAACCGCCTGCTACACCGGAAGCTCCGCACGCGCTCACGGCGCTAAGGACGCTTAAGATGACAGCGGTGATGATGTCCACATGGATGCCTAATGTATTTGCTGCGGCAAGGGCAAGGACGGTGATTGTAACAGCAGCTCCGCCCATGTTGATGGTAGCGCCCAGCGGGATGGATACGGCATAGGTGTCTCTGTCCAGTCCCAAATCCTCACAGAGCCGCAGGTTGACCGGTATATTTGCCGCAGAACTGCGGGTGAAAAAAGCAGTAATCCCGCTGTCCTTCAAGCATTTGAAGACAAGCGGAAACGGATTGCGGCGGATGTAGAGGAAGGTGATAATGGGGTTCATGATAAAAGCAACCGCTGCCATACTGCCGACCAGTACCAGGAGCAGTTTCCCGTAACTCAAAAGCGAGGTCAGCCCCTGCTCGGAAATGGTTGTAAATACAAGTCCCATCACGCCAAAAGGTGCCAAATTGATGACCCATCTTACAATCATGGAGACTGCGTCCGCAAGATGGCTGAGTGCCTGCTTGGTGCCTTCCGAGGCTTTGCGCAGAGCGATACCGAGCAATACTGCCCAGGCGAGAATGCCAATATAATTTGCATCCTCCAGAGCAGAGATTGGATTGGAGACCAGCTTCATCACAAGCGAGGTGAGCACCTCACCGACTCCTCCGGGGGCTGCCATGTCTGAAGCGCTGTCCGCATTGAGCGTCAGAGTTACGGGGAAAAGGAAGCTGGCTGTCACTGCCACACAGGCTGACAAAAATGTCCCCATAAGGTAGAGAAAGACAATCCCTTTGATGTTTGTCTTCTGTCCTTCCTGCTGCTTTGCCAGCGCGCTCATCACGAGCAGCAATACAAGGAGCGGCGCCACGGACTTTAGTGCTTCCACGAACAAGGTGCCGAACATTTTTAGCAATGTCGCCTGGGGCAGGAAGATACCCAGAATGATTCCCAATATCAGACCGCCGGCAATCCGTTTTACCAGACTGACGGAAGTCCATAAGTGTAATAACTTTCTCATGTATTCAGTGTATAGTCCTTTCTTATTTCCATTTCAAATATGCTGCAGGTATTCCACAATCTCCGGAAATTCCATTCCGTGGGAAGCCTTTACCAGAACGGTATCCCCTTTTTTGAGTATGGCATCTGCCTGCTTGAAGAAGGAAGCCTTGTCCGCAAAGTGATAGACAGCCGTCTTACTTTCTTTGCCGTCATTGTTTGCTGTTCCTTTTTCTGCTGCGGCTTTGGCGCCTTCTGTCATATGACGTGAATATTCTCCAATACAGATTAAGACGTCGATGCCGAGACTGACGGCGTATGCGCCTATTTCCGCATGGAGCTCGTTGATAGTAGGTCCCAGTTCAAACATATCCCCTAAAATGGCAGCCGTGCGCGTGTCCGCTTTGGCGAGCACGTCAAGAGAGGACTTCATGGAAGCCGGATTGGCGTTGTAGCAGTCGTCGATGATGGACAGGGAATCCGTCTCAATGAGATGATTGCGTCCGGCAAGGGGCACCAGACTCTCGATTCCCTCTATGATTTCCCGGTCGTCCATACCTAATGTTTTGCCTGCTGCAATTCCTGCAAGGGCATTGTAAACCATATGTTCACCGGGGATGAAAATGTGCGCGGTAAAGTCAGAATTCGGTGTGTGGAAATGCGCATTTGTCCCTTTCAGTCCCTGATTTTCTATCTCATTTGCGTGATATGGCAAAGTCTCGTCCAGTCCGAAATAAATCGGAGAAATCCCATTGGCGGGGGTAAATCCCCTCAGCTTATCATCGTCTCCGTTAAAGAGAATCACGCCGCCGGGATTCATGTACTGCAGCATTTCTGTTTTCGCCTTGAGGATTCCGTCGCGGGATTTTAAATGCTCCAGATGGGCGTATCCGATGTTGGTGATGACGCAGATATCCGGGCGGGCTACCTTTGCCAGCCGGGTCATCTCGCCGAAATCACTGATTCCCATTTCTAAAACCGCGATTTCGTGTTCCTCGCGCAGACGAAAGACAGTGAGCGGAAGTCCGATTTCATTGTTGAAGTTCCCTTCCGTCTTTAATACATTGAATTTGCGGGATAAAATAGAGGCAATCATTTCCTTTGTGCTTGTTTTTCCCACGCTTCCGGAAATGCCGACCACTTTGATGTCCAGAGAACGGCGGTAGTGCTCTGCAATATCTTTGATTGCCTGCAGGCAGGACTCTACAACGATATAAGGAAAGTCCGCGCCTTCCAGAGTATGTTCTGATACAGCGCACAAGGCTCCTGCCTCCATGACCTGGGGAATGAAATCATGTCCATCCACCCGCGCGCCTTTGATGGCAATAAAAAGGCTGTCCTTTTCGATTTTGCGGCTGTCAATGACAACACTGCTGACTTCTTTTAGTGCGGCAGAAGGACTGCCGTGATAAGTACCCCCGCATGCTGCGGCGATTTCGTTTAATGACATATGTTTCATCAGGAAAATTCCTTTCTTTTCTAAGCTCTATGAAGACTTTTGTTTCATGAAGAATACCGTGCCTCCAGGGATTTCTGGATGATAAGCTCGCATAAATCCCCGTATTCGATGCCAATCGCCTTTGCCTCTTTTGGGAGGAGACTGGCTGCTGTCATACCGGGCAGGGTGTTCATTTCCAGACAATAGAGATTGCCGCTGTCATCGAGCAGGAAATCCGCGCGGCTGTAAACATTCAGTTTCAGAGCGTGGAACGCCTTTACGGTCAGAGCCTTCATTCGTTCTTCAATCTCCGGGCTGATATCAGCAGGGCAGACCTCCTCAGAAGCGCCCGCCTGGTATTTATTTGCATAGTCAAAAAATCCGCTTTTCGGAATGATTTCAATAGGGGGAAGCGCCTCGCCGTCTATAATGCCGCAGGCAAATTCACGCCCTTTGATGTAGGGTTCCACGATGACCTCGTCCTCATAGCGGAAAGAACTGCGAAGTGCCTCTTCATATTCTGTCTCAGTGTTCACGATGTATACACCGATGCTGGAACCGCCGGAGCACGGTTTGATGACCACCGGAAGGTCAAGTCCCAGTGAGGCGAGGGATTTATCCTCATCGTCCTTGTGCAGACAGCCGCCGCCGGGGGTATCCACGCCGCACTGCTGGAAAACTTGCTTTGTGAAATCCTTATCCATAGCTACCGCACAGCCTAAAGAGTCGGGACCGGTGTAACGGATGCCCAGCAGGTCGAAGGTCGCCTGAAGCTTTCCGTTTTCGCCCTCGCCGCCGTGGAGCCCTAAAAAGGTGATATCTGCCATGCGGCATAGCTCGATAACGTTGGGACCTAAGAAGCAGTCAGACTTATCGGAACGGGAAGCTTTGACAGCCTCGATGTCCGGCTCTGAGGTGCTGATGCCTTTCGCAATTTCCAGACCATGCCCGGGCAGGGTGAATACATCCTCCAGATTGGCAGGAGCGTTTTCCAGACCCAGAAACACATCCAACAGATAGGCATCGTGTCCTTTTTCCAACAGTGTTTTACAGATTCCGGCGCTGGATGAGAGGGAGACATCGCGCTCCGTACTCAGTCCGCCTGCCAGTACAATAATTTTCATAACAATAACTCTCCTTATTAATTATTTTATATCACTTTCAAGACTCGCCCGCGCATCCTCGCGGAGCATATATCAGACGGAGATTGACACCCGCCACTGATACGGATTTGTTACTCACCGCCTATAGAGGCGGGAGTCATCTCCCTCTGATATA
>UQKK01000040.1 GCA_900541505.1 uncultured Ruminococcus sp.
TCCGGGAGTTGGCTTTCAGGCTTTTCAGCGCCATGCGGTAATCCTTCACAGCCTGCAGGATGATGGCGTTCGCAAGGTTCTCGTAAATCGTGATGTCGCTCATATGCTTTTGCCTCCCTTTGTCGGAAATAGGCATCGTTGCAATGGAGCGATGTATCTTTGTATCAGTGCAGGAAACCGCTTATCACGGTTCGCACCTCATCCACCGAGCGTACCACCAGGGCAGTACCGCCGGCCGCGAGGATTTTTCGGATTGTCGCTTCCTGTAGTTTCGTAGGCTTGCCGTTCTCGGTCTTGACCTCGAATCCATAGAAATGACCATTAATGCAGGCAATGATATCGGGGATGCCCGCCGTCCCATACATACCGCCGTGTTCTTTCCAGCAGAAACACCCCGGCACGGTCTTAAGGTACTTCATGATCGCTTTTACAATGTCCACTTCCTTCATCTGTTCTTAAAACCTCCGTAGTTACAACGCTTGGAACACATGGAACACGAGAAATCCTATTTTCATATATTTTTTGTAACGAAAATCAAGGTATATAAAAATATGTGTATTATATATGTGGAGATAGGATTTTGGTGTTCCTACGTGTTCTCGTGTTCCGAAGATGCTCGTGGAAAGGTCACCGGGATTTATCATCCCAGCACCTCTCCGAGCCTTATTCCCGTTAAAATGCGCCTTTTCGCCATGCGGTCGATGTCTCTCGTCACATTGGGGAACGCCGCTGTGATCTGCTGCACAAAATTCTTCTGAGAGTACGGCTTCAGTCCGCATTCCTCGCAGTACCCCTTATATGCGTTGAACAGTTCCGTAGACCCGGCGCTATACTCAGCATCCAGTTCGCAATAGTCCTTCACAAACGACAGCACGGAATCCGACTCCTCGCGGTACTGCTGAAGCTCGTCCGCATTGACCTGCGTTTCGGAGAACACATAGTGATTGTTCATCAGCCTGCGCAGTCCCTCCAGTGCGAACAGGAAAATGCCGTCCGCTTCCATGCGGAACTTCTCCAGCAGTTCGGGATCGCGCTTGTCCTGCGGCACAGTATGATTGAACCGTATGATGATGAGCCTGCGGTAAAAACCCTCCGATCTGTCGCCATAGTTCTTCGGGATGCTGTTGCAGGAAAACAGGAGTCTTGCGCTCGACTGGAACGAAAACGGATTCTTGTTCTTTTTCTCCACGGTCAAATAGTCCTCGCCCACAAGAGCCTTGAAGATGCCGTTATCGTCAATGTTCTTCGTAGGCAGGTCGGCAAAAATGTTAGCCAGCTTGCCGAAAAGCTCCGCCGTCTTGAAACGCTCGTTCAGAGCCTGCCAGGATACATTGGACACGTTCTGCCTGCCGAGAAGTACATCGTTCAGCACGCGGAGCAGCACCGACTTTCCGGCTGACGCCACGCCCACGATTACAAAACACTTCTGTGCCGAGTTGACCGGGATAAGGAAGTAGCCGAGCATCTCCTGTATCAGGCCGACCTGTTCCATGTCACCGCCCATAGACTCTTTGAGGAACTTCTTAAACAGCGGGCAGTCCGCCTTTTTGTCATAGGTCACGTTAAGTTGCACCGTAGAGTAATAATCCGGCGTATGTTCTGTCAACGTATCCTCCAGCACGTTGTATAAGCCGTTGCGGACGTTGATGATATAGGGATTTGCGTTCAGTTCGCGGATGTCTCTCTGGACCAGGAGACGCCATTGTTTCTCCGCGTCAATAATCTGCGACATCTTCGTCTCACGGATCAGCATCTTCTCCTGCACGAGCCGCTGTGCCTCCATCTCGGACATCTCGACATACACGCCGCCACGGTAACTGAAGTGCTGCTCCGCCGCATAGAACACCTGCTGCTCGTCCGACATATTCTTCGCAAGCACACCGGGCAGGAAACGCAATCCCTTATCCGTCGGCTCATACCAGTCGGGAATCGCCGTTCCGGCCTTGGCTCTCTTTGCGTTCTTACTTGCCTGATATGCTTTGCTGGCATCCTTGAACACGGTGTTCAGCGATTTAAGGAATGATGCTTTCAGCTTGAAATGGTCGCGGATTTCGGAATTGATGATAACATCCGCCGTTACCACGTCCTGGTTATACAGATAATCCGACACAAACTGTTTTGCCGCCTGCAGGTCCTTGATCGCCTCGCCCGTCACTGGGATGCCATGCAGGACATCAAGCAGGGCATCAGCGGACAGCGGCTGATAGCACCATGCTGCGGGAGCCCTCACCGGGCATTCTCCCGCTGCAAACTTGGGACATTTGAAGCCCTTTTCACAGATGGTTTTGCAGGTAATGGGATTCGTCCCGCTCTCCAGAAAATGATTGATCTTCTTCTGCGTATTACCTTCGCTGTATCCCGGATAGGGAGCGGAAAGCTCATGAATCAGCTTCGTGCCGCCCTCGAAGGGCGCAAGGTTCGTGATCATAGCGTACCAGTCATGCTCCGACAGGGACGCTGCGTCATCGCGGCAATGCTGCATAAAAACACACGAACGCATGACCTGGTCGATGCCCTTTTCCGTGCCGCTTTTACGTTCCACAGGTACAAGGTCTACCTCCGGCAGCATATCCGAGAGCTGATCCTGCGTGTATTTGCGTTCAGGATGGAAGCTGACGCAGGTTACCTCCACGGGAGTGTCCTTCTTGCAGTGCATGAAACCAGGAAGGCGCATGACCCTCGACTCATTCACGCACATCGGATCACCGTCAAAGTGTTTTACGAGCTGTGTCTGTATCATGCGGAAACGCTCCACCTTGGCACTTGAGTCCATGAACCAGTACACATGGTAGGATTTCTGCGTCTTCATGACCATTGACGGAGGAAGCGGGAACGCATCGATCTTTTTCTGCTGCTCTTCAAAGCTGTCGTTGTCCATCTCCACGAACTGCGCATTGATCCTCGTGATGGAATCGTCATCCTGTCCGCCGTAGTTGACAACGAAGAAGATGCCGCGGTTCATGGCGTTGTGGTTCTTGAGCGTCTCCTCGATGCTCTTGTACTTCCCGCATTCACAGGACAGCTTCGAGCCTTGGAATATGCCACTCTTCTTATCGTCAAACACACGGAAGCAGACGGTATCGGTCGGATTGAAGAGAGAACCGAGTACATCGGTCACCGTTACATTCATGCGCCCACCTCCTCAAAATATCTGATCTGTTTTTTCAGCCGCTTTGCTTCCTCAATCTCCTGCGCAACACCCTGCGATACCTCACCGAACACCCACACTTCATCGCACAAACGAAGAAGAGAAAGACCGAACAACAGCCCAAGTTCCCGTTCTTCGGGAATGTTGTCGTTAAGTATCTGCGGATACAAAAGGTGACTCGCAACCGGCATATATCCCTCGTCTATCACACGGCGGCAGTATGTGACCGCCGCTGAGACATTTGCGTCCACATCGCCCGCATATCTGGAAGCCACATAAATCTTCCTGCGGTTCTTGTCAGCATAGAGTTTTTTCTGCTTCTGCCGGTACTCCTTCATTATCTGGCTCATCGCCGACCCTGCGGTCGGATCGGCGTAGCCTTCATTGTTCTTGTACATAGTCAATCCTCCAGTTCTTCCATCATGCCAAAGGTCGGTCCCGCAGACGCCTCCGCAATCAGCGGAAGGTCAAACTCCGGGAAGGGTCGCTCTTCCATGCAGGCACGGATAAAAACCACCGCCTCCGACATCCTGTCCTCCGGGATAATGAAAGTCAGTTCATCGTGTATCTGAAGGATGGGCTTGAGCCATTCGCGCTCCGGCAGTCCGGCAAGTATCCTCGTGATAGCAATTTTCAGAATATCCGCTGCCGTCCCCTGGATAGGTGTGTTCAGAGCGCACCGCTCAGCAAACGACTTCTGTCCCCAATTGTCCGAAGTGATGCCGGGAAGATACCTGCGTCTGCCGAGCCAGGTTTCAGAGTACATTCGCCTTGCGGCTTCTGCCTTCATCTCTTCCTGCCATGCGGTCAGACCCTTGTATCCGTGCTTGAGGTTGAAAAGTATCTCCTCACACTCACTCACGGATTTTTCAACCCCCGCCTTGAACTTCAGCGTTTTCTGAAGCCCTTGCGGGAACAGCCCGTAGAAAGTACCGAAGTTCACGTTCTTGGCAATCGTCCTGTGTTCCTTGTAATTTTCTGAATGCTTGTCCTGGGCTTCCTCGTAGCTTACGCCGAAAATGACGCTGGTCGTGGCTGCGTGGATATCGCCGTTTTTGCGGTAGGTATCCATCATCACCTCATCACGGCAGTAGAACGCACCCACGCGCAATTCAATCTGCGAGAAGTCGAGTGACAGGATAAGGCAGCCCTCCGGCGCTTTGATGAAGTTGCGGACGCCGATGGGATCGTTGGTCTTCCTGGGCATATTCTGTGCATTGGGATTGCGGCAGTTCATTCTGCCCGTGTCTGTTGACAGAGCAAAAAGGTTCGGATGGATACAGCCAGTCACGGGATTGAGGTATTTTAGGTAGCCATCGATATAGGTGGACTTGATTTTGCCCCATTTGCGGTACTCCTGCACGAGCGTAAACAGCCTCGACAGTTCCGGCCGATTCTTATCGCACCATTCCTTAAGGAGTGTCATGGTCATATCATCCGCCGCCTCACGGTTTGTTTCTGTGGTCTTCAAAATGGGCAGCCCCAGGTCTTTATACAGATAATTCTTGAACGCCTGTGTGGAGCAATTCGCCCCGATGTTCACATCGCCGATGATGAACTCGATCTCCTTACGGATGCGCTCCATCTCGTTTTCCGCTTCTGCCTTACGCTCCTGCATAAGCGGGAGGTTGACCGGGATACCGTTCGTTTTCATGATGCCAAGGTACACGGCGGTCGGGCTTTCGATCTCCTCCACGATGTACCTGTGTTTCGGAAGGTAGCGGTCGAACCAGTCGTTGAACTTGTGATAGAGCCGAAGGGCAAAGTCCGAGTCAGCGGAGCCGTAGCGAATGGTTTCCTCATCCTGTGCGTCCAGCTCGTCAAAGTGCTTTCCGTCCGTAACGCTTGAAAATGAAGGGATCGGCTCTCCGAACAGTTCCTCCGCCAGCCTTTTCAGACCGCTCTCGTTTAGCTTGCGGAACTCGTATATGCTTTTAAGGCTCATCTGTGATGCACAGATCGTATCGTACACGGGAGCCTGTATCACGATGCCTCTCGCATACGCCATTGAAGATTCAAAAGCGATGTTGTGGGCAATCTTTATAGTCGTTGTATTCATGAGAAACGCCGTCAGAAATGCGAAAAAAGCGTCCTCGTCTATATTGGTGCCGACACGGTGGGCAATAGGGACATAGATGCCCGTGCCTTCCTTGGCGGAGAAGGAGCATCCGACAATGTGCGCCCTCGCGGGATCGAGGGCCGCCTTGTCCTCCTCGCGGTACGGCTCATCGGGAGCAGTCTCAAAGTCGAAAGCGACAATGCTGCTGCCGCCGATGTAATCCCGTATCCCATCCACCGTGGTCACACATTTATATTCTGTATTCATGTGCAATCACTCCTATAGGAAATACCCGGAGGAGCATTGCACCCCTCCGGGCTTTGTTTGCTTTACTTCAAAGGTTCGATGATTTCTCCCGTTTCGGGGTCAACCGGCGGCTCATCATCAATGAGGGACGCCGGAGTAAGGTTCGCGGCATACGCCTTTACCGTATCGGACACACCCGCCACGGCGTTGCGCTCTTCGGCGGTCAACATTCGCTCGAAAGCGAACACCGCCTGGGAGAATGCAATGCCGGATGCGTTTGTAGCCTTCTTCAGCGTGATCTTCGTGACCACCTGGTTCAGCTTTCGCCCGCGGGAAAGCTGGCTCTTCACATAGTTCGTGAAGGACTTAAGCGACCCGGTCGGCAGGGAGAGCGTAATGGGGAACAGTTCTCCCTCACGCAGAATATAGAGCATACGCTTGTTCTTGCACAGCTTGCTCTGACCCTCGCCACTGCCGAACTTGTTATACGGGCAGCTTGCGCAGTTCCCGCCAGGAGTGCCGATGCCCGTCACACCGTCAAAGCTGCCGCAGTCGGGAGGATTGTTCCCGCCTGTGTATTTGTCGTGATAGTAGGCATAAGCCGGATGGTTGTAGACGATAACGCCGGTGATGTCCTTCGCCATTTCGGACTCATCGCTCTCGGCAGAGGGAATTTCGAACGCCGTGCCGCCGCCTGCGGGAAGCTTCACGCGGTCAAAAGAAAACTCAAGCCCCTGGCAATCGTCCGCCATCGCCTCGTTCAGTACGTCTCTGTTTGCAAGTGCAGCGAAACCCTCGTTCACTGCGATCTCAGTGTTCTTCTTATCTGACATGATCAATGTCCTCCTATGAAATGAAATAAGTTGTGGTTTTTGCTTTGGTGCAGTGATTCGATGTTCTTAGGACTTGCGGATACCGACCGACACCTTTTCGTAGGTGCTGACAGTATCACCAAGCCACGCCGGGATGTCTTCGCCCGTGGCTTCCCGCTGCTCCTTGATGAAGGATGCGAGTGTGTTTGCGTTGACTGTCTCCACGACCAGGCTACCGTATCCGTTGTCCTTCAGAGCCTGCATCATCTCGTCCTTGCGGCCTGCTGCCGGGGACGCGAACAGTCTGCTCTTCAAGTAGAACGTGTTGCCGTTGCGGGAGAAGCGGCCAAGTTCGGCTTCTGTCATGGCATCGGAGAGCTGCTCATCCAACTCGGTGATCTCCGCAGCCAGAGCCTTGGTCTGAGCTTCAAGGTCCTTCTTCTGTTCCTGCAGAGTCTTGAGCCTGTCAGCCATTTCAAAGATTTGTGTGTTCTCCATCGGTGACTACCTCCTTTCACTTACTACCGAGGAATTCAACCCCCTCTGTGAAAGGTCAGTTCTTAAAGGGATTCCTGCCTTTGCGATAATCGTCCACGAGCATTTTTGCGAGGTTCATTTTCTGACGGAGAGCGTATAAAACCTTGCGGTCGACCGTTCCCCGGCACACGAGGTAGATGTAATGACAGTTCTCTTTCTGTCCTGCTCTGTGGATACGAGCCTTCGCCTGCTCGAAATTGCTCATACTGTAGTCAAGGGAATAAAAGACCATCGTGCTTGCCGCCGTGAGCGTGATGCCCAAGCCCGCCGCCGCAATCTGCCCCACGAACACACGGCATCTATCGTCATACTGGAAACGGCGGATTTCATTGTCGCGGTTTTTCACGCCGCCGCGAACCACGGCGTAGCCGATCTTTTTCTTTTCAAGAAGCTCCTGGATATCGTCCAGCTCCGGCACGAAACGAGCCATGATGACGAGCTTCTTATCCTCTGCCATAGCGGAATCGATAATGTCGGAAAGCGCGTCCAGCTTTGCTCGGCTCACGGTATTGACCACGCCATCGTCATCGGTAAGGTGGCCGCCCGTAATCTGCGACAGGCGCAGGAGCCTTGTGAGAATGTTCGCCGTGGTAACTTCCGACTCATCCAGTTCAGCGTAGCTTTCGTCCTCGATGCTGTCATATAGTTTTATGGCGTCCTTCTCCAAATCCACGGTACGGACTTCCTCGGTGATTGCCGGAAGATCAAGGCACTCTGCCTTCGTCACTCGAAACGCCACCGAGTGGAGCTTCCGCAGGAAATCATCGGTCATCCATTTACGGAAGATCGGCGTGTGGTTACCGTAGCCGCCCATGTCAAAATACTGATTACGGAAGGCATAGAACGATGTTCCGAATATTTGAGGATTAAGGAATCGGTACTGCGAGAACACATCCAACTCGCGGTTCGTGATGACCGTACCCGTAAGGAGCAGCTTGTATTTCGCCTTATCGCCAATGTGGTGCATTCCCTTGCTCTGGGAGGTTCGGTTCTCCTTCAGTTTGTGAGCTTCGTCCGCGATCACCAGGTCGGTATTGTATGCCAGCAGTTCTTTTTCGAGCCGCCACGCACTTTCGTAATTCACGACCACGATCTGCAAGCCCTCGTCCGGCAGCTTGGTCAGCTGCTCCTTTTTCTTTGCCGATGTACCTTTGAGGATCGTCAGCGAATATGGGAAGTCGGCGAACTTTTCAAATTCCTCTTCCCAGACGCCGAGGATGGAAAGCGGCGCTACTACCAGCACACGGTTGACCTTGCCGTATTGGTACATACATCCCGCTACGGCAATGCTCACGATGGTTTTGCCGGTACCCATTTCCATCAAGAGTGCCGTGCCTCGGCTCTTAAGACGTTCGTCAAATACACCGAAATTATCGCAGGCGAATGCAAATGCTCGTTTCTGATGGTCATACGGCGTTGCCTTAATCGGCATCATCAGTTCGATATTCTCACTCATTGCTGTCACCCCGCATTTCCTTGATCTCGATGCCCTGCACGGTCTCACCCGGCGTCAGCACGAGAACCTCGCAAAATTCTCCGAAGATAAAGGTGAGCAGCCTTTTCGGAATGCTCATGTGTTCACTCTGCAAGACTTCCTGCTTGTTGCCGCTTTTGTCGGCGATATTGATTCGTATTTTGTGTTTTAATCTCATAGGTTTGTCCTCCTGTTCCTGATTTGCATTGCTGCTGAGGATGAATGTATTTCCTTCCTCACTCACTACCGGGAAATTCAACCCTCCGAAGAGGTGCGGCCGGGGAGGACTCCGACCGCCGTATATGCCGCCGCTCACGGCTCAGCCCTTTTTCGGATATTTATGGCGCTTCACGCGCTCGACCCCGAAGGACTTAGCGACCTTATCAATTATCTTGTTCTTGCGGTTGGTCATAGCCGCAGAGGACGGCAGCTTGCCCGTATGCTCGGCTTCAGCTTGCCGCATCTCCTCAAGCTGCGTACCCTCGCCGAAATGCTCGAAGAAAAAGTCCTGCTGTGACTCGGTGCATTCCTCATCAATAACGCGGCGCACCTGCGCTATCTGGGGATTCTCCGGCTCCGGTTCGGCAAACATCGCATCTTCCGGGCTGCCGCTCTTGTCGGCAAGAGTGTCCCAGGGATCGACTGCATCCTCGTTGTCGGGATCGGCCTTGTAGCTTTTGACCTTGGCATCAAACAGAGGATCGCGCAGTTCGCCCTCGTAGCGATCCTGCAAATCCATGCCGTGGTCGGACTCATCGAGCATGATGGTCAGTTCGAGCGACAGGTCTTTTCCGACTTCAAACCTCTGAGTGACCACGCACTTTGCGTCATCATCCCAGCGTTCGTAGCAGTAATACTTGCCGTCCGCCGTGAGATAACAGGTACGATTGGGATTGAACCCGCTCTTTCGTTTCTTTGAATCTTTGTTTCTTTGCATGAAAATGGCTCCTTTCAGATTTGCTTTGAAATCCGTCAGAGCCGCCATGCATCCGCAGAAGCAAAAAGAGACGGCAGAGAGATGTAGTTGCTTTTAGAACTACATCCCGCACTGCCGTCTTGCGTTCTGGCGGATTAATTGCCCTATTTTGAAAATGTGTTATTCCTCTTTCTTGTCACGGATATGCGTGATGTGAAGAGTGCCGTCTGAATTAGCGCGAATGTAAGTCACGCAATCGCCTCTGCGTATCTGAGCGATTTTTTTGTCATTACTCAGATCACAAACACGTTTCTTATTCAGATTTATTACCTGCATCTGCCTTCCTCCTTCCCATGAATCTGTTATGAAAACAAGAAAAGCCGCTTGGATATGCTATTTTGTAAGATCAATCAGGAAGGGAATTGTCCTTTCCTCATCGAGTCCTACAGCATAGCGCGTCCAAGCGGCTTACCTGTGAGTCACTCGTATTAACTTTTAATTCGTTGCTACAGTCCCAATCTTTACCACTATCTCCTTGTTCTTCTGCGCCGGGCATTTAACAATTGCCGGAATAACAGATTGAAGACGCTCCGCAGTTTTCAATACATGACATTGTTTATGGACAATGCACGTTGATGCCAGCGGGCATTTATAATGAAATTCTTCCTTCATATGTACCTCCATATCATCTAATTGGTTGACACTCAACTGATTTTTTTGCACCTCTTGCGAGGTGCGTTAATTGCTCTCGTCAAAGAAGCGGTATCGAATAATAGTTTCCCGTTAAAAAATAACTGTCTGGCGCCGGTCGCGGCGAAATGTATGCCTGCCCAAGTTCCTTTATACGAATCCGCGCTGATTCGTAGGAAACATTATATATTTTCGAGATTATAGCGATAAGAGCGTCATTCTCATATCCCGGATGTTCACCAAAGCAGAATTGCTGTACTTTTGGATCGGCACAAAGCATTCTCATTGTTTTTCTTGGCATCAATGCAGCGGCACTGAAGTATTTAGCCTGGTGTTCAATCCACTCAAGGTTCGTTCGCAGTTTTCTTGACGGACTGCTTGCCCCACCCACAATGCTTTTTGCCTTGCAGGATGTATATGGTAAATGCTCTACTTCGCTTTCGTTCTCCAAAGGCAGTTGATAGTAGTCGATGTAATAATATTCGTCATGATAAATGGCGTGACCACTCTCATGCATTACAGTTGACCGAAAGGCATGTTCCTTCTTTTCGTCTAACAGACCATTATCAATAACTATCGTAGACCCTCCCACAGGCTCCTCATCCGGGCGTTTTGTGTCTGGATTGTAGACTATGATTTTTGCATCATTAAAAACCATTCTGCCCCAGATAAAACCGTTATGAGACAAATCTGTGTAGTGGAAATGCAATCCAAGATAATTCTCTGCAAAATCCTCTACATCAATGGCTTGAGGCTTCGATAAAAGACTCGTATCATAATCTCCAATGAGCAGTTCTGCGTGTTCGTCTATTGTTTCGTTGCTTAGAATAGGGATATTGTTCGTGCCATATCTCAGGCGCAAATCAATCATTGGCCTTCCCCCTTCTTGCTAGCAACAAACTCATCGACCATCTTCTTCCAATCATCTTCGCCAGCATCCATCTCCTTCATTGTGCGCAAGGCTGACATCACATAGTCTCGCTCGACAATATAGTCGGCGAAATCCTGCGGCACGGCTACGTTCTTGCCTTTGTAAGACTCCGCTGCCTTATTGTTCATTTCTTCAGCTTCTTCTGTGGACATTTCCAGAAACTTCTTGAGCAATTCGAGTCTATCCGCAGTAAAGGCACAGCGGCGATCTTTTTCAACCTCGCTATAGAACTGCGGCGATACTCCAATAGCTTTCGCCGTCTCCCGAAGTGATTTTCTTCTTGCGGTACGGATGGATTCAATGTACTTTCCGAAACTCATCCCATTTGCACCCATTTGTGTTCCTCCTTTCAAACGGTAGTCAACCAACTGGTTGACACTACTTAGTATACACGATCGGTTTTGTTTTGTCAAGCACTTGATTGACACTTTTATAATGTGTTCACAGAAATTCGTCTACTTTTCACACGAAGAAATAATTGTGCGTTCTCAAAGATTATATTGACATTCTCGCAACTTTGTGGTATAATGAAGTATAATGAGTTATTGCGCATGGAGGTAATCATACATGGCGAACATAAGCTACAAAAAATTATGGAAACTTCTTATTGATAAGGACTTGAAAAAGAAAGACTTACAGAAGATGGCAGGTATCAGCTCGTCCTCCATCGCAAAACTTGGTCGCAATGAAAACGTGAACACAGAAATCATAAACAAAATATGCAATGCCCTTGATTGCGACACAAGTGATATTATGGAAATGGAGAGTGAGGAGGCTTAATGCCTCGATAATACTATGCTTAAAAGATATAAAACAATCGACCTATTCAGCGGATGCGGTGGGATGTCGCTCGGCTTTCAAAACGCAGGATTCGAGATTCTCGCCGCATATGATAACTGGAAACCTGCTGTGGATGTTTATGAACTCAATTTTGAACATCCTATCTATTCTGAGGATTTAGCTGACGAAAAGGTTCAGAAAAGAATAAAAGCGTTCAAGCCAAATGTGATTATTGGTGGTCCCCCTTGCCAGGACTTCTCTTCCGCAGGTCATCGGGACGAGAATCTTGGTCGCGCAGTCCTAACATATACATATCGTGATATTATTCTTCGGATAAAGCCGAAGTACTTTGTCATGGAAAATGTGCCGGAGATAACAAAAAGTGTAATCTTAAAAGAAATAAAAGACAGTTTTAAGGAGGCTGGATACGGACTAACGGAGCGAGTCCTTGATGCAAGTTATTGTGGGGTACCACAGTCAAGAAAACGGTTCTTCTTAGTGGGCTGCCTTAATGGCGAAGATGATTTCCTCCAAGAAGAGCTGGATAGAAACTTAGCCGATTCTCCAATGTCAATGCGCGACTACTTCGGAGATTCGTTGGGAATCGATTATTATTTCCGTGTTCCACGAAGCTATAGTAGACGCGGCGTATTCAGCATTGATGAGCCTTGCCAAACGATAAGAGGCGTGGACAGGCCGATTCCTCCAGGATACCCCGGCCATCCTTCAGATCCCGTTGAAATTGGACCACAAGTCCGTGCGTTGACAATTGAGGAACGAAGCTATGTCCAAACATTCCCCAGGGACTTCGTCTTCCAAGGGAACAAGACCGATCTTAACCAGATGATAGGTAATGCTGTCCCCGTTAAGTTGGCCGAATATGTGGCCGATGCGTTAAGGGCTTATGACCGCAAACCGAAACGGAGAAAAGAAAATGCGAACGATTGATTTATTTAGTGGCTGCGGAGGGATGTCACTCGGCTTTCAAAACGCAGGATTTGATGTTGTGGCGGCGTTTGATAATTGGGACCCTGCCGTAAACATTTATAGTCAGAATTTTACCCATCCGATTTATAAAGCCGACTTAAACGAAGAAGCCCCCGTCCACCAAATAGAGGAGCTTCATCCGGATATTATTATTGGCGGTCCTCCATGTCAGGACTTCTCGATAGCCGGATACAGAAACATGGGCGAACGTGCAAACCTCACGATCCGCTACGCAGAGATTATCAGTAGGCTCAAGCCTAAATGGTTTGTAATGGAGAATGTATATAACATCGAAAGGATGCCTGTTCTCCCTAAAGCGACAAAAATAATAAAGGATGCGGGGTATGGTCTTACCACTCGAATCCTCAATGCAAGTTATTGTGGAGTACCACAGGCTCGAATGCGTTTTTTCATGGTAGGTCATCTCGGAGATAAAGACGATTTTCTCGGCGAGTTGCTTGATGGGAGACAAAGCGCAAAGCCGATGACCGTTTATGATTACTTGGGCGATTCTCTCCACACAGAATACTACTATATGCATCCAAGGAGCTATAATCGCCGCGCTGTTTTCAGCATACACGAGCCAAGTGCTACGATACGTGGAGTTAACCGTCCTATCCCTGATGGTTATAAGAGACACCACGCAGACAAGGCTGATATTTCCGATGGCGTTCGTGCCTTGACCTCTAAAGAACGTAGCTATATTCAAACTTTCCCAGAATCCTTTGTATTTGAGGGTAAGAAAACGGATATTGAGCAGGCGATAGGAAATGCTGTTCCTGTTAAGTTGGCTGAATATGTAGCCAAGTGTATTTTAGACTATGAGCAGAAAGAAGGTGCGCCCTCGATATGATAACTGACATTAACAAATTGCAGCAAGATATCAGAGCCATTGGCTCTGTATCTGATAGTGCGGAATTTTTTGAGGGGTTCCTTCGTGCTTTTGATATTCCTGTTTCAACGATTGATAGACTCAAATCCACATCCTCATATGATGTGAATGAGGGCGTTCGTATCGGACAACAGATTTTTTATCTTGCATCCGAAGGCAGTAACCTCTACTCTGACTTGAACATTCTGAAAAAGAACAACATCTCCAGTTTAAAGACTCGTTTTGCTATGATTGCAAACGCAGAGGAAGTTCTTGTTTTTGACTTAAAGACAGAGGAAACTCTCTTTTCCACCAAGGAATCTCTTTACTCTCGTGTGGATTTCTTCTTTCCCCTTATAGGACGGGAGAAGCCCGTTGTCGAAGAGAATGTTGCTGTAAATATTAAGGTCAGCGAAAAATTTGCTCAGTTGTATAATGAATGCAGATTGAATAATACACAAGCCAGTCTGAATGACATAAATGAATTGATTTGTCGTACTCTCTTTTGTTGTGTAATCGACAGCATGGGATTACTGATGACGGGCGATTCATCTCTATATGTTTTTGCACAGAAGTATACAGATGAATCTGGAAGGGATTTTTCCGATTTTATGGCATCGCTGTATCTTTCGGTGAATAATATAGATCATAGCAATTTGCCACTCCACTTCAGACAGGTAAATTATATTGACTCTCGTTTGTTCGATAAGGATATCAGCCGCATTGCCTTTACCAGGAATATGCGTAGTCTGATGCTCGAAATTATGTCCTTCGATTGGTCAAACGTCGATCCCGAAATCCTTGGATCGTTGATTCAATCGATAATTGTGCCTGATGACGAGAGCATCACGGGAAATTTCACAGCTACTGCTAATGTGCAAAAGGTCATAGGACCACTATTCCTTAACACTCTTTACTCGGAATATGAAGATTGCAAAAATGAAAGCACTGCTTGTATTGCCTTGATAGAACGCATAAAGAAAACTTGCGTATTCGATACATCGTGTGGCTGTGGCAATTTTCTCCTAGTTTCCTACAAGGAACTCAATCTGTTACTTTCAAAGATTGCTTCTTCTGCCGGGGAATTGGATATACCACTCATGCCTATATCGAATTTCTACGGTATTGAATCGAATCCGTTTTCCTGCGCCATTGCCAGGATGGGGCTTCTATTTGTCGTACTACAAAGCAAGAAAGCATCTTTGTCCACCCTTCAAGAGGATATTGATGTACTTTTCAATAACAATGTTGTAACTGGCAATCCTACTCGTATACCGTGGGACTCTGTCTGTCCCGGCACTTCTGAGACGTACATCATTGGTAATCCTCCGTACAAAGGCGCTCGGAAGCGTAATGACGAGCAGAATGCCGATATGGATTATGTTTTTAGTGGTTATTCCAATTATAAAAACCTCGATTATGCCGCCTGCTGGTTTCTGCTTGCCGCAAAGTATATTCACGCTCATGGCGGAGCATATGCTTTTGTTACCACAAACTCATTGACGCAGGGAGAACAGGTTAGTCTCTTATGGCCGAAGTTATTTGAACATGGCGTACATATACACTTTGGACATACGGCATTCAAATGGAGAAATGATGCCAGAAATACTACTGCTGTAACTGTTGTTATTATTGGCGTTGCTAATAATAATGATTCTCGGCGATGTGAGCTTTATACTCAAACGAGTATGACAGAGCCGATTCAAATTAGCCCTTATCTTTTGCCTGGAACAATATTCGTGGAAAGAAGGAAGACACCCATAAGCCATCTTCCTTATATGGTAAAGGGAAATATGCCATATGGTGCGGATTTTCTTTTGATGGATGGTCCAACAAAGAGGCGTGCAGTGGAACAAGATCGTCGGGTTTTAGAGTATGTTAAAAAAATTGTAGGCTCTGATGAATTTATAAAAGGTAAAGAACGATGGTGTCTGTGGATTCCTGAAGAGAAGGCCCACTCTGCTATGGAGATACCATTTATAAAGGATAGAGTTGACAAGGTTTATGATCTCCGAATCAACAATAAAGACAAAAACGCACGGCGATTGGCAAATCGTCCATACCAATTTCGGGAAATGCGTGAAACCACAACATACTCATTAGTAGTACCATCCGTTTCATCTGAAAACCGTGAATATGTTCCTATAGGATTTGTTGATAAGAACACTGTTGTATCAAATCTGGCATTTGTGATTTATGATTGTGAACCTTGGATTTTCGGAGTCGTTTCATCACATATGCATAATCTTTGGTTCAGATCGGTTTGTGGTGGACTCGAAACACGAGTGAGATATTCCAACGAATTGGGATACAACACATTCCCATTTCCAGATATAACGGATGAACAGAAAAAGGAAATTCGCACTTGTGTGAATAAGGTTATAGCTGTTCGAGAAGAAGAATTTGACAAAACGTATGCCCAAATGTATCAAAAAGGAAGTATGAGCGAAGAACTGAAATTCGCCCATTCAATGCTCGATTTACAAATTGAAAAATGCTACAGAGATGAACCTTTCGTAAATGATGATGAGCGGCTTGATTGTCTGTTTGAACTTTACGAGAAAATTGGAGGCTAACATGGAAAACATTATTAACGTCACCTACGAAACGACCGGACAGACTACATCCGTAAATGAAATGGGAATGCGTCCCATGCAGGCACGGGCTTATGCTGCGCGTAATTCGCAATATATCCTTCTGAAAGCACCGCCCGCATCAGGCAAATCCCGTGCACTGATGTTTATTGCATTGGATAAGCTGAAAACCGGCTCAGTAAAGAAGGTTATTGTTGCCGTACCCGAACGTTCCATCGGAAAATCATTTCTTTCTACAGAACTGGCGAAATACGGTTTCCATAGCGATTGGCAGGTTTCCGGGAAGTATAACCTTTGCGTTCCCGGCGGAGAAAACAGCAAAGTCGAAACTTTTAAGGAATTCATGGATTCCGATGAGACTGTGCTGCTCTGTACTCATGCCACCCTCCGCTTTGCTTTCGATAAAATCGGCGCAGCCAAGTTTGGAAATTGCCTTGTTGCGGTAGATGAATTCCATCATGTTTCTGCCGACTATGAAAGCAAGCTCGGAGAACTCGTTCGTGCGCTTATGCAGCAGGAAAACGTGCATATTCTTGCTATGACCGGTTCCTACTTCCGTGGCGATGGTATCCCGGTTCTCTCGTATGAAGATGAAGCAAAGTTCTACAAGGTCACCTATAATTATTACGAACAGCTTAACGGCTACACTTATCTGAAGTCGCTTGGCATTGGATTTCACTTCTATACAGGCAAATACACTTCTGCAATCATGGAAGTGTTGGACACGGATAAAAAGACCATTCTCCATATCCCCAGTGTGAACTCCGGTGAATCCACTAAGGACAAGTACATCGAGGTGGATACGATCATTGATGCCATCGGCACCGTAGACCATGTGGACCCTGAAACAAATATCATATTTGTTTCACGAAGATCAGACGGTAAAATTATCAAGGTCGCAGATTTGGTAAATGATAACGCCGCGGAAAGGGAAAAGGTCGTAGAATACCTACGCAATGTTACAGACGTGGATGACGTTGACCTCATCATAGCTCTCGGTATGGCAAAAGAAGGATTTGACTGGCCTTTCTGTGAACATGCACTCACAGTAGGATACCGTGGTTCTCTGACTGAAATCATACAGATAATTGGACGATGCACCCGCGACAGTGAGAATAAAACTCATGCTCAATTTACAAATCTAATTGCAGAGCCGGATGCCGAAAGTGAGGAAGTGGTTGAATCCGTAAACAATATGTTGAAAGCCATTACTGCGTCTCTCCTTATGGAGCAGGTACTTGCCCCGAACTTTAATTTTAAACCGAAGCCGCCGGAAGGTTCCGATGATGATAAAGCAGATGATGCGCGGACTATCCGTGTTGGTGGAATGCGGCAGCCCTCAACGCAGAATGTCAAGAACATTCTTGACTCCGACCTCACCGATCTTAAAGCCAACATCCTGCAGGACCCGCAAATTGCAAAGGCAGTAAGCGGCGTGGTCGATCCAGAAGTGATTAACAAAATCATGATTCCGAAAATAATCATGACAAAATATCCTCATCTGTCAGAGGATGAGGTTGAAGAAGTCCGTGAGCATTTACTTGCAGATATGGTGATTCGCGGTTCAAATGTTAAAACGGATGGGAATCGTAGGTTTATTGATATGAGCGGTAAGTTCGTAAACCTCGATGAACTTAATATTGACCTCATCGACTCCATCAATCCGTTCCAGCAAGCATTTGAAGTAATCTCCAAGTCCATCACTCCGAAGGTACTTAAATCTATCCAGGAGTGTATCGCCGCATTTAAGGTTAATATGACGGATGACGAGGCAATATATCTGTGGCCGAAAATCAATGAGTTTGTCAAGGTAACGCGGCGGCATCCATCATTGGATGCGCTCGATCCTACTGAAAGACGCCTTGCTGAAGCTCTTATATACCTGCGTCAATTAAAGAGGGATCAGAAGAATGGATGAGAAAACAAAGAAAGACAAACTATCAGAAATATTCGAAAGCGATCTCTTGGGATTGCTTGCCGTTGACGAACCCAAAGCTACTCCCGCTTCACCGCAGGACAGTAGGCTAATTGATAGCTTTCAAGAAATCTCCGATTTCTATGAAACAAATCAAAGACGCCCGGAACTCGGTGACGATATAGGCGAGTATCGCCTTGCTTCACGTCTCGCCGCAATAAAAAAAGACCCCAAGAAGGTAAAAGCGCTTTTGCCGTATGATTACTACAATCTGCTGGAAAGCGAAGAGACGAAATCCGTCTCTGTCGAAGAATTGATCAGTGACGATCCTCTTGGACTCCTGGATGGTGATGACGAGGCTGATAGTATATATACTCTGTCCCATGTCAAACCGTCCGATAGGTTGCGTCCCGATTACATTGCCCATCGCAAGGTTTGTAAAGATTTTGATCTTTATGAAGAGGCTTTCCAAAAAATCCATGACGATTTAGAGCATGGACGAAGACGGCTTGTAGAATTCAAAGAAGGCGATCTACATGAAGGCTGTTACTATGTTCTTCGCGGCGTGGTTCTTTACTTGGAGCAGAACTTGGCAGTCAAACAAAAAATCGAGTATAAGAGTGGCGCAAAAGTACGCCGAGAAGGAAGGACGAGATGTATCTTTGATAATGGCACGGAATCCTCCATGCTCTATCGTTCTCTTGGAAAAGCATTAAAACTCGATGGCTTTTGTATAAGTGATTTGATAGAGCAAAATGAAAGTTCCGTAAGTATCGACTCTACCGATGTGCAGAATGGTTACATTTATGTCCTTCGTAGTTTAAGCCGTGCGCCACAAATTCGCTCCATCCGCAATCTTTACAAAATAGGATACTGTTCCGGCGATGTTACTACGCGCATTAAAAACGCAGTTCATGAGCCAACATACCTGATGAATGATGTTGAAGTGGTGCTGACAGTGCGATGCTACAACTTGGACGTTCCCTATCTTGAAGCAAGCATCCACAGTTTTTTCAGCAACGTCAATGTGTATTTTGAAGTGCGTGATGATGAAGGTATTATGCATTATCCAAAGGAATGGTTTACTGTGCCTTTAAATATTATTGAGGAGGTCATTCCTCTTATTGTTGATAAAAAGATTGACAACTATCGGTATGATAAGAATCTGCAAATGATTATTCAAAAAGGCTCTTCAGAATAGGGCATGGTGATTTATGGCTGATGTATTTTCAAAGTCAGAACGGTCGAAAATCATGCAGCGTGTTAAGTCTTCCGGGAACAAAAGCACCGAGGAAAAACTAATCCAGTATTTGGCGAGAAGCATATCACCGGATGGAGACGGCACTATAATGTTAAAGGGCATCCTGACTTTGTTTTTCTTGACAAGCACATAGCGATTTTCGTTGACGGATGCTTTTGGCATGGACACGATTGCCGAAACACTCGACCTACAGATAACGCAGAATACTGGAACAGAAAAAGGCAAAAGAACATCGAACATGATGCCGCCGTTACTCAGCTTTTTCAAGAGCGTGGCTGGCTCGTCATCCGTATATGGGAGTGCGAACTAAAAAAGAAAAGCAGAGCTATCCTTGATGCAAAATTAGCCCCTGTATTAAACTGAGCAGAACTGCACACCCTCATAACGATAATACTTCCTGTTCGTTACGGGATACAACAATCGTTATGAGCGTGTGCATTTTCTGTTTCTCGGTCATCATAGACTGCTCTTTCAAATCCTACAAAAACAAGCTGCGGACAAAAAAATAAGCCCTCTGCACACCCCTTGGTGTTAAAAAGGCGGTAATTCCTGTGTATTCAAAACGTCCTAACGAAAACGGGCAGAAATCTTTGTATCAATCACGCAACGGCTTCATCCAAGAAAGTCAGGGTAGCCAACTTTTTTTGAAACTCTTTTAACTTTCGTTCACGGGTTTTCTCTACGGCGATTCCACAAATTTCTTCAAACTCTTTTTTCAAGTCATCGAGGAACAGCGGATCTATCACCTTGTGGATATTCTCAATAGAGGTATAGTGCATACCTCCGCTACGACGAGTTTCTGGATTCAGCGTGCTTTCAAAAACTGCACCAAAAATCGTCGGACTGATTTCTGACCAGTTAAAATCAGAACTTGCCTTATTAAGAAGCAAACTCCGAATTTCATCCGTAAGCGGCGGTATCTCAATATCTTCATTTGCAAACAAGCCGCCATTCACATAAGGGAATGCAGCCAAATTGGGGTTATCATCTTTTAAGTAAGGATCTCGGTCTTCCGGCGCAGTATCCAACACTTGAAATAGTTCAATTAGTGCTTTGCGCATATGACGTGTGTCATACTCTGCCAAATAGTCGTAGAACATTCCATGATGGCCGAAAATACCAGCATCTTCTGCATAAAGGCAGAACACAAGACGAACGCAAAGAACATTCAGACTTTTCAAAGCACGTTCGCTGTCTGGGTCTGCATACTGTTTATGAAAAGCATCGTAAAGCAAGCCAACTATTTCGCCAGCAGCGATTGAAACTTCCATTTCCCGCTTCAAATGCTCATTTTCGCTGTCCACCAAAAAGGATAGCCGGTAATATTCTGTCGGAAGATTTTCCAACAGAATTTCTTCCGGTTCACCGCCGGGACGTTCCATATCATAAACAAAAAACTTTTCAAAATTACAGGTTACTACCCAGCGGGGATGCTGCGATAAAGGCAATTCGGTAATATAACGCTTTGCCTGCTGAAAGGGTGTCAGCAATGTACCATCCGATTGCTTAATAGGCTTTTTCAGGTCTTTTCCAGACCCCTTTTGTTCGATCAGCACCTTCGTGGATGGAATTGTCCCATCTATGAAACTGGTGTGATCAAGATGCACCTGCTCCTCAAATGTAATAAATTGTTCAGGATGTTCCACCCCATAGACATCACGAAGCAGAGAGAGCCAAAATGGTTGGCTTTCTCCTTTTTCGTAGCCTTTATCTTTCCAATATGCAGCAAATTGTCTTGCCGCTTCTTTTTGTTGCGAATCGTTCATTTTATACCTCCGCCCAGCATTTCCCAGAATCAGATCATCCCGAAGAACTTCAATGCCTCTGTAATCGCCGCTTCCTTTTCCGGCGGACACTGTGGCACTTTAGCATCTTCTTTCTTCGATAAATTATAGTTTTGGCCAACATCCAGACCGCACTTCCGCTTGACCTGGGAGATAACAGGCTGGAGACCTTCAAACCGTGCTTTTCCAGTACATAAGCCTTAAATTGGTCATAAGTCGCTCCCTTTTGGAACCCGGACATATCCATATCTTCCAGAGAAAGCTCAACCCTAACTTTTTGAAGTCGATTTCTCCCTTGGAAAGTAAGACAACCGTCTCGACATGGCACGTGAGGACAGAAAGTACGTCATTTTCCGAACGGTTCGTCCGACTTGATCCACCGCTGTTTCTGCCCTCTCGGTCGTATGTAGGAACATATCGTTAAATTATTTATTATTTTCGATAATCCAATTACAAGTCCTCTACTTCAAAAGTAAATTTCGATATATTACTTAAATTATCAATTCTATCATCTTTTCAATTTCATCATCAAAGAAATTAATATTCGAACGTATTTCGGAACACTTTGAGGAATCATATACTATCCTAGTTTCTCCTTTTTCAAAATAAAACAGACCTGTTCCATCTATTTCTTTCTTTGCATGGGCTAAATTATTTCTTTCATTTATTATTTTATGTAGATATGTATCATAAAAATCCTTCCGATAATTGTGTTGCGGATAATGTTTATTAAAAATATGCTGTACAATTCGAGCCAGCTTTGCGGAATCAATCAAAAATGTATTTTCTAAGGCATCTGTCAAAAAATATTTTTCTTTCATTTCATCACACTTTTTCTTACTGTGATTCATTTGATTAACTATCAAATCATATGCATATTTATCCAATTCTTTTCCCTTATCTGTGTCACTATAAGATGAACAAAATTTATAAATAATACTTTTCAATTTCTCATCGAATTCACTTAAACTATCCACTAAAATTCCCCTAGTAGAAATAATATCTTCCATTCTTCTGACTGCTTTGTCTATTAGCTTCTTTACTTTATTTTCAAAAGGCAAATCATCTCTGGATGAAAAATATACCCCTTCAAAAATATCTGTTCCCATTTCACTTTTTATTTTATCCACACCATCAGAAGAATAAAATAATGCATCCGACAAAACATCCTTTTCTCGAATAGCTTGGATAGCATTTGTACCTTTTGTATTATGTTCCAATTTTAAATCTACCAGTATCAAGTCATATGTAGAAATAGCTGATACCTCTCCAATTCTATCAGCATTTTCATATCGCTCAATTTCTACCACAAAGTTCTTTTCTTCTAGGTATTCCTCTATATTTTCTTTAGTTATTTCATACCATTCTTCATTATCTTCAAACCACAAAATGTTAAACTTCATACTCATTGTTTTATCCTCATCTCAATTTTAAATCCATTTTCTTCTTTAGTATCAACTGAAACAGTTCCCCCCATATCCTCTACAATTTTTTTGACATGCGCTAATCCAACACCCGAACCATTAGTCGTTGTATATCCTAATTCAAAAATTTTTTCCGGATGCGAAATATTAGCACTCAAACCAACTCCATCGTCTAAGAAATCTATGCCTGTTTCATCGTTTATACTATATACATTAATAATTATATTATGAGCTCTTGCCTTTAAAGAATTGTAAATTATATTCTCTAGCAGTATGCCAAACTCCATTGGATTGAAATTTAACATGTGTTTTTTATTATCACTCTTTATTTCAACATTAAGAAGTTCTCCTGTTCTTGGAAACAAAGTATCTTCAATATACTCATGCAAAAAATCTACGATATCATCTTTAATTTTTCCCTGCTTTATATCATAATCAGCATGACAAACAATATTATATGTACTACTAATCTTCTGCGTTGCTTTCATTATCTCAAAGAGCTTCTTAATTATTTTATTGTACTCAGAAGTACCTTCCCATTGTCTCATCGCTTTTATTACTTTGTCCAAGTTTGATTTAATACTTTTTGCATATGTATTAATCATATGTAAAGACTCTACGGCATTTTCATATTTTGGATTTGCTAAATTTCTTAAAAAGAGCGCTTGCCGATGTGTTGTTTCTAATTCACGCTCTGTTTGTGACAATTTTGTTGAAACTTCTTCAACTTTCCTTTCAATATTTGCCCTTTCTTTCTGTATTTTTTTATCATGTTTCTCAATTTTTTCTGCAAGCTCCTGCAAATCATCACTATTCATTTTTTGTGCGATTTGCTTTAACTCTTGAATATCCTTGTTTCGAGTCTTTTCTTTTTTTTCGTCAACCAACGCAAATAATTCTGGATTACAATTAACAGAAATTAAAAGTTTAGACTTTTCATAGTCCGTTATATAATTTAAAATATCATTTCTTATTTCTTCAGGCTCTATTTCTTTTCCACTATCTTTAACTGGATCTCCCCAGTTAATAAGACCCACAACATACTTTTCTAATGGGCGTAATGCATACTGAATAAAAAAATCTACAAGTTCATAATATGTTGAAGTTTTTATAAATCCACCATCTCGACTTGTAGTTTCTCTTAAGTAATCGCTGCTACCATATATTTCAATACGCCCCATCAAATCTCGTGTACCAAGATTTCGTGCCCATCCTTGTCCTTTTCTTTTGTCTATACCAAATACATCCTCTCCTGGTTCCCCATAAGGCATAATTCTAAAACCATTTTTATAGATAAAAATAGATCCGTACTGCACGGGCGGTATACCCATAATCTTTCTAAAGTTAATTTTTGCTGAGCGATTAAGTTGAAACAATCTTATCTTTACATTTGTCAAAGTAACAAAAGGATTTTTTTGTTCAAGCTCAAACAAAAATATTCCTCTGTCATACATCGCAGATGTTATTGTCTCTCCATCCTCAGAAATTTCCACTATAATTTGGGTTGTTTTAATATTCAATGTTTCGAACACATAATTTGTAATGATACCATTAACAATTTTCTGTCCACTTGCCGCTATTTTTTCTTCTAGTTGCTCCAATCTTTTTCTCTCAATTTCGTCATTTTCAAGCTCTTCTTCGCACTCAATATATATATTAAATTGATCATCCTTGCTCAACTCAGCATCTGGATTAACCATTTTGGATAATGATTTTTTTAGTTCCAGCAACGCTTCACGATCCCAATTGCTTCTCAAATTAGATATTTCAATCGTCGTACCATAAGAAAAGCCACTAGGAAGTTTTAAACATGTTCCATGCTTAACTGGTACATGTATAAATTCTTCTTTAGAATCAATTTCAAATTGTGACCAGTTAATGTCAATATAATTTACTGTAGATTCCCCTTTTTTTTGAGAAAATAATTTTAGTTTTTCTCCTAAACGATCGCAAGAAAAACGTCCTACACCTTTTGCACCTGCGTAGACTCGTTCTGAAAAATTATCTCTATATGTTCCTGCTCGTTTACCTTCTGTTTTTTCTGAATATGCAACAAAAAGCCATTTTTCTTGAATATCAGTACTATTCATGCCATGACCATCATCAGATATAAGTATTCGGCTATTCTCCGCATATATATTTTCAAATTTTATGATAACTTTTTTGGCACCTGCATCATAAGAATTTTTCACCAACTCAAAAATGGCTATAAATTCATTGGTAATTAATTCACGACCTATCAGATTTTTTAAACCTGTACTTATTTTAAAATTCCAATCCATTTTCTCTCCTGCATATCATATCACTCAAAGCATTCCCAACTTGTTCAGCAAATAATGGCGGAATTGCATTTCCTACCTGAGAATATCTGGGAACATCAATCTTTCTAGTTTCTCCTCCTGTTGTATATCTCCCCCTAAACTTAAACCAATCAGGAAAACTTTGTATTCTTGCGCATTCTCGAACTGTCATGATCCTTGGTTCCAAATAATGAATGTAATCATCTGGATGACCCGTTATTGTATTACAAACTTGTGTTGCCTCTAAAACAATTACTCCCCTCTTTTTTAGGTCAGGGATATTATTTTTTTGACCAGATAGCCGTTTTCCACGATCACATTCCTTTAGCATCTTTTTAAAAAGAGTCACTGTATTTGCTCTATGATTAGCAAATCTATGACTATCTGGAATATCATCATTATTCACACCATTTCTCATAAATATCTCATATTCGCTGACAGCCTTTCCATATACTCCTGATTTGAACCTTTTGCAATCAGGACAATCCACTTCTCCATTGCTCTTCAATAAATCTCCGATAGCCTCAGATATTGGTGTAATGACTTTTAACCCTTTTTCTTTTAAAAATTTTTCTTTATTTTCTTTCAATATTTCAAAGAATTCTTTTGCTTCTCCATTTAAGCATCCTACTAAAATAAATCTTTTTCGTTTTTGCGGTACTCCATACTCTGAAAAATCGATAATTTCATCTTTCAAATTATACCCCAATTTTTTCAATTTTTTTATTATGTACACTGAAGCAGGGATGCCTTTCCTATTATCATTTTTTTCATCTTTAAAAGCTATGGTAAATCCATGTACATTTTCAAAGAAAATATATTCTGGTCTAACCAATTCTACAAATTTCACATAAGAGTTAACTAACTGATTCCTTTTATCTTTTGCATTTCTTTGTCCTGCCATTGAAAATCCCTGACATGGCGGTCCACCAACAACTAAAGGTATGCTTCCCCGCAATCCCTTTAGTTCCTTTTTATGTTCTCTCAATAATTCATTGATATCATAGTTTCCTTTATTAAGCCAATCAACCCACTCAAAATGACCTAACTTATCAATCAAATTATATTTAAGAGTTGAAAATGCATCTTCGTTTTTTTCTACTGCAAATAAGCCTTTCCATCCAGCATTATGCAGACCTAAAGAGAGTCCTCCACATCCCGCAAAAATATCAATATATTTTTTTTCCATATTTTGTTCTCCTTACGACTGCTACAAATTTTGGATAAGAATACTGGAATGAACAGACCAAAATTATAGCATCGCTATGTTCATTTATTACCGCTAAACAAAGATATTCGCATTCTTCTGAAAATCTTAACTTAGCAGTAATATACTGAAGAAAATTCCATGGGTACCCAAATTTTTTTTTGAATTTTTTGAAATTTTCATCATCCAATATGATAGTGTCTATTATTTTATACTTTTGCCTTTTATAATTATTTTTTTCTGCATTTCTAGTTTTGTATATCAATTCATCATAATCATGAATATTACAAAAGAAATACGCTGAACTATCCATATCATTACGTCCTTCTTAGTTTCATTAACAATATAGTATTACCACAAAGCGCAATAATATGAATGAAGGCAAAAATACCCATCATTATTTTAGCATAGCGCTTGACGACTTTCAATCTGCTTTGCTCTCTTTTATGACCTTCTAACTAAATTTTAAAGGCCAATGGAATTTAGTCCTGCACTTGAATTTACTTTTTCAATTCAGCTTTATCTTCTCATCTTCCACAGTCATTTTACTACACCATTTACTACACCATTTTCTTTCAAAATGACGATTTTTGACGCTCCCAGACAAAAAGTAAGAACCCGCAAAATCCTTGTAAAATAAGGCTTTACGGGCTCTGACACCACAGGACAAAACCACCCCAAACGAGCCAAGAGGAGAGTCTGTATGATGAGTTCAATGATAAAGGAAAACGGCGTAACATTCAAGG
>UQKK01000041.1 GCA_900541505.1 uncultured Ruminococcus sp.
TCTCTGTGTAAATGTACGGAGCCATTTTCGGGTTCCATCTTCTTGTCTGATGTCCAAAGTGTACACCAGCTTCCAACAGTTGTTTCATTGAAATAACGCTCATGTTTCTTTCCTCCATTTGGTTTTTAAACTTCCGTATGCTTATCTCGTCTTTGAGACCGTCCTGTGTCCTCTTCCTCACAAAAATCAGAAACACAGTCTTAGGCACCATCAAAAACATCCGCATACGTGTTTTTTCGCAACGCTGATAGTATATCACAGAAAAATCTCGAATGCAAGGTTTTCTTTGGTTTTCTCCGCATAAAAGCTTTGGTTTTCCGCGGTTCCTATCCTAGCGGCTGTTACTGTTCGCAGGTACCTGCGAACAGTAACTAGCGGCTTCTTCCTTTTTCTCTGTATTTGTGTTATCCTGTAGGAAAATGCAATATTAATATAGAATTAAGAACGGAGGCTGACTATGAAATTTACCTTTGCACACAATAATCTGAATGTTTATGATTTACAGAAATCTCTGGATTTTTATGAGAAAGCCCTGGGGCTCACTGTGACGCGCGAAAAGGAGGCGGAAGACGGAAGTTTTAAGCTGGTCTATCTCGGAGACGGCGAGACGCCTCACCTTTTGGAGCTCACCTGGCTGCGTGACATGGACCGCCCATACAACTTAGGCGATAATGAAATCCACCTAGCGTTTGTGACCGATGATTTTGACGCCGCTTACCGGAAACACAAAGAAATGGGATGTATCTGTTTTGAAAATCCGAAGATGGGAATCTACTTCATCTCTGACCCGGACGGTTACTGGCTGGAGATTGTTCCTTCCAGATAGAACAAAGCAGGGAAGCCTGCTTAAGCTTCCCACTGAATAAGAGCAATGTTTCCTAATATAATAATAACAGCCTCTGTGATATTTTCATACCACAGAGGCTTTCTCTTTTGTGTATTCTTTCTTTTTCTTCTGTATTCTATGTGAATTTCTCTTTAGTATCTCACATAAATCATGCCGCCCTGTACCGGTCCGATGATAACTCCGACACCTTCTGTCGCCGCATGAATCATCTGACCTCCACCTATATAGATACCGCAGTGGTCAGCGTTTACACATACATCACCCGGCTGAGGGTCACTCACCTGAGTCCATCCCAAAAAGGTATACGTCGTGCCAAGCCTTGTATAAGAACCTGTCAGACAGTAGCTTACAAATCCGGAACAGTCAAATGCATCCGGACCGCATGCTGCCCATACGTAAGCACATCCGAGCTTTCCATACGCACGGTCCACAATTGCGTTTCCGGTGCTGGCATCATATGATGGTGGTGTAGAATTTCCGCCTCCATTGTCCGTCCAGCCGCCGTTATCTGTCGGTGTATCCTGAACAACATCTGAGGTTCCGCTGCCTCCGCCGCCATTATTATTTGCTGCCTCCTGCGCTGCTGCTTCCTCCGCAGCCTTAGCTGCTGCTTCCTCCGCAGCTTTCCGTGCCGCTTCCTGAATCATGGAATCCAGATTAGCGACCTCCGCACTCTTGGAGGAAATCGTTGTATTCAATTCTTCCTGCTGAGCTTGGTAATCATCTTCCAGACTTTCCAGATTCGCCATCTCTGTCTCCAGCGTATCCTGGAGCGTCTCAACTTCCTGTACTGTCGCCGCATATTCTTCTAACTGGTCGCGGTCGTATGTATGTACCTTCTCCGCATATTCTGCCTGCGTCAGAAGTTCCGATATACTTCCGGAAGTCAGCACTCTCTCTGCCGCCTGTCCATCACCGGATTCATACATATATTTGATACGAAGCTTCATGGCATCGTACTGCTGCTGTTCTTCTTCCTGCGCAGCCGCCAAATCTGCCTCTGCCTGAGCAATCTCCTGACCTTTTGAAATAAGCTGAAGTTCCAAATCATTCGCTTTCTGAATCAGCGTATTCAACTGTGACTGCAAATCGCTTAATTCTCCCTCTGCCGCTGCCTTCTGACTCTCAAGACTCTGCGTACTCTCCGGTTCCGCAAAAACAGGAGTCACTATCATAGAGCATGTCAGTGCGCTGACGAGGAGCGCGCTATGTACTTTTTTTAATTTCATTCTCCACACCAATCCTTATATATTATTATCTATGTCCCCACATATATGTTTCATCATACAACATTCAACAGCGTTTTTCAACATACTTTACGAAAAAAACTGAATTTACCACTTATTTCCATTCAGAGCGCTTTGCTCTGACTTGATGAAACAAATAACGGGAATATGGAAAAATAGTATATTACATACTATGCATTATAATAAAGCACGTTACAGATTGCAACACCTTTTTAACATTTTTGTAATATTTCACAAATTCACCATATAACAAAACGGGCAAGCCCCTCACTCACGAAGGGCTTGCCTGCTTTGTACGCCGAGCGCAGCCTCTTTAGCGGCATGTTGCCTCATGCGCTCATGCGAATCCCGTCAAACGGTCATATTGTTCTATATTCCGACAGAGTCATTCTCATTCGGCATATCCGGCTTTTCTTCAATCTTCTGTATTCCCACATACACGACAGAGCCGAAAAACGCGCTTACGATAGCCGCTCCCGCCATTCTGATTGGCTGCTCTGCCATCCAGTTGAATACTCCCAGCTCTGTCAGCACCAGCGAAACACAATTCATCATCATATGCAGGAAAATCGGTGCCTTGACAGAACCATATTTCTCGCAGACATAGGCAAGAAACAATCCTGTAACAAATCCATAAATCATTTGTATCGTATTGTTATGGATGAGCGCGAACAGAAGGGAAGAATAGACTGCCGCCCGCATAAGACTGTTGTTCTCACGGTAGCGTTTGAACAGTACTCCCCTGAACATCATCTCTTCGGCAAGAGGCGCCAAAATTCCCAGACAGATTATCTGCACCGGAAATGCTGCCGCATAGGTAATCGCCTGTACTTCCTGATACTGTCCACTGTAAAATGCCGCCTCTGCCATCGTGGAGAGGCAGGTAAATCCAACACTGAACGCTGCTCCCAAAAGCACCAGCCACGGATATTTAAGCAGACCGGCCTTTCGATTGACTGCGACCTCATACTGCTTCTCCAGCCTCCTGTCTTTGCGGAAAAGAAAAATCGTCAGCGGCAGGGTGCACAGAGCACAAACGGCAGCGATTTCTACCTGATGCGCTACCATGACCTCTACGGTCTTCTCCACCACTTCCATGACATCTTCCGTGGGAATTGCGCTGCTGTTTTCACTTATATTTTTGGCGAGCATCTCTGATACATACGGAATCATGATAAACATTTCCGCAATCGTCTGAACAGCTATCTCGATTCCCATGAAAATCAAAAACGGTCCGCACACACTCCAAAACGGTTTCTTTCTATATATATGGTTCATGATTGTATATGCCTCGCTTTCTCCACAAACCACCTTTTTACCTCATCTGCCTTAGCGCATATCGTTCCCTGTACCATTTCCGGTTTGCCTCCGCCCTTTCCGCGAAACTCCCGGTTCATCTCTTTTCCCAGGTCGCGGATATCCAACGTCCTGCTTCCCAGCACGTAGCGGTACCCGTCTTTGTCATTTCCGGTAAAAACCGCGCAGCACAGTCTGTCTGTTTCCAGGACCAGATTCATGAGGATACGCAAAGACTCTCCATTTAAATCCTCCTCAAAGATACACACTGCCTTCTCCTCCGGCGAAACTTCCGCTGCCCGATAGGTAAGCAGCCGTCTCTCCAATCCGGCACTTTTCGCCTTCTCATTGGCATATTCTTCCTTTAAATGTGCCGCCGCCTCCGCGATTGTCTCCTCCTTTGCGCACAACAGCGCGGATATCGCCTTCGCGGAAGCTTCTTTTCTGTCGTAATCCGCAAGCGCACGGAAGCCGCAGAGCATTGTCACGCGGACACCGCCTTTGTAGCGCTGCACATTCGTTAGCTTCACCATGCCGATTTCCCCGGTCTTTTTGACATGGGGCGCACAGCAGGCGCACACATCATAGCCCGGGATAGTGACAATGCGCACCTGGCCTTCTATCTCAATCTTGCTGCGGTAAGACAGGCTCTCCAATTCCTCTTTAGAAGGATAGGACACCTCCACCTCCAGATTGAGCACGACCGCCCGGTTCGCCTCCCACTCAATCTCTCTTAACTCATCCTTTGTGATTTCTCCGTTAAAATCCATGGTGCAGTCTTCGCTGCCAAGGTGAAACCCTACATTATGATATCCAAATCTGGCGTGGACCAGTCCGGACACAATGTGCTCCCCCGTGTGCTGCTGCATTTTCACAAATCGTTCTTCCCAGTCAATCTCGCCGTGCACTTCACGCCCGACCTCAAGGGGCGAATCCGCTATATGGAAAATCACGCCGTCTCGCTCCCGTACATCGGTGACTCTCACATTCTCCAAGAGCCCAGTGTCCGCGTACTGACCGCCGCCCTCCGGGAAAAATGCAGTCTGATTCAGGACAATTTCATACTTATCCTTCCTCTGTCTACATTTCAACACCGTCGCTGTAAATTCTCTCATATGACTGTCTGTATAAAATAACTTTTCTGTCATCTTGCCTCATGTCCTTTCCGGCTTACGTCCTCTCCGGCTTGCTCTACATCCTCTCCGGAGCCTCGAAACCCAGCAGGTCAATGCTCGCCTCCAGGATTTCCTTGGTCAGCTTCAAAAGCGCGATGTAGCCTGTCTTAAGGTTCTCATCCTCCTCGGATAATATCTTTGTCTCGTGATAAAATTTGTTGAAGAAATTTGCCAAATCATAGATATACGCGCAAATCTTGTGCGGCGCCGTCTCCTCATAGACTGTATCTATGATTTCATTAAATTTAGCCGCTTCGAGCATCAGTGCCTTTTCACAGTCACTGTGCGCTGCTCCAATACACAGATTATCAAGTGCTTTTCCGCTCTCTGTATATTTATTCAAAATGGACTTGATGCGCACAATTGTATACAGGATGTAAGGTCCCGTATTTCCCTCGAAAGAGGTAAATCTGTCCACATCAAAAATATAATCTTTTCCCGCCTGGTTGGACAAATCCCCGTACTTGATGGCAGCCAGACCTACAATCTGCGCGGTGCGTTTCGCCTCCTCCTCGGAGACCGTGCGGTTGTCCATTATCTTCTTATACATCTCCTCGTCGATTTCGCGAATCAAATTCTCCAGACGCATAACGCCGCCTTCCCTTGTCTTAAACGGCTTGCCGTCCTTGCCATTCATGGTCCCGAATCCGAGGAATTTCAGTCCTGTCTCTTCTCTGACGATGCCTGTCTTTTTCGCGCAGCGGAATACCTGCACGAAGTGCATCTCCTGACGTTTGTCCACTACATAGATGACCTCATCAGGCTGATACAGTTCCTCCCGCTCCACCAGGGTCGCCAAATCTGTGGTATCATAGAGCGCCGCGCCGTCGGATTTCAAAATCATACACGGCGGTACTTCTTTCTTATCGTCTTCTTCCTGCACATCCACGACAAGAGCGCCCTCGTCATAGTGGGCGTATCCCTTATCCTTTAGCATTTCCACCATGGAAGGAATGTATTTCTGCGCATCCGCCTCTCCCTTCCAGAGGTCAAATTCCACATTGAGATTCTTATAATTCTTCTTCAAATCTGTCACTGACACATCCATAATATGCCGCCAGATTGCACGGTAACCTCTATGTCCGTTCTGCAGCAGGTAGGTCGCCTTAAGCGCCTCCTCCCGGTAATCCTCATGCTCCTTGGCATAGGCGCTGGCTGTGGGGTAGATTTCCTCCAGCTCTCCTATTGTAAATGGCGCTTCTTCAGGGTATTCCCCCTCAAACGCTTCATCAAAATAAGGAAGCTTTGGCTGCCTTTTCTTTAACTCTGTGATGATGAGCCCCATCTGGTAGCCCCAGTCACCCAGATGAATATCCCCGATAACTTTATTTCCCTTAAAACGGATGATTCTTTTGATGCTCTCCCCGATGATGGCAGAGCGCAGATGTCCGACATGGAGTGGTTTCGCCACATTGGGTCCGCCGTAATCTATCATGACGGTCTTCGGATTTTCACACAATGCGACACCCAGCCTGTCATCCTGCGCCATCTCATTTAAAAATTCCGCCAGAAATTCTTTCTTTATCTTCAGATTGATAAATCCGGGATTGACCGCCTCCGCCGACTCAAAATAACGGCTCTCTTTCAAATGTGCCACCACATCGCCCGCAATCATCGCCGGCGCCTTTTTATAAGTCTTTGCCGCCGCCATCGCACCGTTGCACTGGTACTCGCATAAATCCGGGCGGTTCGATAAGGTCACCTTGGCAAATTTTTCCTCGTACCCCGCCTTCTGAAACGCCTCCTGCATCTCTATCGTTATCCATTCCATCAATGTTTTCACTGTCTGTCCACTCTCCGTTCTCTCTAACTTCCCGCGGTCGCAAAGCATTTTGCGCGCGCCGCCTATACTTTGTTATTCTAACATGTCTGTTTTATATCGGCAAGATTTCTTGTCATTTTTGTCCCATCACTATATAATGGACATGACATCGGTGCAGCGCACAGCGTACCGGGCTCCATGCCTGACCTCGCACCGGCGTAAGCGCGCACATATGCGGATTTCATTTTCCCCGCGTACCGCCGCGCACATAAAACAACGAACTTTGAAAGGATACTTACATATGAAAATAGGTTCTCACGTTAAAATGTCCGGCAGGGACATGCTGCTTGGCTCTGCCAAAGAAGCGGTTTCCTACGGTGCCAACACGTTCATGTTCTACACCGGGGCTCCGCAGAATACCAAGAGAAAACCCATCGAGGAACTGAATATCGGTCCCGCCTGGGATTATATGGAAGAAAACGGGATTGAGGAAATCATTGTCCACGCCCCCTATATCATCAATCTGGCAAACACAGTAAAACCGGAGACATTCGAGCTCGCCGTGGAGTTTCTGGACAAGGAAATCAACCGCGCTGTTGCCTGCCGAAGCCATCTTCTCATCCTCCATCCGGGCTCCCACGTAGGCGCCGGGGTAAACGCCGGGACAGAGCAGATTATAAAGGGACTCAACGAGGTGCTCACAAAAGATACCTCCTGTTTCGTTGCCCTGGAGACAATGGCGGGAAAGGGCTCTGAGATTGGACGCACTTTCGAGGAGCTGGCGGCTATCTACGATGGAGTCCATTATAACGAGAAACTCCGGGTATGCTTCGACACCTGCCACGTAAGTGACAGCGGGTACGACATCATCCATCAGTTCGATGATGTCATCGACCGTTTCGACCGGATTCTGGGCAAAGACCAGATTGCTGTTTTCCATATCAATGACAGCAAAAACACGCCGGGAGCAGCGAAAGACCGGCATGAGAATATCGGATTTGGGGAGATTGGATTTGATGCCCTCCACTATATTGTGAGCCACAAGGATTTCACTCATGTGCCAAAGATTTTGGAGACGCCTTACGTGCCTTCTGAAGTAGATTCCAAGAAGTCCTACGCGCCCTATCAGTATGAAATCGCGATGCTGAAAAACGGAAGCTTCAATCCTGACCTCAAACAGCTTATCCTGGAAAACAGTGCCTCCGACTGACCGAAAAGCCGTAAAGTCACTTGATATATAGGAAAAAAATGTGAATAATTGTTGACAGCCCCCCCCCTTTCATTGTATGATTGTACTATATAGATAATACAATAGTAAGTACAGAAAAATGAGGTGACTTAGATGCCATGGGAATTAGATAATGACCGCCCAATTTATCTACAACTGATGGAGCGCATCCAGCAGGATATCATCGCCGGGATATACAAGCCCGGGGACAAGATTCCCTCTGTCCGCGACCTGGCTTTAGACGCCGCAGTCAATCCTAACACCATGCAGAAGGCGCTTGCGGAACTGGAGCGCAGCGGACTGGTGTATTCCCAGAGGACAAGCGGACGGTTTATCACAGAGGACGAGGCAATGCTCAAAAATATGAAGATGCAGCTTGCCAGAGAGCATATCCGGGAATTTTTTGAGAAAATGCACCAACTGGGCTTTGGTGACGATGAGACGCTCGAACTGATACAGAAAATATTAAGGGAGGAAAGACAATGAAGCCAATACTAGAATGCCAGGGTCTGACGAAAAAATACGGTAATTTCTTCGCTCTGTCCAATCTGAATCTGACACTGGAGAGAGGACAGATTGTCGGTCTGCTCGGTCCCAACGGAAGCGGCAAGACGACCCTTATCAAACTGATTAACGGTCTTCTCATTCCCACCGATGGACATATCATGGTGAACAGTTTATCGCCCGGTGTGGAGACCAAAAAAATCGTCTCCTATCTCCCGGAGCGCAGTTATCTGAATGACCACATGAGAGTCAATGACCTGCTTGCATACTATGTAGATTTTTACGAAAACTTCAACCTTCCGAAGGCGCAGGCGATGCTGAAAGATTTGGAGATTGACACCCACTCCCGCTTAAGAGCCCTCTCAAAGGGAACCAAGGAGAAGGTACAGCTCGTCCTCGTCATGAGCCGGGATGCCGAGCTTTATGTCCTCGATGAACCCATAGGCGGTGTGGACCCTGCGGCGAGAGATTATATTCTCCGCACAATTTTATCCAACTACAACGAAAATGCTACGATTCTGATTTCCACCCACCTCATCTCTGACATTGAGAATGTCCTGGATAGGGTGCTCTTCCTGCAGTATGGACAGCTTGCTTTAAATGCCACTGTCGACGAGATACGGACGCAGCGCGGCAAATCAGTCGATGCTTTATTCAGGGAGGTATTCAAATGTTAGGGAAACTCATTAAATATGATTTGAAGTACGGTTATAAGATTATCCTCATCATACATCTGGTATTTCTGGTCGCATGTATTATGGGGCGTTTTATGCTGAATCAGATTGATTACGATGCACCGCCGGAAGCTTTGGGAGCAGCGCTTGGGATTTCCATCTCCCTGTTCTCACTTGTGATTGCGGGAATTTCTTTCAGCACATGGATTATCGTTGCCGTCCGTTTTTACAAAAACCTGTTTACAGACGAAGGATATCTGACCTGGACCCTCCCAGCTACATCCACACAGCTTTTATGGAGCAAGATTATATCCGGAGCAATTTTCTGCGCGATAGATATCCTTGACTCCGCCATCGGAATCCTCATCCTCGTGACAGGGCGAAATGTCACGGAGGCGTATTCCCATATATCCGCGGATGTCACAGAGGCGCTGGGAATGCCTCTCTCAATGTTCGGACTGTGCCTCCTGATTATTTTCTTTTTCAGCACCATATTTTCCGTCATCATGATTTATTTCTGTATCGTAATCGGGCAGCTTTTTCCCGGTCACAGGGTTCTTGGCGCTATCATTGTATACTTTGTCGTTTCTTTTGTTATACAGATTATCACGGTAGTTGTCATGCTGGTTTTGAATCTTTACCCCAGCGTAGACTTGCTCCCGGAGGGGCAGACAGCGGCGCACTATTTCTTCGCCATCATCAGTATGAGCGTGGGGATTGCGACAGTGACGGCAATACCGCAGTATATCGCCACACACTATATTATGAAGAAAAAAATCAACCTTTTATAATCACCAAACAACCTGTATCAGTATCATATACAGCACTGTGCCTGCCCCGATACTGAGCAGGTTGTTTCTTTTCCAGATGTGCAGCACTGCCACAGTGAGAACTGCCAGCGCCTCCGGTATTCCGTGCGGGGCGGTAAGGACCGCCGTGTCCTTTAAACAGTATACAACCAGCATTCCGATGACCGCGGGAGTCAGAACTTTCCCAAGGTATTCCACGACCTTGGGTATCTTCTTCCCCTTCGGAAATATCAAAAAAGGCACGACTCTTGTGGCAAAGGTCGTCAGCGCCACCACGAGGATGATAAGGAAGGATGTCCCTGCGTTTAACGGCATGTCTCCACCTCCTTTGACAGGCGCTTTCTCGTGGCAAACAACACCAGGATGCACAGCACCATCGTCGGGAAGACAAAATTAGCACTGCCGAATATCTGCAGACAGAGAAACGCTGCCGCCACGCCGATTGCCGCCGGAATCCGGTTCTTCTTCTCCATCCACTGTTCAATGAAAATCACCACAAACAGAGCTGTCATGGCAAATTCGATTCCCTCCGCGTTGAACGGGAGCATACTCTTTAAAATGCCTCCGATTGCTGAACCGATAATCCAGTAGCTCTGGTCCAAAAGCGCGATGGCAAAAAGGAACTTTTCTTCCTCCACATCCTTTGGCACCTTCACAGTGCACAGAAGAGAATACGTCTCATCCGTCAATCCGAAAATCATATACCAGCGCTTTTTCCCCATGCGGTTAAATTTTTCAAGAAGAGAAATACCGTAGAACACATGGCGTATATTCACCATCAGCGTCATAAACGCGGCATGGAGGAAGGAAACGCCCGGCGCGAAAAAATTGACCGCCAGATACTGTCCTGAACCCGCGTACACCATCACACTCATGAGCACCGCCCAAAGTGCGGAATACCCCTTTTCCGCGTACATCACCCCGAACGCGATTCCGATGAACAGATATCCTGTCAGCACCGGTATCGTATAAGGGAACGCTTTTTTAAACGCTTCTCTGTATCCTCCCATTTTCGCCCACCCCTTTTTCGTAAATGGTTTATCTTTCTCCAAAGACACATGTGCGGCTCCTTATCCTGCGCGTAAAACCGGACATGTCTTTTCATACAAACAGGCATAAAAAATACACGTCTGGGCGGAATCGAACCGCCGCACATGCCTCCGGAGGGCATTGCTCTATCCCCTGAGCTACAGACGTATAATTTGCGGAACCTTGTGCGGAAATCACCTTCCCAACAAAGGAACCTTAATTATCCTAGCATAATTCCAGCGGATTGTAAAGAGCAACCTGTCAGCTTTTTTTCTCTGCATGCATAAAAATATGCATGATTACTCAGAACCTCTTCCTCCATCACCTGGGTCTCATTTATCCTGCTCACCATCTCATTCATCTCACCCGGCTCCAGCCCTCTGGATTTCGGGACAATGACGACTTCGTGTATACTGCTCGGCAGGATATAGTAATCTTCACCGAGTATCCCGCCAATCATATTCAACACTTTCGGATAGAGGATACACGCCGCTCCCAGACTGCGCACAGGGTTGGAGAGCACATACATGGTATCTCTGCCTGACAGCGGGTCCGCGAAAAGGTCCGTCTCTGCCCCTTTCCCATTTCTTGTCGTGAAATTTTCTTCAAAACAATCTTTTTCTTCCTGCTCCTCTTCTCCACCATTTTCCAGCACACTGCTCATGGTAAAAAACTGGGCGGGAAGCAGTCCCATTGCGTTCTTCCTGGCGTCCTTCCATATCTGATGGGTGCTCACGCCCCACCTCGCCAGATGACTGTTATACACCGGCATCGTCGCGCTGCCGCTCTCTGTCATCTCCAGAACTACATAAAATACAATCGACAAGTCCAAAATATCAATATGGGGCATTACTTTCAGCATTGCGCGGTTCTTTTCCGTATTGATGAGCTTAAAGCACATTTTCTTGCAAATGTTTCCATAATCCTCCAAAGCTCCAAAATCCCAGGGAGACTCACAGCGGACTTCATCATAGAAGGACAGCACTTCCTCCACGATTTCCCCTAAGTCTTTTCCTGCTTCGTAATCTCCATAGAATTCATCCAGATAAATGGTCGGGGAAATGTGGATTCCCGGCGACTCAATCAAAATACCCTGCTTTTCTTTTCCGTTATTTTTGACCGCTTTATAGACTGCGGCATGCACTCCTCCTCTCAGCTTTTTATTCAATTCTCTTTCTATCACGCGCACAAATTCCTGATATCTCATACTGCTCCTTTCTAACTGCGCGTCCATCTTTTTCTGAGAAAGCCGGTACGAAACGTACCATGAACCGGCATCCGCCATATATCGAAACGAGAGAACTATCTCCGGCGATACCGGTATGATTTGATATTATCGGGTAAGTCTGATTATATAAGAAAAGGCTCGGAAACGCAATCCCTGCCGCCGCAAAATATTGTTGCGTACGCCCGCACCAAAATAAGAAAAGCAGCGTCCATAGTTCTCTCCTATGCTAAACGCTGCTCTTTCTTCATACACTTTTTTATTTCTTTCGCTCCGTCCGATGTTTCGTCTTCTGTCAATTCAAGACTCTCGCACGAATCTAGCGCACAATTATACTCTGGACAGATACTCCCCTGTACGGGTATCAATCTTCAGGACATCTCCGGTCTCGCAGAACAGCGGTACCATTACTGTCGCCCCTGTCTCAACTACAGCAGGCTTCGTAGCACCCTGCGCGGTATCTCCCTTGAATCCCGGCTCTGTCTCTGTGATTGCCAGTTCTACAAAGAGCGGCGGCTCTACAGAGAATACATTGCCATTGTGAGAACAGATTTTGACTGTCTCGTTCTCTTTTACAAACTTCAGCGCATCCCCTACTACTTCAGAGTTGAGAGCAATCTGGTCGTATGTCTCTACATCCATGAAGTTGTACAGGTCACCGTCATTGTACAGATACTGCATATCTTTTCTGTCGATGTGGGCCTTCGGGAATTTCTCGGTCGGTCTGAATGTCTTCTCCACTACGCCCCCACTGATGATATTTTTCAATTTCGTTCTAACAAACGCTGCTCCCTTACCGGGTTTTACATGCTGGAATTCCAAAATCTGATAAATGTTGCCGTCAATCTCAACGGTCACGCCATTTTTAAATTCTCCTGCTGCAATCATTCGTAATCCTCCTTCAATCGCACAGTCTATGCGCTTTCCTTATATGAACTCTTTAAATTCTATAATAATTTCCAGGTTTTTTCAACCCTTTTTTGCTGTGAAACGCCTGCTTTCCTCATCTTGTCTGCTTCTTTTTATAAAAATGCAGGACAATCTTCTCCAGATACCGTTTCAGGACTATCTGGATTTCTTCTTTCGGATGAATCGGCTGCACCAAAATATTGCGTATGCCGGTGCGTTTCGCGCCCCAGACATCGGTAAACAGCTGGTCTCCGACAAACAGGGTGCTGGACTTATCCGTCCCCATGATTTTCATCGCTTTTTCATAGTTCTTCACAGAAGGCTTATGTGCGTTGAAAATATAATTGGTATTGATATTTTTATTAAACATTTTCACACGGGGTTCCTGATTGTTGGACAGCAGGCACGAGGAAATCCCTATCCTCTTAAGCCTGGCAAACAGTTCCTCCGCGCGTTTGTCAGCCGGTGCCCCATGGGGGACCAGCGTATTGTCAATATCAAAGATGACACCGCGGATACCCTCTTCATACAGTTTTTCAAAGGGGATGACATAAGTGGACTTCACATAGTCATCCGGAAAAAAGCGTTCAAACATTATTTTCCATCCAATTCTATCAATCTTGTAATCAGTTCCTCGCAGACCTGAAGCACGGTCTTATGGTCCGTCTGCACGACCACATCCGCTGCCGCCTCGTATTTCTCGCGGCGCTTCTCCATCATATCCGCGATAAACTCCACACTTTTGTTTCCGTTTAAGATTGGGCGGTCTTTGCTGTCCTTCACGCGCTCATATACCGTCTGTGGGCTCGCTGTGAGGAGAACAACCCGTCCGTTCTTCTTCATCTCTTTTACATTTTCTTCGCGCAGGGCAGCGCCCCCTCCGCAGGAAATGATGCACTTGCTCTCAGACTGCAGTTCCCTTAAAAGCTCTGTCTCCTTGCTGCGGAAATATTCTTCCCCGTAAGTGGCGAAAATATCGGAGATACTCATCTCCTCCCTTGCCTCTATGACCTGGTCCATCTCCACAAGGCGCATATCGAACATGGTGCTCAAGTAGTCGGATACCGTGGATTTCCCCGCCCCCATGAATCCAATCAATACAATATTATAGGAGAAAAGCGTTCTCGCCTGGATTCTCTTGCTGTTGCGCACAATCCTCTGAAAGACATCCAGTATTTCTTCCCGGTACTTGTTTCCCTCCAGCTTTTCCTTGAGCCTCTTCTCCTGCTTTGCCTCCTGCGCGGGCTGCAGGACCGGCATACCATATTTTTCTTTATATGCCATAATCTTCTCAATGACTGCGTTTCTCTCCACGAGAGCATCGATAATCTTGTCGTCACACAGCGCGAGCTGCTCCCGGTACATTTCCAAATCGTTCATCTTTTACATTCCTTTTCCCGACAGAAGCATCTGTCACATGATACTTAAGCAAGCCTGAGCCTGCCGCCCTTCACAGATACCGCTGCCGCATAATCCCATAATCGTGTAATCGCATAACCGAGCCTATTATAACAACTTTCTTATGTGATGGCAAGAAATATTCACGATTCTCTGTCATTCACGATTCTCCGCACTTTGGCATTATACCCCGATTTTTCCACTCATCACTTCTGCAAGGGCGGCTAATCTTCCTCCTTTGACCTCTCCATTGCCGCCCTGACATCTCCCTTGAACAATTCCCACGCCTTCTCATTTTCAACGAAAAATTTGGGGCAGTTCTTACCCGTCACGTCGTAGTGGCGGATGACATCATTTTCTGTGAGGTCGAATTTCACGCAGAGCCAGGCTGTCAGCTGCACCATGGAGCGGTAAGTCTCCTCTGTAAATTCCCCCGATTCATCGGGATGGCAGCACTCGATAGACACGGTATCGTTGTTCCTCTCATTGGACGCATAGGCGACCTCCCAGGTGGGAACGCACTGTATGATTTCGCCCTCCAGCCCGATGACAAAATTGCTGCTCACAGAAGTCTCATGACTGTCTTTGAGTCCGTTGAAATAATCCCGGTTCTGCTGCGCTGTGGAACCCGGGTTCGCCGTGTAATGGATGACAATGCCTGTAATCCCATCCGACTCCGTGCCCGGTCTGGAATACTCGTTGATATCCAGAAGCTGCACGTCAATTTCCGGCTCGGACGCATCCACCCGGATTCCCGTGTTCTCTCTGCCCTTTTTCAGCACACAGGAATACAAAACAAGCACCGCCGTAAGAACCGCAAGCACAATAAGCCCCACTTTGATATACAGCACCTTCTTCTCCCGGCTTGTCCTGCTGTGCTTCTTTGTGCTGTTTTTGCCGCTTCTTCTGCTTGCAGAACCTTTACTTGAAGAACCTTTGCCTGTATAGTTCTTATGATTCGTATATTTCTTTTTTGTCATTTGTACGCCCCACCATCTAATTTTAAATTTGTTTCTATCTTATCACAATTTTCACCTGTTAATCTTGAAGAATTTCTTAAAACGCAAGACGAAAAAAAGAACCTCCCCGCCGGAAATCCGCACAGGGAGATTCTTCTCATTTCAAAAATTCAAGACTCGCCCGCGAGTCTTGGCTCGGGATTCGGGTCAGCTCTGCTGACATTATTCTTTTCCGAATCCCTGCGCATCCTCGCGGAGCGTATATCAGAGGGAGATTGACACCCGTCACTAATACGGATTTGTTACTCACCGCCTATACAGGCGGGAGTCATCTCCCTCTGATATATTATTCGTCTACACTGTAGTTCGGTGCTTCTTTTGTGATGTGGATATCGTGCGGATGACTTTCCTTCAAAGAAGCTGCGGAAATCTTCACGAACCTGCCGTTCTGTTTCAGCTCCTCGATGGTGTGGGTTCCGCAGTATCCCATACCGGAACGGATACCGCCCATGAGCTGGAATACGGTATCTTCCACGGTTCCTTTGTATGCCACACGCCCTTCCACGCCTTCCGGCACGAGCTTCTTGGCATTCTCCTGGAAGTAGCGGTCCTTGCTTCCGTTCTCCATAGCGGAGATGGAACCCATACCGCGGTATACCTTGTACTTTCTTCCCTGGAAAAGCTCGAATGTTCCCGGGCTCTCATCACAGCCCGCGAAGATGCTTCCCATCATACATACATTGGCGCCTGCCGCAATCGCTTTTGTCATATCGCCGGAGTATTTGATACCGCCGTCCGCAATAATCGGGATGCCATATTCTTTCGCAACCTCATAGCAGTCCATGACTGCGGTAATCTGCGGCACACCGATTCCGGCAACCACACGGGTCGTACAGATGGACCCAGGTCCGATTCCGACTTTCACCGCATCTACGCCCGCCTCAATGAGTGCTTTGGTCGCCTCGCCTGTAGCCACATTGCCCGCAACAATCTGCAAATCCGGATATTTCTCTTTTACCATGCGGACCGTGCGCAGTACGTTCGCGGAATGTCCGTGAGCGGAATCCATGACTACAACGTCTACTTTTGCCTTTACCAGCTCCTCCGCGCGCTCCAGGCAGTTGGCTGTGATACCGATAGCTGCGCCGCAGAGCAAACGCCCCTGGGAATCCTTCGCGGAGAGAGGATATTTAATCTGTTTCTCAATGTCCTTGATGGTAATGAGTCCTTTTAAATTGCCCTGTTCGTCAACAATCGGGAGCTTTTCTTTTCTCGCTTTGGCGAGAATCTTCTTCGCCTCGTCCAGAGTGATTCCCTCTGGAGCTGTGATTAAGCCCTCTGATGTCATGGACTCTTTGATTTTCTTGGAGAAATCCTCCTCGAATTTCAAATCACGGTTTGTGATGATGCCGACCAGCTTTCTGCCTTCTGTAATCGGCACTCCTGATATGCGGAACTTCGCCATCAGGTTATTCGCATCTTCAAGTGTATGTTCGGGTGAGAGGAAAAATGGGTCAGTGATAACTCCGTTCTCTGAGCGTTTTACCTTATCCACTTCTTCTGCCTGCTGTTCAATGGTCATGTTCTTATGGATAATACCGATTCCGCCCTGGCGCGCCATGGCGATTGCCATGCGGTGTTCTGTAACCGTATCCATCCCCGCGCTCATCATGGGGATGTTGAGTTTAATCTTCTTCGTCAGATAGGTTGACAAATCCACCTCGTTTGGAATGACTTCCGAGTATGCCGGTACCAGGAGCACATCGTCAAATGTAATGCCTTCACCGATAATTTTTCCCATATCTACTTTTCCTTTCTTTCTCAATTGTATTTATTCATGATTTAAATGATATGGTACAAAAATTCCCGGTAATTGTCAATAGATTGTTTCGCGGTATCTGCATTTGCTGTTGATAAATTTTAAAGATTATTGTGAAGTCCAGCTTATAAACTGCGACTGTTTCCGGTTTAGCTGACATCTGCCTTTCACGCGAGTGCGCATCGCCGCGCGAAACGCTTTTTATGATATAGGAAAGTGAGAACTTTCCTATATCATAAAAAGAGGAGTCCATACGGACTCCCCTTGTGCTTTTTCTTATTTGTTTCTCTTCATTTTACAGAGACGGGATTACATCATTCCCATTCCGCCTGCTCCGCCGGCCGGCATAGCAGGTGTCTCTTCTTTAATAGTAGAAACCACAGACTCGGTTGTCAGAAGTGTGGAAGCAACGCTGGTCGCGTTCTGCAGTGCGCTTCTTGTAACCTTCGCCGGGTCTAAGATTCCTTCTTTTACCATATCCACATACTCTTCCTTGTATGCATCGAATCCCATGCCAGGTTCTGATTCTCTTACCTTATTGATGATAACAGAGCCTTCCAGACCTGCGTTTGTCGCAATGTGATACAGCGGAGCTTCCAGTGCTTTCAGGATGATGTTCGCGCCTGTCTTCTCGTCGCCTTCCAGACCTTCTGCCATCTTAGCCACTTCTTTTGCAGCGTGGATATATGCAGAACCGCCTCCTGCGATGATTCCTTCTTCTACTGCCGCTCTTGTCGCGTTCAGTGCATCCTCCATACGCAGTTTTGCTTCCTTCATCTCTGTCTCTGTCGCAGCACCTACGCGAATAACAGCGACACCGCCTGCCAGTTTCGCAAGTCTCTCCTGAAGTTTCTCTCTGTCGAAGTCGGATGTTGTCTCCTCGATGCCTTTCTTAATCTGGGCAACGCGGTCCTCAATCGCCTTCTTATCTCCATAGCCGTCAACAATGACTGTGTTTTCTTTCTGTACTTTAACAGATTTCGCGCGTCCGAGCTGGTCCATTGTCGCCTCTTTCAGGTCCAGACCAACTTCCTCGGAAATCACCTGTCCGCCTGTGAGGATTGCGATATCCTGCAGCATCTCTTTTCTTCTGTCGCCGTATCCCGGAGCTTTGACAGCTACTACATTGAAAGTACCGCGCAGTTTGTTGACAATGAGTGTTGTCAGCGCTTCGCCCTCAATGTCCTCTGCGATGATGAGCAGTTTCGCGCCGGACTGTACAATCTGCTCAAGGATTGGAAGCAAATCCTGGATATTGGAAATCTTCTTATCTGTGATAAGGATGTATGGTTCTTCTAAGTTTGCTTCCATCTTCTCCATATCTGTCGCCATGTATGCGGAAATATAACCGCGGTCGAACTGCATACCTTCTACCAGGTCCAGCTCTGTCTGCATGGTCTTGGACTCTTCAATTGTGATAACACCGTCGTTGGATACTTTCTCCATGGCGTCTGCTACCATCTCGCCTACTGCATCGTCTCCGGAAGAAACAGCCGCAACTCTGGCAATCTGCTCTTTTCCGTTTACCTTGCTGCTCATAGCCGCAATCGTCTCTACCGCTTTATCTGTGGCTTTCTTCATACCCTTGCGCAGGACGATTGGATTCGCGCCTGCTGCCAGGTTCTTAATTCCTTCATTTACCATAGCCTGCGCGAGTACAGTCGCTGTTGTTGTACCGTCTCCGGCTACGTCGTTTGTCTTGGAAGCAACTTCACGGATGAGCTGTGCTCCCATGTTCTCGAATCCGTCTTCCAGCTCAATCTCTTTGGCGATGGTAACACCGTCGTTTGTAATCAACGGAGCGCCAAAAGATTTATCCAGGACAACGTTCCTTCCTTTTGGTCCCAATGTCACTCTTACGGTATCTGCCAGTTTGTTTACACCTTTTTCCAACGCTGCTCTGGCTTCAGCTCCATATTTGATTTCCTTTGCCATTTTAAAGCATCTCCTTTTCTACGTTTTATGTCTCTTTTCTTATTCTATTTTTTGTTCTCTTTTTTCTGAAATTATTCTACGATTGCAAGGATATCATTCTGTTTTACGATGATGTATTCCTCGCCGTCCAGTTCTACTTCTGTGCCTGCATATTTGGAGTAGATAACTTTATCTCCCTCTTTTACCTGCATTTTCACTTCTTTTCCATCTACCATTCCACCAGGTCCCACAGCGATTACTTCTGCTTCCTGCGGCTTTTCCTTTGCCTGACCAGGTAATACGATGCCTGATTTTGTTGTTTCTTCTGCTTCCAACTGTTTTAAAACAATTTTGTCACCCAATGGTACTAACTTCATGGTAATTCCTCCTTAATTTTGCCTTTATGCTTTATAGGGTTATTCTTCTTTATTAGCACTCATTTCTATCGAGTGCTAAACCTCATGAATATAAAATAGCACTCTGCCGAACATTTGTCAACCTAGATTCTAAATTTTATGATTAGTTTATTTTTTATCCGTTTATTTTTCAATTTCCACAACACGGCAAGGTCTTGTCTTCACCTATATCCGCTTCGCTGCCGTGTGGATGTAAGACTTTCACTAATTGGACACGTGCTCAGCCGGACGTACCACGTGAAAAGGCGGGGTGGCTTTCATCACCCCGCCTTTGTCTCTTCCACATTGTAAAATCCGTTCTCAATCCTGAACTTCAGTATATTTCTGTCCTCGGACTGGAACCGCTCTTTCACCACACCTGTACAGGAGAGAAGCTCTGTCCTCGTCGAAATATAGCACCGGTATTTTGCATCCAGGGAAATGGATGTCAAATCCTTTTCTTTGAGCTCCAGAAAAATCTCATCTTCCTCCAAATCGTATCTGAGTACTTTGCACTGGTGGACGACTTCGTCAAATATCCCGTCTGTGGATACTACCTTTTCCATCTTTAAATCCACCGGATTTCCTTCGTACATCTGTCTTTCCTCCTCTTTGTCAGATAAGAGGCATCCGTTTCCTTTTATCTTCTCATGTCACCCCGCTATACAGCGGGATATCTTTTGTAATCACAGACGCTCTTTTTTTATTCTTTCCAATTCTGTGAACACGTAATCATTTAATACTTTAATATAAGTTCCCTTCATTCCGGAAGAACGGGATTCAATCACCCCGGCGCTCTCAAACTTGCGCAATGCATTGACAATTACGGAACGGGTAATCCCCACCCTGTCAGCGACCTTGCTGGCAACGAGGATTCCCTCTGTGCCGTCCAGCTCGTCGAATATGTGTATGATAGCTTCCAATTCTGAGAAAGACAGCGTACTGATGGCGGACTGCACAATATGTTCTTTTCGCGTCTCCTCCGCGCTCTCCTCATTGACGGAGCGGAGCATCTCCAGCCCCACAACCGCAGTACCGTATTCGCTCAGGATTATGTCATCTATGGAATACATATCGGTCTGTTTGTAGATAAACAGGGTGCCAAGTCTCTCTCCGGCAATGTCAATGGGTGTCACAATTGCCTGGTATCCGGCGGATGCCTCGGCTGAGAATCCCAATGTCTCCAGATTCACATTTTCCTTTGTGGAAAGGATATTCAGCAGACGCTCGTTTAACATACTGTCTATATGTGCGCCCACGGTCTCTGTGATAAGCTCATGGATATCGTCCACTGTGCTGCATTTGCTCACACCGAGTATCTTTCCTTTCTTACTCACCACCAGCACGTTGGAATCCAGGATTTCGGTCAGCACGGCGCAGATGTCATTGAACACCACCTTGCTGGAATTGTTGTTATGCAGCAGTTTATTGATTTTCCTCGTCTTATCTAATAACTGTACGCTCATCATTTCCTCCATATCTAATTGTATACACAAAATTTCTTAATTTATCAGACAATTATATGCTATCACGTAATTTCAGAATTTTCAATATAATTCATCAATTCTTTTCAAGATTTCGGACATATCCTTACTGTTCACAGGCACCTGCGAACAGTAACACATATCGTTACTCTTTACGCGAGGCGTTCACTGCAGCGACATATCCGCACTTTTCATCTGAGCAAACTAATTTATTTCCTTTTTCCACCATGTATTTTCCACATTCCGGGCATTTCTCTTTGGACGGTTTCTGCCAGGACATGAAATCACATTCCGGATTATCTTCACATCCGTAATATTTTCGTCCCTTCTTTGTCTTGCGGATGACGACTTCCTTGCCGCACAGCGGACATTCTACGCCAATTTTCTCCAGATAGGGCTTCGTATTCCGACATTCCGGGAATCCGGGACACGCAAGGAATTTCCCGTGAGGGCCGTACTTGATGACCATATTGCGCCCACATTCCTCGCAGATAACATCTGTCACCTCATCCTCAATCTTGACGCTCTCAAGCTCCTTCTCCGCAGTGTTGACCGCTTCGTCCAAATCCGGGTAAAAGTTGCGGATAACATCTTTCCACGCCACTTTTCCCTCCTCGACCATATCCAGAAGCCCTTCCATGTTGGCGGTGAAATTCACATCCACGATGCTTGGGAAGGAATGTTTCATGATGTTGTTGACAACTTCCCCAATCTCTGTGATGTATAAGTTTTTCGCCTCTTTTGTAATATAGCGTCTTCCCAGGATGGTGGAAATTGTCGGCGCGTAAGTACTCGGTCTTCCGATGCCGAGCTCCTCCAGCGTCTTGACAAGGGAAGCCTCTGTATAGTGCGCGGGCGGCTGGGTAAAATGCTGTGCCGGCTCGAAGTCCTCTTTTATCAGCACAGAATCTTCCGTCAGATTTCCCACCAGCACATTGCTCTCTTCCTTCTCCTCGTCCGCCTCTGTATATACAAGCCTGAATCCCTGGAATGCCACCTTGGAGGTCGCCACCGTGAACAGGTAATCTCCTGCGGATATCTTTACGGAGGTGGTCTCATATTTCGCCGGCTGCATCCGGCTGGCAGCAAACCGTTTCCAGATGAGCTGGTAGAGACGGAACTGGTCTCTGGAGAGAGAATCCTTTAAGGAAGCCGGGGTTCTGGCAATGTCTGTGGGGCGGATGGCTTCGTGGGCATCCTGTATCTTCTTCTCCTCTTTCTTCGCGGACGCTGTCCCCATCACATACTGCTGTCCGTAAGTCTCCGCGATATACTTCTGCGCCGCCTCATCCGCTTCCTCGGAAATTCTCGTGGAATCGGTACGCAGATAGGTGATGACACCCACTGTACCATTGCCCTTGATATCCACGCCTTCGTATAACTGCTGGGCGATACGCATAGTCTTCTGTGTCCCGAAATTTAAGACCTTGGCGGCTTCCTGCTGCAGCGTACTGGTGGTAAAAGGAAGGGGCGCTTTGCGAAGGCGCTCTCCTCTCTTGATATCGGCAACAGAAAATGCCGCGTTTTCCAGCTCGCCCAGTATCTTCTGCAATTCTTCCTCGGAGCCGATGGTCATCTTCTCTTTTGCGGTTCCGCAAAATTTCGCTGTCAGAGGACGTCTCTCTCCCTTTATCCGAAGAATGGCATCCAGACTCCAGTATTCCTCCGGTATGAAAGCGTTGATTTCCTCTTCTCTGTCCGCAATCAGGCGCAGCGCCACAGACTGTACTCTTCCGGCGCTTAAGCCCCGTTTTACCTTCGCCCAGAGCAGGGGGCTTATACGGTATCCCACCATACGGTCCAGCATACGGCGTGCCTGCTGCGCATCCACCAGGTCCATGTCGATATCTCTGGGATGTTTTAAGGATGCTTTCACCGCGTTTTTCGTAATCTCATTGAACGTAATCCTGCGCATCTTCTTGGGGTCCAGCTTCAGTGCCGCCGCCAGATGCCAGGAGATTGCCTCTCCCTCGCGGTCGGGGTCGGTAGCCAGATACACTTTATCCGCTTTTTTCGCCTCTTTTCTGAGCTTGGCGAGGATATCTCCTTTTCCTCTTATGGTGATATATTTGGGCTCGTAGTCATGTTCGATATCTACACCGAGCTGGCTTTTGGGCAGGTCGCGGACGTGTCCCTGTGATGCGTCCACCGTATAACTGCTCCCCAAAAACTTTTTGATTGTCTTCACCTTCGCCGGTGACTCCACGATTACAAGATAATGTGCCATAACTCCTTTTCCTCCATCGGCAGCGCGCTGCCTTGTCAGACAGATTTTCATTTCCTTCTTATCTGACCTTTATATAATAATTTTTTGATATTTCTCTGATAAATCCCTGTAACTCCAATGATACCAACATTCTTAGGAGCTCCTCGCTTCCGAGTTTTGTCTCCTTGAGAAGGCGGCTCACACTTTTGGGATAAAGACCGATACAACTATATACCATATTTTCGGGACTTTCAAGCATTTTTTTATTTTTGTCTGAATTTTTACTGATATCCCCCACCAAAATACCCATCTCTTCCAGCAGTGTTTCCGGGGACAGCAGCAGTCCCGCACCCTGGCGTATCAGCAGATTGCACCCTTCGCTGAGCAGGCTGTTCACCGGTCCGGGGAGCGCATAGACATCCCTCCCCTGCTCCAGCGCCATGTCCGCCGTGATAAGCGACCCGCTGCGTTTCCTCGCCTCCATCACAAGGACGATTTCCGAGAGCCCGCTGATGATGCGGTTGCGCCTGGGAAAGTGCTCCGCCAGAGGCGGCGTGCCTGGCGGCAGTTCCGAGAGGATGCCCCCGCCCTGCTCTAAGATGTCCACATACAGCCCCATATGCTCCTTAGGGTAGCACACATCCACCCCGGAGCCCAGCACGGCAAAGGTCGCTCCGCCGCCTAAGAGCGCGCCTCGCTGCCCCATCCCGTCGATACCCCTGGCAAGTCCGCTGATGACCTGCACGCCGGATTCCGCCAGTTTTCTTCCAAATTCGAGGGCATACTTCTCCCCGTAGGGTGTGCATCTCCTCGCCCCCACAATGGCGGCGCAGGGTGCTTCTTCCCCGGGGAGCGCGCCCTTTACATACAGCGCGTAGGGAAAATCCGGTATCTCCTTTAAGCGCGCGGGATATTCCTCCATAAAGCAGGTCACAAAACGAATGTCCTTTTCTGTCAATTTCTCCCACGCTTCCTTTAACCCCTTCTCTTTCTGCGCCTGCATAATTGTATTTCTCTCCCGGTCATTTAAGAACGAGATTTTCTGCATTTCTGTTTCTTCTATATAATAGATTCTCTCTGCCGACCCAAACTGCGTGCGCAACAGATATTTTTTCTGATTCTGCAGGCGCGGTATGGCGGCAAACCAATATTCGTATTCCATCTCTCTGTTCGTCATTTTCTATCACCTTCCCCAATATTTTTTATCCAGCGTGCGGTAGCCGATTGCCTCGGTGACATGTTCCGCGCCGATGTGCTCCTCCCCCGCCATGTCCGCGATGGTTCGGGCGACCTTTAGAATCTTGTGATACGTCCTCGCTGTCAGTTTCAGAGTGTCAAACGCCATTTCAAGGACTCTTTTGCCCTCCTCATCCAGAGTACAGAAACGCTGCGTTTCCTGGACATCCAAAGCCCCGTTGACAGAAATCCTCCTGCCCGTTTCCTTTTTCAGTTCCTCATACCTCTTTTCCTGTATTTTTCTTGTCCTACATATGCGTCCGCGGATATCCGCGGAAGTCTCCCGTTTCCCGCTCCCGCTATCCGGCGCCAAATCCTCATATGTCACCCGCGGCGCCTCCACGCACACATCCATGCGGTCAAGGAACGGCTGACTGATTTTGCCCAGGTAATTATGTATCTGGGCGGGCGTGCAGGTGCACCTCTCCATGTCGGGATAGCACCCGCAGGGACAGGGGTTCATGGCTCCCACCAGAATAAAATCAGCGGGAAAAATATAGCTTCCATGGGCCCGGTTGATTTGAATCTTCCCTTCCTCTAAAGGCTGCCTCAACACCTCTAACACGGATTTGCGAAATTCGGTCAGTTCGTCCAGAAACAGGACGCCGCCCTGTGCCAGGCTGATTTCCCCCGGCGATGGAATCAATCCCCCTCCTGTCAGCGCAGCCTTGGTCGCTGTATGGTGGACGCTTCGAAAAGGGCGCCTCTGAACGAGCGGATGATTCGCCTCCAAAAGCCCTGCAATACTGTAAATTTTTGTAATCTCCAGGCTCTCCTCATAGGACAGCGGCGGCAAAATGGTGGCAATGCGCTTCGCGGTCATGGATTTCCCGCTCCCCGGCGGTCCCACCAGCAGCAGATTGTGTCCACCGGAGACCGCAATCTCCGCCGCCCGTTTCACCATCTCCTGCCCTCTGATGTCCGCAAAGTCCGGCTCTCGTTCCCCTTCTTTTTCCCCCTGCCAGTCATCCGCGCGCACCGGCGCGCTTTCCTTCCACTCTCCGTCCAGGTAACGCCACGCTTCAAAAAGACTCCTGACACCGATAATCTCCACACCATCCGTCAGCGCCCCCTCCGCCTCATTTTCTTTTGGCAGGATACAGGTGCGGATATGCGCCTTTTTCGCTTCCATGACAATGGGAAGGATTCCCGGCACTTTGCGCACCTGCCCGTCCAATCCCAGTTCCCCGATGAGCAGCTTGTCCTTCACTGCCGCGGGCGGGATTTTGCCGAGGGCAATCAAAATCGCCGCCGCGATAGGCAAATCAAAAGAAGCTCCCCTCTTGCGCATCGTCGCCGGGGAGAGATTCACCACCGTCTTCTTAGGCGGATATTCAATCCCCGTATTTTTCATCGCCGTGCGCACCCGCTCCCCTGCCTCCTTCACCTCCGAAGAAAGATAGCCGACCATGTGGAAGACGGGCAACCCGTTGCTCACATCCGCCTCCACCCGGATAAACTCTACGCCCAGCCCGCGCACTGCCGCTGTCATCACTGTACTCACACTCATCTGTTGTGCTCCTCTCTAAAGGGACAACCTTACAACACTTCCAACACCACAAAATCAAGTAAGAAAAACTGACCGAATCGGTCCGATACCTGAAAACAGGTAAGATTACCGGAAAAAGGATTTCTCCGGGAATGTACATATATGATAGCCCATGAAAGGCGCGCGTGTCAAGAAGAGATAACGATTTCTTCTCTCCGTGTCACTGTCAAGTAATCGTTGGCAACTCTCTTTTTGATTTATCTTTTTGTTGAAA
>UQKK01000042.1 GCA_900541505.1 uncultured Ruminococcus sp.
ACCAGGCGGATTTGGGACTTGCACCCTTAGGAAACGTGCGCCGCCAGGCGCACTAGGCAGAAAAAGCAGCCAGGTACATAGACTTAGCTGCTTTTTAAATTCTCTATTCAGTTTAACATCCTATGGGAAATTCTCCCTTTCTCATACTGTCCTGATCTTTGCCAGCCGGCATATACCTGCTGCAACAGCTTTCGCCAGATAAAAGGCCGCCAGAACCAGCCGTCCCGTCAGGATCACGCCTCCGATCACACCGCCAATCAGCAGGTTAAATACAAACACCCCCACTGTTCCGCCAATGTCAAAGCCTTTCGGGATAATCCACAGGAACATCTTATGTACGCCAAAAGGAATCCCGACAAACATCCACAATTTCAAATAATCGCACTGTCCTTGTTCCACACAGAGGGGATAAAACAGCACTGACAGGAATACTGCCGCTCCTACCGGAACAATCACCTTTTTCACAAATTCATACATCTTAGCCACCTCCGTACAGATCATGATTCACTTCCGCCTGGTAGTAATGGTTCATTGTCATGGACGAATTGTAAAGCGTCGCCAAAAGATATGCCTTGATATTCGCCACTTTGGACGTATTCCGGTGCAGGCTGAACAGTACATACTCGATATGGGAATACGTCAGCTTTAAAAAACGGCTCTTAACTACTGACACCGGCTTGTCCGCCCCGCCGATCCGCACTACACGATTATCCGGCAACATCAGGATCTCCACCATCAGCTCCACAAGTTCATCTACTTCCTCCCGCTCCCTTTTATCCAAGAAGCACTCATAATCAATGTTGTCCTGTATCAAAGCCCGGTAGGTTTCCATCTTCTCCATCACATCTTCTTCCACAGGATACACTTCATCCGCAGTCAGGGATTGATAAGATTGGATAGGATCAGTCTCACTAAAATCAGTCTTGTTAATATCAGTATTATTAGATTGTGATTTTGGAACTTCTTGAGTTTTGATTTTCACTATTCTTGAAGTATGATTTTCACCATTCTTGAATTGTGATTCCGGAAATTCTTGATTTGTGGTTTTCACCATTCCTGAATTGTGATTTTCACTATTCTTGAATTGTGATTCTGGAAATTCCTGAATTGTGGTTTTCACATTCCTTGAATTGTGATTTTCACTATTCTGTGTATTTTCAGGGTTTTCCAGTGTTTTTTCTTCCTGTTCAGAAGAATTTTTTTCTTTTACCAGAAAGTTCTTCACATAGATTACATTCGGTTTTCCCAGCCCCAGGCGTTTCTTTTCAATCAGTCCAATCCCCTGATTACTGTCCAGTTCTTTCATCAGCTTTACCGCTTTCTGTGTTCCACAATTCAGAAGTTCTGCTATTTCTTCCACGGTAAAAATGATATACACCCGATCTTCCTCATCAAACCATCGGTTCTTAATGCTAAGGCTCATACGGTCTAACATCAGACCGTATAAAACCTTTGCCTCACAGGAGAGGGATCTAAAACATTCTGCTGTAAACAGCACTTTCGGGACACGGTAAAAACTGTACTGTTCCGCTTCCATCCCACGGAAGTAATCAAACTGTATTTCCTGCATCTGTTTCCCCCTCCTTTCCTTGTTTCCACTGTTCCAGAAGCGAATAAATCACTTCCTCTATTTGCGCTTTCGTATATGCCGGCGGGAAATAATTCCGGATCTTCTTTGAAGAAATCGTTACACTCTGTCCGCTGTTCTCTTTTTTTACCAGAAGCGCATAAACACTTTTTTCTGACAGAGTTTCTTTCTCACTCATATCTTTAAGCCGTTCCGCCTGTGCCGGGGATGGATAAATACTAATATTCGCCACCGCTTCCAACACCAGCTCCTGTTCTTCCATTTTCAGATAGGACAGACGCTCCCCGGCTACCATTTTTATATTCCCCGCATCTACAAGCTCTAAAAGTCCGTCAATCAGGCTTGCAAGCCGGATATATCTTTGCACTGTCCGTCCGCTGTCCCCTGCCTTTTCTCCCACGGCATCTGCCGTGTGCTTGTCCCCTTTGCTTCCCTGATGTTTCAGCGCCTCATATTTCATCTTGTAAGCTCTGGCTTTCTCACTGGGCAAAAGGTTTTCCCTCTGGATATTAGTATCCACCATCAGCACGGTGGCGGCATCATCGTCTAATTCCCGGATAATCACTGGCATCTCTGTCTTTCCTGCCAGCTCACTGGCCCGCCATCTCCGGTGTCCTGCCACCACCTCATATCCATCTGTACAAGGACGCACAATCCCCGGCTGGATCACGCCGTGCTGAATAATACTTTCTACTGTTTCCTGCATTTTTTCATCATCCAGTACCTTAAACGGGTGATTTTTAAAGGGATGAAGCTGGTTTAATGGAACATTTGTATATTTTCCCTCTACGTTGCTTTCTTCTGTGCCAAACAGATCGTCATAAGAAGTCAGCTTAATCTTCTCCGCACTCTTACTTTTCATCCGCAAGCACCTCCTCGGTCAGGTGACGATACCCCTCTGCCACAATTCCTTTCGGATCATGGCGGTAAATACTTTTTCCTTCTGCTGTCGTCTCTGCCGCCCGCACGGACATAGGGATACAGTTCTCAAAGATATGAATGTTATTTCCATAAAACTCCCGGATCTGTTTGGAAATATCCCGTGCGAAGTTTGTCCGTCGGTCAACCTTTGTCAGCAGAATCCCCATAATGGACAGCCTGGGATTCAGCCGTCTATGTACCTTTCCAATCGTCTTGATAAGCTGCTGTAATCCCTTTACAGGCAGGTAGGCCGCCTCCACCGGAATCAACACACTGTCCGCCGCTACCAGGGCATTGATCGTGAGCATTCCTAAAGAGGACATACAGTCAATCAGGATATAGTCATAAACTTCTTTTACCTCGTCCAGATACATGCGAAGCACCTGTTCCCGGCTCATCATATTGACAAGAGAGGTTTCCAGACCAGCAAGCTCGATATTGGCCGGGATAAAGTCAATTCCTTCCTCATGTTGGAAAATCCCCTCACCCGGCTCTACATCTTCGTCATTGATAACCTTCTCCAAGATATTGACCAGAGTAACATCCAGCTCGTCCGGTTCCTGAATCCCCAAACTCACTGCCATGCTGCCCTGGGCGTCTGCTTCCACCAGAAGTACCTTTTTACCTTCTCTTGCCAGTCCGATTCCCAAATTCACACACGATGTTGTCTTTCCCACGCCGCCTTTCTGATTAGCGATTGCGATTATCCTGCACATATATCTTACCTACCTTTCTTCCTTTTCTGTTCTCTCAATTTCTGCATAAGAGCGAAAATATCGGTTTGTCCCCTTATTGGAAAATATCTCTGATGTCTGGAGAACCCGGATTTCCGGGTTTTTCTCCAGAATCCTTTTAAACCAGCGAATGTCTCTCACTGTTCCCTGTAGCCTAATCTTCAGCATAAAACATCTCCTCCCAATCTACATAGAAACAGTAATCCGGATACCGGATTTTAATTGCTTCCCAAAAATATCTGGCATCTCCCGTACAAAAGACATCACTGACGGAATAAAGCCTTGTCTCAACAATCTGTTCCTCCGTATCATCATATTCATCTGTCGTAGGTGTCCCATCTGTATAAAGGTTAAATGCAATGCGGACAATCTTCTCGCTCCCACTGGTCTGCCAGCCTTCCTGAAGGCACTCCGGCTTTATAAACCCTGTTTTAAAGTCATAGATCCTATTTACATTTCGTCTGGTATCTTCTGACAGTCCAAGGCAATAAACCAGTGCTTTATGGTTTGTGTCCTGATACCGACATTTAGAAAGATAGGTATTATAAAATTTCTCATGTTCCTTGTTCTTAAAAGTAATTTTTCTTTCCTTACTCTTTTCTGCTCCTAACGCTGTGTTCTTTGTCATTTGCTTTTCCTCCTGAATCTTAAAATTTTATATAAAAAATAGGGACACTCTGCTGCAAGTATCCCTATCTTCTATCAATATATTGATAGCTCTATATTCACTTTCATAATTCAGGATTTTTTGTGTTCCCCGTACCGAGGTCTAAGGCAACCACAACGGTCACTTTGCTTACAAGTACCTTTTCCTTGTGATTTTCCTCTAATCTGTTGAAACTGAAAAAGTCAACAAAGTGCGTAAATTCAAGGATTTCTAGGTATTTTTCCTTTGTAGTCCTACCACAGTCTCCACATGCACCGTCTGCGGAAACATATCAACCGCCCTCCCCCGCTTCAGCTCATACCCTTCCCCACACAGGTATTTCAAATCTCTCGCCAAAGTCGCGGAATCGCAGCTTACGTACACTATCTTCTCCGGCTTCATTTTTACGATGGTCTCAAGCAGCTCCGCATCGCACCCTTTCCGCGGCGGGTCCACAACGATTACATCTGCGTGGGCGCGCTCGCCCGGATGTTCTTCCGCGTATGTTTCGTAGTACGCAGGCAGTACTTCCTCCGCCTTTCCCACGAAAAATTCGGCGTTGTCTATGGAATTTTTCTCTGCATTTCTCCTGGCGTCTTCAATTGCCTGGGGAACGATTTCCACGCCATAAACCTGTTTTGCTTTGCGGGCAAGGAAGAGGGAAATGGTCCCAATTCCACAGTATAAATCCCAGACCGTCTCCTGCCCTTTTAATTCGGCGTATTCCAGCGCCAGACCGTAAAGTTTCTCTGTCTGCACAGGATTGACCTGATAAAAGGAAAGCGGAGAAATTTCATATTTCACGTCTCCGATATAATCCGTGATAAATCTCTTCCCCCACAGAACTTTATAGGAATCCCCCATGATAACGTTTGTCTGCTGTCTATTGGGGCTTAAGGTGATGCTGGTCATCCCTTTGATTTCCCGCAAGCTGTCAATCAGATGTTCTGCGTGCGGAATCTCGTCCCCATTTACCACAAGGCACACCATCAGCTCTCCGGTCCGGAAGCCATAGCGGATGAGTACATGGCGCAGCAGCCCTTTTCCTGTCTTTTCATCATATGAGGGCAGGTGATACTCCTTTAAAAATGACAAAACTTTCTCCAGTACCGCCTGATTCTGGGGCACTCCCAGCGCACAGTCTGTATTGGCGATGATGTCATGGGTGCGCCCGGCATAAAATCCGGTTATCTGGTTTCCATCGCGGTCTGTGCCAAACGGAAACTGCGCCTTGTTTCGATAGCTGAAGGGCGCCGCACTTCTGCTCTTGTCAGCCGCACCAACGATGGGCTCCATCACTTCATCCAGAAGCTCCTGTGAAAATCCCCCTATTCGCTTGAGATTTCCCCGAACTTTTTCTTCTTTAAAGGCAAGCTGCTTTTCATAGGACAATTCCTGAATCTGACAGCCGCCGCACTTTCTCGCGAAAGGACACTTGGGAGCCACCCGGTCGGGGGAGGCTTCAATAAGCCGCATGAGTCTGGCATAGCCATAGCTTTTTTTCGCCTTCATAACTTTTGCTTCCACGCGGTCGCCGATGAGCGCGTCCTTAATAAATAAGGTATAGCCATTTACTCTGCCTATACCTTCACCATTGATTCCCATATCTTCAATTGTCACTTCGACAATCTCATTTTTCTTCATTCTTTTTTCTCCATCAAATCATATCATCGCATCACAACAGCCTGCACAGTCCTCTATTTGGAGGTTCTGCGCAGGTTGGACTCGAACAGGCGGTTATATCCCAGCCATTCGGTCCCAGTCTTGCCTTTGAAAATTTCCGTCAGGGTCTGCATCTTGGCATCCGCGTTGTCCGCCAGGTTGAGGGCAAGTGCCTCTGCAAGCGCCGGCTTTTTCGGGGAGCCATACTCCAGTTCCCCGTGGTGGGCAATAACGCAGTGTTTCAGCTCGTTTGCCAGCTTTTCCGGAAATCCGGGAATAGAGCGGATGGCGTCGCCCAACATTTCAACACCGATTACGATGTGCCCAATTAACTGTCCCTCGTCTGTATAATCATTATCCGGGAAATTGGATAATTCCCGCGTTTTTCCGATATCATGACAGATTGCCGCTGTGTAGAGGAGGTCGCGATTCAGAATAGAATACGCCCCCGCCATATACTCGCACATATGCACCACACTCAACGTATGCTCCAGCAGCCCGCCGGAAAACCCATGGTGAACTGTCTTCGCCGCGGAATGTCCCCGGAAGGATTTGATAAACGCCTCATCTTTCACAAAATAAAACTCCAGCACCTGCTTGAGATAGGGATTTGAAATCTGCCGGATGTATGCGAGCAGTTCCTCGTACATACTTTCCACATTTTTCTCTGTGGTGGGCATATAGTCTGCCGGATTGTATTCTCCCTCTTCGGCTTTGCGAATCTGCTTGATGTTCATCTGCAGATTTCCATTGTAGTTGATGATGTCCCCGTACACTTCGATGAAATCTTTTTCATCATAATCCGCGATTCCCTGGGAATTGGGGTCCCACACCTTTCCGTCCAGCGTCCCTGTCTTATCCTGCAGAAGCAGGTTGTCATAGGGTTTGCCGTTTCTGGTCTCCGCGGAACGTTTACCCTTGCACAGATAAATATTCCTGATTGTCTCGCCTTCACATAGTCCGTCAATATATCTCATCTTCGCTTAATCCTCTTTCTGTCTTTATTTTGCCTTTCACTGTCTGCCTGTTATTTCTGGCCGAAAAATCACTGCCTTATTGCTTATTTCAGGGCTCTCTATCTTTATTCCCAGCTGCCTATTGTCACATCAAATTCAATATCCACATATCCGTCTGCTCCCAGGCGGCTTCCTCTTATTTTCACCGGTTCTCCTGCCCTGCATTTGCGGACTGCCTGCTCATAGGCGGAGGTCGTCACAACTTCCGTGCCACCCACCGACTGGATGACATCTCCGCTCTGGATTCCTGCAGTCATCGCCGGAGAATCTGCATCCACCTGGACTACGTACACCCCGTCGGGCATACCCTGCTGCTGGGAAATATCATCTGTCACTGTGGTCCCGAAAATGCCGATGTAGGGCACACTCTCGCCATTCACGAGCAGTTCGATGACTGATTTTAAATCGGAGATTGCATACGCATTTGCCGTGGTGCTCTCTTCCTCCTCCCAGATATCCGGTGAAATCAGACCGATAGCCTGCCCCTCCTGGTTGAAAAGGATTCCGGTGCCGCCTTTTGCCGCGGAAATATCCGTGGCGAGCACCCGGCACTCCCCATCAGAGAAAACTTCCTGATAAGCATTGGAACTGATGATTCCATAGCCGGTTCCGTCCGCATAGCCAAATGTATTTCCAAGGGCGATGACCACATCTCCCTGCTGTACAAGATTGGAATTGCCGAGCTCTGCCACCTCAATGGCACTCCATGTGGTGGAGGCGATTCCCTCTCTCGCCACACCGAACACCGCAAGTCCCCGGTTCTTATCTCTCTTTTTCAGACCGGCATGATATTGATTCCCGTCCGCGAAAATGACAGTCCATCCCTGCGCCTCCGAACAGATGGAATCATCTGAAAGGATGAGCAGCTCCTGCCCATTATCCGCCACAATCAGCCCGGTCACGCTGGTCTGGATACCGGTAGCCGTACTCTCCCAATCTTCTGTATCTGTGACCGCACGTACAGAGACCACCCCTTTATATGCCTCGGAAGAAGTCTCATACATGCTCTCCATAATCTGTGCATAGCTGCCCGCGCTGAGAGGCTGTTCCGTTTCCGTGGCTTCTACTTCCCCGGACGTCTCCTCCCCCTCTTTTTCCTCCTCATCCTCGGGGATTGTCACAGTCTTTGGGTCACCCTGAAACTGCTTCTCCACCCATGGTTTGAGCGCAAAAAAACCAAGGCAGGCAAAAATCCCAAAGAGCAGCCCGTATATGGCAATGCGTGCCAACTGGCTCAAGATTTTTTCCCTGCTTAACGGCTTCGGTTTGATGGTTTCCTGCAAAAAGGAAAACGGTTCTTCTTCCTCATGTCCAGAGCCCTCCTTCGGACTCTGCTTCGGGTCTTCATCGTACGGCATAGGCTCTAAATCTCCTTTAGACTATAGTATAACCGATTCCCCCCGATTGTTCAACTGCAACAAAACCCTTTTCTTTGCCTCCTAAATAGGGTAAAATGTAATGTAGTCTTTAAATGCTCTCTCTTTACAAGAGCACACAAGCCCAGGGCAGCCCGCGGGGCTTTCCTAAGCAAAAATAACTTACTAATAAATCTACAGGGAATTTTATGAAAAGGTGTAAGCAATGAACCAGAAGACATTATACAAACTGGAATATGATAAAATCACGGCTATGCTGGAAGAGCAGGCTTCCTCCTTCCGGGGCAGGCAGCTCTGCCGCCGCTTAAAGCCGATGACGGATATTGACAAAATCAACACGTACCAGGAGCAGACCGAGGCGGCATTTACCAGGATTATAAAGAAGGGACGCCCCTCCTTTGGGGATGCGGCTCCTGTGGAAGAATCCATGAAGCGTCTGGAAATCGGCGGAACTTTAGGCAGCGGAGAACTCCTTCGCATCTGCCGCCTGCTCCTCAACGCGGCGCGCGCGAAATCTTACGGGAAGCACGACACACAAGAGGAACTCTCCGACTGTCTGGATGCGTATTTTGAGAGTCTGGAGCCGCTGACTCTCCTGTCCGGCGAGATTGAGCGCTGTATCATTTCCGAAGATGAGATAAGCGATGACGCCAGCAGCACATTGAAGAACATAAGGCGCAATATGGAATCCATCAACGGCAAAGTACACGCGACCCTGACAGGACTTGTCAACGGTCCCTTACGCACGTACCTGCAGGACGCCATCATCACCATGCGCGGCGACCGCTACTGTCTCCCTGTCAAGGCAGAGTACCGGGGACAGGTGCATGGTCTGATACACGACCAGTCCTCCACCGGCTCCACTCTTTTTATCGAGCCGATGGCAGTGGTGAAATTAAATAATGACTTAAAGGAACTCTATGCCAAGGAGCAGGAGGAGATTCAAGTCATCCTTGCCCGCCTGAGTGAGGAAACTGCCGCTTATATTGAGGAAATACGCACCAATTACCGCGCGCTCACGGATTTGGACTTTATTTTCGCCAGAGGTGCCCTTGCGGTAGATATGAACGCCAGCCGTCCTCTTTTTAATACAGAAGGACGCATCCGTATCCGGGACGGACGGCATCCTCTGCTGGATGCGAAGAAAGTCGTACCCATCACAGTTTCCTTAGGGGAGGACTTTTCCCTTTTAATCATCACCGGACCCAACACCGGCGGAAAGACCGTGTCTCTGAAAACGGTGGGACTGTTCACACTGATGGGACAGGCAGGGCTTCATATCCCTGCCGGGGACCGAAGCGAATTGTCCGTATTCCGCCAGGTATACGCGGACATCGGGGATGAGCAGAGTATTGAGCAGAGCTTAAGTACCTTCTCCTCCCACATGACGAATATCGTCTCTTTTTTGAAAGATGTGGATGAGCATTCTCTCGTTCTCTTCGATGAGTTGGGAGCTGGGACAGACCCCACAGAGGGAGCGGCGCTTGCCATCTCCATCCTCTCCCATCTCCACAAACGGGGCATCCGCACCATGGCGACCACCCACTACAGCGAGCTGAAGGTCTACGCCCTCTCCACAGACGGCGTGGAAAATGCCTGCTGCGAATTTGACGTGGAAAGTCTGCGCCCCACCTACCGGCTTTTGATAGGGATTCCGGGGAAGAGCAACGCTTTCGCCATTTCCGGCAAGCTGGGACTGCCGGACTATATCATCGAGGACGCCAGGAAGCGGCTCAGCGACCAGGACGTTTCCTTTGAAGATTTGCTCACGGATTTGGAGACCAGCCGTCACACCATCGAAAAAGAGCGGGAAGAGATTGAAGCCTACAAGCGGGAAATCGAGGCGCTGAAAGCAAAGACCCTCCAGAAACAGGAGAAACTGGAGGAGCAGAAAGACCGCATCATAAGGGAGGCAAATGAGAAGGCGGCGGCAATCCTCAGGGATGCCAAAGAAGTTGCCGACGAGACCATGAAAAATTTCCGCAAATTCGGCAAGGAAAATATTTCCGCGGCGGAAATGGAAAAGGAAAGGGAACGCCTGCGCCAGAAGATAAAGGATACGTCTTCTTCCTCTGCCATCCAGAGGCAGACGCCGAAGAAAACCCACAAGCCTTCCGATTTCAAACTGGGCGAGTCTGTCAAGGTCTTAAGTCTGAACCTCACCGGAACGGTCAGTTCACTGCCGGATTCCAGGGGAAACCTGACTGTACAGATGGGTATCCTGCGCTCCCAGGTCAATATATCAGATTTAGAGATTATTGAGGAGCAAAACCCTTACACGGCCAAGAACATGCGGCGCACCGGCAAGGGGAAACTCAAGATGAGCAAGTCCCTGTCCGTCAGCCCGGAAATCAATCTTCTCGGAAAGACAGTGGACGAGGCGGTCGCGGAATTGGACAAATATCTGGACGATGCTATTTTATCCCACTTAAACACCGTGCGCATCGTCCACGGCAAGGGGACCGGCGCTCTGCGAAAGGGCGTCCACGAGTACCTGCGCCGTCAGAAGCATGTGAAGTCCTACCGTCTCGGAGAATTTGGCGAGGGCGATGCCGGAGTAACGATTGCAGAGTTAAAATAATACTAGATATCAAGTAAAGGAGGTCCACATTGATAGGAAAACAGAAGATTCTCATTGTCGATGACGACGAAAATATCGCGGAACTGATTTCACTCTATCTCACAAAAGAGTGTTTTGATACAAAAATGGTTTACAACGGAGAAGATGCGCTGACCGCATTTGAAAGCTACCATCCCAACCTCATTCTGCTGGATTTGATGCTGCCGGGGATTGACGGTTATCAGGTATGCCGGGAAATCCGCGCCAAATCTCCCACCCCCATCATCATGCTCTCCGCCAAGGGAGAGGTCTTTGATAAGGTTCTGGGGCTGGAGCTGGGCGCTGACGACTATATGATGAAGCCCTTTGACCCCAAAGAACTGGTGGCGCGTGTGCGCGCAGTCCTGCGCCGTTACCAGCCGGCGAAACCGGAGGCTCCCAAAAAGGACGAGACAAAATGTGTGGAGTACGACGGGCTTGTCATCAATCTGACCAACTACTCTGTGCTCTGTGACGGGAAACCGGTGGAAATGCCGCCCAAAGAGCTGGAGCTGTTATATTTTCTCGCTGCCTCACCCAACCAGGTATTTACAAGAGAGCAGCTTTTGGACCGCATCTGGGGGTATGAATATATCGGCGACACGCGGACTGTTGACGTACACATCAAGCGGCTGCGGGAGAAAATCAAAGACCATCCCTCCTGGAGCCTAAGCACTGTCTGGGGAATCGGCTATAAATTTGAAGTGAAATAACCGGGGGATTGACTTATGAAAAGTACGCTGTACTTAAAGTTCATCATCATTTATATCATATTCGGGTTTTTGAGCATCTTCACTACCGCCACGCTCTCCCCTCAGCTTATCAAGGACCGGTTGGAGGAGAATACAACCCAGACTTTATTTAAGGAGGCAAACCTCATTGCAAATGAATACCTGCCTTCCTATTTCACGGGAAATATGACCTCCTGGTCCGTCCACTCGCAGCTCAAAGCGATGCGCCTCTATCTGGACGCCTCGCTTTGGTTTGTGGACAACGCGGGAGTCATGATTACCTCCTCCCCCATGGAGGGCACAGCTGTCCCCGAAGTCATTGATGATTTCGACCCTGTGGAGATTGGGAACAACCAGTACATTATCAGCGATTACCACGGATATTTTGACGAGAACGTTATCACCGTGATGGCGCCCGTGACCCAGGGATTTCAGACAAAAGGATATCTCCTTATCCACAGTCCCGTCTCCTCTATCAGCGAGACCTGCGACAGCCTGATGTTTACCGTCTATGTCACAATGCTCGTCCTCTATGTGCTGTCCTTTATCTTTCTGCTGGGCTTCCACTTTCTTGTCTTCCGTCCTCTGGCGCAGATTTCGGAGGCTGCCAAGCAGTACGCGAAGGGGAACCTGGAGTATGAGATTCCCGTTTATACTCATGATGAGATGGGATATCTGTCCGCCTCTCTCAACTACATGTCCTCCCAGATAAACGACATGGAGGATTACCAGAAAAAATTTGTGGCAAATGTATCCCACGACTTCCGCTCTCCGCTGACATCCATTCGAGGTTATGTGGAGGCAATGACTGACGGGACGATTCCCCCGGAACTGCACGAAAAATATCTGAAGATTATTCTGTTTGAGACGGAACGTCTCACGGATTTGACAAAAGATTTGCTGACGTTAAATGAATTTGACACAAAGGAACTGCTGCTTGACAAGACTGCTTTCGATATCCAGGAGAGCATCAAAAATACAGCCGCCTCATTTGAAGGAGTCTGCACGTCGAAGCGTGTGGCTATCCAGCTTCTGCTCCTCCCCGATACCGTCAGAGTCTATGCTGACCAGCGTAAAATCCAGCAGGTTCTCTATAATCTGGTGGACAATGCGATTAAGTTCAGTGAAAACGATTCTTCCGTCACCATCGAAGTGACGGTGAAGAACGACAAAGTATTTGTCTCTGTGAAGGACTCGGGAATCGGAATCCCGCGCAAGGAGCTCAACAAAATCTGGGAGCGTTTCTATAAATCCGACCTTTCCCGCGGAAAGGATAAGAAGGGCACCGGGCTTGGGCTCTCTATTGTAAAAGAGGTCATTTCCGCCCATGATGAGCATATCAACGTCATCAGCACAGAGGGCGTGGGGACGGAATTTATCTTCTCCTTAAGCAAGGCAGAGTCCTAGTGTACTTGTCTCATTGGCTTTCAGTATAATGACGCAAAGTGATTTTTCGTTTTCAGCCTCTTTCATTTCGGCTGCCTCAGCAACGATAAACGGCGGGGAAATCCCCGCCGTAAACTTTTCTCAACACTACTGCTACTCATAGAGCATATTCTGAATGGCTTCCTGCTCCATATTATCTCTTGTCACCCATGTATATCCGGTATTTACAATCGCCTCATTTCCAATCTCAAGGGCGCTCCTCGCCGCCGCAATCACAGAAGAGTAACCGATGCCAAAGGGGTTCTGTACGACCAGTCCGTCCAGTTCTTCATTTTCCAGAGCTTCAAGCTGTTCTTTTCCCGCGTCAAATCCCATCACCACTGCATCGTCGATTTTTTCCATCTGCCGCAGCGTTGACAGTGCAAGCTGGGTGGCAGTGATATTCGTACCAAAATAACCTTTTACATCCGGATGTTTTTCCAGATAATACTGCACGACATCCTCATCTGTGAAACTGTCGGCAGTCACTTCCGGTTCATCTTCCGCTTTCTCTGAATTTTTCTCCTCTGCCGCAGCTTTCTTCATCTCTTCAAGCTGGTCGCAGTAAATCACCTCCGCTATCGTGATATCGGGGTGATTTGCCTCCACCTCCGCCACAAAACTCTCCTGCCGCTCTTTTGCCGTGCTGGATATGGAGTCATGGACAAACAGGACGATTTCTCCGCTGTCTTCTATCTCATCACAGAGTTTATATGCGCCGGTCTTGGCAGCATCTGCGTTGTCTGTCTTACAGGTACACTGTATGCCCTGATAAGTATTTCCCGAATCCAGAGCGATAACCGGGATTCCGTTTTCCGCTGCCAAATCAAACTGTACTGTGGATGCGGATTCATCGATACTGGCAATCCCCAGTGCATCCGGATATCTCGCCAGCTCCTCATCCAGAATATTCACCTGCTCGTCAATATTCTCAACGCTGTCCGGTGCATTGTACGTCACCTTAATCTTATCGTCTCCGCTGTATCCCAATGCCTCGTTCAAATCTTCTGCCGCCTGCTCCACTCCCGCCTGTACGGTCTTCCAATAAGCAGAGCTGTTATCTTTCCCGATGATGGATATATATGTCCCAGGTTCTAAATTCAACCCGTCCACATCCCTGTATGCTGCCGGGGAAACTGCATTCAAATTCGCCTGGTACGCCGGTTCTTCTGTCTTTTCCCCCGTGAAGGTGCTTCCCGTATTATTCGAACCGCATCCTCCCAGGACCGCTGTGATACCAACGGCTGCCAAAGTAAGCATGGCTAATCTTTTCTTCATCTTACAGCCTCCAGTACTATGAATCTAAAACTATTACCTATATACCATACATGAAACTTCTAAAAAAAGAAAGGAAATTTTTCTTAATTTTTTATTATTAAATGCTGATTCCGCCATGCCATTTTATGAATAGCGCGGGCTGGGTCTGTAACTTTGTATTGAATTTAGAGCATAAAACTGCTTGTATATTTATTTTAATTGTATTAGAATGAGGGTAACAGCAGTACAGTTAATCTGTTGTAAATATAAGAAGGAGGTTACATATTATGGCACACGTAATTAGTGATGAATGTGTAAGCTGTGGTTCTTGCGAAGGCGAATGCCCAACAGGTGCTATCTCTGAAGGCGATGGCAAATACGTAATCGATGCTGATGCTTGCGTAGATTGCGGAGCATGTGAAGCAGCCTGTCCTACAGGTGCTATCTCAGCAGAATAATTTAGATATATCGCTAAGTGATCACAAGCAATAACAGCCGCCCATACAGCGGATTCCCATCAGATGGATTCGCGGGTATGAGCGGCTGTTTTCCTTTTATCATCCCTTTATTTGCCTTTTGTCCGTCGTTTCTTCCTTTGCCCTTTTCCTCATCTTTCCCCTTTCTTCCTCACCTCTTGTCCCCTGCTGGCAGAATTTGACGAACGATTCCACCCTTACAGCCTGTCCGCCTATGCTATAATATGAACAGGCTAACAGACATGCTCTCAGATTGTTTGAAGGAGGTATAATAATTAATGGGTGAAGTCAGATTCATGATTTCCGAGGCAGCCAAACAGGTGGCGGTGGAATCTCACGTATTAAGGTACTGGGAGGAAGAACTGGACCTGAAGATTGGGCGCACGGAAATGGGACACCGATATTATACCAAAGATGATATACAACTGTTTTGCTGTATAAAAAAACTGAAAGATGAAGGGATGCTCTTGAAGGACTTAAAACCTCTCATCCCTGAACTTAAGAATACCCGTCTCAAGCTAAAGGCGGCAGAATCAGAAAAAGAGGCACAGCAGAAAAAGGCGCATGACTTAGAACAGGCACATACATTAAAGCAGGCTTCAGAATCGGAGGAAGCTCCCGATAAGAAGGCTAACGCTTCTGTTCCCGCTGTCATGGCTCCATCTGCAGTTTCGTCCGCTTCTCCTGCGCCGCCTGCCGCCTCTTCCAATGCAGCCGACGTCATTCCGGTCACACAGCTTGAGCAGGTCCGCTCTCTGATTGGGGATGTCCTCACAGACGTAGTGACAGCCAACAATGACACTTTGAAAAAGGAAATCAGCAAATCCGTGACTACGGATGTCATCCGGGAGATGGATTTCCTCTTCCAGGCAAAGGAACGCCAGGAGGAAGAACATTTCCGCAAGCTGGACTGCCTGATTCGCCAGCAGCAGGCGAATCGGAAAGAAGCCGTAAAAGCAAATCCTATTGTGAAATTCAAAAAAATGTTTACATAAAAGCCGGGACTGCCGCAAATTCGCGCAGTCCTTTTTCTTTTGGACAAAACTCTATTTCATAAGTAAGCCCTTCGTCCTTGTCCACTTTATTCTCCCGCACCGCTAACAAAAATTTAACTTACTTTCGCCTTTTTATTTAACATACCACTTATATAATATCTCACTGTATACAGACCACTCATGGGGAAGAAAGGAGGAAAAGATGTTAAAGATAGCGCATTTATCTGATATACATTTACGTTCTAACTATTGCGGCACATACATGGAAGAAGTTATCTGCCAGCGAACGATGCCGACGGACTATTTTATCACCGCGTTAAAAGAAATCGCCAAAGCAGACTATGACGTCATCGTGCTCACCGGAGATTTGGTACACGAAGGGACTGTAGAGGACTACAGATATTTAAAGAAACTGCTTGATACATATGCAGGAGGAAAACCTGTGCTTCCGGTTCTTGGAAATCATGATTTTAAAAAAACCTTTTCGGAAGGTTTTTGTCAGAGCGTATCACCCGAACCGGCGCGATACGTTGAACATATTCATGGCTACCGTTTTATCGGACTTGACACTTCTATAGAAGGACAAGCTAATGGATACATTTCAAAAGAACAGGCAGAATGGCTCTTTCACCAATTAGAATCGCCCAGTGAAAAGGGGACGGTTTTACTGGGGCACCATCCTTTCAAAAGTGAACAGGCATGGTTTGAGACCCGGCTGCCCGAAAATTTCATTGAGAATCTGCAAAAGACAGATGTACTCGCCTACCTGTGCGGTCATGCACACTTTCAGGAAGCCCGGAATCTGGGGACTTTTATGCAGTTGACGGCTGAGGCATTTAACTACGGAGTTGAGACAAGAAAACAAGAGGTTGTATACACTGAGACGAAAGGATACAGTACATGCTGGTTAAAAGACGATGGCGATGTTGTCAGCCACATGCATGTTCTGACCCCTTATGAGCCTGTCTTTTACAGATTTGCTCTTAACAAAACACTTTAAAAGATAATTTCTGAACAAAACTTGGAGGAAAAAATGAGAAGAAAAAAATTAATTATACTGCTTTTAACGGTTTCCATGCTGGGAGGTTTGATGAGCGGATGCGGAAGCTCCGATGGCTCTGACGGAAATGGCGGGAAGGTCACTATCGAATACTGGCACACCAATTCCGAGACACGCGGAGGCCCGACAGTGGAAGCACAGATTCAGGCTTTCAACGAGGCAAATCCGGATATCGAAGTCGTAGGACGCTATAATGACGGATACGATGGACTTATGCAGAATCTGCAGGCAGATGCGGCAGCGGGCAACACACCGGATTTAGTGCAGGTTTCCTATTCCAACCTGGAGTATTTTCCGAATAACTTTTCCTACACAGCGCCGGATGAGCTGATGGAGCAATATTCTGATAACCCGGATTTCATTTCCGAAAGCTTTGCCGAAAATATCATCAGCCTCGGAACGGACAGCCAGGGAGACCTAGTAGGCTTTCCATACGCGGTGAGCAACCCAATCCTCTACTACAATAAAGATATCCTTGCAGCCGCAGGACTTACCGAAGCTCCTGAGACGTGGGAGGAATTACAGGAATACGCTCTGACCATCAAAGAGACGACCGGAAAAAGTGCTTTCCATCTGCAGGAAAATGACACATGGGCTTTACAGGCATTACTGGAGTGTAATGGCGGAAGCTTTCTGACATGGACAGACGGAACGCCGGAATGTACAATAGCGGACCCGGCAAGCGCAGATGCATTCCAATTGTATGCGGATATGACTCTGGTGGACAAGACCTCCGTACATATCAGCACCGACGAGGCATTGCAGGCATTCAATGCCGGAGAACTGGGTATGCTTGCTTCCTCCTGCGCAAATCTGGCGGGAATTGAGGAGTCTGCTTCCTTTGAGATTGGCACAGCCCCCTTCCCGGTATTTGAAGGTGAAAAACGCGCAGTACCCGCAGGCGGATGTGTACTCGCTGTCACTTCACAGGATGATGCCAAAAAAGAAGCGGTTGCCAAATTCATTGAATTTTTGTACGAAGATGACAACATCGTAGACTGGGTAGACGGGACAGGTTACGTGGCTCCTACCAACAGCGCGCTGGAGTCTGAAGGTATGCAGCAGCTTCTGGCAGAAGACAGCCTGCGTGAAGCGGCTTCCTCCCAGGTAGAAGATATCATCCCGTGGGCAGCATTTCCGGGAGACTCCGGTCTTCAGGCGCAGCAGTTTATCTCTGATGCCAGAGACCAAATATTAAACGGAGAGGACATCAACACCGCACTCACAGAGTGTCAGGATTCCATTAACGCATTGTTTAAATAAAAGAAAGGCTGATATTTATGAGACAAATTCATAAGTCAGCGGTAAACAAAAACAGACCAGATAGGGTCGGAAAAACCGGAAATTTTATCCGTCCCTATCTGTTTTTACTGCCTGCTGTGGCAGTGCTTGCAATTTTTATGTTTTACCCGCTGATATACACTATCTATCTGAGCTTTTTTGACTGGAATATGGTAAAACCCGTAAAAGAGTTTGTCGGGCTCGCCAATTATATCAACATGTTCCATGACCCAAACATAAAGAAAATATTGCTGAACACCTTCCTGTATATTTTCCTGCTCCTGCTTTTTAACTTTGTGGCTCCCTATATTTTTTCTTTTATTCTCTCTTTTGTCATCAAAAGAGGAAAGAATTTTTACAGAAGCTCGATTTTCCTGCCAAGCGTCATCTCTCTTGTAGCAGGAACCATGATTTTTGTCTGGATTTTAAATCCGATTTCCGGTCCTGCCGCTAAAATCATGGAAGCTTTTGGGCAGGAAGTCCCCATCTGGAGCACGACACAGGGACTTGTCATCGTCGTTATCAGTATCATTACCTCATGGAAAATATTCGGATATAATTTCATCGTGGCTTTATCCGGCGTGGGGAGTATCCCGCTGGAAATCATCGAGGCAGCGAGAGTGGATAATATCCCTCTGCACAAGATATTTTTAAAAATTGTGGTGCCCATGAGCAGCTCCACCGGCGTCTATGTACTGATTCTGGCAATTGTGCAGGGAATGCAGCAGGTCTTCACTCCCATTAACATGATTACGCAGGGAGGACCGGACTACGGCAGCAGCAACCTCATCTATAACGTATACAATGAGGCCTTCGGTTTTTATAAGACCGGCTCTGCCTCTGCTTACGCGATTTTGATGATGGTCATCTTTATTTTCCTTCTGGTTTTGGAGTTCAAGTATGTGGAGAAGGGAGTTTACTATGAAAACTAATCAAGATTTAAAGCCCACCCGCCCTTTTTATAAACGGCAGATTGGATGGCACCTGCTGATGCTTCTCCTGGTATTGGTGGCGCTGCTCCCTGTGCTGTTCGCTTTTGTCAGCTCCTTTAAGTCCATGCAGGAGCTGTACAACGGGAGCCTTTTGCCATCGCAGATTACATTCGGCAATTACAGAGAGATTTTGTCCTCTCTTCCCATTTTTAAGATTACCCTGAACACACTCATAATCGCGGTGACAGTCACAGTGTTTAAAGTCATCACCAGTACCTTAGCCGCATACGCATTTGTATTTTTTGACTTTAAGGGAAAAAATGTGATTTATTTCTTTCTCATCTGTACGATTTTTATTCCGTTTACCGTGACGATGATTCCCAACTATCTGACGGTCTCCAACCTGAATCTGGTGGACAAAATCTGGGGTGTTGTACTTCCGCAGCTGGCGGACGCCTCAGGAATCTTTCTTCTCCGCCAGACAATGAAAACGGTTCCCAGACCGCTGATTGAAATTTCTCATCTGGATGACATTTCAGAGATGAAAATTTTGAGGAACATCATCATCCCCATATGCCGGCCCGCCATCATTTCCACAGGAATCATCTTTTTTATCAATTCCTGGAATGAATATGTGTGGCCGACACTGATACTGCGCAGCAGAGAAAACTATACCCTCTCTCTTGCCATGCAGGTATTTACAGATTCCGAGGGCGGCGTGGAATACACGATAACGCTGGCAATGGCGGTCATCACCATGATACTGCCGCTCACACTGTACTTAATCTTCCAGAAACATATCATGAGTACATTTGCTTCGTCGGGAATCAAAGGTTAGAGAGAAAAGGAGTTGTATTATGTCAAACGAAAAAGATATTATATTTAAGAATGTAGAAAAAACTTTTGGTAAGACAAAAGTCATCAAGAATTTAAACCTCCATATCCGGGAAGGTGAACGCCTGATTCTCCTGGGTCCCTCCGGATGCGGGAAATCCACGACCCTGCGGATGATTGCCGGACTGGAGACCATCAGTTCCGGAGAGTTAATCATGGAAGGGAAATGTGTCAACGACGTCCCTGCCGGGAAGCGCGGCGTGTCCATGGTTTTCCAGAACTATGCCCTGTATCCCCACATGACCGTCCGGGACAATATCTGCTACGCCTTAAAGGCACACAAAGAAGATAAAGCAGAAATCGAACAGCGCCTGCAGATGGTCTTAAAAATTTTCGGTCTTGAAACTTATGTGAACAGAAAGCCCAAAGAATTATCCGGTGGACAGAGACAGCGTGTAGCCCTGGCGAGAGCACTGGTGAAACGCTCTCCCTATCTGCTTCTGGACGAGCCGCTGTCTAATCTGGACGCCCAGCTCAGGCTCCAGGCACGCAAAGAGCTGGTCAAAGTACACCAGCTCTATCATCAGACCTTTATCTATGTCACCCATGACCAGGTGGAGGCAATGACGCTCGGAAACCGTATCGCGCTCATGCGCGAGGGAGATTTGATGATGCTGGACACTCCCTACAATGTGTACCACCGTCCGGCAAATGTCTTTACAGCAAAATTTATCGGCTCACCGGCGACCAACATCATCTCCGCCACATGGAAAGACGGTCTGCTCCACTGCGGAAAGTACTCCCTGAAGCTCCCCGAAATGTGGGAGAAACTGGTCATCGCTTCCGGAGAAACGGAGTTTTATCTGGGTATCCGCCCTGAACACATTCATTTGCGGACCGAACCTTCAGATAACTGCCTGGGCGGAGAAATCGACTACATCGAAGATTACGGAAATAAAATGGGCATCTATTTCCGCATGAACGGAGAAGAAGTGATTTCCGTCGATAATACAATACCCGGAGGTTCCGGTTCGGCCGTTTCTTTTGTGCCGGATTTCAGACACATTTATATTTTTGAGAAAAAGTCCGAGAACAGCATCGGCTACCCCAGGGAACTGGATATGAACATCTCCTCACAGGAAAAAATCATGCGGGATATTTTAAGCCAGGGCAGCCAGGTGAAAATGGGCGAGAATGAAGTCATACACGTACACCGTTAGTTCGGGTTTTGGTCCTGTCGAAGTTCGTTGCCGAACCGGGTGTACTGCGGCATCCAGGCGAGACGCACGGTACCAATCGGACCGTTTCGCTGTTTGGCAATGATAATTTCCGCAATATTTTTATCTTCTGTATCCGGTACATAGTAATCTTCCCGGTAGATGAACATACACACATCGGCGTCCTGCTCGATGGCACCGGACTCACGGAGGTCGGAGAGCATGGGGCGCTTGTTGGGGCGCTGCTCCACCGCACGGCTCAACTGAGACAGTGCGATAACCGGCACATTCAATTCCCTCGCCAGACCCTTAAGAGAACGGGAAATCTCCGAAATCTCCTGCTGGCGGCTCTCATTGCTCCTGCCGCCGCTTCCCGTCATGAGCTGGAGATAGTCGATGATGATTAAATCCAGCCCCAGCTCCAGCTTATATTTCCTGCATTTGGAGCGCATCTCTGAGATGGAGATTCCCGAAGTATCATCGATAATCATCCTGGATTTCCCGATGACTCCGGCGCCCTCTATCAGCTTCTCCCAGTCTGTATCTTTTAAATTTCCTGTCCTGAGCACCTGCGCATCCACGTGCGCTTCCAGAGAAAACAGACGGTTCACCAACTGCTCCTTGGACATCTCCAGACTGAAAATTGCCACCGCCAGATTTTGACGGAACGCCGCGTGCTGAGCGATATTCAAAACAAACGCCGTCTTTCCCATGGAGGGACGCGCCGCTATCAGGATTAAATCCGAGCGCTGCAAGCCCGACAGCTTATAATCCAAATCAATAAAGCCGGTCGGTATTCCGGTCACCGTTCCCTTGGTCTTGGACGCCTTTTCTATGACATCCAGGGCGTTTAGCACGACCTGCTTGATGGGCGTATACTCCTGCATATTCCCATGTTCTACAAGCTCAAAAACACCCTTTTCCGCCCTGTCCAAAATAACTTCTAAGGGTTCATTCTCCAGATAGCAGGTGTTGGCGATTTCCTCATTTATCTTGATGAGCTTTCTTAAGGTGGACTTTTCCTGCACAATCTCCGCATAGTATTTGATATTGGCGGAAGTCTGCACATTGGCAATGAGCTCCCGGACAAATTCCATGCCGCTCACTTCCGGGGGCACATTTTTTTCCTTTAAGTGTTCCTGGAGCGTAATCAAATCTACAGGCTTGCCTGCCTGAAACAGCTCCACCATAGCATCGAAAAGGATACCGTATGCGGTCTGGTAGAAATCCTCTCCCGTCACAATCTCCGAAGCCACCACAATGGCGTCTTTGTTCATCAGCATAGCGCCGACGACCGCCTGTTCTGCCTCTGCACTGTGCGGAAGTATTCTCTTAATGGCTGCTTCCATAAAGAATCTATCTCCTTATTATGCCTCTTACTTTTCTTCTGTTACGACAACTTTAAGCTCTGCAGTCACTTCAGGGTGCAGCTTAACCGGTACATTGTGTGTCCCCAGCATCTTGATGGTCTCTTTGAGCTGGATTTTCTTCTTGTCAATATCCAGACCCATCTGTTCCTTAACTGCTGCCGCAATCTCTTTGCTGGATACGGAACCGAACGTCCTGCCGCCTTCTCCCACTTTAATAGCCAGTGTCACTTTCCCGTCGGAAAGCTTCGCTCCCAGCTCTTTTGCGGCTTCTAAGTGCTCCTGTGCCACTTTTACCTCATTATTTTTCTGGAGCTTCAGGTCATTTAAGTTCTTGCCTGTCGCCTCCACACCCATTTTCTTAGGCAGAATAAAATTCCTTGCGTATCCATCGCTCACATTTACAATCTCTCCTTTTTTTCCGAGAGATTTCACATCCTGTAATAATATCACTTTCATCTTAAATATCTCCTTCCTCTATCATCTGGTCGATGGTTTCTTTTAAGGCGCTGACCGCCTCGTCAATATCTGTATGTTCAAACTGTGCTCCGGCTGAATTGATATGTCCGCCTCCGCCCAGTTTCTCGGCGATAATCTGCACATTCACCTCATCAATGGAACGGCAGCTTAAGAATATCTTTCCTTCATAAATTGTCAATACGAAGGACGCTTTAATCCCGCCAATATCCAGCAGCTCGTTGGCTGCCTGCGCCGCCAGCACAGTGGGGCTGTCAATATCGCTGGGGCACACCGCGATGGCATATTCCTTGCGGTAAACCTCCGCCCTTCTGACTGCCTCCGCTTTCGCGCGGTAGGACGCCATATCATCCCGGAACATCTTGCGCACACGGGTGATATCCGCTCCGCACCTGCGCAAGAATGCGGCAGCTTCAAATGTTCGCACTCCCGTGCGGTTCATAAAGTTCCGCGTATCTATCATGATTCCCGCATACAGGCAGTCTGCTTCCCCTGACGGGAACTTGATGTCATCTACCATGTACTGAAGCACTTCCGTGACCATCTCACAGGTGGAAGAAGAATAGGGCTCTACATAGGAGAGTACCGCGTTCTCAATGATATTGCTGCTCTGTCTGTGGTGGTCGAAAACCGCCGTCATCTTTGACCGCTTCAGAAGCTCCGGACACTCGGTCATCTGTGGTTTATTGGTGTCAACCACAATAACCATGGTGTTGTCCGTGATATAATCCAGCGCCTGCTCAGACGTCAGGAAAATATCGTCCTCGTATGCCGGGCTCTCCGCAATCTCATCATACAGAGGGCGCAGGGAACTGGTTACTTCATTGATAACAATATGCGCCTTCTTCTCCAGGCTGGAAGCCGCCCGGTAGATTCCCATACAAGCGCCAAAAGAGTCGGCATCGGCAATCTTGTGTCCCATGACAATAACCTGGTCCCTGGTCTCGATAAATTCCCGGAGCGCCTCCGCCTTGACACGCGCCTTGACGCGGGTATTCTTTGCCGTCTGTTCTTTCTTGCCGCCGAAATACGTGATGCCGCGGCAGTCCTTAATGACCGCCTGGTCTCCCCCTCTCGCCAGCGCTAAATCAATAGCGACACGAGCATAGTTATAACTCTGCGCATAGGTCCTGGTATTGATTCCCAGACCGATACTGAGCGTCGCGCAGCGCTCATTTCCGATGTTGACCTGCTTGACCTCTTCCAGAAGGGAGAACTTATCCGCCTCTATCCGGCGGTAACTCTCTTTCTTGATAACAATGAAGTACTTGTCCTTCTCCAGCTTCTTGACAATCCCATCCACATCGCCGATGTATTTATTTATCTTCCTGTCAATCAGAGCAACCAGCAGAGACTGCCGCACTTCCTCGACACTTTCCATGACCTCATCATAGTTGTCGATATAGATAAGCCCCGCTATCAGCCTCTGGTCTTCGTTCTCTTTGATGTACGCGTTGAGCTCCGTCACGTCCTTCAGATAAACCGCGATGAAGTACTCCTTCTCCTCCGGTATCTGCACCAGCTCTTCCGTCTTGCTGAATCCCTCCAGGGAAACCTTGCGCAGGACTGCCTGGTAACTGCGTTCCCGGTATGTCACTTCCAATTCAACATGCTCCATATCATCCTTCGGAAAAACTCCCCGGTTGAGCTCCGGTATGATTTTGTATAAGTAGGGCTCCTTCTTGCGCCCCTCCAACAGATTCGAAAAGCTGTCGTTCTTCCAGAGAATCCTCCCATCCTCCAGCACAATCGCGTAGGGGAGCGCCAGCTCCTGAAGCAATGTCGTCTGAATCCCCTTGTACTGTGTAGAGAACTGAATCAAATCCGCCAGAATCAGGGAACGGTTGTAAAAATACAGCACGCCCGCAATGACAAAATAAATGATAATGAACACAGACATCATCATTCCCGCTTTTTTGTCCACCATGTACATCCAAATGTTCATAGCGAGCAGGAGGATGGTCATAATCAGCGGCCAGTGCATATACATCCGCAGCTGCCCCTTTAAACGCATCTTATTTTTCTTCATTTCTCTTTCCTCATTTCCTAATCAAACCGGAACTTCCCCGGTATCATCCCCGCATTTTCTTCTCAAGCCGTGGCTCGCCTGGTATAATCCCCGCTTCGGCGGGGCAAGCCGAATCTTCGGCTTGAATCGCACTCGTGCGATTATTATACCACCTTTTTTCTGATTATTCTACTTTTTCATACTTTTAGTTTGTGTCAAGTAAACGTTGGCAACTTTTCCTTTGTTTTTCTTTCAAATGTTTT
>UQKK01000043.1 GCA_900541505.1 uncultured Ruminococcus sp.
CGTTTCTCTGTTGAGAAACTCCAACGTACTCAACAGGGTCTATCCGACCCGCAATAAAACCGCCCGGAAAGTTCTTCGCTTCCCGGGCGGTCTGTCATCATCTCTCACGCCACCACAATCGCATATTCTTTTTCGAACGTCTCTCCGCCTTCTACCTTATTGATTCCCGGCTTTTGGGAGACATCTTTGTCAAACCCTTTATCGTCGCACCGTCCCGCCCAGGGTTCCAGACACATAAAGGGCGAGCCTTTCACCGACCAGATTCCGAAATTCGGGAAGCCTTTGCACTCCACTCCGGCAAACGGGGTGCCATCTGCATGGCAGAGCCACGCTTCCTCAATCTGACCGCCGTCAAAAATCATGGTGTCCAGTTCAAATAATTCATCGGAAATCTTGCAGCATCCATCCTTAAGGCTGAGTGTTCTGCCTGAATCCGGCAGTGCTGCCCCGGTCTGCAAGTCCACACCGATGTACTCCAGCTTTTCCTTTCCCGGAAATTTCAGGAGATATGTATCCCGCGCCTCGCCGTTCTGGGCGCACCAGAAAGCGGGATGTCCTCCAATAGTGAAGTACATGGGGATATCGGCGGGATTTCTGACCTCCCAGCGGACCCGGAGCCGGTTCTTCTCCAATTGATATGTGATGTACAACTCGAAATCAAAGGGATAGACTTCCTTTGTCTCCTCGGAAGAGCGAAGGAGATAGACCGCCTCACTCTTTCCTTCTTTGATGCGGATAAAATCACTGTCTCTGGCAAAACCGTGCTGGGATGACGGGTATTTTACACCATCATAGAATACTTCATGGTTCCATGTCTTCCCGACATTGGGGAAGAGGATTGGAGAATGGCGCTTCCAAAATTTCGGGTCGCCGTTCCACAGAACCTCCCGGGCTTTCTTTTTGTCGTATATACGGACAACTTCTGCCCCTCTCTCTGCGATTTCCACACACAGTCTCTCATTTTCCAATATCATAGCCGCACCTCCATATCACATCTTCGGATTACATGGCGGATTTATCTGCCATACTGTTTTTCAAAAATCTGCTATTCTGCGGTATCCGAGCTTTCTACCTGAATACAATTATCTGCCAGGTATTCCTCTACTTTCTCAACGAGTACCATGAGTTTGAGGTCTTCTTCCCCATACTGCTCTATAAATGCATCCACGTCCGCTGCCCCTGCTTCCTCGTCATATTTTTCGATTTCTTTTGTATATTCTTCTTCGGACGGTTCGAGATGCTTTTTCTTTGCAAGCAGCTTCACCGCTTCATTTCTCTTGACTGTATTTTCCGCTATCTCTGTTGCCTGCTCATCAAACTGCTCTGCGGTCATGCCATTCATATAAGTCAGCAGGAAGTCTTCAAACTCCAGACCATAGGCATACGCAATCTGCGTATAATAATCTGTCATCATTTGTTTCTGCTCATCTACCGCGCCTTCCGGATATTCTTTTACCTCTACATTCTCAAGGAACACTTCCATCACCGAATCCTGAAGCTCTGTATCTACTGTCCCCTGATTTTCTTCTTCCAACTGCTTCCTGATTTCTTTCTTGTATTCGTCTACCGTCTCGGATTCTTCACTGTTTTCCTTCACCCACTCATCTGTCAGCTCCGGGGTCTTCATCTGGTAAATCTCATTCAGCACAATGTGGAAGTTCGCCACAGCGCCGGACATCTCCGGGTTTGTATAGGGGTCCGGAAACTGCACTGTAATGTCAAACTCATCTCCAGTGCTGTGTCCTGCTATCTGCTCCTCAAATCCTTCATAATCACCGTTTGCCCCGATAAACAAACCAGAGCCTAATTCCAGAGTAGCGCCGGAAGCTGTACCGCCCTGAAAAGCGACTCCGTCTACTGTGCCTTCATAGTCTATATTTACCGTATCACCTTCTTTTGCCGGACGGTCTGTGATGACCTCCTTGGTCGCTGCCAACTCCAGATTACTGTCAATCACACTTTGGATTCTCGTCTCTGTCACTTCGCTGGTCTCCACATAAGGAACTTCCAAATCCTTGTACTGCTTAATCGTTACATAATCGTTGGAAATCTCCCCGCTGCATCCCGCAAGGGAAATTGCCAGCAAAGCGCTTAAAATTCCTGCAACAAGTTTCTTTTTCATTTTTGATACTTCTCCTTTATCCATTTCCTATATTTGTATCACATCTTTGCCCTGCCTGCGGCACGGACAGAAAACTACTGACTACATTTCCTAATATTTATATCACATTTCCACTGTTCTGAAAAGAGCCCTCAAAAAAACAGTCTCACTCGCTCTACAGCAGTGGCGACAATAGCCTTGAAAACTGCTCCTTTGTCCGTATGATAAGCCCCCTCTGGTCGTAAACCTTCCGGGTCACATGGGTACACTTTGTCATATCATTTTCAAAGGCACGCTCCAGACGCTGCACTGTCCGCTCGCTGTATATGGTAGCGTTCACTTCAAAGTTCAGCCCAAAACTGCGGATATCCATGTTCGCGGTGCCGACGCACGCTACCATGCCATCCACACTGAGTGTCTTGGCGTGGAGAAAACCGTTGTTGTAAACATAGCACTTGGCGCCCGCTGCCACCATATCTCCCAGATAGGAGTAGGTCGCCCAGTATACGAAGGGATGGTCCGGCTTGCACGGCACCATGATGCGCACGTCTATCCCGGAACGGCTGGCAATCTTCAGCGCATCCAGAATGGAATCATCCGGTATGAAATAGGGTGTCTGTATATAGACATGGTCCTTCGCGCTGTGAATCAGCCGCAGGTAATTGTCGTGAATGGTCTTTGTCTGGGAGTCAGGTCCGCTGGAGATAATCTGTACCGGGTCCCGACCGTGCCTCACGTAATTGGGTATCTCAAAGAGCCTGTCCTCCAGGAACAGATTTTCCTTCGCCGCGTAATTCCAGTCCAGCACAAAACGCACTGCCAGAGACGTCACTGCCGCCCCCTCTATGCACAGATGGGTATCCCGCCAGTAGCCGAATTTTTTCGTATCCAGCCCCAGGTACTCCCGCCCGATATTGAATCCGCCGACAAAGCCAATCCTGCCGTCGATAACCACGATTTTCCTGTGGTTTCTATAGTTCACACGGAGCTGAAGCTGTCCTAACAATGCCGGGAAAAATTCCGCCACCTGGATTCCCTCTTTTTCCAGACGTTCCCAGTCCTTGTTATGCATGGTACGGCACCCCATACTGTCAAAGAGCACACGGACTTCCACGCCCTCCCGCGCTTTCTGTATCAACACTTTCTCGATTGCCTGCCACAGCTCATCATTTCTTATAATATAGTACTGCAAATGGATATAGCGCTTTGCCCGGCTCATTTCTTCCATGAGAGCCTGAAATTTTTCTTTACCGTCTGTATAGATGCGCACGTCATTATTATCTGTCAGCACCGCCTCGCCTGCCTCCAGGTTATAAAGAATTAAATCCTTGAAGCGTGCCATCTCAGGGTTTGCCAGCCGCAGCTTTTTCCGGTATATCGTCTCTTCCTGGCGCCTTACCGCGTATTTCAGCTCGCCCTCTATCTCTTTTGCCTTGAACATCCTGCTTTTGTGAAAATCCTGTCCGATTATCAGATATAAGAGAAATCCCAGAATCGGGATGAAATAAAGCAAGAGAAGCCATGTCCACACTGTCTGCGGGGACCGTCTCTGAAAGAAAACAATAACCAGCGACAGCAGTATATTGATGACGACCAGGTTGTCCATGATAAACTCGTAAACCGTCACCAGTGTGTTCCATATTGTTTCTGCCATTGCCATAATAAATAAAAACTCCTTTTCTCTGCACATTCCATATTCCCGCCCGTCTTGGAGGGGAAAGCAAGTCACATAAACAGTATACTCGTTTTACACAGGAAAAGTAACCCCAAAATCTCAAATTACTTGCACTTGTCCTCAAACAATGATACAATACTACTTGCGACAAAGAGTGATTTAGGAGGATTCTATCGTGAAAAAACCATTGATAATAATGCTTGTGATTCTTGCTATTTTAATCATCGCAGTCATTGTTTTATACATTATGGGAAAGAGGGCTGAGAAGAAACAGGCGGCACAGAAGGAACAGATGGATGCCATGGCTCAGACATTGAGCATCCTGGTCATCGATAAGGCGAAGATGCGGCTTCGAGATGCCGGTTTTCCTTCCGCTGTGCTGGAGAATACGCCCAAGTATCTGCGCCGGACAAAAGTTCCTGTTGTCAAGGCTAAGATTGGTCCCAAGATTATGACATTGATGTGTGATGCGCAGGTTTATCCGCTCATTCCTGTGAAGAAGGAAGTAAAGGCAGTCATCAGCGGCATTTACATAACCGGAGTCAAGGGTGTGCGCGGTTCTCTTGAGACACCGCAGAAGAAAAAAGGGTTCTTCGCACGGCTGAGAGGGAAATAAAGATTAATAGTATATAAAAAATATATTATTAAAAAAGGCGCGAGGTCTGGAAGAGGCAACTAATGCTTGCTCTTTTCTCAGGCTTCGCGCCTTTTTCTAAATCATCCCATTACTTCCTTGTCAATCACCTTCCAGTATAGTATGTGTTTCTCTAAAAATTCTGATATCAAATACAGAAACAGACCAATAGCGCTCAGCAGGATAACAGCATTCAGAATCAGTTTTATATCGAAAGTCTCTCTGCCCAGATTTAACAAATATCCTAATCCCGCTTTTGCTCCAATCATCTCGCCAATCACCGCTCCTGTCATAGCCTGTGTCAATGCCAGTTTAATTCCTGATAAAAGCATCTCAAGAGAATAGGGCAATTCTATTTTTACAAAACGCTGCCATGGATTTGCTTTTAATATTTTCATCAGGTTATAGACATTCGGGTCAATCGAACGGATTGCCGACACCTCATTTATCATGACAGGGAAGGATACAACCAGTATAACCAGGGCAGCCTTTGACTCAATCCCAAGTCCCATCCACAAGATAAATAATGGCGCAAGTGATATTTTAGGCGCCGTCTGTATAATGATAACAAAAGGCATAATCAGACGCTCTAATATTTTTATTTTCGCCATGATATATCCCAGAACCAGACCTATTACAAGACCGACGAGTGTCCCTATGAATATTTCCTGCATAGTAACCGCGATATGCGGCCAGATTGTTCCTTCTGCAAACAATTCAATGAAAGAAGAAAATAGTGCCCATGGGCTTGGAAGTACATAACTGGAAACATGAAAGATTTTAATATATGCTTCCCAAATAATGATAAATATCGGAAAGACTATGGTCGGAAGGATGATTTTCCTATTTTTTCTATAAAACATTACCTTTTCTCCTTATTCTCCAGGCGTATATAAAATTTCTTCTGCCTTGAACCCTTCTTCGATAATCCCATACTTCGCAGAATCATCAATCAGCGCCTGCCATTTTTCTGGGTCGGATGCGCCAATCCCGTGTTCTTTTGTATACTCACTCTGCCATAATGTAGGAATAAACACTTCATTTATGATTTGTACTGCCACATCTCTTTTCTCTGTTTCAAAAGTCTGCGCATGGTTCTCTATAGAAAAGTCCACTGACTCTTCAACATTTCCGTCTATCACATATTCAATTCCTTTTGTGAGAGCCTTTGTAAATCCCTGTACTACTTCAGGTTCTTCACTAACAAGCTCATCACCTGCTATCACGATATTTCCAAACGAAGGCAAAAACTGGTCGCATGGAATTTCTTCCGCTTCATATCCCGCACTATTCAATTCTATCGTCCTCAATTTAGAAAATACAATGGCGTCCACCTCTCCTGCTGTCAGTGAATTTAGAATGGCTCCTGTTCCAATAACCTCAACCTTTACATCATCCACTGTAAGACCTGATGCCTCCAGCGCTGCTTGTAATTGGAAATAATTCGCACTGCCAAGACTTGTCACTGCTACTGTTTTTCCTTTTAAATCTGCCGGTTCCTTGATGCCGGAATCCGCCCCAAAAATTATCGCGCCCAGGCCTTCCTGATAAGTCGTATGGACTACCTTAACCGGAATGCCCCTCGACTTTGCAGCCACTACAGCATCTGCATTGGGGAAGCCAAAATCTACATTTCCGCTTGCTACATTCGTTACAATATCCGCTGCCGCCGCATAGTAGAATTCAACATTTAATCCTTCTTCTTCGAAATACCCTTTTTCCTGTGCCATATATAGCGGCGCATAGTATGGAACCGCCGCCCCGTCAATCTGAATGGAAACTGTTCTTAATCCGTCTTTTCCCTCGTTTTCTTTTTGTTCGGTCTGGTTTGTCTGCGTGCTGCTATTTGCCGTCTGACCGCTGCACCCTGCGAGGCAAGACATCGCCACTACTGCTCCTAATACGACTGCTGTCATTCTTTTTCTTAATTTCATGTTTCTTTTCCTCCTTTTATGTATCGTTTATTTAATTTCCAGGCTCCTTCAAGAGCAAGCTTACACATTTTTCTCTGTGATGCCACATGGTCTACCTCCCATTTATCTGTAATCCGGTTACAGTGTACGGAACAGATACTCCCTGCATATATATTTTGTAAAGAAGACATCGTATATATCGTCTCCGCTTCCATTTCTAAATTTACCAGATTTAGTTTTTGATATTTATCTAATTCAGAAGCTTCATCATATTCCTTTTCATAAGGGAGCGCCCTGCCCTGCCCATGGTAAAAAGATGCAATAGAAGCACAAATACCCGTATAATACGGTACATGATTTTCCTTACAGACCTCTATCAGAGATTCTACAACTTCAAAGGAGGCTGCCGCCGGATATTCCAGAGGTGCATAAAAAGTTGATGTTCCACCGAGCCTCATTGCAGCTGTGTTGATAATCATAGAACCAAAAGGGATTTCTTTCTTTAGTACCCCCGTTCCTCCGATACGTATAAGAGCTTTCGCACCCAGACCAATCAACTGGGCAACTGCAATCTCCGTAGATGCCGCTCCAATCCCCGTTGAACATACTGAGATTTTCATATTCTTATAGTAGCCTGTCCCTATCGTGTACTCTCTGTTTCTGCTGATAATATGAAAGTCTTCGCATAGTGTCAGGAATGTTTCTACCCTACCTGGGTCTCCCGGGAGAAGTACGACCTCTCCTATGTCTCCTTCCTTACAGAGCAGATGGGGCATTTTCCCATCTATTTTCGGTGATGATGCTGATATAAACTTCAAGTTGTGCCTCCTTTATTTTTTTGATTCATGCCAATATAATGCTTTATTTTCAAATATATTGACTATTTCATACGTTGCAATCCCAAGAACGATTGTCACGATAATCCCTGCCAGGAGTGCCGGCGTGTCATAGGTGGAGGAAGAATATGTCAGAATATATCCCAGTCCCACCTTCCCAGACATCCATTCTGCGACAATCGCCCCTATGACTGCCTGTATAATTCCAATCTTAAAACTTGAAAATAATGCCGGCAGCGAATATTGCATCTCTATCTTCGTAAATATCTGCCATTTTGACGCCTTTAATACCTTCATGAGGTCTTTCGCTTCTTTCGGTATGGAATCCAACCCCAGCATCATTCCTGAAAGTACAGGGAACAATACCATCGTAATGATTAAGATAATCTTTGAAACAATACCAATCCCAAACCAGACTACGAAAAGTGGTACTAACGCGATTTTAGGCGCTGTTTGGAAAAATATAAGGTAAGGCATCAAAGCAGTCCTAAGCACATCTATTTTTACAAACAAGTATCCCAACGCCATCCCCAATATACTGCCTATGATAAAGCCAATCACTACTTCGTAGGCAGTCGCCCATAAATGAGGATACACCGTGCCGTCTGTAAACATCCCTACAAGGCTCTTCCACACTTCGGCAGGTCTTGGAAGAATATATTGGGGCACTTCCTTCACTGTAACATAGATAAACCATGCCAGTACAAACACACCGATAGAGACTGCATATTCTAATATGGAAACGACCAGCTTTCTTGTTTTACTTCCTTTCCTCATCCTATAATCCCCCTCAAATATTTACTGTATTCGGTAAATACCGGAGAATTTCTCGTCTCCTCACCCCTTGGTCTGGGCAGGTCAATGTCCACTATCTCTTTGATTCTTCCCGGTCGCGGAGACATAACCACTACACGGTCTGATAAAAATGCAGCCTCCTCAATACTATGCGTAACAAAGATAATTGTTTTCTTTGTGTTTTCCCAAATATGAAGAAGTTGTTCATTCAGATTGTCTCTTGTCAGCGCGTCCAATGCGCCAAAAGGCTCATCCATCAACAAAAGCGGGGCATCATAGGAAAGCGCTCTTACAATGGAAACTCTTTGTTTCATACCTCCTGAAAGTTCCCTTGGAAGAGCTGTTTTAAATTCTGTAAGACCTGCCAGTTCCAACAGTCCATCCAACCTTTCTAAGTTTTCTTTTGTTTTCTTATTCTGAATCTCCAGTGGAAACTCTGCATTTTTCTGGACATTCTTCCACGGGAGCAATGTCGCATCCTGGAAAACAAATCCCATCTGCTGGTTTGCACCGTCTTTATATCGAATTTCTCCTTTACTCGGTTTCTCCAGATTCCCTATAATCTTCAAAAGCGTAGATTTACCGCAGCCCGAAGGACCGATGATGGAGATAAATTCACTCTGCCTGATATTCAAATTGATGTTTTCTAATGCAACTGTGTCTGCTTTTAATAAATTCGTATAAATTTTAGATAGATTCAAAATTTCTACACTATATTCCTCCATATGTTTCACCTCTTCATTAACTAATCGCTTTTGTGATAGCCTCTGCACTCTGTTTTAACTTTTCAATAATCTCGTCAGTAATCATTCTGTTCTGCTTCATACTTGTCAGAGCCAGTGCTGCGATAACTTTTTTATTGTTGTCAAAAATCGGACTTGCCACACCTTGTATTCCCATCTGCAGTTCCTCATCTATCAGTGCATATCCCTTTTCGCGAATACTATCTAATTCCCTGAAAAGTTCCTGAACCTCTGTTTTGGTATAAGGAGTACTTGGCTTTAACTCTATATTTTCATAAATCTCTTTTACAGTCTGACGGTCCATATATGCGCTGAATACCCTTCCAGCCGATGTTGAATAAAGAGGCATCTGCTTTCCTATCTTGACCATATACATGGAGTGTTCGTCACTTTCAATACATGCGACATTCATGATATGATTTTCTTCCATCACACATAGAACAACTGTCATGTGTATATCGTTCGCTAAAATCTCCATTATAGGTTTTGCAAGATTTACCAGTATATTATTTTGGCTTATGTTAGAACAAAGTGTATATAATTTATACCCTATTTTATATTTTCTGCTCTCCTCATCCTGTATGATAAAATTATTTTCTTTCAGACTTGCCAGAATCCGATGGATTGAACTTGGTGGCAGTGACAATTTTCTTGCAATCCCGGATACGGATAACCCATTAGTCTCTTTACTCAATATAGTGAGTATTTCCAATGCTCTATCGATTACCTGCATTTTCTCCTCCTTTCTCATTCCGTTACACGGAATGTCATTCCACTTGTTTTTGTTAAACTGTGGAGAAAGTTTATCACCGGATATCAAGATTGTCAATCTTTTGCCTCATTTTTTTAATTTTTTATTAATTTCCACCAAAAATCCGATTGCTTTTTTAGTAAATAATCCTATATTCATCTTTGTTTTCAGACAAAAAAAGAAACCCGAACAAATCAGGTTCCCTTTTCTGTTATCTTTATATGCTTTTTAGCTCAATACCGAAAATTCTCTGCTGCCCTTTGATGTAATATTCATCTTTATCCGGCAATCTGCCATGGGCTCATGGTTGACATCCAGTTCATAATCCACCAGGATATCTATCCTCTCATCCGTCACCTTCACGTCCATACTGCGGGTGTTCACACCCACCAGCATCTGTCCGTAGGGCGTGCGGTAGTAGGTCAGGTTCTTTTTATTCTTTTCAAATACCATGTGCGTGTTGGACATTCCGGTCTTCATAATCTCCACGCTGTCCGTCCCGGTGATTTTGATTTTGTTCTTTATCGTCCCCGACATGCCTTCAATCACTTCATCGTACAGGATATAATGCTTCCCATTCTTCCAGTAATAGCTCGCCGGAGTAACGACCTCGATTGCCTCCTCATCCTCCCGGAAGGCATTTGCCATCATATCCATATGGACACCGGAAATACTCACGATTACATCTTTCGTCATCTCTTAATATTCCTCGATATTTACTACATTGGTGGTCGGCACGTCAAAGGGCATGACCGTGTTGGCGAACTGCCGGAATTTTTCCGCGGCGTCGCTGACATAGAACTCATAACGGCTGTGTTCCTCGGTGGTACCGTCGTTTTCCATCCCCTGCTCCTTCAGAAGTTTCTTCAAGTCCATCGCTGTCTCATAAGCAGGATTTACAATCTGAATCTTCTCTCCCATAAAAGTGCGGATTTTTGAGCGCAGCAAAGGATAATGCGTGCATCCCAATATCATAGCGTCTATCCCTGTCTTACGCATGGAATCCAGGTAATACTCTATGATTTCCTGTGTCACATGGTGCTCCTTAAAGCCTTCCTCGACCAGCGGCACGAAAAGCGGACACGCCTTCTCCAGCACGGTAATATCCGGCGCCATCTTGCGGATGACCTTGGTGTACATCCCGCTCTGCACCGTCGCATCAGTGCCCACGACACCCACCTTCCTGTTATGCGTCGCCTCCACCGCCGCCCGCGCGCCGGGGATGACAACACCAAGTATGGGCAGGTCAAATTCCTGCTGTACCGTATCGAGCGCCAGAGCACTCGCCGTATTGCAGGCAATGACGATTGCCTTCACCTGTTTGTTCTCAAGAAAACGGATAATCTGTCGGGAAAACCGGATAACATTGTTCTGTGATTTGCTTCCGTATGGCACCCGCGCCGTATCGCCAAAATATATGATGTTTTCACAGGGCAGGTTGCGGGAAATCTCCCGCATCACTGTCAGACCTCCAACCCCGGAATCGAATACGCCGATAGGGGCTGTCTTCTTTCCTGTTTCCTTCACTTTGCTCTTCCTCTCTCCGATGAACTAATGTACTGTAGAAAGCCGATGAGACAGTACACTAGATAGCCAACACTTTTGATATATCATACTGATATTCCGGAATGGATTTCTTCATGGCAAGAGCTTCCTCAATATCAAAGTCTACATACTTGCCGTTCTTGTATCCCACTACGCGGTTGGATTTCCCCTGACAGAGAAGGTCTACCGCCATCGCACCCATTGTGGACGCATAAACTCTGTCCTTACAGGTAGGGCTTCCGCCGCGCTGCATGTGTCCTAATATGGTCGCTCTTGTCTCAATACCTGTCGCTTCCTCTATCCTCTTTGCCATGTTGATGGAATCACCGATACCCTCGGCATTGATGATGATATAGTTTTTCTTTCCGCGTTTTTTATTTTCCATGATGTCGTCAATCAGTTCCTGCTCGTTGAAATCCTTCTCCTCCGGCATGAGAATCTTCTCCGCGCCGTTGGCGATTCCGCACCACAGTGCCAGATATCCGGCATCTCTACCCATAACCTCGATGATGCTGCATCGCTCATGGGATGTAGATGTATCACGTACCTTGTCAATCGCTTCCATCGCAGTATTGACTGCTGTATCAAATCCAATGGTATAGTCTGTACATGCGATATCCAAATCTATGGTTCCTGGGATTCCTACTGTGTTTACTCCCAGATGTGCCAGTTTCTGCGCACCTGCGAACGAGCCGTCTCCTCCAATGACAACCAGTCCGTCAATGCCGTATTTCTTGCAGATTGCCGCTGCTTTCTGCTGACCTTCCTCTGTGCGCATAGACTGACATCTCGCTGTCTGAAGGATAGTACCTCCACGCTGAATGGTATCAGATACGTCACGAGCGGATAAGTCAATAATCTCTTCCTTCAGAAGTCCGTGATATCCTCTGCGGATACCGCGCACCTTCAGACCTCTTGACAATGCTGTTCTTACAACTGCACGGATTGCCGCGTTCATCCCCGGCGCATCTCCTCCGCTTGTCAGAACGCCGATGGTGCGGATTCTGTCTTCAATCTCGTCCAATCTCTTTGCCTTTTCTTCGGCTGTCAGATGTTCTTTTGTCTGTGCCATGATTTTTTCCACCTTTCTGAAAAATAGTTGCCTAACCCATTTTGCCGATATTCCATTACTATTCACAGTCACCCCATCCACATAAGCAGTCTTAGCTCCGTAAGGAGCGGGACTGGAGCATCGAAGATGCGACGAGTGCGCATGTAAGTGGGTGGCTGTGAATAGTAACGGTCCCCCGGCTCTTGGCACCGCCACAAAACGATGCTATTGATTAATTTTTAACACTTCGGGTAATATTCTACAGCATCTAAAAGTGGTTTTCAATAGCTTTTTCTACCACTTTTATCCTGTTTTCCCCGTAATGGTTCATCAATCTTCCCAATATTTCCTGACTGATACGTATATTGCGGTTTCTCGGCAGGCGTTTGATTGCCCTCTCCTTCGCGCAGTAGATGACCACTTCGTCCTCCCCTTCGGAGTCTGCCAGATATCCGTAAACGATAGCCTCATTTTCCAGGAAGGACTCCTTATCGGGAAACTGAATCCACAATTCCTTCCTGGTCTTCTCAAAGGGAATAACCTTCTCGCAAATCAGCTTGCTGGGTCTTTCATCCTCCTCGGAAACCCTGCCGCGGATAAAGACCTTGTTGTCAATCTCCAGATACTCACGGTTCTTCTCATAATCCCGCGGGAAAACAACGACTTCCACCGTGCCCGCCAAATCCTCCACGGTAACGAACGCCATCATCTGGTTTGTCCTCGTGTGCTTCACCGTCTTATCCGTAATCATGCCGCCGATGATTTCCTTTGCGCCGTCGTGCACTTTCGTGCGCCCGGTCTCCTCGTCCGGCTGAAATTCCAGCGTAGTGGCGGAAATGACTTTTCTCCACTTCTCCTCATATGCTTCCAGAGGATGCCCGCTGATATAGATGCCCAGCACTTCCTTTTCAAATGCCAGGAGATTTTCCTTCGCATATTCGCCTACATTCGGCAGCTTTATCTCAAATTCGCTCTTCTGCTCCTCATCTACGAAGTCGAAGAGACTCATCTGACCGGTCATGGCGTACTTCTTTTCCTGGTTTACGTGCTCCACAATCTGCACATAAATACTCATATACTGCTTCCGTGTGCCGCCCAGACAGTCAAGCGCGCCCGACTTAATAAAGTTTTCAATGACCTTTTTGTTCAGCGGTTCCTTTGTGGACATCCTGCTGATGAAGTCCTCCAGATTTTTAAAGGGACCAAACGACTCTCTCTCTGACACAATCGCCTGAATCACCGGTTTTCCAATACTCTTAATTGCCGCAAGTCCATAGCGGATATTTTTGCCGTCCACAGAGAAGCTCGCCACACCTTTATTGATGTCCGGGGGCAGTATCTGAATGTCCATCTGCCGGCAGGCATAGATATATTCTGCCACTTTCGGCGGATTTTCAATCACGGATGTCATAAGCGCCGCCATAAATTCTACGGGATAATAATATTTTAAGTAGGCTGTCTGGTAGGCGACCACCGCGTATGCCGCCGCATGGGACTTGTTGAAGGCATACTTTGCGAAATCAATCATCTCATCATAAATCTTATTCGCCGTCTTCTCGTCAATTCCATTTTTCACACAGCCAGGTACGTCATTTTCCTCATCCCCATAGACAAATATCTGGCGTTCCTTGCGCATGACATCGCCCTTTTTCTTGGACATAGCACGTCTTAAAAGGTCGCTTCGTCCAAGCGTATAGCCCGCCAAATCCCGCACAATCTGCATAACCTGCTCCTGGTAGACAATACAGCCGTAGGTCGGCTCCAGGATAGGCTCCAGCTGCGGACAGTCATAGACGATTTCCCCGGACTCGTTTTTCCCCTTGATATATTGGGGAATGAAATCCATAGGTCCCGGACGGTAGAGGGCGATTCCGGCGATGATATCCTCCAAACTGTGGGGCTTTAGCTCCTTCATGAAGGATTTCATGCCCGCGCTCTCTATCTGGAAAATCCCATCCGTCTTTCCCGTGCCGATATAGTCAAACACTGCCGTGTCATTGTAATCCAGCTTATCCATATCCAAATCCGGCGTCTTCGCCCTCGCCATCTGCACGGCATTCTGAATGACCGTGAGGGTGCGAAGCCCCAGGAAATCCATTTTCAAAAGCCCCAGTTCTTCCAGTGTGGTCATGGTAAACTGGGTGGTGATGGTGCCGTCGGAAGCGCGGGAGAGCGGAACATACTCATCCGCGTCCTCCTGACAGATGACAACTCCCGCGGCATGCATGGAACTGTGCCTGGGAAGCCCTTCCAGACGCTTTGCCATGTCAATCAAATACTTCACCTGTTCGTCATTCTCATACGTCCGCTTGAGCTCCGGGTTCTCTTTCAGCGCTTTATCAATGGTAATATTCAATTCTGTGGGAATCATCTTGGCGATGCTGTCCACAAACGCATAGGGAAGGTCCATCACCCTGCCCACATCCCGGATGACACCGCGCGCCGCCAGTGTACCGAAAGTCACAATCTGTACCACCCGGTCCTTGCCGTATTTTCTCACCACATAATCAATGACTTCCTGCCTGCGCTCGTAACAGAAATCCACGTCGATATCGGGCATGGATACACGCTCCGGGTTCAGGAAACGCTCAAACAGGAGCTGGTATTTGATGGGGTCTATAGTCGTAATCTCCAGACAGTAGGATACAATACTTCCCGCCGCGCTGCCGCGTCCCGGCCCCACCGGGATGCCGTGGTCTTTCGCGTATTTGATGAAATCCCATACAATGAGGAAGTAATCGATATACCCCATATTTTTTATGACGTCCAGCTCATACTCCAGACGCTCTTTTAATTCCTCTGACGGATTGCCGTAGCGCTTCTCAAGCCCCTCGCGGCAGAGCTTCTGCAGGTATTCCCAGGAAGTCATGCCGTCCGGCACATCATATTTCGGCAATTTTGTCACGCCGAATTCTATCGTCACATGACAGCGGTCGGCAATCCGCTGTGTGTTTTCCAATGCCTGCAAAGCATAAGGGAAAAGCTTCTGCATCTCCTCCGGCGATTTCACATAATACTGTCCGCCCTCATAGCGCATGCGGTTCTCGTCTTCTAACTTCTTCCCGGTCTGGATGCACAGCAGGATATCGTGGGGCTTGGCGTCCTCGGCATAGGTATAGTGCACGTCATTGGTTGCCACCAGGTCAATTCCCAGCTCCTCCGACATTTTAAAGAGCCGCTGGTTCACCATAGTCTGCTCCGGGATTCCATGGTCCTGCAGTTCCAGGAAATAATTTCCTTCCCCGAAAATGTCCTGATACTCCAGCGCTGCTTTCTTCGCTTCCTCGTACAGTCCCTTAACCAGGTAGCGCTGCACTTCACCCGCCAGGCAAGCGCTCAGAGCGATGATACCCTCGCTGTACTCCCGCAATAACTGTTTATCCACACGAGGTTTATAGTAGTATCCTTCCACAAAGCCCTTGGAAACAATTTTCATCAGGTTCGCGTACCCTGTGTTGTTCTCTGCCAGCAGCACCAGGTGATAGTAGCGGTCATCCCCGCCGGTAATCTCTCGGTCAAAGCGGGAATTTGGCGCCACATAGACCTCGCAGCCCAGAATCGGATTGATGCCCTGGCTCTTTGCCTCTCTGTAAAAATCAATCACGCCGTACATCACACCGTGGTCAGTGATGGCGGCACTGTTCATTCCCAGCTCTTTGACCCGTGACACATATTCTTTTATCTTGTTGGAACCGTCCAGCAGACTGTACTCTGTGTGGACGTGTAAGTGCGCAAAATTCATATTTCACCTCTCGCTGTTCCTTGCCGCGGCATGTGTATTCTGCCCGGAGGAATTTCCTATAGAATCAAAAAGGGCGGCTCCGCCTGGGAACTGCCCTCATTGTCATCTCTGTTCCATCCGGCGATGCAGACTGGATACAGCAATTCTTTCATACAGCTTCTTTTGTACCGGCGCTGTTCTTATTGTCCGCCGTTCAGCATGAAATTAATCAGCTTATCTGTATCTTCTTTCTCGTAAGCGATAACTTCCAGTTCCGGAATCTCACCGTTGGAGAAAATGTTCGCCATAGAAACGTACTGAGAAAGCTTGGACTTCAAGTTCAGCCTGTCTCCCTCACCTGTCACCAGCTCTACTCTGCCTGTGCAGGAATCTACTACCTTAAAGAATGCGTCTATGTCTGTAATATTCTGTACCTTCATTTCTCAAACTCCTTTCTGAATCCTGTGATTGTATGGGACGGGGAAATAACTGGTATTTCCGCGCACCTCTACTGCTATTATACCTTATTCAAGAGGGATTGCAAGATTTTTTTGCAGCTATCTCCTCTTTATGCTCTCCTCTGTAATCTCTATCTTTCCTTCTTTTAACAGTCTCCCCACAGCCCGCTTAAACGCCGCCTTGCTCATGCCGAACTCCTGCTTTATCCGCTCCGGGTCTGCCTTGTCGGTAAAGGGCAGTTCTCCGCCGTATTTTCTCTCAATCGTCTCCAGAATGTCCTGCGCATCCACATCCATCTGCTCCGGGATTTTCCCGCGCACGCTCAAGTCCAGCTTGCCGTCCTCTTTGACTGCTGCCACCCGCGCTGTTATCTGCTGTCCCACGCGCAAATCCGCCGCCGCGTCTTTCTTTGGAATCAGCGCGGAATACTGGTTGTCCACTGCCACAAAGACGCCGAATTCCTTACTTGTATCGTAGATAATCCCTGTCACTTTATCGTCCTTTTTATAAGGGGAATCCGTGCGCAGAAGGGAGTACACTTTCATGGTCGCGCAGAGCCGCTCGCTTTTGTCGATGTAGAGGCTCACCAGACAAGAATCGCCTTTCTTCAGCTTCGCAGTCTGCTCTTTGAAGGGGAGAAATAAATCCTTTTCCAGTCCCCAGTCCAGAAAGGCGCCCATGCGTCCCACATCTGCCACTTTGAGGACCGCAAGCTTTCCAAGCGTCAGCTTCGGCTCATTTGTGGTAGCGATAAGCCGGTCTGAAGAATCCTTATACAAGAACACCTCCACCGGGTCCCCCGGCTCTATCCCTTCCGGCACCTGCTTTTTCGGCAGCAATACCCGCTGTTCATCATTTCCCAGATAGACACCGAAATCCACTTTTTTTACCACCGTCAGCATCTGTTTCTCACCTAATCTCATCCGTATATCTCCTCTCCTTCTACACTTCTGTTTGTCTTCTTACTCTTTTTATTCTCTATACGTTTCCGTTTCCTTTCATCTCCACAACCGCATAGGGTTTCCCTGCCTCATCGCAGAGTTCCACTACCATCCGGTTCTCCTCCTCCGCCATTTTCGGATAGATGATATCTCCGTATACAGCGGATTTCTTGTAGTCCACACGGAGCTGATGCAGAGGTACATTTTCCGGCAGAACTTCCAGAGCCATCTGCACATACTGGCAGTTGTTCACATGTTCGTTTGTATCGATATGATATTTCCGCACCGGGAAAGAAGGGAGACTCTCGCAGTTTTCCGGCATTTTGATTTTTCTGTCTTCATACTCCATTGCAAGGGGCTCTTCTGTACCATAAGGCTCGATGTCCTCCTTATCCGGGCGCGCCGGACGTCCCTTTTCTAAATCCATGAATACCCAGATGGAATTGGCGCACGCAATCTGCTTCCCTTCTCCGTCCTTCATAAAGAAATTTCGGTTTCCGTACAGTCCTTTAAATTCCGTGGGAAAGGTGCCAATCTCGATATGCTCTCCCATTTTCGGGAAGCGGTCCACGACCACCTGCCAGTAGGAGAGGACCCAGGCTTTCTTCTTTTTCTTTAATTTATCCATCCCCAGCCCCACACTCTCGGAATGAAAGGTACTGCAGTCCTGAAAATAGTTGATGAGCGCCGGCAGTGTCATGGTTCCGTAATGGTCAATCTCACTGTAGCGGACTCTGCTGTCAAATGTGTACATGTGCTTTCCTTCTTTCTTTTTTCTGTCTGAATCTATGACTTCCTTATCTGTCCGAGGCTTTATCTTCACTGTTTTCCGATTCTTGCGGCACGGAAAGTCCAAGCCTCGCTTGCCTTGTCTGTCATTCTTTTGCGACATAATTATATTCCACTGTAATCACGCACTGATACCGGGAATCCAGCTCCTGAATCTTCCCCATCAGCGTAAGGGGCAGGTTGTTTCGTTTTTCTTCATCGTAATCTATAGGAATCACCATATCGAAAATCAGATTTGTCTGTTCCTCCCCGTGCACCACACGAAAATCATGTATGCTGCACGCCGGATCGATTTCATTTAAAATGCCCTCCGTCTGTTCCTTCAGGGCAAGCACTCTCTCGTCCCTCATCTCAATGGGGTCCATGTGGATAACAAGGAAAATCCCCAGCTTCTTTGCCGCATCTCTTTCTATCCGGTCGATAATCTCATGGGATATCTCAATGTCTACATCGTTCGGCACCTCCGCATGGATGGACGCCATGCTCCTGCCGGGTCCGTAATTATGTACGATTAAATCGTGGGTCCCTTCAATCCCGTCATAGTTTTCCACGAAACGCTTGATTTCCTCATACACTTCCGGGTCGATTGCCTCTCCGATGAGCGGCTCCAGTGTATCTCTGGCAATGCCCACACCCGCCCACATGACAACAAGGGCGACGCCGATGCCCACAAATCCGTCGATGTTAATCTTGGTGATACCAAAGAACACAATCGACAAAATGGTGGCGCTGGTGGTGATGACATCCCCCATGGAATCGGCGAAGACCGCCTTCATCACCTTGGAGTCAATCTTCTGCCCCAGCTTGCGGTTAAAGAGCCCCAGCCACAGCTTCACCCCGATGGATAATACCAGAATCAGTACAGAAACAAGCTGAAAATTCAGTTGCTCCGGGTGCATCACCTTGCCGAAGGAATCCTTCAAAAAGGTAAAGCCCACCTCTAAAATCAAGAAGGAGACGATGAGCGCCGCTATGTATTCCATCCTGCCGTGTCCGAAGGGATGGTCCGCATCCGCGGGCTTGCTCGCCATCTTTACTCCAATAAAGCTGATGACCGATGAGCCCGCATCCGACAGGTTGTTGAACGCATCCGCTGTGACGGAAACACTGTGCAGCAGGATTCCCACGATGAATTTTACCACAAATAAAAATACATTACAGAAGATGCCCACAATGCTGGCGAGCACTCCATATGCCGTCCGCACGGACACCTTCTCCACTTCTTTATAATCTTTTACAAAATGCCTGACTAAAAATTCTGTCATTTATCCTCTTCCCAGAAATACCACTTGATTTTGAACTTTGTATCCGCCGTAATCCGGGAATATTCCTCCTCTGTTAATACATTTTTTAATTTCTGCTTTCCCTCATCCGGGACGACCGCATTTGTCGTGTCGAGAAAGCACAGGTTCGGGTACAGCACACACCACCAGTTGTGCCCATCGGCATCTCCAATCTCTATGCGAAGCGCCTCATAATTCCCCGCCGGAAATGTCACATCTCCATATGTTTTCTCCGGGAAATAGCAGGTCGTCACCGCCGCGCTCACCGGATAGTCGCTTCCGTTTTCCTCCAATGTCATGCGGCTCACTTCCTCCAAGTCCTCTGTATGGCTGCGCACCCACTGTGTGGTCCCGTCCACATCCATATTCTGCGGCATCTCTTCCTCCAGCCAGGTAAGGACGGAATCCCGCACCTCCAGCTTCAGCGCCTGGTCCTCTTCGCTGTCGCTGTTCGCCAAAACATGAAATCTGAGTACTTCCTGCGCCAAGTGTGCCTGCTCCTCCTGGACCGCCACCTCCTGCACTTTCCAGACTGCCGCTGCCGTCACCAGCGTGGCAATGAAGATTGCCAGGAAAAAAATCAATTGGTTTGCGTGTTTCTCTATATATGTTCTGCCCATATGTATCTCCCTCCATCGTAACTGATACAGAGAGTATGGACAGCTTCCATCCGCTTATTCAAAATCCGGCGGAAAATCTTTTTTACAGAAACATCGATGAAAGCGTTTCCCCAGGCTTTTATTTGTGGCGAATGGTATCCGCCACTGTCTCTACCTGATTGTCGATATGCTGGCTCGTAATCCGCATCGCTTTTTCCCGTTCCCCACTTTCAATGGCATCGATGACCTCCTCGTGTTCCGCCACGAGCTGGGGGTGACACTCCTTTTTCTTCAGATACTCGATGCGGTAACGGTACATCTGCTCCCGCAGGTTGTTCAGAAGCTGGATGAGCCTCTGATTGTCCGTTGCCATATAAATAATGTCATGAAAAGCCACATCCGCCTCAGCGATTTTCGTGATGTCATCACTGTCCAGCACGGACTCAAAATGCTTTGCCGCTTTTCTCAAATCCTGGATTCCCTGCTTATCAATCCGGTCACAGGCTAACTGTACTGCCAGTTCCTCCAGAGCGCATCGCACTTCCAGGACATCCCGCAGGTTTTTCTCTGTAATTTCCGCAACCTCCGCTCCTTTTCTGGGAATCATCAGCACGAGTCCTTCCAGCTCCAGCTTGCGGATTGCCTCCCGGATTGGGGTACGGCTCACTCCCAGTTTATTGGCGAGCTGAATTTCCATCAGCCGTTCGCCCGGCTTTAATTCGCCTCTTAAAATTGCCTGTCTGAGTGTATTAAACACCACATCTCTCAGCGGAAGATATTCATTCATCGTCACTTCAAATCTGGGTTCCATCCTGATTCCTCCTCGCCCCGTGTATATTTGTCACGAACACCTGCTTTGCCAGTGCCCGCTCCCTAATCCTCATCTGTGCCTTTCTCGCATCCGCCCGGTTGACAAACAGACCGAAGACCGTCGGCCCGCTGCCGCTCATCATTGCTCCCAGCGCTCCACACGCTTTCATCTCATCCTTAATCTCCTCAATCACCGGATACATGGGGATTGTCACATCCTCCAGCACGTTTCCCATATTTTCGGCAATCTCTGTGAGAGAACCCTTTTCAAGTCCCCTAATCAACGCATCGATATCCGGATGCTTAAGGACCTCTTTGCTATCCAGCGCCTCATAGACCACTTTCGTGGAAACGCTGATAGGCGGTTTCGCGATGAGCACCGTACATTTCGGCATCGCCGGAAGTTCGCTCAGTTCCTCCCCGATTCCTTCCGCCAGCACAGTCCCCCGCATGATACAGTAAGGTACGTCCGCTCCCAGCTTCACTCCCCGCTCCATCAATTCCTCGCGGGATAAATGCAGCCCAAACAGGCGGTTCATTCCAAAGAGCACTGCCGCCGCATTGGAACTGCCGCCTGCCAATCCCGCTGCCACGGGAATATGTTTTTTCAGAGTAATCTTTACCCCTTCTTCAATCCCAAATTCCTCTATGAGCATCTGTGCCGCCTTATATGCGATATTGCCGCTGTCCATAGGCAGAAAATGGAGATTGGTCTGCAGCGTGACTCCTTTTTCTTCTTTTTTCTCTATCTTTACATCATCATAGAGATACACCGACTGCATGACCATGCGCACGTCATGGTAGCCGTTCTCTCTTCTTCCCAGTACATCAAGCCCCAGATTAATCTTGGCAAGCGCCTTTAATTCGAGCTGTTTCATCCTGTGTCCTCCAATTGTATCTTGTATACATTGCACCTACAGTATACTCATATTTTCCTTAAAAATCAACAATTTATCTCCCAGTTTTATGGCATCTGTTTCCAACTCATTGACTTCTCGTATTCCTTCCACTGTTGTCATATATTTTTTCGCCAAATCCCACAATTCATCCCCCGATTTTACGATATATCCCACGATTCCCGGTCGGTTTTCCATCTCATCCACGGGCACAGCGGACAACTCCGCCTCTGTGATAACCTGCGTTGTCACCGGTCTGCGAAGGAAAGCATCAAAAGCGAGGACCGCACGCACTTCCACCGCTTCGCTGCCCGCCAGCGTCACCAGAAGCTGCTCTACATGGTAGGACATATGATACCGCACATCCTCCGGGATATCCGGGCACTCCAGCAGATAGGAGAAGGGAACCATGCCCTGCCAGCTTGCGAAAGGCGTGCTGTCATCCGCCCGCAGATACAGAAATGACAGATGCAGAATTCCCTCAATCTGCAGTCCTTCCTCCGTCCTCTCGATATGCTCCATCTGAATATTTCCCTCACTGTGGCAAATCTGCAGGACATTGTCTTTTAATTCCGGCAATTCCAGCCGCTCCGCTATCTTGCACTTGGAATGGTTCTGCATGAGCAGCTCTTCGTACACCGCTTCCCTTGTGGTAAAATCACATTTCTGCTCCAGGGAATACATATCCGCCAGCAATTCCATTTTTTCTTCTTCATAAATATTCAGTCGCAGGCTTATGGTTCCCTCGATTCCCAGCACCCTCATCTCCCCGTCCTCATCCATCCGCACATCCACCAGGGTGTCCTCCAATGTATGATGGACATGGTAGTACATGCCTTCTTCCACGCCGTCGCAGACAATACGCCCCTCAAAGGGAACCGTCTGCTCTATCCAATCAGTCTTCTCCTCCTCCGACAAATACATGCAGAATACAAGCAATTCCCCTTTTAACAGCAGAGCGCCCGCCTCCGGGCGGATTTCCAGTTTGCGGCTGTTCACGGAAGACACCAGCAGTACACCGACACTCTCCTTGGTGCCGGGCAGGGTGATTTCTTCTTTCACCCGGTATGTATCCCGCTTGGTCGTGTGGAGCTTTAAGAGATTTACCGGCTTCATTTTCCGGTAAACCGGGACCGCGCTCTCCACATCCACCGTGGTCTCCTCGTCCTCCAGTTTCTCCCGCCCAATCTCCATCTCTATCATCACTTTCAGACTGACCTTACGGGAGTGTACCATGGAAGCGGCAAATTCCGTGCGGATATTTTCGATAAAGTAGTTTTCCGCCTCATCGGTCTCCGCATAAACCATTTCCTCGAAGGGAAGTTTTCCTTCCAACACGTCGGGTCTCGGCTCTCCCGCCTCTGTCAGATAAAGAATCTGAAAATAAAATTTCCCCGTCACCTTCACATAATTTTCCACCATGCGAATGTCCTCTACCTTTACTGTCCCCGTACTCTGGATAATCTGCCGCACATCCTCCTTGGCATCCGGCACGTTGTAGTCCTCGTCCAGCACAAACTGGTCAAACATCCGCTTCCCTTCCCGGTTATAGTGGATTTGTTTCTTTATCAGCTCCATAATCGCCCTCCTTAATCAAACATGACATTCTTTTCAATATAATCCAGTTTCACCACCACATAGGGAAAAGTGGTTATCTCTTTGGTCTCCTCTCCCTTTTCCGGTCCAAGCAGATTGGTATGTATATAAACAGCGTTCTGTGTCTCATAGAGCGCCAGCACCTCCACACTGTAGCCGGTCTTCTTCTGCGCGCCGTACCCCTGTGCAATGTACAATGCTCCCTGGTCCGCATAGGTCAGTTTAAACGGCATGGATTTATTTTCCTCAATCATCTCTTTTAACTCGTTGGGTACCGCCTCCTTGTCAAGAACCGTAAATTCCAGGTCCTGTAATTTCTCCGTTTTCTGCGGCCGGGTGATACAGCCTGTCAAAAGCGCCGCCACCAGGCAGAATATGAAGACCCGGCGTGATATCTTTCCAGTCATCCCCATTCTCCGCGGCATATTTTCTCTATTATCTTATGAAAAAAAGAGGAGGAGTATGCCCCGCGGGAGGTGAAAATCTTGATAGTTGAGGGGAGAAAATTTACTCTTCGTTTTTCTCTCCCAAACCTTGTATTTTCCTGCCCTCTCCTTTATAATTGGAATCATCTAACAGTTTCAAAAGAAAAGAGGATTCATCACATGTTTCGCTTTATATGTATTGTCATTTTTCTCGTTCTTTTTCTTATCCTGTCCATCCCGGTTTTTTTCGTGGAATGGGTTATCGGAAAATTCAACCGCGAAAAGAGAGATTACAGTTCCCTGCGCATTGTGCAATGGGGATTTAAGACTATTCTGAAAATGACTTCCGTACAGACGACGGTTATCGGTGAGGAAAATATTCCTGATGAGCCGGTGCTTTTCATCGGGAATCACCGCAGTTTTTTCGATATCCTGCTCACCTACAGCCGCTGTCGGCGTCTCACAGGATATGTGGCAAAGAAAGAGATGGAGCACATTCCGCTCCTCTCCACCTGGATGAAATTTGTCTACTGCCTGTTCCTTGACAGAGAAAATCCCAAGGAAGGACTCAAGACCATCCTGACAGCGATTGAATATATCAAAAAGGGAATTTCTATCTGCATTTTCCCGGAAGGGACCCGAAATAAAGGCGAAGAACTGAGCCTTCTCCCCTTTAAAGACGGGGCTTTTAAGATTGCTACCAAGACCGGATGTGCCATCATACCGATTTCCATGAACAACACGATTGCCATCTTCGAAAAGCAATTTCCCCGGATAAAGAAAGTCCATGTGGTAATTGAGTACGGGGAACCTATCTATCCCGACCAACTGGATAAGGACACCAAACGGCATATCGGGGATTACGTGGAAAATGTGATTCGCGAGACGATACAGAAAAATGCCGAGCTGGTTTAAGGAAATTTTTAGTCAAAGAAAATCCCCTCTACAAGGGCACACACGCCGCAAAACACAAAAATTCATGGTTTGAAGCGTATGTGCCCTTTAAAGAGAGGATATGCTGTGTAAAAGGACCTGAGTGGAGAAACTCCGCATTAATTCCGTCTATCGCTCTTCATCGCCTTGTACTTACGACGTAAATGTCGTAACTTTATTATGAACTTTCTCCGTTAGTGTATAATTTTAATTGGCAAAAATAAAGGGAAGAAGCAAAATACCTCTTC
>UQKK01000044.1 GCA_900541505.1 uncultured Ruminococcus sp.
TTTAAAGAGGGTGTGGAATTTAGTCCTGCACTGGAATTTACTTTTTCAAGTCAGCTTTCTTTGTTCTGAGACAATAGCTGTAAGTAGTTCTTTGTTTTCCCCTCAAAAAAGCAGATTCCTGTATTGTATTTTTTCATTAAAAGTATTACAATAAGAGTTGATTTACCTGTCAATTACAGGACAGGCAGTCATCTGACAGAAAGGAGAGCATTACATTGAAAAAATTCTTAAAATGTTTTTTGATTCTCGCAGCCGTTGGCACCGCAATCGGAGCTGTCATTGCATACTTCTGCAAGGGAAGCTGCCAGGAAGAGGGTACCTGCTCCGGAGAGGATTCTGATTTTACAGAAGATGAAGATTTTGATTTAGACGTGGATTTAAAACCTGTTGGCGACAGAGAGTATGTTTCTCTCCAGAAGAACACAAGCGAAGATACAGAAGAAGAAAAAGAAAGTGAATAGGCAGTGGCTTCTGACACAGAAGTTTCTACCAGTAATCAAAAAATTAATAGACTAGCGGCGATGTTATATAGAGAAATTCCGTTTGATAATATCGCCGCTGTTTTCTTATCGCATAATTTGTCCCACCTCAATGCTGTTAATCACATTTAATCAAGTGTGTTTCGTGCCTATTCCAAATAGTATCGTAGTATCTTACACAATCGCTAGGTTCAGAGTATTCTATCATTTTACATTCAACCGCTGGTAAGGGCGGCAATAGAATAGACATCCATGCCGAAACTTCTTCCTTTTCACTATTTATACATATAATCAACTGATTTCTTATTTCTGTATTATATTGGCGTACTTCGATATCACCACACTTTTTTCCAGTTTTTTCGGCTTCTTTTTCTGAATCAATCTTAATTGCTTTAAGCAACTCAAACGTTTCCCCTATTGAATTAGCAATCGCCTTGGTTCCTCGGTTTTCCATTAAGGAGGCTTCTGTGGTAATTTCTGAATCTTCCTTCGCCAACAAAAACTCCAATTTTCCGCCTTTTGCCAAATGATTAGTTAAAACTCGTCTATAAGAATGAGTAATACCTAGAGCGGAAAACCCTAAAATTTTGATAGTGGTACAATTTTTCATAGTTTTTTCAAGCGACTTTATATTTTTACCGTAAGGATATATTCTTTTAATACCATTTGAATGTAACTCTAGTCCTTTTTGCAATTTAGTAATAATTGCTGATAATATACCCGCAGTAAAAATTGATGAAATTATAGAAGAAACAACTATTTCAATAACCCAATTCATCTTTATCCGATTCCTTTCTTAATCATTAACTCAAAAACACCTATCTATTCATCCACTTTTTTAGCTTACTGCATATCTTTTTAGCAATATTCCCACGCCTCTCCCAACAATTTCACCGCTTCCCGAATCTTTCCCTCCCCCATATTGGCATATCCAAGCAAGATTACAGCACCTTTTCCTGATTTTTCCCCTTCTCTGTCTTCTTTTTCACCACTTCCAACAAAATATTCCGAGAGTCCGTATACTTTGACTCCTTTCACCGCCGCTCTTTCTATCAATTCACGTTCGCTCTTTCCCGCAAAATGCAGAAGCAAATGAACGCCTGCGTTCTCGCCGGAAATCTCGAAATCTAAATTCATCCCTTTTAAGCAGCCGAGCAGAGTGTCATGCCTACTCTTATACAGTGCCCTTGACTTATTTAAATGCCTCTCATAATGTCCCTCTTCAATAAAACGCTGCAAAATCAACTGGTCCACTTTTGATACGGTAGAATTTAAAAACCGGCATTTTTCCCGGTAAATTTCTAAAATCGGCTTCGGAAGTACAATGTAGCCCATGCGTATTGCGGGGGCTATGGATTTGGAAAATGTTCCGGTGTAAATCACCTTTTCATGGGCATCATATCCCTGGAGCGCCGGGATAGGCTTTCCTTTGTAACGGAATTCACTGTCATAGTCATCTTCGATGATATATCTTTCCGCTTTTTCCTCCGCCCACCTCAAAAGCTCCATTCTTCTCTTGATGGGCATAACGATTCCCAGAGGGTATTGGTGGGAAGGCATCACAAAGGCTATATCCGCTCCGGATTGTTCCAGTTCTGGGATACACATTCCCTTTTCGTCCATATTCACAGTACAGACCTCGTAAGAAAGATTTTCAAACAATCGGTACGCCTGTCTGTATGTGGGATTTTCCAACGCCACCTTATGATTCGGACCGATAATCGTCGTCAGCAGCATAAGCAGATAATCGTTTCCTGCACCAACGATAATCTGCTCTGCATCGCAATTGACCCCTCTTGCCTGATGCAGATAACTGCTGATTGCATTTCTAAGTCCGTATTCCCCCTGCGAATCTCCCAGACGAAAAAGCTCTGCCTTATCATCGCCCAGACTTTCTTTGGAAAGTTTTCTCCAGGCATTGTAGGGGAAACTTTTCAAATCCACACCGTTTGGAGTAAAATCGTATAAATAGTCCTTCTCCTGCTGTTTTTTCTGCACGTCTGTCTTTTTCGCCGGGCGCTTCAGTCTGTACAGCCCTTCAATAGCAGAGACGAAATAACCTCTGCATGATTGGGCTTCCACATATCCCTCTGATAAAAGCTGTGCATATGCGGAATCCACTGTACTCCTGCTCACTTCCAGGTAAGCGCTGAGCTGCCTTGTTGAAGGAAGTTTGTCCCCGCTTTTGAGTCGTCCCTCCTGGATATCCTGTTTAATATAGGCATAAATCTGTTCGTACAGAGGTGTTTCGGAATCTGTCCGCAAATGAATGGTTAGTTCGTTCATCTCGTTTTCCCCTTTCTTAACCAAGCCAGTTGAGAGAAAAAATGTGGCAGGTCACTGAAAAGCAAACCTGCCATATTTTCTATTTTGGAAGTTTAAACGAGCTCTTCAAGGATACAATCCGGTTAAACACCAACGCTTCCGGCGCGGAATCCTTCGCATCGATACAGAAGTATCCGTTCCGCACAAACTGAAAGCTGTCGTATGCCTTCGCACCTTCAAAGCTCGGTTCCACATAAGCTTCTTTTACAACAGTCAGGGAGTTGGGATTTAAGTTCAAAGAGCCATCTTCCTTGTTGTAGACTCCCTTCTCCTCGTCAATCAGATTCTCATACAGCCGCACTTCCGCTTTCTGTGCGTAAGCCGCGGGTACCCAGTGTATGGTTCCCTTCACTTTTCTTCCCGTGAAGCCGCTTCCCGCTTTCGTCTCCGGGTCGTAGGTACAGTGCACTTCCGTCACCTTTCCATTCTCGTCTTTCACAAAGCTGACGCACTTCACGAAATACGCATGCATGAGACGCACCTCATTGCCGGGGAAGAGGCGGAAATATTTCTTCGGAGGTTCCTCCATGAAATCGTCTCTCTCTATATACAGTTCCCTGCCAAACGGCACTTTGCGCACGCCCAAAGCTTCATTTTCCAGATTATTCGCTACATCCAGGTATTCCACCTGTCCTTCCGGGTAGTTGTCGATGACAAGCTTGATGGGGTCAAGCACCGCCATCATCCTAGGCTTTTTCATCTTCAGGTCTTCCCGGATACAGTATTCCAGCATGGCGTAGTCGACAGAACTCTGGCTCTTAGACACTCCGCACATGTCGATGAACATTTTGATAGACTCCGGCGTAAATCCTCTTCTTCTGAGAGCTGCGATGGATACCAGACGCGGGTCATCCCAACCGTCCACAATATGGTCTTCCACCAGCTTTTTGATATAACGCTTTCCTGTCACTACATTTGTTAAATATAATTTGGCAAATTCAATCTGTCTCGGCGGATTCTCAAACTCACATTCCTGTACGACCCAGTCATACAGCGGTCTGTGGTCCTCAAACTCCAGTGTACAGATGGAGTGTGTGATGCCCTCAATGGCATCCTCGATAGGATGCGCAAAGTCGTACATCGGATAAATGCACCATTTATCCCCTGTGTTATGGTGGTTCATATGTGCCACACGGTAAAGGATGGGGTCTCTCATATTGATGTTCGGCGATGCCATATCAATCTTCGCCCGCAATACTCTCTCTCCATCTTTAAATTTCCCGTCCTTCATCGCCTCAAACAGTTCCAGGTTCTCTTCCACGGTACGGTTTCTGTAAGGGCTTTCCTTTCCCGCTTCTGTCAGAGTCCCTCTGTATTCCCGGATTTCCTCCGGTGAAAGGTCACACACGTATGCCTTTCCTTTTTTGATGAGCTTCACCGCGCAGTCATACATTTCATCAAAATAATCGGAGGCGAAGTACAAATGGTCCTTCCAGTCAGCGCCCAGCCATTTGATGTCTTCCTTGATGGAATCTACAAACTCCACCTTTTCTTTGGTGGGATTGGTATCATCAAAGCGCATATGGAACTCTCCGTTGTATTTCTGGGCGAGTCCGTAGTTTAAAAGTATTGATTTTGCATGTCCTATATGAAGATAGCCGTTTGGTTCCGGCGGGAAACGGGTACAGACATGGTCATACACTCCTTCTGCCAAGTCCTTATCGATTTCCTGCTCTATAAAATTCTTTGAAACGGTTTCGTTTTCCATGATTTCCTCCTCAAACGCGAACTTTTACGTTCCTAATCTTACCATAAAAAGCCAGGCTCTACAAGGTCTGACTTGACCTTTCTCTTGCTGCGCTTTTCCTTCCTGTTTTGAGACTGCCTCTTACAGACAATATGTAACGACTGCCGTTTTCATATTTTTTCTTTTTGTTTCCTTTATGAGTGATTCTATGGTATACTTGAGAAGTTGACATTCTATATCGAAAATCAACAGCATACATAAACGCAAATTTGATGGAAAGGATTTACTATATGAAAAGAGAAAAATTTGGCTCCCGCCTCGGTTTCATCCTCGTCTCGGCAGGATGTGCCATCGGACTTGGAAATGTGTGGAAATTTCCCTACATGACCGGGCAATACGGCGGGGCTGCCTTTATCCTGATTTACCTTTTGTTCCTGGTCATTCTCGGCATGCCTATCATTGTCTGCGAGTTCAGCGTAGGACGCGCCAGCCAGAAAAGTATCGCCACCTCCTACAATACGCTGGAGCCCGAAGGTTCCCGGTGGCATTATACAAGATGGTTCGCCATTGCCGGAAATTATCTACTGGTCATGTTCTATTCCATGGTGGGCGGCTGGATGCTGTACTACTGCTTCCGCATGGCAAAAGGTGAATTTGTCAAAGTGTCCTCCGCCGTTGTGGAACAGAAATATGATGCTATGCTCCAGTCACCGGGCACACTGCTGTTCTGGACCATTGCCGTGATTTTGATTTCTTTTGGTATCTGCAGCATCGGTCTGCAAAAGGGTGTGGAAAAAATCATGAAGATTACCATGCTCTGCCTGCTCGCCATCATGGTCGTACTCGCTGTGCGCTCCGTCACACTCTCCGGCTCCGCTGAAGGGCTTAGATTCTATCTGATTCCGGATTTCCAGAGGATGAAGGACAATGGAATCGGAAACGTGGTGTTCGGCGCCATGAGCCAGTCATTTTTCACCTTGAGCATCGGAATGGGCGGAATGGCAATCTTCGGAAGCTACCTGGACAAGTCCCGCTCCCTCACCGGAGAATCCTTGAGCATCGTTCTTTTGGATACCTTCGTAGCACTTACAGCAGGACTCATCGTTATCCCTGCCTGCTTTGCCTTTGACGTGGAGCCCGCTGCCGGTCCCGGACTGGTGTTTATCACCCTGCCGAACATCTTCGCGCAAATGACGGGAGGCCGTATTTGGGGCGCGCTGTTCTTTCTGTTTTTATTCTTTGCCGCCCTTTCCACCATTGTGGGTGTTTTTGAAAATATTGTCTCCTTTGGCATGGATTTATTTGGGCTCTCCCGGAAAAAAGCGGTGGGAATCAACATTCTGCTCATCATTGTGCTGAGCATCCCCTGCATTCTGGGCTTCAATCTGCTGTCAGGATTCCAGCCTCTGGGAACAGGCACAAATATCATGGATTTAGAAGACTTCCTTGTCTCCAACAACATCCTGCCTCTGGGCTCTGTTGTATACCTGCTATTCTGTACCCACAAAAATGGCTGGGGCTGGGACAACTTTATCCGCGAGGCAAATTCCGGACAAGGGCTGAAATTCCCGCAGTTCCTGCGCGGGTATATGACCTATGTGCTGCCCTGGATTGTCGTTATCATCTATCTAAAAGGATATTATGATAAATTCAGCACACAGAGCTCTGCCGTGTTTATCATCTGGATGCTCATCGCTTTTGCCTTCCTTTTCATGATACTGGCAGTCAGCCGGAAAAAAGGAAAATCTGGCACGGGGAAATAAATAAAGAATCGCAAAGAGTTCCGCCTGCGGAACTTTCGCGCCGAGCAGGGAACGAAGTTTCCTAGAACTTTCCTAATATTGAACAAAAAGTCCTGACAACACGCAATGAATTGTCAGGACTTTTTCTCGGATTCAACATATACTTTCTAATCCGTTCCCATTCTCTCTTTTAATTTCCCCAATGCCTGCACGATGATTGCCGCGTGGTCCGCCGCTATCCTTCCCCGCTCTTTTATCTCATAGCGCTCCTCCCTGATGATTCCGGTGCGCACCTTTCTCTCCACCACCGCGCAGGTCCGAATCCCTTTTTCCCGGTTTTCTACTTTCAGGCTATAGGTCGTCCGAATCCATCCGCTCTCTTCCGCTCTGGCAGTCTCCTCAAGAGAAACATCACACCAGACAGCATCTGCGGCGTCATCTCCTGCTTCCACTTCCACCTCGCTGCGCTTCACAAGCGCCATGTACGCAGTGGTGATGACACGCGCCCTGGGGTCCCTGTCAAAATCTCCCCAGGTGCCTATCTGCTCCATGGCAATTCCTCTGACCTTTGTCTCCTCCTCAAGTTCCCGCCGTGCTGTATCATCCAGATTCTCTTTCAGATTGATAAATCCGCCCGGCAATGCCCAGAAACCAATGCTGGGATGGTTTTTCCGACGAATGAGCAGCAGCCGGAGATTTTCCGGCAAATTTGCCGGGTTTTTCTCGAACTCTCCCTCGTAAGAAAACACCACCGCATCAGTCGTACAGCTTGGGGTTTTATATCTGTAGGGGTCATATGCCTCAAGAAATTCATCCAATGTCTGACCTGCTTCGTTCTTCTCTCCTGTACCGTAAAATGCAGAATAATCTTTAAAAAATGCTGGCATGACACGTTCACTCCTTTATGAAAAATACTGTCCAATCTCTATGGAAAGATATATAAATTCTAGCACATCTTCCTTAAGTTTTCCTGTATTTTTCAAAAAAATATCATAATCCGGAATCCCTGTATATCTGTCGTTTGCCGCCGCCCAGTCCCTGTACAGAACAGCGCTCAGCTTGTCCATATCCTTATCCTCTGTCCGCTCCGCAATCTCGATATTATTTTTCATCGCTTCCAGATAACGGCTGAAATGAGGTTTTCTGTGTTTCTCCATACGCTTGAGAAATGCCATCATTTTTGACAGGCTTTCTTTTAAACATTTCATTTCTTCTGTGCTCAATACCCGCATGATTCCTGCTTTACCGCACCTTGCACACCTTAGACCTACTATTAAGTATAGCACAGTTATTTTACCTTATTTTTACATTGTAAAGAATCGTGGCACACCGGTTTTAAGTACGCACGTACTAAGATATAGAGATTTTCTCCCGGCAGTGTCTCGTTATTATTTCAATAACCAGTCCAGAACATATAATTGTCTTATTCCATTGTGTGAGACTACCGGCCCATAATCCATTGTGAGCAGATACTTTGGATTATGGTCTTTTATCGCATTCAGCGGCGCAAGCTCTCTCTCCAGTGTTTTTCCATCCGCATCTTTCACCGTATATGCCACCTGGTAATATTCTTTCCCCTCCGCATTGACTGCGATAAAATCAACCTCAGCGTTTCCAACCTTACCGATATAAACATCATACCCCCGGCGAAGCAATTCCAGATAAACTACATTTTCCAGAATATGACCATCGTCAGCTTTTTTGCTTCCAAGAACATGATAACGCAGCCCCATGTCTACGGCATAGTATTTATCGCCTGTTTTCAAATATTGTTTTCCTTTTATATCGTAGCGCCCTGCTTTATAAAAGACAAAACTTTCCGTGAGGGACTGCAAATAATTCTCCACCGTGTGGACTGTAATCTTGCGCCCTGCCGATGTCATTGTATCCGCGATTTTCTTCGTAGAACACAGATTCCCTATATTGTCAAACAGAAAACGTGCTACACTCTTTAGCATATCCAAATCATAGATGCGTTTCCGCGCAATGACATCCTTTAATATAATAGAATCATAGATTCCCTCCAAATACTGCTGCACATCTTTTGTTTCATTTAACGCTAATGCATAGGGAAAAGAACTGTTATAAATATAATCCTGATACATTCTTTCCTCGCTGATATCGCCTGTCTGCGCCCAATACAACATTCCCGTTTTATTATCAACTTTTTGCAGTCATAAAACAAAAACTTTTTACAATCTATTATTTCTTGCAATCAAAGTTTATCCTCATTTCTTAGAACTATACAAAAAAGACCTCTCAAGGAAATCTCCTCAAAAGGTCTTCATTTTACATATAAAAAAGCTGCCTAGCGGACTTGAACCGCCGACCTCCGCCTTACCAAGGCGACGCTCTACCGACTGAGCCAAGGCAGCCTATCGCTGCTGTTACGCAACGATAATAATATACAACATCCCCCTACGGTTGTCAAGAACTTTTTAACTTGAGTTTCATGGCTCTGTTACTATTCACAGCCGACTCCAAGTTGGCAGCAGAGGTGTCGTGCTTGCACGCTAGTGTTCTTCCTTCTTCTCCTCTGCAATCATATCACGGATGGCTTCCACTGCCACTTTGATAGCACGGTCTGTGTCGTGAGCCTGCTTATTGGGAAGTCCCTGCTTTTCCCGCTCCTGGTTGGCAACAACCAAAAAGACGGAACCCACTTTCACTCGGCGGTACGCCCCCACGATAAAGAGTGTGGAGGACTCCATCTCCGATGCCATACATCCCATGCGCAGCCATGCTTCCCATTTATCCAGAAGCTCATAGCTGACCGGATGCTTCTCCGGCTGATGCTGCCCATAGAAAGAATCCTTGCACTGCACCACCCCTGTGTGATAGGCAGAGCCCGTCTTCTTCGCCGCGTTTACCAGGGCATTGGTCACTCCTAAGTCCGGTACCGCGGGGTATTCAATGGGCGCGTACTCCTTGCTGGTTCCCTCCATACGGATAGCTCCGGTGGCAATGACTAAATCTCCGCCGCACACTTCAGTCTGCATGCCTCCGCAGGTCCCTACCCGGATGAAAGTATCCGCCCCGCAGTTGCACAGCTCTTCCAGAGCGATGGATGCGGATGCTCCGCCGATTCCGGTGCTGGTGACGCTCACCTTCACCCCGTCAAGAGTACCTGTATACGTAACAAATTCCCGGTTATCTGCCACGAGTACCGGGTTCTCAAAATATTCCGCTATCTTTTGACAGCGCTTCGGGTCTCCGGGGAGAATCACATATTTTCCCACATCGCCCTCCTTCAGCCCTACATGGTACTGAATCCCTTTTCCTTCTGTGTAATCGACCATATCCATCTGCTCCTTTCTTCTCTTTGCTCTCGGCTGTCTTCCGCCCTCTTTCCTTATCCCGCATTTTCATTCGGCATCTGCTTTAAGAGAGCTGAAATCCCAGCGGGGTCAACTCTTCTAATGTCACTATTTTATACCTTTCCCTGTCAATTGCAAGAATAATTTCAAAATCCGGTTTGCAGAACTCCAGCATCACCTGCCTGCACACTCCGCAGGGCGGGCAAAGTTCCGTCGGTTCTTCCTCGCCTTTTCCGCCCACGATGCAGATTGCCTTAAAATCTCTTACGCCCTCGCTCACCGCTTTAAAAAACGCAGTCCTCTCCGCACAGTTGGTGGGAGTATAAGCGCCGTTTTCAATATTGCACCCTGTATATACGCATCCGTTTTGGGCGAGCAGCGCCGCCCCTACCCGGAAACCAGAATACGGGACGTAGGAAAATTTTCGTTGCGCCAGGGCGGTATCAATTAATTGATAAATCTCTGTTTGCTCTAACTTGGACTCCATCCCGATACCTCCTTATATTTTTAATCTGCATCCCCTATCACAAATTGTTTCATCGAGGATAAATGCTCTTCATATCTCTCCAGCCCGCTCTTGTCTATCATAGACTGCTGTACTCCCACACGGGTCACGCTGACCCCGGCTGCATAAGTGGCAAGCCGTACAGCATGTACAATGTCGTGGTTCTTACTCAAGTCCGCGGTCATCGCGCTGATAAAAGCATCGGTAACACCAATGGCATCCACTGCCGGAAATTTCTCCGTTTCAAAAAACTGTGCTATTTCATCATTTTTGAGATAGCTTTTGCTGTAACCGACCGTGATGATAACGTTCTTTACTCCCTGCGCAAACAACTTTTCCGCTCTCTCCTCCACGGTCTTTTTACCCGGAGCAATGCGTTCTGCCTCCTGTCTGCTCGCCACCAGATAATCAATCTTATTTAAAATTTCTTTATCCAGCTCATCGGTTGCAGGTGCTTTCACAATCAGTCTGACATCTTTTTCTTTACACAGCTTTACCGTCTGCTCTATCGCTTCCTTCGGGAGTTCCATGCTCAGAAGACAAAAGCGGGCGCCATCAAACACATTGGAACACTTTCTGATATATTCTGCACTCAAGAAGCTGTTGGCGCCGTCCTGCAGGATTACCGTGCCTTCTCTGTCCGCTCCCATCACAATGTAGGCTTTTCCTGTGGCAGCAGTATTATAGAAGGTCACGCCTTCGGTCCTCACGCCTGTCTCAACAAGACTGTTTAAGACAACTTTTCCATCCTGGTCATTTCCCAGGCACCCCAAAATATATACATTGCCGCCCAGCTTTCCGATACCTACCGCCTGGTTTGCTCCTTCTCCTCCGGGAAAAGCAAGGGTATTTTTTATCCGTATCGTTCCACCTCGCGTCAGAACATCCTCTATCATAAAATAATAGTCCATATTCATGCTTCCGACAACTACGATTTTCGCATTTTTCTCTTCTGTCAGATAATGAACACTGTCCCGCTCCACAATTTGAGGTTCTATTTCCGTATAAAACTTCCGCCCCGGCTCCTGCTTCTCCATCATGCCGACCAAGGCTTTCACCGCATGTTTTGCCATCTGGGAAATCGGGAATTCCACGGCTGTCATCTTCGGCACCAGATGTTCGCCTATCCCCGCATCCCCCAGACAGATAACCGACATCTGTTCCGGGACAAATATGCCATGTCTGCGCAGTTCCTCATAAATCCTGCTGCCCTGTTCTGCTCCCGGACATACAATAGCTGTCACGCCATCTCTGACACACTGCGCGGTGATTTCATCCAATGCTTCCTCTTCCCAGCGAAAGAGCCACTCCGTCCTGGGCGGTGTAAAAATTTCTTCGTATGCTTTGATATAACCTTCTTTTGCCGCCTCAAAATCTCCTTTGATAAGGCACGCAATTTTCCGATGATTCCTGCCAATCAGGTATTTCACCGCAATATAGCATTTCTTCTGTAAATCGTATCGGATATACGCCCGGTTCTCCTCCTCCGTATTTTCCGCCTCACCAACGATAGATACCATGGGGATATTATGATTTAAACCGGAATTGTCTCCGCACAATGTAATGACCCCGTTGATGCCTTTATTTTCAAGCACGTGCAGATATTTCTGCTGTTCTTCTTCACTGCCGGCATCACAGAGGATGACATTATATCCCCTCTGAAATGCCTCTTTTTCTATATGATATAAAAGCTCTCTTTTGAAATACGAATCATCCAATATCACAGCGATGACATTCATCTTCGGCCCCGCGTTTTTAAGTACCGCAGAATAAGGGACATAATTGTATTCTTTTACAACACTGAGTACCCGCTCTCTTGTCTCGCTGCTTATCGTGCCCTCATTATGCAGGACTTTAGATACCGTGGCGGCAGATACTCCGCAAATTTTAGCTATGTCTTTGATATTCATATTCTATCTGTTCTCCTTTGACAGTCTGTCAGTCAAATCCGCATATCTTTTCGCCAGTACATCGTTCGAAATTTTCGAAACGATGTACTAGCTCTATTATATGAATATCTCAGGTATTTTTCAATTCATCTTTTCCGTAAGTCTGTAGAATAAATCTCCGAAAATAAAATTTCTCCAGCAGTACGTCGCGACTCTGATGGAATGTCTGGTTTCATCCTTTTGGTAAGAGAGGTTCTCCTCCAAAATAGGGGAACTTACATATCTGGAGAGTACCCAGTTCGGATTTTTCAAAAACGCAATAGTAGAGATATCCCAGATGATTCTGCTCCAGCTTATGTGCTCTGTTTCAAACTGCTCCAGATAAGATTCCTCAAAATCTTCTCTCCCCCACAGATAACCGCCTCTGTCAACGACCATAAAGGATTTTTCCGCCTCAATGTCCTGAAAATTTTCAGCAACACTGTTGTACAGATAATCGCCTATCTCATTTTTTCCCTTCAGCGCTTTCCTCAATTCTTCCTCGGTCACATCCAGCATGGACGCCACATTCATGCAGGGAATCAAGACAAGGGGCACGCCGCTGTCAAACACAACCTGTGCAGCTTTTGTATCCTGCATCAGATTAAACTCTGTTCCATGCCCGAACTCCAAAGGCTGTCCTGCCAGCCAGACCACCACAATCTTCTCTACGATATCGGGTGCCATCAGGATTGCTGAAGCAATGTTGGTGATTGCTCCAATGGCTGCGATATACAATGTCTCATCGGACATCCTCGCCCTTCTCACCAAATCTTCTGCCGCCTCACTTTGAACAGGAGTCAAGTCTTCTCCGATATATCTGTCTGAACCATAGAACACTTTTCCCTCACAGTCCATCTGAAGCAGCTCATATACTTTTTTAATCTCCTCATAACTCTGACGCATCCCATCCCCCGGATTTTCAGAACAACCTATCAATGTACTGCTTTTTTCAATACTCTCTGCGGGTGCTTTGAAATTTTTCAAGCAATCGTGAGAAAAAGGTGCCGCATAGACCGCTTCTACCTCAAACCTCTCCGGCGACCTCAGTGCCCAGGCAATGGCGAACTGGTCGTCCACCTCATTTTTCGCATCCGTATCTATCACTAATCTGATTTTTCCCGGAGGGATTCTCAATTTTTGTTTTCTTTCTTCATTCTTCATGCCTTACCTCCATTATCAGTCATTTATCCAGGCTGTCTATCCCTTGACACCGCCGCTGGTGATGCCCTGCACGAAATATTTCTGGAAAGGCAGGAACAAGGCGATTGGTATAAGTGCGGAAATCGAAGCGGCAGCATAGATATATCCCCAGTGAATGACATTCTGCTCTTTAAAATTTGCCACTGCCAGCGTGATAACCTTCACATCTTCAGAACGCGCCACCAAAAGCGGCCACAGATAATCGTTCCACTGCGTCACAAATATCATCAATCCCGCTGTGATAATAATGGGTTTGGACAGGGGCAGTACAATTCTGGTAAAAGAAATCCACCAGCCGCCTCCGTCAATCTCTACTGACTCCAACAACGCTTTGGGAGTCTCGCTGAAAAACTGTACCAGCAGGAACAATACAAGTCCATTCGCCAGCGCAGGCAAAATCAAGCCCGCATAGGTATTCACCAATCCCATAGAGTTTACCAGGGAATACAGCGGCAATGCGATGGATTCCCCCGGAATCATAAATGTCAAAAGGAATAGTGTAAATAACTGCTTTTTAAATTTGAAATTATAAAAAGCAAACGCAAACGCCGCCAGGGAACAAATAGCAATTGTGCCCGGAATTGTAATCGCCACCATAATCAGGGTATTGCGCAGATATCTGAGAAAATCATATTCCTTGAAAATAGCGATATAATTTTCCAGTGTCCAGTCAACAGGAACGATTGTATGCCAGTTAAAGGGTGCCATATTAGCAAACAGTTCGTTATCTGTACGAAACGAAGAAAATACTGGATATATGATAGGAAACAGGGAAATAAAAAGTACGATAAGCAAAATAACATATGTCCCTGCTTTTGACAGCATCTTTTTACTCTTCATAGTTATATTTCCCTCCTAATCTTCCTGTTTTGTCAGTTTAAACTGGAAAAATACGATAATCAGAATGAGCACCACCAGAACACAGGTCGTTGCCGCCCCTTTCTCATAACTTCCATATTTAAACGCCTGTTTGTACGCCTCATACATCAGCACATTTGTAGAATTATTCGGACCACCATTTGTAATCAACTGGGACGGAGCAAACAAAAGAATGTTAATACTCGTATCCGCCACCATAACAAACAGCGTTGTCTTTTTCACCAAAGGTATCGTAATGTCCCACAACGTACGCAGAGCGCCCGCTCCGTCAATTTTAGCTGCTTCATACACTGCTGTATCTATATTTTTCAGCCCTGCCAGATAAAACAACATCCAGTATCCACAGCCTTTCCATGTACAGAGCGCCACAATACACCACCAAGCCTGGTTCGCATCAGTGAAAAATCCCTGTGCCTCAGCACTCGTGAAAGAAGTAATGATACTGTTCGCAAGACCATTATTGAATGACAACATCAGGCTCCAGCAGATTGCCGCCACCGGCATGGAGATTGTGTTCGGCAGGTAGTAAAGGGTGCGGAACAGTCCCACACCCTTTACTGTCTTATTTACAAGCAATGCCATAAAGAAGGAAAGTACAATCTGCAACGGTGTCATCACAATATTGATTTTTATGGTAACCCACAATGAATGCCAGAAGGTCTGATTTGCGAACAAAATCTGAAATGTCCGTATCGACCACTCTCCTTTGAAGTGAAAGCCCTGGATAAAGCAGTACAACAAAGGATATATTTTAAATATCAACGCAAACGCCAGTGCCGGAAGCAGCAGGCAGTATGGCAGAGCCAATTTCTTCATCCTTCTGCCGGTAATCGCAGATTGTCTCATGTTCCTTTCCTCCTATTTTTTATCTGCTATTCACTGTACTCAGCAAGAACCGCATCAATCTGCTGTACTGCATTTTCCAGTGAGGAATCAATATCTGCGCCATTTCTGATATCCTCCCACATTGTGGAAAGCGTGTTGGAATACTCATTAAACGCAGGAGTCACTGCGCGGGCCACTGCTGTATTTGCAGCTTCATATCTCTCAATCTCCAGGCACGGATTTGTCGCAATCAATTCCTCTGTGAATCTGGAATCCATGTTCGGTCCCATTCCGGAGAGCGGCAGGAAGATATCGTTTCCTTCGCCGTAAGTCATGTAATTCACGAATTTACCGGCTTCTTCTTTATTTTCGGAGAATGCGCTCACACCTAATGTCCAGTTTCCACAGCCTGTGGCAACCTCATCCTCGTGTCCTTCAAAGCACGGCTGATAGGTCCAACCGAAATCATCCGTTGTCATGTCCGCACCTAAGCAATAAACATAGGAGTCCACTGTCATCAGTTCAAATACACAATTTCCCGCATAGAAGTTGCTGTATGTTTCCATTCCGGAAACGCCTTTTGAAAATACACCTTCTTCTACAAGTCCCTGATACCACTCGCAGGCTTCTTTCCATTCCTCACTGTCAATCACACCAGAAACCGTGCTTCCGTCTTCACTGATGTTCTTTCCTCCAAGACTGTTGGCAAACAGGTTCATCTGGTAAACAGCGCCGACCTGTCCTATCTCAATTCCGTAGATTCCATTTGTTCCGTCCGGGTTCAGTTTATTTACCGCTTCTTTCGCAATATCCACCAGTTCTTCATATGTAATCCGGTTCTCGCCCGTATACTGAGACCAGTCTATATCAATCCCTGCTTCTGCCAGAAGGTTCTTGTTGTAGAAGAGTGCTGTAGAACTATCGCCCAGCGGCGCGGTATAAAAGGTATCCTGATATGTTCCCTGGTCCACAAGCGCCGGAGAGAAGGAGTCAATTTCTTCCTGAGTGAAATAATCAGTCAAGGGCTCCAGATATCCGCGGCTTACATATGCAGCCGTATTCGGTCCGTCCGCCATAATTAAATCATATTCTGAAGAACTTGAACTCAAAACAGGTTCCAGCGTATCTCCAATGCTGTCGTAACTGGTCTCCTCAATCTCCAATTTGACCCCTGTCTCCTCTTCATATTTGGCAGCCGCTTCTTTAAATGCATCTCCGTAATGGGTGAGAATCTTCAAAGTTGTCACTTCGGAATCTCCGCCTCCATCGGATTTGCCGCAGCCGGCAAACAACATCGCGACCATACCTGCGCTCAAAAGCAGACACAACATTTTCTTTTTCATTTTTAGAATCCTCCTTTTCATAAACCGTTTTTGTGCATAATATATAGGAAATAGTTTTCCTAAAATATTTTCTTTAAATATTTTATAACACACATGCAAATAAAAATCAACATAAAAATAACCGATTAGTCTTTTTTTCACCCAGACCAATCGGCTATCTATTTACAACTCTTTATTCTCTTTTCCCTAAAACAGCGGTACGTCCAAATTGTAAATATCCCCTTCACAATCAGCTTTTCCTATCCGCTCCCAATCTCCACATCACAATTTCCCCGTCCGCTGACTCTCCCTTTTTACAGCTTCTCCGAGTCCAGCAGTATGGTAAAGGGTCCATCGTTTACCAGAGCGACTTTCATTACCGCCCCAAACACGCCGGTCTCAACACACGGAATCTGCTCTCTGCATTTCTCTATGATATACTCATATAACTCCTCCGCCTTTTGAGGATTCCCCGCCTCGATAAAGCTGGGGCGGTTCCCCTTTTTACAGTTGGCGTACAAGGTAAACTGGGAGACGAGCAGTAGGCTGCCGCCCACATCTGCCAAAGACAGGTTCGTCTTGCCCTCCTCGTCCTCAAAAATCCGCAGGCCAATCAGCTTTTTTATCAGTTTATCGGCGATGTCGCGGGTATCTTCTTCTGCTACGCCAATCAGCACCAGAAATCCCTTTCCAATCTCACCTACTACTTTATCTTCCACAGTGACGGAAGCTTCCGACACTCTCTGTATGACAAATCTCATCTTCTTTCTCCTTTACTGCCCCAGCAGTTTCTCCGCTTTGTTTTTAATCCTCTGCAGGGCATTGTCTATCGCCTTTGGGCTCTTATCCAAAAGCTCCGCGATGGTCCGGTAATCCGTTCCCATCAGATGCAGATAGAGAACATGATTTTCCAGGGGGCTCAAGTTTTCTTTCAGTTCTTCTATCAGGGCTTCCGTATATTCCCTGCCGAAGTATAATGCCTCCGGGTCATTCTCCTTTTCCGGCTCAATGGTGTCGATAAGGGCGAGCTTTTTCCCCTCTCCCTCCGACTCACTCTCCTCGTACAAGGAAATGTAAGAGTTTAGGGGCAGGTGCTTCTTTCTCTTGGAAGCCTCAATCGCGGTATACATCTGCCGGGATACACACAGTTCCGCGAAGCTTGCAAAGGATGCGCCCTGGGATTCATCAAAATCCCGCACCGCTTTGATAAGACCAATCATTCCCTCCTGAATCAAATCCTCATTCTCGCCGCCGAGCAGATACATCGCCCTCGCTTTTTTACGCACCATGGACTTATATTTCACCATGATAAAATCCATGATTTCCGTTTCCCCGCCGCGCAGCTTCACAATAAGCTGCTCATCCGGGATTGTCTCATATTTTTTCATCCTGTTTCCATTCATTCTTCGCGCGCCGCGTTTACTTCGTCATTCTCTGTCTTACAATCTCATATGCCAGCACCCCTGCTGCCACGGAAGCATTCAGGGAGTCAATCTCCCCTTTCATGGGGATTGCCGCCGTAAAGTCGCATGTCTCCTTCACCAGACGCCCTACGCCCTCACCTTCATTTCCGATGACCACTCCGATAGGACCTGTTAAATTCAGACTGTACATTGATTCTCCGTCCATGTCCGCGCACACGAACCACAGCCCTCTCTCCTTCAACTCCTCCATCGTCTTTGCGAGGTTCGTCACTTTCGCCACCGGGGTATAGTTCAGTGCGCCCGCAGAGGTCTTTGCCACCGTAGCCGTAAGCCCCACCGCTCTCCTTTTGGGAATGATGACGCCGTGCGCCCCTGCCAGGTTCGCCGTCCGGATGATGGCTCCCAGATTATGCGGGTCTTCAATATTGTCCAACAAAATCAAAAACGGGTCTTCCCCTCGTTTTTCTGCCAGCGCAAACATGTCCTCTATCTGCGCGTACTCATACGCCGCAGCATAAGCTACCACACCCTGATGCTGTCCTGTTTCCGACAACTGGGAGAGCCGTTCCTTTCCCACAAACTGAAGGATGGTATCTCTCTTTTTCGCCTCCCGCACAATGGTGCGGATGGGTCCATCCTGGCATCCGTCGAGGATAAACACCTTATCGATGGGCTTCCCGGAGCGAAACGCCTCCAGCACCGCGTTGCGCCCCTCTATAAGAAGGGTATGCTCTTTCCTGTGTGCCTCCGCTCCCTGTGTTTCTGTGTGCCGTTCTCTGTGCATCTTATCCATTCTTTTCTTCCTTTTCCAATAAACTGTCCAGACCGATTTTTACAAGTTCCATCAGACGCTCATATTCTTTCTTCAGATACAGATAGCCCAGAAGTGCCTCAAATCCCGTGGCTCTCCTGTAGTCCGTGATAGACTGGTTTTTCGCCGGGGAGACGGATTTCGCATTCCTCCCTCTGCGGTAGATGGCATGTTCCTCCGGATTCAGATATTCCTGCATCGAGCGCATCATCAGCGACTGGGCGGAGGCTTGCACATACCGGCTGGTGTCCTCATGCATCTTGTGTACCTGACGGTTGCCGCCGCTCATAATCCAGGTCTTAATGATAAGGTCATATACACAGTCTCCGATATAGGCGAGCGCCAGCGGAGAGTACTCCTGCACATCCAGCTCCTTGATTCCCAGAACTTTCTGTATCCAGCCATCCAGGCTGTTTTCTATGCTCTTTTCCATTTTACTCCTTCTCGTGTATCCTTAAGAATGATTCCTTTTGCCAGCAGCTCATCCCGGATTGCATCCGCGCGCGCGAAATCTTTTGCTTTTCTCGCCGCCTGTCTCTCTTCGATGAGCGCTTCAATTTCGGCATCCAGAACTTCTTCCTTTTTCTCTACAATGATTCCCAGCACATCTGTCAGCGCGGTCAGTCTGGCAAGGAGGCTTTCCAGATACTCTTTCGAGCTGTCCTCATTTGCCGTGGTATTAATATATTTCACCAGTTCAAAGACGGACGCGATGGCATCTGCTGTGTTGAAATCATCGTCCATCGCCTTTTCAAAGCCATCCACAAACTCCTGGGACTTCTCATATGCCGCTTTCTCCGCCTCAGACATACTCTCCTGCTTTGCGTTTTCCTTTAAGAACCGCAGGTTTTCTGCCGCTGTGACGATTCTCTCCAGCCCGTTTTTCGCCGCTTCCATCAAATCCGCGCTGAAGTTCAGCGGGCTTCTGTAGTGAGCGCTTAACATAAAGAATCTCAAAATCTGCAAATCATATTTCTCACTGATTTCTCTGACTGTAAAGAAATTTCCCAGAGATTTGGACATCTTCCGGTTGTCAATATTCAAGAACGCATTGTGCAGCCAGTATTTCGCAAATTCTTTGCCGTTCGCCGCCTCGCTCTGGGCAATCTCATTCTCATGATGGGGGAATACCAAATCCTCGCCTCCCGCATGAATGTCAATCTGCTCGCCCAAATATTTTTTGGACATTTCGGAGCACTCGATGTGCCATCCCGGACGTCCCTCGCTCCACGGAGACTCCCACGCCGGTTCCCCTTCTTTCTTCGGCTTCCAGAGCACAAAATCCAGGGAATCTTCCTTTTCATCTTCCCCTGTCACGAGCAGAGAGCGCCCGCCGGACTGCAGGTCATCCAGATTTTTGTGAGAGAGCTTTCCGTAATCTTTAAACTTTCTCGTGCGGTAGTAAACCGTACCGTTTTTCTCATAGGCATACCCTTTATCGATGAGCGTCTGAATCATGTCCACCATGCCGCAGATTTCCTCTGTCGCCAGCGGGTTTTTGGTGGCTGGCTTGACATTCATTCCCTCCATATCCTTTTTGCACTCCGCGATATAGCGCTTGGATATCTCGTCCGCTGTCACGCCCTCCTCAATCGCTTTTTTAATAATCTTATCGTCCACATCTGTGAAATTGGACACAAAGTTCACATCATAACCCTTATATTCAAAATATCTGCGCACCGTATCGAACACAATCATCGGTCTGGCATTTCCGATATGGATAAAATTGTAGACCGTCGGTCCGCACACATACATTTTGACCTTTCCTTCCTCCAAAGGTACAAACTCTTCTTTTGTTTTTGACATTGTGTTATAAACTTTCATTTCCTGTTCTCCTTTTTTCTTCTATTTGCACTGGTATCCGTCTTCTTCCATGCATTTCATTTTCTTTAACATCTCAACAAGCTGCTCGTGCATCTTCTCATTGTCACCCTGCAGCGCGCGGATATCGTTGAGCACCGGGTCCGGCAGATGAATCTGGTCCATGTCGCTTCTTGGAACTTTCTTATTCCCCATACGCACAACTCGTCCGGGCACCCCCACCACCGTACAGTTGGGCGGGACTTCCTCCAGGACCACAGACCCCGCGCCAATCTTGGAGTTTTCCCCGATGGTGAAAGACCCCAGTATCTTTGCCCCCGCGCTGACCATCACATTGTCCTCCAGGGTGGGATGTCGCTTGCCCTGCTCCTTACCCGTACCGCCTAAGGTCACCCCCTGGTAAAGTGTCACATTATCGCCGATGACGGTCGTCTCACCGATGATAACGCCGCTGCCATGGTCGATGAACAATCCCTTACCGATGGTCGCTCCGGGATGAATCTCAATCCCGGTCTTTCTTGCTGCCCTCTGGGAAATCCAGCGGGCGAGAAAATAATGTTTTTTCAAATATAGTTTATGCGCCACCCTGTATCGCAGTATAACCTTGAAACTGGGGTAGAGCAGCACTTCCAGATTGGATTTAATGGCAGGGTCCCGCTCCCGGATAACCTCAATCTCCTCCCTGATATAAGATATAATACCCATCCTTAAGCCTCCTTAAATAGAAAAAAGAGTTTCGCTTGCGGAACTCTCGCGCCGAGCGCAGTCGCTTCAGCGACATATTACCTCATGCGCTCGTGCGTTCTTCGTTTCACTTCTGTCGGCGCAGAGCAAATGTCCCCAGGACATTTTGCGCCTCACCCAGAGGACTTTTTATTGTATAGGAAACAAAGTTTCCTATACAATAAAAAAGACCCCGTCTCATTTAGAGACGAAGTCATATCCGCGGTTCCACTCTATTAAAAGAATTTCTTCTTTCACTTTCGCGACATGTAACGTATGTCTCTACGGATTTTGCTACCAGCCTAAACTCGCCTTCACAAAACCGGCTCCCGAATGCACTTCACAGATTCTCCCCTCAAGACTGCTTTCAGCCGGTGACAGTCTCTCTCTGGCAGCTTCAAATCTGCTACTCTTTTCGTTCTCCGCCTTTTTCTTCATTCTTTACAAATCATAGATATATCTTATGCAAATTTCCTCATTTTGTCAACTAAAATCATTCTGCTCATGTAAGTAGGGGTTACTATTCGCAGGTACCTGTGAACAGCAACAAGTAGGCGGCTGTAAATAATGGCATTCCATCTATGCTGCTTCAGCCGCAAATCCATCCCCGCTGCTTGTCCTACACAACTTCATTTAAATAAACCCTGCACAGCTTTCTGATTTTTGACAATTCCGCCTCCAGGTGCGGCGTGAGAATCACTCCCTGCAATTTCCGTATTTCCTCAAGTGTTCGGTATCCGAACAGAAGCGAAGTAAGCTCTGCGATTGGCAGTATGCCCTCCGAATCTTCCGTCTCCTTCACTGTCAGTCTCCCGGTCTGTTCCTCTGACTGCACACGGAAAACCCGGCTGTTCTTCACAAGAATGGTATCCAGCACGGCAAAAGAACAGGAAATCTCCTCCCCCTCTTCTGCCTTTAGCGCTCCAAGAAAGTTCTCCAGATGAAGGATGCGCGCCATAATCATCGGCTTCTTTTCCCTGGTGAGCGCTTCCTCGCAGGCATGCAAAAGGCAGCCTTCTCCCGGTTTTCTCAACATTGCCGCTGCTTTTAAGAACGCTTCTCTCCATTTCGGCAGATAGTTCGGTTCCCGAATTTCCAACCTGCCCTCTCTGGCATAGGCGAACATCCCCACCAGTTCTCCTTCATATCTCATGAGGCAGACGCCGCCATTCTCACTTTTCTGCTCAAAAATCATGGTCTGGTAGTAGGCTTCATCCCGCACAGCACAGACCTGGTAGTCCGAGGCAAAATTAGCATTGAAAAAATCAGCCATCTCCTTCGCGTCAGACAATCCCGCTTCCACAAGCTCCACTTCAGGTTCTCCGCAGATTTCTCCCAATTCTCCCTTTGTCTGGTCGTAGACAAACCGGAAATCATAGGGCGAATAGATTGCCTCCGCAGCAGGCATAAGGAAGGTAAAAGGCTCTTTTCTCCTGTACATGTCTTCCATCGCCTTTAAAAGCAGGCGGCGCATGTACCCTCTGCCCCGGAAATACTCCTCTGTCGCCACTGCCACGATGTAATGGCAGGGAAATGCTGTCTCTTCTACGCGCACAGTGTAAGGGTTGAGCTGGAGCATGGAGACGATTTTCTCCTCTTCTTCTATGACATAAATCTCATTGTCCCTCGTCTTGATAAAGTAATAATAATCCAAAAATTCCCTTGTATCCTCCGAAAAGACCTTTTCCCACAAGCACCTTGTCTTTGAGTGCTCGTTTGTCTCCAGCTTTCTCAGTACCATATTCAAAAACTCCCCGCTATGAAACCTGATTCTCTTTTTCTCTCACGCACCCGCCGCATCCGGCGCATTGTCTTTCCTGCGTCACATCAAAACTTGAATAGTTCGTATATTTTTCCAGCGCGCACACAGCCTGGGAAGAAATCCCCTCTCCGCTTCCGGTGAAGCCCAGTCCTTCCTCCGTGGTTGCTTTTATATTAACCTGGTCTGTCTCAATCTTTAAGGCAGCCGCTATATTCTCCCGCATTTGGTCAATGTAGGGACGCATCTTCGGCTTCTGCGCAATGATGGTGGCATCGATGTTCTCCACCACATAGCCCTTTCTGTCTAAAAGCGCCGCCACATGTTCTAAAAGAAGGATACTGGAAATCCCCCGGTACTGCTCATCGGTATCGGGAAAATGCTTACCGATATCTCCAAGCGCCGCTGCTCCCAGCAGGGCATCCATCACCGCATGCACCAGCACATCCGCATCCGAGTGCCCCAAAAGTCCCTTCTCGTAAGGAATCTCCACTCCTCCGAGAATCAGTTTTCTTCCTTCTGTCAGTTTATGGACATCATAACCCATTCCAACTCTCATTATCATCTCTCCTCGTAATCACGTTCCAGTTCTTCCGCCTCTTCTGCTGACGTTTCTTCCTCTTCCGCGTCTTCCACCGCTATTCTTTCGACCTTTTCCTCAGGTAACGCTGCGCTGCTTTCTTCTGCTACATCCGCCGATACTGCCGCGCCGCTTTCTTCCACCACTTCCGCTGATACTGCCGCACTGCTTTCTTCTGCCGCATCATCGGATACTACCGCGCCGCTTCCTTCTGCCGCATCAACGGATACTGCCGCGCCGCTTCCTTCTGCCGCTTCCGCTGATACTGCCGCGCCGCTTTCTTCTGCCACTTGCACTGAAGCTGCTGTACCGCTTTCTTCCGTCACTTTCTCCAATGGTGCTGCCGCGGTTTCTTTTGCTCCCGGCAGTACGGAATGTGCCTCTTTCTCTGTCTCACGCGCACTGCTGCCGCTCTCCGCCCTCTCTTGTCTCTGTTCTTTAAACATGTGGATGAGGGCGCCCACTGCGAACCACAGACCCACCACACCAAAGAATACACCCATGATAATATTGAAGGTGGCATTGGTGGGTTTTTGTTCCAATGTCTCTGTCACCAGCTGTACTCCCAGATAAGCCAGATAGGCTCCTGCTACGATGCGAAAAATATAACTTGTCCGGTTATTTCTCATTTGTCTTCTCCTCCGTATCTTTTAGTATGCTCTTCAAACAGTTTTTTATCATTTGGTTCCATCCGCGAAATGTAAGCGCAGGACGCCGCACAATTTTCTTAAGATGCAGAAAAGCCCGTACTAAATACGGGCTTTTCTGGCAATAGCGGAAACTGGATTTGAACCAGCGACACCACGGGTATGAACCGTGTGCTCT
>UQKK01000045.1 GCA_900541505.1 uncultured Ruminococcus sp.
TTTCTCTGTTGAGAAACTCCAACGTACTCAACAGGGTCTATCCGACCCGCAAATAAAAAGCTGCAGGAGCAGAAATTCCACTACGGATTCTCTGCTCCTGCAATTTTTATACTCCAACTGAAATTACGCGGTTTGGGGCATGCCGTTCTTTATACGCTGACAGCACGGACCCTCTTTAGCCCTCCAGCGTTTCCGCCACTTTCTTTAATTCTTCCCGGATTGCGATGTGCTGTGGACAGACCTGCTCACACTTTCCGCAGGAAATGCAGGCTGACGCCTTCTTTCGTCCCTGCCCGTCCGTGTTCCATGTGTACTTGTTCCGCGCACTTTTTAAATCTCCGTACATGCTGGAAATGTTGTACGCCTGGAAGGAGCCGTAAATCGCAATATTCTGTGGACAGCCCTTCATGCAGTACGCGCATGCCGTACAGGGAACTTTTGGGAAGGAATTGTAGATTTCCCTTGCCTTCTCTACCGCCTTCCGTTCCTCTTCCGAGAGGGGAGCAAACGCTTTCATATAAGAGAGATTGTCCTCCATCTGCTCCAAATTGGACATCCCCGACAATACGGTGATGATTCCATCCAATGACGCCGCAAATCGGATTGCCCAGGAGGACGGAGAGGCTGTCGGATTTGCCTGCTTTAACACATCCGCCACTTCCTTGGGCGGATTCGCCAGGGTGCCGCCCTTTACCGGCTCCATGATGATAACCGGTTTCCCATGCTTTCTCGCCACTTCATAACATTTCCGCGACTCAATGGTGGGGTCCTCCCAGTCCGCATAGTTAATCTGTAACTGTACAAATTCCATCTCCGGATGGGCGCTCAGAATCTCGTCCAAAACATCCGCTTTATCATGCATGGAAAATCCGAGATGCTTTATCAGACCTTCCTTTTTGCGCTCCGCGAGAAAACTCCAGATATCATAGTCATCGAAATAATGGGAACGCCCTTCCCCTAAGTTATGTAACAAAAAGAAATCGAAATATCCTGCTCCGGTACGCTCAAGGGAAGTGTAGAACATCTGCTCCGCCTCCTCCTTGCTCTTGGCTCCCGCCCACGCTGGAAGCTTCGTGGCAAGCAGATATTTCTCCCTCGGATACCGGTCCACCAGCGCCTCTTTGATTGCCTTCTCGGATTCGCCGTTGTGATAGCCGTAAGCGGTGTCAAAGTAGCAGAATCCTTCCTCTAAAAAACGGTCCACCATCTTCTTCATCTGCTCCATGTCAATCACGTCGTCCTTGATGGGAAGGCGCATCAGACCAAACCCCAGCTTCGGGATACTCTCTCCAAGATACTTATCCATGTCATCCTCTCCTTTCAAAATGCCTGTACTTATATTATAAACGCCTGGGAGGAGGATGTGTCAATGGTTAAATGCACGAACCGGAAGGATAAACAATATAATCTGTTTTCCTGTGACTAAAAGCGGCTGCAAAATTCTCCATCTTACAGCCGCTTCTGTCTCTCCCCTTTGAATCTTCTATCTGTTTATATGAAACGCCTCCATCCCCGGATAGACGGCGCCTTTCCCCAGTTCTTCCTCTATGCGCAGAAGCTGGTTGTATTTTGCCACGCGCTCGCTTCGGCTGGGGGCTCCGGTCTTAATCTGCCCGGTGTTGAGCGCCACCGCCAAATCCGCGATGGTCGTGTCCTCTGTCTCTCCGGAACGATGGGAGGCGATTGCTGTGTATCCCGCCCTGTGCGCCATCTTGATGGCTTCGAGTGTCTCGGAGACAGAGCCAATCTGGTTGAGCTTGATAAGGATGGAATTTCCACATCCCAGAGAAATCCCTTTTTTCAGCCTTTCCGTATTCGTCACAAACAGGTCATCCCCCACAAGCTGTACCTTCTCTCCCAGCTCTCTGGTTAAAATCTGCCAGCCTTCCCAGTCTTCCTCGTCCAGCCCGTCTTCAATGGAATAGATGGGATATTTATCGCAAAGCGCTTTCCAGTGTTCCACCAATTGAGCGGAAGTAAATTTTTTCCCGCATTTTGGCAGCACATATTCACCTTTTTTCTCGCCTTTCCACTCACTGGATGCAGCATCCATGGCAAGAACAAAATCTGTGCCCGGTTCATACCCCGCCTTTTTCACAGCTTCCAAAATATAGGCGATTGCCTCCTCGTCACTTGCCAAATCCGGCGCAAAACCGCCCTCATCTCCTACAGAAGTGGCAAGCCCCTTTTCCTTTAAGAGAGCTGCAAGCGCATGAAATACTTCCGTGCACCAGCGCAGTCCTTCCCGGAAACTTGGCGCTCCCACGGGCATAATCATGAACTCCTGCACATCCACTGTATTGGCAGCGTGAGCGCCGCCGTTTAAAATATTCATCATCGGCACTGGAAGGTTGTTCCCGTTGATACCGCCCAGAAAACGGTACAGCGGGATATCCAAAGAGACAGCCGCTGCCCTGGCACATGCAATGGAGACAGCCAGAATCGCATTAGCGCCCAGCTTTGATTTATCCTTTGTCCCATCCGCCTCTATCATCGCCCGGTCCACAGCGTAGATATCTGACGCATCCATTCCCTCAAGAACTCTGCTTATCGTTGTATTGATGTTCTCCACCGCTTTGGAAACTCCTTTGCCGCCATAGCGTTCCCTATCTTTATCTCTTAATTCCAGCGCCTCAAATTCTCCTGTGGAAGCCCCGCTGGGCGCTGCCCCTCTCGCGATTGTCCCATCCGCTAAGTGAACCTGCGCTTCCACTGTGGGGTTTCCCCTGGAATCAATAATTTCACGCCCTGTCACCTTTTCAATTGCCAAATAATCCATACCATACATCCTTTCCCATGGAGATACCTTTCCGCCCCGGCTCAGGTTTTCAGGGCAAAAAGATATTTCCATGACTGATTCACATGCAGTTCATTTTTTCTTTTACAGTTTTTCCCTTCCTTTGTAAAAATATGCATTCAGACGGCAGAGCGCTTCCTGTCTCTATCGCCTCCGGATGCAGTTGTGCGAATGGCACGGACCGACATCTTCCACTTTCATTCATCCGGATACAGTTTTTTCTGTTCATCTGGATGCAGTCGCCAGCTTGCTTTTTTCGGATTCCTGTGCTATGTTTGTAGCAGGCAAAGCGGTGCCTCTGCGTAGATGAACACAATACACATACACAGAGGAAAGACCCTGCCCTCTCTTTCTCGACCGTGTATGCTCTTGCAAAGAGAGGGTAATCACATTTTACAAAACAGAGAAGGGAGATTATACCATGTTAAACGAAAAAGTGGCAGAATTATTAAACACTCAGGTGAACAAGGAGTTTTACTCCGCATATCTTTACCTTGCATTTTCCAACTATTTCTCAGAAGCCGGGCTGAACGGATTTGCCAACTGGTATCAGATTCAGGCACAGGAGGAGCGCGACCACGCCATGCTGTTTGTACAGTACATGCAGAACAATGATGTGCCGGTTACATTCACAGCCATTGACACACCGGAGTTTGAGGCACAGGAGCACATCGACATCCTCAAGGCTGGACTGAAACACGAGCGTTACGTGACAGAACTCATTCACAATATTTACGGAGCTGCCAGCGACGTGAAAGACTTCCGCACCACTCAGTTTTTGGACTGGTTCGTGAAAGAGCAGGGCGAGGAAGAGACCAACGCTTCTGATTTAGTAAAGAAAATGGAATTGTTCGGCTCTGACCCGAAGAGCCTGTATCTGCTGGACCAGGAACTGGCTGCCCGCACGTACGCGGCACCCGCTTTAGTCCTGTAGAACAAAAAGAAACAGACTGTTCCGATTTCCGGTGATAGTTCGGCAATTACAAAAAACGCAGTCTGAAATGGGGTTCATCTCAACAAACATACTTACCCGGCGGAATTGCGGTTTGTTTTTCATACAGCCCAATTCCGCCGGGGTTTTTTCTTACTCACCGGATACAAAGCCTTTCAGTTCTATCGTTTTCCCATCGCTTCGAATCAGGATTGCGCCGTTTTCCTGGGTGGAATATATCTTACTTCCTTGGGTTTTCAGCCTCTCTATGGTCTCCTCATGGGGATGTCCGTAGCGGTTGTCCACACCTGCGGAGATGAGTGTGTACGCGGCGTTTACCCTGTCCAGAAACTCCTGCCGGGAAGAATTTTTCGAGCCATGATGGGCAGCTTTTAAAATATCATAATGCTGCTTTGCTCTTTCCGCCATTTCCATCTCACTTTTCCCCTCAATATCCCCGGTCAGAAGAATATCCAAATCTCTGTAAGAAATATCCAGCACCAGAGAAGCGGCATTTCCTGTCTCCCCGATGTATGTCGTGTCCGGGAACAGGCAGACAATCGTCATCTCGCCTTCTCGCAGCGTATCGCCGCTGTGCATGGTGACGACCCGTGTATCGTTCTCTTTCGCCGTCCGTGCCAGAGCAGACAGCTTCTCATCCCAGACATTGGAAGGCGGCAGAACCAGGGTCTTAATCCGCACTCCCAGCTTCTGGTCTGCTAGCATCTCCTCCACCCCGTTTATGTGGTCGTCATCCCCGTGGGTGACAAACACATATTCCAGAGTACCCACCGCTCTCGACAGCAGATAGGGCTGAATCCTGTAGGCTCCCACTGAAGATGTATCGCTGCTTCCGCCGTCTGTCAGATAGCATTTCCCGGAGGGTCCCCGGAAGAAAATACTGTCCCCCTGCCCTACATCCAGCACGGTCATCTCCACGCCCGGACGCAGCCGGAAGCTTAACAGGCACACGAGAATAAGCCCCGCTGCCGACATAAGAAGGGCGACTGCGGCAGTAGCTCCCTGATTTTTCTTTTCCCTGCGGCGTAACCAGAACCAGAGGCAGCTTCCGGCAAGCAGCCCATAGTATAGCGCCATCAATAGCTTACCCGGCTGTCCTGTGATTATTCTGCTGCCAGGCAGCATCTGCATGATGTCACAGAGCTTGTCATAGAGCCAGAGGATTCCCCTGCACAAAAACAGTACCTCCTCCCCTGCCCCTTCCCAAAGGAAGAGCAAGACAGACCCGATAAGCCCCGCACCCATGAAAAATGGCATAAGGGGAATGACAATCACATTTAAAAACACCGAGTACGGGGGAATCTCAAAATAAAAATAGAGCATGGGCGCTAATAAAAACACATTGACAGAAAGACTGGCACAGATGCCGCCTGCCGCCGCGCCCGCCAAGCGCGCAGTACTGCCTTTCCAGAATTTCCTGAAAGAGCGCGCGGCACTTCCTTTCTGCCTTTTCCCGGAAAGGGACGCGGTGCTGCCTTCCTGCAATATCCCATATAAGCGCGCCAGTGCCCCGCCTGCGATTTCTGCCTTTCTGCTTTCCTTTGTCCCAGTCAAGGCGCTCTGAAAGACGGGGTTTAAACAGACCAGCCCGGCGATTGCCCCGAAGGAGAGCAAAAAGGAAGCATCCAGCAGGTACAGTGGCTGTAAAGCACACAAGATTGCTGCGGTCAGGGAGAGGCTGGTGGCGATATCGTAATCCCGACCCGTTATCTCCGCTCCCATACGGATAACAAACATCAGAAGCGCCCGCTGACTGGACACTCCCGCCCCGGTCATGACTGTATACAAAAGCAGAAGAACGATTCCCACGCTGCCTGCCGCCCCGAAGGACAGCCCCATTCTCCTCAAACTTTCATAGATTCCCAGACCGATAAAAGACATGTGCAGTCCGGAAATGGCAAGGATATGCCCGATACCGCTCTTCTGCCAGCTTTTCTTCATCTCTGTATCGAGTCCGCTTTTTTCGCCCAGCAAAATGGCGCTCATCGTACCTCCGTAATACTCTCCCATATAACGGATGAGTCTTTCCTTCCATACGGCGCGCATCTCTGCGAGAAACTGCCTCACCTTATCGGTGTCAGAGGAAAGGAGCTGCCACGCCTCTGCCCATAGGAGCAAACGGATATCCTGTTTCGCGTAATAAAACCGCTGGTCAAAATTGCCCGGATTGCGCGCTTCATCGAAAAGCGCCGCCTCCCCCGTGACGCGCACTTTATTTCCAATCTTTAAACGATTCTGTTTCCCTCCATTGTCCTGCGAATCCCGCCCGAAACGGGCATCTGAATCATCTCTTACATAGACGAGGAGCTTCTCCTCACTGAACTCTCCTGAACGCGTAGAAATCCGGCAGTCTCTGAGAATAACTGCCGTTACCTTTTCCTTGTTCTGTATGTCTGCCGCCGTTCCATTTACAGTGACACTCTCCTGTTTCGCCGCAGCCTGTTCCCATGCCGAAGGCTTACTCGCTTCGGCATGGATTAGGCTGACCCTGACAGTCTGTATCACAAGAAACAGCAGACACACCATACATAGGGGTCGTTTTTTCATGTTTTATTGTTCACTGCGATGCTTACCCCAACTAAAAAATCCCACGACCCTTACGGGAACGTAAAATCCTATATAGGAATTCGAAAAATCCTCTGCTATTTTTCTTCTATCCAATCTTTCTCTGCCTGAAGCGGCTTACTTAAATCCACTGTCTCCAGATAGACCGTGTCCGGCTCCCCGTTTACCGTAATCTGGACGCTGGCGGCGGATGTTCCCTCCACCAGAGAGTTTACGATAGAATAAATGGTAATCTCCGGCAGCACGTCGTAGGTGCTGTTTAAAAATTCGCTGTCAAAATTCACGTAGCAGATGTCATCCTTTATGGTCACTCCCAGAAGGTTTGCCGCCGGGTTGATGGTCGGATAGGCGCCGTTTCTTTTCGGTCCCTGCATCAGTTTCTCCACAATCAGCTTTTCTTTGGATGTATTGCTGCTGTATCTGACATCCATCGTCTGGGCAACCAGCTTATCTCCCTTCCCATTGGCAAAATACAGCGTCAGCGATGTGGTCTGGTAGGCATTGGGGGAAGAACCTGTATTCTGTACGAAATCATCGCCATTCATCAGACCTATCTTATTTCCCTCGCTGTCCTTTAAGTCCTCCCCTTCCACCAGAAAGCGCACTCCGCTGATGCCGTTAATCTCTAAAAGGGACTGTACTGCAGCCGCTCGGATAAGCTTTTCTTCCAGAGATTTGATTTTCAGATATTCGCTGTTGAAGTCCACATACAGGATACTGCCCTTTAATTCACACTCCTCTGCCTTCACAGGCTCTGGGAATACCTGGGTGTAGGTGATTTCCTCCGCCGGTTCCCCCAGCTCTTTCAGCATCGCCTTGGCCGCCTCAAGGGTATCTTCCTGGGTGATATCGTACCTGACCTTCACAAGTCCGGTCCTGTCCTCATTGAGACAGTAGATAAAGGAATCCCCTTCTTCTACATCCGTCCGCTTGTCACAGGCAGTAAACAAAAGGGCAATGCACAGACAGATGACGGTTATGCATATTCTTCTCTTCTTCATCCTTTTGCCTCCCTTTAACCAGCCACGTAAGTCAGAGGAATCCGCACCGTAAAGGTGGTTCCTTCCCCTTCACTGCTGTATACCTTGACAGAGCCTCGGTGCATAATAACCGCATTTCTGGCGATGGCAAGCCCCAGTCCGGTGCCGCCCATCTCCCGTGAATGGGATTTGTCCACGCGGTAGAAACGCTCAAAGATATGGGCCTGGTCTTCCTGTGGAATCCCGATGCCGGAATCCGCCACCTTGATATAAAAATATTTGTGGTCCGCATTCAGGGACACATGAACCCATCCCTTTTCATAATTGTATTTCACCGCGTTTTCCACCAGATTGGAAATCGCCAGGGACAGTTTCATCTCATCGATTTCCGCCACTACAGGGCGGAAGCTCTCCAGCACCACTTCCACATCCTTCTTTTCCGCAATAGGCTTTAAGCGCTTTAGAATCTGCTCCAGCAGCTCATTGATGTTGACTGAGCTGATGTTGAGTGTGGTACCCTTCTTGTCCATCTTTACGAGGGAGAGGAGGTCCGTGATGATATCATTCTCGCGGTCAATCTCCTTGGCGATGTCGCCCATAAACTCTTTGTACAGCTCCACCGGCACTTCGTCCTGTGCCAGAAGAGAGTCCGCCAGCACCTTCATGGAAGTCAGCGGAGTCTTCAGCTCATGGGAGACATTGGAGACAAACTCTTCCCTGGAATCATCCAAAAGCTTTAGCCTTCCCAGCATTTTGTTAAATGCCTCGCTCAGCATCTTCGTCTCCGTAAAGGTATTTTCATGCAGCACATCGTCCCCGTACCCTTCGGAGACACTCTCGATTGCCTTGGTAATCTTATGGAGAGGGCGCACCATGCGGTCCGCGATGAGGACTCCCGCAGCCGTCAAAAGAATCATCACCCCTGCCACAATAACGATTCCGTTCGTCCTTAAGATATTCAGATTGTTGGCAATAGTATCTGTGGAGACGCTGGCGAGCATGACACCCTCTATCTCCTTGCCGTCAGAATCCATGACCGGAGCGGTCACCTCGATGTACTGGTTCTTCCTGTCATAACTGTTGGTGCTCTTCCCCTGCATACAGGTCACCACATTTTCCGAGACAATGGTCTTTCCTTCATCTAAGTCGTATGTATCCTTGATGACTTCCAGATTCCGGTCAATAATCATGACCCTGCCGTTATAAATATTCATCAGTTGTGTTAAATTTGCATTGATGACCTCGGACGAAGAATCCTCCAGATAATCATAGCTGTTGAGCTGATTGCTAAGAATTGTACATTGATTCTGAATCTCAGCGGTCCGCACGGATATCTCCCTTGTCTCGTATGCCCTTATGATTGCCGTATACACAGCGAACGACGGGATAAGCCCCGCGCAGACGATGACAAGTATCATACGGAACCGCAGATTCTTTAAGATTTTATCTTTCAGTTTGAAACGAACTTTAACCCTGGAAATAATAACCCACTCCCCACTTTGTATGTACATACTTCGGTTCGCTCGGCTTAATCTCTATCTTCTCCCTCAGCCGCCTGATATGTACATCCACTGTTCTCGCATCGCCCGGATAATCATAGCCCCATATGAGGTTTAACAGATTTTCCCTGCTGTATACCTTGTTCGGGTTCATCGCCAGAAGTTCGAGCACATCAAATTCTTTCGCTGTCAGATTGATTTCCTTGTCGCCGATGAACACCCTCCTGCTCTCGCAGTCGATGCGCATCGCCCCTTTTACGATGACCGGACTGCTGGTCGTCTCCTTCTTTCTGGAAGTACGGCGCATAATTGCCTTGATTCTCGCCTTTACCTCCAGGATATTAAAAGGCTTTGTGATATAATCATCTGCCCCGTATTCCAGCCCCAGTATCTTATCCATATCCTCACTTTTCGCCGTCAGCATAACCACCGGCATATCCGAAAATTCACGAATCTGCTGGCAGACCTGGAAGCCGTCCAGTTTGGGAAGCATCACATCCAGAAGCACCAGGTCATACTCGCAGTTCTTTGCGTATTTTAACGCCTCTTCCCCGTCATAGGCACAGTCTACTTCCATACCGTCCTGTTCGAGACTGAAGCGAATCCCCTTCACGATTAACTTTTCGTCATCTACTACTAAGATTTTCTTACTCATACTCCTAAACTTCTACTCCCTGCTATACCGTAATTTTATCCTTTATTTTATTAAATACTCCCTCTTTGATTCCCTCTACCTGCATAATCTCCTCGATGCTCTGAAAGCTTCCGTTATCTTCTCTGTATCTTATGATACTTTCCGCTTTCGCATTCCCGATTCCCGTCAAGGTCATGAGGTCCTCTTTTCCAGCCGTATTAATATTTATTTTTCCCTGTGTGTTGTTCTCCGAACTCTGTGGTCCATCTCCAACCCCGTCCGCAGTGCTGTCTTTGGCAGCACCATCGTCTGTGTAAGTCCCGTCTGCCACTTCCTTAACAGTGGGCACATAGATGCGCTCGCCGTCCGTCACCACCCTTGCCTGGTTTAACACCTCCTGCGCCGCTTCTGCTGTGACGCCGCCGGCAAGACGGATTGCCTCATAGACCCTCGCACCGCTCTTTAGTTCATATACTCCCGGAGCTGCTACCGCTCCGCACATATAGACAAAAACCGTGTCTGCTTCCTGACCGGTTTTCGTCCCCGTTTCGCCTGTATCTTTATCAGACGCGGTATCTTCCGCTCCATCCTCTTCCGGCTCTTTTTCCTGCTCCTTATCCTCCTGCACACCTGTCTCTTCCTGAAGACCGGCTTCCGCCAGGGTATCTGACTCATCACAGCGGCAGCCGCACAAAAAAGGGCAGAGAAACAATACTGCCAAAATCACCGGAAATACTCTGATTCTTTTGTCTTGCATATTCATCCCTCACAGTCTGTATAACCTTGAGGAATACCCCTTTATGCCGGACAATCCTATTGTAACGAATTCCTGCCTAAATTACAATACACAAATTACATTTTTGTTACAGCTTTGTTACCCTCTCTTTACAAGAGCACACACGCCTTCAGAAATGGCGCGCGGGCTGAACTGTCAGAATCAGGGCACATATACGCGGAACTCCCGCGGATACTGCCCGCGGCAGACAATGCGATTTGCTCCTTACTCCCACTGGAAAATGGCGATGCCAATCAGAGCCAGTGCAAGCCCTCCTATTTTCCTCCATTCCAGCGGTTCCTTGTCCATGCCGAACAGCCCCAGAAGTTCAATCACATACGCCACTACTAACTGGGCGATGACAATAAGGAGGGCTGCCTTGGCAGGACCCAGCGCGCCCATGCTCTTGATGACAGTCCAGGTGATGCCCGCGCCGATGACACCTCCTAAGAGCATATATTTGGGAGACACCTTGGCTATCGCCGCCACACTGTCCCGCCCGTTAAAGAGCCAGAGGATGAAGCATACCGCAAAGGCGGAAAGCTGCACCCAGGCATTGCTCACCCACATTCCTGTCGTCTTTGTAACCTGCGTGTTAAATACCCCCTGCACACTCATCAGCGCCCCCGATAAGAGAGCAATCAAAAAACCAGCCATCTGAATCTACCTCCCGCTTCGCTTTTTCCGCTTTTTGAGATAGTATTTCCCGATGGCCGGTTTTTATTACGCCAGAATCTTCTTCATTTTTTCTATCATTTCATCAATGTGCTTTTCTTCCACAATCAAAGGCGGAAGGAAACGAATCACATTTCCCTGTGCCTGAATGACCAAAAGCCCGTCTGCCACTGCCTTCTGGTTGATTTCCGCCACCGGCTTTGTAAAGGCGAGTCCCTGCATGAGTCCTTTGCCTTTGCGCTCTGTGATGCAGTCAAATTCGTCCGCCAATTCCTGGAGGCGTTTCTCCAGATAGGGGGCAATCTTTCTCACATGACCTACGATATCTTCCTTTTCAAAAATCTCGATGACCTTCTTCACTGCCGTACATGCCAGCGGATTTCCGCCGTAGGTCGCCCCGTGGTCGCCCGGCTTTAAGGAATACTCTGCCACCTTTTCCGTCATAGCAAAAGCGCCCACCGGAATACCGTTTCCGATTGCCTTCGCCATGGTGAGGATGTCCGGCTTCACGCCGAATCCCTGCCACGCGAACATATCCCCGGTCCGTCCCATACCGCACTGCACCTCATCGCAAATCATCAGGATGTCCTGCTCATCGCAGAGGGCGCGGATGCCTTCCATAAATTCCTGAGTGGCAAGATTGATGCCGCCCTCTCCCTGGAGAGGCTCTAAGATGATGGCGCAGGTCTTCTCGTTTACCAGCGCCTTCACACTGTCCAAATCATTGAATTTGGCGAATTTCACACCGGGAACAACCGGTTCGAAAGGTTCCCGGTAAGCGTCATGCCCGGTCACGGACACTGCCCCAAAGCTCCTGCCGTGGAAGGAATTTTCCATGGCGATGAACTCATACCGCCCGCTCTTTTTCGTGTAGGCATATCTTCTCGCCGCTTTCAGCGCGCCTTCGTTGGCTTCGCCGCCGCTGTTGGTAAAGAACACTCTGTCCATGCCGCAGACGCGATTTAACTCTTTCGCCGCCTCCCCGCAGCTCTCGTGATAATAAAGGTTGGAGATGTGGATGAGCTTGTCCGCCTGCGCTTTGATTGCCTCATTAAATTCCGCGTTGTCATATCCCAGGGCGCAGACCGCGAAGCCCGCCGCAAAATCCAGATACTCTTTGCCTTCCGTATCATAGAGATACATGCCCTTCCCGTGGTCTAACGCGATGGGAAAACGGTTGTAGACGTGGATGAGATTTTCCTCCGCCGCCTGAATTTTCTTATTCACCATGATAATACCTGCTTTCTTTTCCGTGTAAAATTGCCGTGCCGATACCTTTGTTCGTGAAGATTTCCAGAAGGAGACAGTGCGGAATCCTTCCATCTAAGATGTGGACTCTGGACACTCCGTTCTCGATGGCATCGATACAATTTTTCAGTTTCGGGAGCATACCGCCTCCGATGTAGCCTTCGTCCATGAGTTTCTTCGCCTCTTCCACCCACAGCTCAGAAATCAGTGTGGAGGGGTCATCCGGGTTCTTATAAACACCCTCGATATCTGTCAGAAACGCCAGCTTCTCCGCGTTCATCGCGCGGGCGATGGCGCACGCCGCATCGTCCGCATTGATGTTGTAGGTATGAAATTCATCGTCCAGTCCCACCGGGCAGACAATAGGCAGGAAATCTTTTTCCAGCAAATCGTAGAGGATTTTCTCGTTGACCTCTGTAATCTCACCCACAAATCCGATATCCTCGCCGTCCGCGTATTTTTTCTCCACCTTCAAGAGCCCGCCGTCTTTGCCGCTGATGCCAATTGCACGTACGCCCAGCTCTTCGACCATCTGTACCAGGCTTTTATTTACCTTGCCCAGTACCATCTCCGCCACTTCCATGGTCTCCTCGTCCGTCACACGCAGCCCGTTTACAAAGCGGGGCTCCATCCCCACTTTTCCGACCCACCTGCTGATTTCCTTGCCGCCGCCGTGCACGATGATGGGCTTGAATCCGACCAGCTTTAAGAGGGTCACGTCCTCGATGACTCTCTTTTTCAGGCTCTCGTCCACCATGGCGCTGCCGCCGTATTTCACAACAATGATTTTGCGGTTGAAACGCTGGATATAAGGAAGCGCCTCAATCAATACCTGCGCTTTTTCCAGATAGCGCTGCATATTTTCGTTTTTATTTCCCATTTCGCTCATTTTTCCACCTCAACTCCTGTAATCTGCGTTGATACTAATGTATTCGTGTGTCAAATCACATCCCCACGCGGATGCACTCTCGTTTCCCTCTTTGATGTCGGCAATCGCCGTCACCTCCGGTCTGCAGAGAATTTCCGTAGCCTTCTCCTCGCTGTAATCCACCGCCGTCCCGTTTTCGATAATCTGCAGTTTCCCGGCGTCACTTACAAAGAATAAATCCACCTTCTCCGGGTCGAAGTCTGCGCCCGAATATCCCATGGCGCACAGAATCCTTCCCCAATTGGCGTCATGTCCCGCGATTGCCGCTTTAGTGAGGTTCGAGCAGACAATAGACTTTGCCAGCACTTTCGCTTGTTCCTTGGTCGCCGCCCCTGTCACCTTCGCCTCAAAGAGAGCGGTCGCGCCCTCTCCGTCCCCGGCAATCTGTTTTGCCAGACTCTCGTTGACATAGTGGAGCGCCTCTACAAATTTTTCATAAGCGGGGGTGTCCGCTTTAATCTTTTTATTTCCCGCCATGCCGTTCGCCAGCAAAAGGACCGTATCATTGGTGGAGGTGTCCCCGTCCACGGAAATCATATTGTAGGTATCTTCTACATCCGCACTCAGCGCCGCTTTGAGCGCCTTGCGGGAGATTGCCGCGTCAGTGGTGATAAAAGCGAGCATGGTGCACATATTGGGGTGAATCATGCCGGAGCCCTTCGCCATCCCGCCGATGGTGACCGTCTCTCCCTCAACCTCAAAGGTCACTGCCACTTCCTTCTCCTTCGTATCTGTGGTCATAATCGCCTTCGCCGCTTTATTTCCGTCCTCCACAGTCGCTCCCTTTGCCTCTGAAAGCATATGGATTCCCTTTTTTAACTTCTCCATGGGAAGCTGCATGCCGATGACTCCTGTGGAGCCGATGAGAACGCCCTTTTCCTCTATCCCAAAGACCTTCGCCGCCTCCTTCGCGGTTTCCTCGCAATAGCTGTAGCCTTCCGCTCCCGTGCAGGCGTTGGCAATGCCCGAATTGATGACCACCACCTGAGATTTCACGTTATCGTCCACAACGTTTCTGTCCCACTTAACCGGAGCCGCCTTCACCACATTTGTGGTAAACGTCCCCGCTACCTTGCAGGGTTTCTCACTGTAGATGAGCGCCATATCCGTCCTGTCCTGATATTTAATGCCTGCCGCCGCTGACGCCGCCTCGAAGCCTTTTGCCGCGGTCACGCCGCCTTTTATCACTTCCATCTTCTTTCCCTCCTCTTTATTTATCACTGCGCGTTGAACGCGGTGATATTTTCCTCATTCAGCGTAAAGTCATAGTAATTCAAATCCAGCCGTTCTGTCCAGCCGATGGTATTCCAAAACGCGTTTCCCACATCATTTTTTGTAAACGCAATGAGGGAGACCTTGTTGATTTTTTCTTCCTTCAATGCCTGCATAGCGTATACCACCATCGCCTTGCCGATGCCCTTTCTGCGGTAGGCTTCATCCACACAGACATGGTAGAGACACCCACGGCGCCCGTCATGCCCGCAGAGGATACTCCCCACAATCCTGCCGTCCTCCACAGCCACCACACTGGTGGTGGGGTTGCGCTTCAGAAATCGCTCCACGCCAATCCTGGAGTCATCGATACTGCGGATTCCGAACCCTTTTATCTTCTTCCACAACGCATACACACCATCGTAATCTTCTATCTTCATCACACGAATCATGTTTCTTCTCACCTTTACTCTTTCCTATGGGAACATGGGCACCAAATCAAGCCCTTCGCTCTCCGGCAGACCAAACATCAGGTTCATGTTCTGCACTGCCTGTCCCGCCGCGCCTTTTACCAGGTTGTCCATGGCGCCCATCATGATGATGCGCCCGGTCCGCTTATCAATCTGGAATCCGATATCCACATAGTTGCTGCCTTCCACCCATTTGGTCTCCGGGCAGACGCCGTCTCCCAGCACACGGACAAATTTCTCCCCGGCATAGTATTTGTCATATACTGCCTTTACTTCCTCCGGGCTTACTTCTTTTGTAAGTTTCGCGTACTCTGTAGATAAAATCCCCCGGTTCATAGGCACAAGATGGGGTGTGAAATTCAGCACCACCTGCTGCCCGGACGCATACCCTAACTGCTCCTCAATCTCCGGGGTATGCCGGTGCGTTGCCACGCCGTACGCCTTGATATTTTCATTGACCTCGCAGAATAAATTCTGGGTCTTGGCTCCCCTTCCTGCCCCGGATGTCCCGGATTTCGCATCAATAATGAGGGTGTCCATATCTATGAGTCCTTCCTTTGCCAGCGGGTACGCTGTGAGGATGGAACAGGTCGTATAGCATCCCGGATTTGCCACCAGTCTCGCCCCTTTAATCTGCTCCCGGTTCACCTCGCATAATCCGTACACCGCCTCCTCGATAAACTGAGGTGCCTTGTGCTCAATCTTATACCACTCTTCATATACTTTCACATCTTTTATACGGAAATCCGCGCTCAAGTCCACAATCTTCGCCCTGGAGAGAATCCCCTCATTTATCATGGAAGCGCAGAATCCCTGGGGTGTGGCGGTAAAGATGACATCCACCTTATCTGCTAACTCCTCCATATTGTCATCCATACAAACATCGTCCACAATCTCAAACATATTGCGGTAAACACTGGCATATGCCTGGTCTATGTAACTCCTGGAGCCGTACCAGACAATCTCCACATCTTTATGCGCTGTCAAAATCCGCACCAGTTCCGCTCCCGCGTAACCGGTCGCCCCGATAATCCCTGCTTTTATCATATTAAAACATCCTTTCTTACATCGCGTTTTCACAAAGAGTTCCACTGTCAGAACTCCCATACCAAGCGCGGTCACTTTGTCTGCAAGTTTTCACAATCGTATTTCGCTGTTTTATCATATACCCCTTTTAATAAGAAGTAAAGTATTTTCCTGTATAATATGAATAATACTTGCATAATTATACATCTTTTATGCATATTATGCAAGCATTTTCTTATATCAGCGCAGTTACCCTTGTATCAACACAATTGCGCAGAACAAATGTCCTCCGGACATTTTGCGCCCCGCGGAGCGTTTTATTTAATAGAGAACGAAGTTTCCTATTAAGAAAGGTCTGTCACACAAAGAATTCGTGCGACAGACCTTCACTTATTTTTTTATTTTATATTATCTTTTTGATTTCTGCAGCCTTTTTACTGTTCCGGCAATAACTATCGCCGCAGTGCCCACCAATACACTCCAGAATACAAGCTGTGAGGAATCCCCTGTTTTTACGCTTTCAGCCTCAACGGTCTGATTTTTTGCTGCGTCTGTATTGGTTGTATTTTTACCGTTTTCCGTATCCGTGTTTCCTTTTTCTTCGGAAAGAACCGGAATGTCTGCCTTCTCCACATATCCACATACAGAGCATACCCGCTTTTTTATACCTTCCACAGTCGCAGTAGCTTCTTTTTCAATTTCCCACTGTCCGAAAGTATGGTCTGTTTTTCCAATAGCCGTTTCTATGTATGCATGGCATCCCTTAACGGAACAGTAGGTTCTCAACACTCCCTCCTCTGAGCAGCTTGCCTCTTTCATTACTTGCTGCTGCCCGTTGTACACGTGGTCATTTTCCCCATGAATAATAGCCGGAATCGTTCGGCTTTCCACATCTCCACATTCTGTACAAGTGCGCTGTTCCTTACCTTCTGCTCCGATTTCCGGTTCTTTCACAATCTCCCATTCACCATAATTGTGACCTGTGGCCTGGATGGTCTCTTCCGCCAAAACGGTTCCGCATACTGTACAGTTTTTAACTTGCTTTCCATCTTCCGTACAGGTCGCTTTCTCTGTAACTTCCCACTCTCCTTCTATATGCGGTGTCTTCTGGATGGGTTCTTCAATATAAGCATCGCAACCTTCAAAAGAGCAGTATTTTCTAAGCGTACCTTCTTCTGTACAGCTTGCTTCTTTTATTACCTCTGTTCTTCCGTCATATACATGGTCCTTTTCGCCATGGACAATCGCCGGAATGTTCCGTTTTTCTACATCTCCACATTGTGTACAGGTACGCTGCTCTTCGCCTTCCACTCCGATTCCCGGCTTTTTCACAGTCTCCCATTCACCATAACTGTGACCTTCCGCTTGGATGGTTTCCTCCACCAAAACGGTGCCACACACAGTACATTTCTTAACTTGCTTTCCATCTTCCGTACAGGTCGCTTTCTCTGTAACCTCCCACTCTCCTTCTGTATGCGGTGTTTTCTGGATAGATTCTTCGATATAAGCATCGCATCCTTCAAAAGAGCAATATTTTCTAAGCGTACCTTCTTCTGTACAGCTTGCTTCTGTTATTACTTCTGTTCTTCCGTCATATACATGGTCCTCTTCACCATGGACAATCGCCGGAATGTTTCGTTTTTCTACATCTCCACATTCCGTACAGATACGCTGCTCTTCGCCTTCTGCTCCAATTTCCGGCTTTTTCACAGTCTCCCATTCACCATAGCTGTGCCCCTTAGCCGCAATGGTTTTCTCCTCATAGGAAGTGCAGCCTTCCACCGAGCAATAAATTCTAAGAGTCCCATCCTCTGTACAGTTTGCTTCTTTAATAACTTCCTGTCTGCCATTATATACGTGCTCATGCGCACCATTTTTCACTGTTACGCTCCCATTCGTAAAATGGAAGGGGACATCATTGAAGTCGTGGTCTATAATATTTCCCTCTCCAAGTGCCTGAACGGTAATGTCATAATCGCCATTTTGAGCGTCATCCAAAATGGTAAAATTCAAGGTCATCAGTGTCCCTGTACTGGTTACATTATCCGGTGCCGTAGCCATTTCCCAGGAAACAGAAAATGGATTTTGAGCAAGGTCCCCTGCCATATAATCCGTCAGCAGCTTTTCATCTGTTACGCTGTTTAATTTTAAAGCGTTTTCATCATATCCTATTTGCAGATAAATGCTGATAATACCAGGATTTTTATCCATATTAATGGTGACTTCCACTTCGTCTCCCGGCTCTCCAGATACGGTACTGGCGCTTATTTCTCCGGTTTCATTGGCAAATACAATGGTATTGCCAGCCAAGACTCCCAACACTATCACAAGAGCCATCAGTTTTGAAATTATTTTTTTCATGTTTTTACTCTTTCCTCTCTTCTGTTCATTATTTCAATTCAACATCCATGCCAAGTATGTACTGCCTCAGCAGGATGGAATCTCTGGAATTAATTTTGCCGGTTCCGTCTACATCTCCGGCTTCCTCATCAATAACAGTCCCATCAAGAATATGTTTTCTCAATAAAACAGAGTCTTTTGTATTGACCTTTCCATCTCCATTTACGTCCCCCGGAAGCGTGGATGCCCCTGCTTCTTTCCACTGGGCGTATACATTCAAATCACTTGTCACCGTCGTATCCTCTGTTATCTTTTTTCCTGTATCGGAATCATACCAGCCGTCAAATACAAATCCTTCTCTCTCCGGTATCTGCAATTCTCCTACTTTTATTTCTTTCCACTGGGCATAAAGCTTCAACTCTTTATTTTCTTTATATTCATCACCCGGCTGGTAAGACGTGTCCTGACCATTTGCCAAGGTATTCCATTCCTTGAAAGCACTTTCTACCTCTTTCGTCTTTTCAGAGACGGTTCCCCCGTTGGGGTGATAAGTAATCTGATATTTTCGCTGTGGTGTATCTTCCGACAGCTTCGAAGCAACATCTTTAAATTTCAACTTCCCTTCCGGCGGATTTTCTCCTCCGTTTGCGTCATAAGATATAGGATATGTATCTGCAATTTTTATAATGTTATATTTCTGGGGTCCCCAGTCGACCACGACTGACCAGATTTTCACATTTTTATCACTATCAAGGGATGTGTCCACCACCCGCTCATTGCTGCTCAACGGTTTTATATAAATAGCTCCACACTGACTGTATAAGTTAAACTGCTGGTTGCCCTGACCCTTATATTGTGGATAAGCTATGATATTGGTACCGTCTGAATCCTGCCCCTCTTCCACATCCAGCCATCCTCCATTGAGCATACTCTGGATTTTATAAGAGCCATTTGACAGTCTGGTAAATTTCCAAATCTGATTTTCCCCACCTTCAGCTTTTGTCGCCATAACATTGTTATCATCTTCCGGCAGATTTGTCAGATAGTAGCCGCAATCCTGGTTTTCTATGTATGCATAAAATTCATTGCCCAAGTCCACTTTGTCTGCGTCAGAAAGCATATCCACAATCTCAAATTCCACCCGTTCCGTGTCTGTCGTTCCTGAGCCATTATATACAGAAAAATAGGCGCTGTATTTTCCGACTCCCAAAGAGGCGGCCGTCTTTGTAAAGGTAGTATCACACTCTTCTGTAACAACTCTCCCTACCCCTTCTTTGTCAATTCCAATAACCTGTCCTTTGGCACATACACTTGAAACAGAAATCGAAATATTACTTGAAATATCATAATATTTTTGTGAAGCAGATACCGAAATATAACTTGCCGGACCCACAACGTCAAAATCAATCCAAGGGCTGTCCGCCCCTCCCAATGCATTCGATGCCGTACAGTAAACAGAATAATGCCCTATCCCATAATTACTCGCCGGCATAGAAAAATGTCCGGAATCGACACTTTGCGAAATAATTTTCTGGTCGTCTTTGAACATGGACATAAAATAACCCGTCGCGTTATCCGCACTCATATAAATATCTATAGTATCGCTTAAGTCATACCAATGCTGGCTTTTGGAAATTTGAGCACTTCCCGGAGGTGCTGTGGGACCAGGGGTATATCCCGAATATCTGTAGACCGAAACTCCCATATTTTTGTTGTAAAAATCTGAAAAAGACTGCCAGTAACATTTGATAGTGTTATTGCCATCGGTATTTGCATCGAAGATTCTTATTCTGTTTCCACTTTTGTCTATTTCTACAGCAATCATGGAATGTGGACCTTGAGTTCCTGTTCTTCTTTTAACCTGAATGTAATCGCCTGGAGCTGCGCTTTCCAACAAATTCTCAAGGCTGTTCAACGTATACCCAGGGGCAAGTGTTCCCAGAGTCTTTATATCACTTGCAGTACTAAATTTATAATATGTAGTGCCTGAGTAGGAGCCTACTGTCACTACTCCTCTGCTAAATAGGTCATTAAATATTCGATGGGCGAATTCATAACATTGTTTTCCCATATTTCCCCCACCATAACTGTAGTTCTCCCATTTCTCTCCATTATATTGATTTATCAATTCATTCAATCTTGCAGTTACGTCATTTTGATTGACAGCCTGAACAGTCATTGTTGGGAAGAATATGCTAATACACACTAAAAAAGCAATTATACAATGACAAATCTGCTTTCTTTTACTAGCTTTTTTTACTTCTCTTTCCACACTCACCACTCTCCCAACTTCATTTTCCTCTCCATGATATAACTATAGTTATTGTTTGTCAATATCTATAGTTATTTTACGCAGCCAATTTTCCAACACTATACTACTAGTGTACTGTCTCATTGGCCTTCAGTATAATGACGCAGAATGGATTTTCACTCTGCAAGGCGAAGGAATGAGGCGATGCGGTGGCATCGTCGATTGACGACAACGCAGCAGATGGAAATCCGGGCAAGTCATTATGCGAAATGTGAATGAGGCAGTACACCAGGTAGGTTAATATAAAAGGATTGGTGATATGGACAAAGAACAGAATAAATTTAATAAAGAAATCGGACAGCGTATCAGAGACCATAGAGAATTTTTAAGCTACACCCGCGAGCAGCTTGCCGAAAAATGCGACATTTCGAGTCAATTTCTGGCAGATATTGAGGTAGGCAGAAAAAGTATGACTGCCAGAACTCTCCGTAATATTTCCAAGTCGCTCAATCTTTCTGCTGATTATATTCTCAACGGAACTTCAAAACATTCCTCCGGTGAGTACCAGACTGAACAGATTAACCTTCTTCTGGAAGGATTCAGCCCTTACGAAAAAGACTGCGCCCTGGATATGTTAAAAGCATTTACAAAAGCGTTACAGAAAAAAACTTCTGAATAAATTATTGATTAAAAAATGCTCCACAGCACTTTCTTCCTGCTGTGGAGCATTTTTCTTATAAAACATTTCTAGGCTCAAAAATTTATCCTTTTTGAACCATAGTGTAATTTCATTCTCTATATGAAATTATGGAATTGGAAAGGACCATGGAATGTCATTCCAGAGCCCTCACCTTTTCCTCCGCTATTTCCTTATCTGTCCATTTCCGAAAATGATATATTTCGTGGTTGTCAGAGCTTCCAGTCCCATGGGTCCTCTGGCATGTAGCTTCTGGGTGCTGATTCCGATTTCCGCGCCAAAGCCAAACTCAAAACCATCCGTAAAACGGGTGGAAGCATTTACATACACTGCCGCCGCATCAATCTCATCCTGGAAACGCAGCGCATTATCATAATCCTGAGTGATGATGGACTCCGAATGTCCGGTATTGTAGCGGTTGATGTGGGCGATTGCCTCATCCATGGAGTCCACTGTCTTCACAGAGATAATGGCATCCAGGTACTCGGTTCCCCAATCTTCCTCTGTCGCCGGAAGGATGTCACTGCTTGCGGCGCAGGCGCGCTCATCCCCGCGGATTTCAATTCCGTGCATTTTCAATCTCTCCACAATCTCCGGCAGGAGGTTTAAGGTATGCTCATGGATGACCAGCGACTCACAGGCGTTGCAGACACCCATTCTCTGTGTCTTCGCGTTCTCGATGATATCTACCGCCATCTTGCGGTCCGCGGATTCATCCACATAAATGTGACAGTTCCCTGTTCCGGTCTCGATAACCGGCACAGTGCTGTTCTCCACCACATTGGCAATCAGCCCGGCGCCCCCTCTGGGAATAAGCACATCAATAAGTCCGTGCATTTTCATCATATCCTGGACCACCGCCCTGCTGGTATCCTCCACCAGAAGGATTAAATCCTGCAGCAAACGCTCCTTGCGCAGACCTTCCTTGATAGCATGCACAATTGCCTGGTTGGAGTGGATGGCATCGCTGCCGCCTCTTAAGATAACAGAGTTTCCGGTCTTAAAGCACAGTCCGAAGGCATCCGCTGTCACATTGGGGCGGGACTCATAAATAATTCCCACTACGCCAAGGGGCACTCTCTTCTGCCCAATCCGCAGTCCGTTGGGACGCATCTTCATAGAGAGGACTTCCCCTATCGGGTCCTCTAAAGCCGCCACCTGTCTGAGCCCTTCCGCCATGTCTTCAATCCGCTTTTCTGTGAGCTTCAGCCGGTCAAGCATGGACTGTCTGGTCCCTTTTTCTGCTGCCGCCTTCAGGTCCTTTTCATTTTCAGAAAGAATCATGTCCTTTTGGATAAGCAGTTCTTCCGCCGCCGACAGAAGCCCCTGATTCCTCTGGAGTGTGCCTAATTTTGCCGCTTCCATGGACGCCTTTTTAGCGCGTACCGCGAGTGTCTCCATGTAATTTTCCATCCTATTCTCCTCCTTTTTGTCAGTTGTCTTTACCTGTTCTCTCTTCCGGCTTTCCGGATATCTTCTTTTCTTACTCCGCAGGCTTCTCAGACGGTGTTTTCACTGTTTCGGGTTTTCGGCTTGCTTCTTGTTTTTGTTCTGTCTGCTGTCTCGCTCCTGAATTTCGTCCCGTCTCTGCCTGCTGCCCTGCGTCTGTCTTCTGTCCTGCACCTGCCTGCTGCCCTGCGCCTGTCTTCTGTTCTGCACCTGCCTGCTGTCCCAATCCAGCCTTATGCCCCGCCTCTTTTCGCTGGCGTTTCGCCTGCCGGCGGTACTTCGGCTTCTCCGGTGCCATCTCTGTCTTCATCTCCTTGCGGTGTTCCTTTGACAAAAACAGTGTCCCCACCTTTTTCCCTGCCATGATGTCATTGATGTTATAAATGTTATCTCCGCTGGCGATGACCATATCCGCCCCAATTCCTGTGGCTATCTTCGCTGCCTTGATTTTCGTTGCCATCCCGCCGGTCCCGTATTCGCTGGAAGCGCCCTTTGCCATCTGCTCCAGTTTCCCGTCAATGCTGGAAACGGTGTGGATGAAGCGGGCGTTTGGATTCTGCTTCGGGTCATCCGTGTACAGCCCTTCGATGTCGGACATCAATATCAGTAAATCCGCATCTACCAGCTTCGCCACATTTGCCGCCAGTGTATCATTGTCCCCGAAATTTCCATAGTTAAGTTCGTCCACCGATATAGCATCGTTCTCATTGACAATCGGCACCACCTTCATGCGGAACAATTCATCAAATGCCTGTCTCGCGTTTCTCCTGCATTCCTTATTTGTAATCGACTCCTTTGTCAGAAGCACCTGGGCGGTAAGCTGGCTGTACTCATTAAACAGCTTCTCATAAATCATCATCAGTCTTCCCTGCCCGACCGCCGCGCACGCCTGCTTCGCCGCCACCGTTTCCGGCTTGTGCTCCAATCCCAGCGCGGTCCTTCCGATACCCACCGCACCGGAGGAGACTACGATGACTTCTTTTCCTTTATTGCGCAGATTAATCAATATCCTTACAAATTTTTCCAGCTTATCCAGATTGATATCACCTGTCTCATCGTATGTGATGGTCGTAGTTCCGACCTTAATGACAATCCTTTTCTTCCCACTCAGTATCTCTTTTCTGTCCATCCTGTTTTTCCTTTCTCTGCTCGAAGTACGTTTCATATCACAGGGCAGTCCCAATAGAAACTTCTCAACCTGTACGGAGTACTTTTATATCACAGGGCATCCCGAAGGGCTTTTCTGTATTCAAGACTCGCCCGCGAGTCTTGGCGCGGGATTCGGGTCAGCTCTGCTGACA
>UQKK01000046.1 GCA_900541505.1 uncultured Ruminococcus sp.
ACCTTAACCATTCTCCCGTAATTCTGACGGATACTCTCTGCGGTCACACGGGCCAGATTGGTCCGCATATCCGCAAGTGTCAAAAGAACACCATCCACCTTCAACGCCGGATTGATCTGTCTTTGTACCTTCCCGATTGTTTTCATAAGCTGTGTCATTCCCTTTGCCGGAAGATACTGGGCCTGCACCGGAACAATTACACTGTCGGACGCTGCCAGTGCATTGATCGTCAGCATACCCAAACTCGGCATACAGTCGATTAACACATAGTCGTATCCGCTTTTTACTTCGTTCAGGTAATTTTTCAGCGTCAGTTCCCGGCTCATGGCATTGACAAGCATAACTTCCAGTCCCGCCAGTTCGATATTGGACGGGATCAGATCAACGCCTTCCTCATGGTGCAAAATCCCGGCGTGGCTATCCATTTCCCGGTCAGCCACAATCTCTTCTAACTGTGTGGCAAGTGTCACAGAAAGGTTATCCTGCTCCGGCCATCCCAGTGAAGTTGTCAGATCTCCCTGCGGATCAGCGTCCACCAGAAGGACCTTTTTCCCTTCTCTGGCAAGCCCGGTCCCTAAATTGACGGTGGTAGTGGTTTTCCCTGTTCCGCCTTTCTGGTTGGCAATCGCAATTACTTTGCAATTCGCCATAATGGTTCCCTCCTTTCCTAAAATTTAATAGCCATCTTCCTGTGTGGGGAAATGGCTATGTATAAAAATGGGCATGAAAAAAGCCGGATGATTTTCGTAATTGAAAACCTTCCGGCTATGTAAAATTACATAATAGAAATAGCACTATGAAATTTCAAAGTACAGAGATACCATTTATCATTATTATATCGGATAGCTCCATCTGACTCAATGTATCCGAACTAATCAACACACCGGCTTACAAAAATGATACAATCAGACTGCTTTTTATCCTACTTAGCCTGGAAACAATATCCCACTTCACGCACACACCGGATCTCAAATTGCCGATCCGGGCAGGCTTTGTATAGTTTTTCTTTTAATTTACATACATGGGAACCAATCGTGTTGTTTTCTATATCCTGCACATAATTGCCCCATATCTTTTGATAAATCTGTTCGTATGTAAGAACCCTTCCTTCATTGACAGCGAAATAACACAACAAGTTATATTCTTTTGCAGTTAGAGATACTTCCTGTTTCCCGCAATATACCTTTCTTTGATCCGAAAGTATTTCAAGATCGGGAATAGATATTATGTGTGCGTAGTCTATTTCATATTTTTGAAAATCTGGATATTTACGAAACACTTCCATAATTTCATCAAACGGACGTATTTCATTATCCTTAAATTCTACAACTAATAAACGTCCTATATCATTTCCCTTCTTTCTACTATTCTGAGTTTTATAAAAACGTAGTATATGTATAGTATTTTTTTGATATAATCATTGTACATAAATTATGTTATTTTCACTAGCAGGTACCAAATAGTCTATTTTATTAGTAATGTCCACATAATTCCCATCTTCATCAAAAACAAAGAACGCATAATTTCCGCTATCTTTTAATTCAAGTTCTTCATCTTTATTCTCAAAAGTGATCGTTTTATAGAGTTCATTATAATAATATACGCAGATTGTATCAGGTGAATCAATTTCATCAAGTAACATTTCCGATTCCAACGTTACAAGTGTTTCCTCCGAAAAAAAAGCTCCTAAAGAATATGTTCTATATACGCCGTCATGTATAGATGATTCTATATTTTCCAACTCACATATATATCCTGGTATTTTCGTCTTATTTTCTGAAGAAGAGACATCTTTAATGATTGGTTTTGTATTGTCACAATAATTTCCGACTGCAGTGCAACCAAAAAGGGGAAAAAAACTCAAAGATATACCCGCCATATACATTGCTTTTCTTTTCATATTATCCCACCTTTCATTGTCTGGCTATACAATAAAATTATATCTCGATAAAATGCTGATTCGACTTCAACACCCCATTATCTTTATAAAGAACATTCTGACCAATCCTATTATAATAACCGTCCATAAATTACTGAATAAATTTTAGTGTATTGAAATCAATCTCCGGCACATCCGCTTTATTTCTATTTATATCTATTGAAGCTCTCAAATAGATATAATCGTTTACAATCCAACCCGGATACCCAATAGAACTATCTACAACTTCCCACCAAATATAATTTTCATTCAAGGAATAATTGTTATTTAAGAGTACCCAATCTTGGCTTGATTCATGCAAAAATCCATTAACGACAGCGGATGTTAATGATGTTTTTCTCAGCCTGACATCATTTTCTTTTACATATGCCAAGTAATATGCTTTAGACTGCATAAGTACTTTTACATCCGGGTTCTCCGTCCATATTTTAGCAATTTCATTTTGATCTTTGATAATCTCAAGTTCAGCAAACGGCTCATTTTGTTCTAAATACTTTTTTACTTTTGGATTGTCCGATGTGATTTTTGAAATTTCTTTTTTATCTGTAATTACTTGAAGTCTAGCCAATGGTTCTTTTTTATCCACAGTCTCTGAAATATTATTCTTTTTTATTGATATATTATTCACTGTGTTTGGTTCTGCCGTATCAGATGCAAATACTATTGCCGTTCCTGATAAAAGAATCGCACTACATAACAATATTCCTATTATTTTTTTCATCTCATTAATTACCTCCTTCGTTTTCTAACAATTCAATATAAGTACCTGTTTCCTCCCTTTCTAACTGCAAATAAATATCTTCCGCCTTTTCTCCTTTATACACTCGTATTTTCAATATCGAACTATTAGTTTTGTTAATTTGAATATCACTACCATCTCCATCTGTTATTTTCCCCGGCAAAAATCCGTCTGGTACCCAATATATGGTATCTCCATTTACAAAAATATTTTCTGCATAAGAATTTTCTAATCCATCTATCACTTCAAATCGTTCATTTTTTCTATGGGAGATTTGTATCGTATATCCCTTCCCTAATGGGGTCATTTCCTCTATAAGACTAACTTTCTCACCTTCTTTTAATTGTACCATTCCTTCTTTTCCGGAAGCATATACCACTGTATAATTCAAATTGTGAAAAGTAGTACATAAACAGATTAAAAGTATTACAGCTATAAATGTCATAGAATACCTTTTTCTCGTTCTTTTCTTAATTCTCATGCCATATTTTTTTTGACATTCCTCATATAATTCTTTCTCTTCACCAAATGAAATATCTTTTGCTAAATCTGACATCTTATCGAAAACCAAATTATCACTCCTCATACATTTTTTTATAATTTTTCCTTGCTCTCTCAAGTCTCTTTTTGACAGCACTTTCACTAATTTTCAAGATTTCCTTTATTTCTTTACATGAGTAACCCTCAATATAATATAAAATCAATATTTCTTTATCTCTACTTTTCATTTCCATTAGGATATCCATAACTTTGTTTTCCTCACTACTATGATACTTTTCTGTAAGTTCTTCATAGTTAATATGTGGATGTAATTTATGAAATCTCAGCATGTTTTTACAAATATTGATATTTACTCTGATCAGCCATGCCTTTTCATATTCATTGGTGCCAAATCTCTTATTTGATAGCATGTACTTCAAAAACGTTTCTTGAACCGCATCATTAGCATCAAATTTGTTTCCCAACATCAAGCTTGATATTTTATACAAAGTTGGACTATATAAAGAGAATATCTCTTTAATGTGATCACTATTCATCCGTTTATTTTTCTCCTTCAATAATAATACACATACTATATGCCAATGGTGACTTTAAAAAAATATAAATGAGTAGATCTCTTCAGACTGCTTTCTTTATTTTTCTCATTCACATGTGAAACGACATCTTACTTTATTACATATAAGCATTGCAGCAACACATGTTAAACTACAATACACCTACATTTCTGTAAAAAGCACAATTATAGCAACCAAAAAGTAGCACAACCAAACAAGATCAGACTACTTTTACCCTACTTAGTTTCGAAACAATATCCTACTTGCATATCTTCTTTGTATCATATCAAAAAATTCATCTTTGATATGATAAGAGTATCCCTGTTTTATTTCCATTTTTTCTCCTTATGAAAAATCCCCATCATTGACTGACGGGGATTTATTTACGCACTATACTATTTGTATCCCACCTATATAGCAAGTGGCATTTTCATACCGAATCATTTATATCCCACACCATCGGCAAGTGGCAAAAATACTCGTTATACATCTTGTACCCCGTCGTATAACAAACGGCAAACATTTACTTCTATACATAGTATGGCAAAAACTCTAAAAAAAGCAAGTCAGAATTTTTCCGTGTTTCAACCAGCATACTATGTACCTATATTATATTACGCAACTACTCATTCTATGCTACTGCACTTTCTATATCTATTCTCATTACGAATTTTTCCTGCAAAAAGTCACAAAATCCTTTTGTCCACATGATATCATCCAGTCTATTCCGTCCTGTTCCCTCCACAAAATATGGACAAATCAGAGTCAAATAACACCAGATATCCCCCATTTTCCTGCCCCGGCACACTAGGAGACGAAATATTCTACAGAATTATCCGGGAAAAATTCTTTAAATTCTCCGTACAACTGAGCTGCCAGTGTCTTGTTATGTGCTATGATAAGCGTTGGTTTATTCAACTGCTGGATGACGTTCGCCATCGTAAAGGTTTTACCGGAGCCGGTGACGCCAAGCAGTGTCTGGCACTGGTTGCCTTCCTTGAAGCCACGGACAAGCTCATCGATAGCCTGGGGCTGATCACCTGTGGGGGCGTATTCTGATACTAATTCAAAATGATCCATAATTGAGTTTCTCCTATCGAAAATATTTACCTATCCTTTACCTTCTGTAGAATTTTTGTATAATAATTCTTTTACTTCCTCTTCATCAAAAAAAGCTACAATATTTGTTTCCTTTATTCTTCTACATATTTCTTTTCTCTTTAAACCACTCATAATTGCAATATCATCTAGTGTAACATAATTTTTCTTTTCAGGAAAACAGACGGAGATGTCCTGCTGTTTAGTTCTTTCTTTTTCGTCTTGATCAATACAATCTAAATAAAATTCGTGTTTTAGTTGAAGATTATTATTTATATATTCATATAAATGCTGATATATAAACGATACAGACTTTGAATAATCTTCATCAGGATTATACTGTTTGGCATAATCCGCAATTTGCATTTCATCATCTATCTCAACATTTCCTTGCACAATTTCATTTTTCAACTTATCGTATGCTAAAGAAATACTCTCTTCATCAGATAAACTTTTTTTAGACTTTATTTGCATGATTCCTGTCGTCGCAGTGAATCCGAAATTATTTTTGATTCTTTCAAGCATCCTAAGAATATTTCCTCTATTATAATTTTCAAAAATCATAATAGAGAACGTTAAAATCCATATCTTATTATCATTCGGGGTGATATATATATTCTCTTTATATTTCCGGTAAAATTTTTTAAACTTATTTTTGATATATTCATCCAACATATTTTCGGTCACAACTGTGTTCTGCCGAAAAATTTTATCAAAAATTTCGGTCACAAATTTAAACACAAGAACTATTATCACCAACCAAAATTCATTTACTAATTCAGATAATGGAATGAAAACTTGTTCCGGAACTTTTAAAATTTCTTTTACCAAAAATTGTGCAAACAATATTCCTAATATAATATTAGTAAATTCATAAGGAATCGACAATAACTCCTTCCTTTTCAATATAAGACTAATCAAAATTATCCTATATGCATAATAAAAGCAGATATAATAAAATAATTGATTGGGTGAAACTTCAATCTTTTCTTTATAGCAGAACATATACATAAAAACCAATATAATATTCGGGAACAAAATATTCATTAGAATATTCGTTGACATTGTTCCATTCCGATCGCCACGAAATGTAAAAACTGCATATCTACTCGCTCCCCCATTTGGCACACTATGTAATACGTTTCCAACCCAAGAGACTAAATGAACTGTAAACATTGCTACAACAAATAATAATCCATATATACAGTACTCCATTGTTTTCCCTCTCTCGTATATAACATCAAAAAAATATATATCTGTCCAAGCTAAATATCGGTACGTTTCTCAAATCAATTTTCATCTATAAATCATAATATTACTCTTCTAAATCATTTTGCTCTTCCAGTAATACTCGATCAAAATCACTCTGATACAACCTATCCTGTTTCACACGATATTTTTCAAACTCGCTGAGCGCGTACTGTTCTGCTATCTCTGCTGAAATGCTTCCTGCATGTGTCAAAATTTCTTTTTTTGACAGTTTTAGAATCCCTTCAAACTGACCTGCCCAATCTTCCATTGTCATAGGAACTTGTTCTTCTGCTCTCATTTCCGCAAGATCTAAGTAAGCATTAACAATTCTAGCCATTGCTGATAGTTCCTGTTCCGTCAAATAATTTTTCGCAACTGTTACGTCAAATTTCTGTATTTTCCCATTAGGGGCATCCTTCCATGTCTGTAAACCCATATGTTTCTTTTCACTATCTGCTCTGTGATAGATCACTTCTGCTGCAGTTTCTCCATGGATTGCCCAGTGTAACTGATTCTGGACTCTGGCAAAAAACAATCTGGTTGTTTTAGATTTAGGATCGTAATCAATACTCGTTGCATAAATATCTGTAATTTTTTGGTAAAACCTTCTCTCAGATAACCGTATCTCACGAATTCTTTGTAACTGCTCTTCAAAATAGTCTTTTGTAAGAACTGTTCCAAAATTCTTTAACCGTTCATCGTCCATAGTAAAGCCTTTAATAGTAAACTCTTCTATAATGCCATTGGCCCATTTACGAAACTGAACCGCTCTCGGAGAGTCAACCTTATTTCCTACAGCTATAATTGCTTTCAAATTATAGTGATTTGTATTATAACTTTTCCCATCAGAAGCAGTTATTCGAAATTTTCGAATAACTGAATTCTCATCTAATTCCCCATCAACGAATATTTTTTTCAAATGGTAATTAATCGTATGAGTTTCCACATTATACAGAAGTCCCATCATTTTCTGTGTTAGCCATACATTTTCACCGAAATATACAGCATTCACATCACTTTCTCCCGTTGCAGTAATAAATGTCAGATATTCCGCCGCCGAGGAACGTACTATTGATATTTCTTTTCTCTTTTTCATCATTTTCACCTTTTAATTCAATATCTTTATTCATTACGAATTGTTATCACCAAAAGTCACAAAATCATTTTGTCCGTCTAGTGTTATCTAGTCCATCTGATTTCATTTCATCCGTAAAATATGGACGAATCAGCACTAAAAAGCACTGGATATTCCTCATTTTTATGCCTCGGCACTCTAGGAGACAAAATACTCCACCGCGTTGTTTGGGAAGAATTCCTTGAACTCCCCATACAGCTGTGCCGCCAAAGTCTTATTATGGGTAATAATCAACGTCGGTTTATTTAATTCTTTAATAACATTCGCCATGGTGAATGTCTTGCCCGAACCGGTGACGCCAAGGAGGGTCTGGCACTGGTTGCCTTCCTTAACGCCACGGACAAGTTCAGCGATGGCCTGGGGCTGATCGCCGGTGGGGGCGTATTCTGATACTAATTCAAAATCATCCATAGAAAATCCTTTCTTTGTGACTTTTAATACGTTCCATATCAGCCACATTCCCAAATCATTCGTAACGCAAAATACTCTGACAAATATTCCCACTTATTCATAATTTTTATCTTCCAATAATCGTTGTAATTCTTCTTTACTGGGAAGTACCGTCTCGTATTTACTGGCAAATATCTGGCTATTGTCTTTAGGTAAAGTCATTTCCACAACAGCATCTTTTTTATCTTTGCAAATAATAATACCTATTGTTGAATTTTCATCTTCCAATTTAACCTTTCGATCATAGTAATTGACGTACATCTGCATCTGTCCAATATCTTGATGCTTTAATTGACCAATTTTCAAATCAAATAGTACGAAACAACGCAGCAAGCGATTGTAAAATACCAAATCTACCCGAAAATGTTCTTCTTCAAACGTTAATCTAACCTGTCTCCCTACAAAAGTGAAACCTCTCCCCAATTCAAGTAAAAATTTTTGCAGATTATCTATAATTTTGTTTTCTAATTCGGTTTCAGAATAAGTTACAAGTTCCGGAAGTCCAGCGAACTCTAAAATATAGGGGGCTTTCAATAAATCTTCGGGTTTTTCAATTATCTGACCTTCTGTTGCAAGGCGGATTACCTCTTCTTTATCTCTGCTTAAAGCAAGCCTTTCATAGAGTGAACTTCCATACTGGCGTGCCAATTCATCTTTACTCCAACCATTCCTATATGCCTCTATTTCGTAAAAATGTCTCTTTTCAACATTACTTATCCTCATAAGAATAAGATAATGAGACCAGCTCAGATAGAATTTTCTTCCTTCTTTTGTAACTGGCAGATTTTCAGATTGGGGAAACGACGTTTCCCCAATTGAGTCTTTGGAATAAACCAGATAAAATTTACGCATCAGTTTTAAATTATCGTAAGAATACCCTCTTCCAAATTTCTGCGTTAATCTCTCTGACAATTCTTTTAAAATATATTTTCCATATGCCGCACGCTCTTTTCCATCCTGCTCTTCTTCAATAATCATTCTCCCAGCTTCATAATAGGAATATACCATTGTCATATTGACAGCAATGGACAAATTTTTCTTGGCATTTTAAAATAATTCTATTACTTTATTATAAAAAGTTTCATTTTAAATATTGTCCATACATTTACACCTTTTTAAACTAAAATTATTACGTCTATTTTTATCTCAACATTGATACTTCGATATCTCCCAATTTTTTATTACAAACTCTCCGTGATGGGAATGCGGTAAAGCCTGGGCGAGAAACATCGTTTCTGCTTTCATCATAATATACACTCAAAATACCTGTAATTAAAAATTGAAATCCTAAGTGTTTTTCGTCTTCACTATGATTAAAGTATAAATATTCTGCCTTATCTTCTTTCCTAGGTCTTTTCTTAAAAATACTCCATTTGTTCAAAGAACCTATATATCCTATCAGGTCGTCAAAGTAATCTTCTTTTGTATATATACCCTTCAATTCGTTATATATCCATGTTTCCGTTGACTCTCTCTTTTTTTCAAATGAATCCATAGATACTAATGCCAAAAATGGTCCTCTTATCGCCTCCTCAGCATCATTATAACAACGACACAATTTAGATACGTTTTTTAAGGCTGTCACCTCATGTTTAACGTCTATTTCATTCAATTTTTTCTTAACAGAAACAATTCCAATAACCCCCTCTGGTGGGACAATAACACTATCTCCAAATCTTTGAAACACTGGATATCTTGCACTATTATATATCAATATATCAAGTTGAGTCGAATTACTGTCCTTCTCACTTTTTCTCACTTTATTATTCAAACCTGTCTTTACTGCCGGTCGCATAATAAATCCCGTAAGCACCTCTAATTCTTTGGGTAAATAGCGCTTTAAGTACTCTCTTATCAGTGTCTCTACATATCTCCCATCCTCACCTCTATGAGCCGCTCCTTTTCCTTTCTTTGCAGGAATTAGTATTTCAAATTGTTTGTATGTCTCAAGCATGACCTTCATTTCATTAGACCAATATTGTTGCACTCTTTGACCGTCCATTTTAACACCCCAATCTTTATCATAGCCTTGAATAGTTTTTTCCAGCTAGTGTTACTAATTTACCTAACCAAAAGCCACAAAATCATTTTGTCCAGCTAGTGTTATGTAGTCCACTTAGTTTCATTTAATCCACAAAACATGGACGAAACAGCACTAAATAGCACTGGATATTCCTCATTTTTACACCTCGGCACTCTAGGGGACGAAATACTCCACCGCATTATTGAGGAAGAACTCCTTAAACTCCCCATACAGCTGCGCCGCCAAAGTCTTATTATGAGCGATGATCAGCATCGGTTTATTCTGTTGCTGAATCACATTCGCCATGGTAAACGTCTTACCCGAACCGGTAACGCCGAGAAGAGCCTGGCACTGGTTGCCCTCCTTGAAGCCCTGTACTAACTGCTCGATTGCCTGCGGCTGGTCACCGGTGGGTTTGTATTCTGATACTAATTCAAAATGATCCATAGAAAATCTCCTTCATGGATCTCTTCTGGTATTATAGCAGAGTATAAAAAGAAAGTACAGAACAAACATTCGAACTTGTGCTGTACTTTATTATAGTTACGTTTAACTATTTGCCATTTGGTTCCATATATCCTCATTGATCCCCAGACTGTCTAAAAATTGATTCACTTCGTTCATCTCTGATTTTCTCATAGCCTGCTCCTTCCTGAGCATGCAATCGCTTTTATTTCCCTTCCCCGATCAGAACTTCCTTCCCCCGGAAAGCAAAGCCATATTTCCGAATCTGCTCAGGCTGTATCCCTTTTCCAATCAGACCGGACGCATAGTTCTTCGTTTCAATCTGGCTTAATGCCGCTTCGACTGTCTGTGACAAGTCCTTCTCATCCTGATTCTGAATTTTGAACTCCATAATGATTGCCGGATCCGCCTTCTCTTTCGGCTCTACCACCACATCATATCTTCCAAATCCGCTTTCGCGGTTTGATGTAATCTGATAACGGTCTTCGAGATCTACAATCAGCCCTAATACGAATCCATGGTAAAACCGTTCCGGCTCTGTAGCCTCAGAAGGCTTTTTCCCTGTATCAAAGTAGCTGAAAACAGCGGAAGCGATCCGGTTTACATAAACATTCATTGCTTTTATATCGCCTATAAGCAGCGCTTTTACAAACTCATTATAGTTTGACGATGATGGTGCAAACCAACTGCGGACCATCTTTTTCAGCATAATAAGCACTTCGAAATTTGTGACACTTACCCCATAGACATGGTCCCATTCATCACTTGTTTCTACCGTCCAGCTGTCACTCACTTTCAAATAACCGCTTGCGAGCATCAGACTCCATATCGCATTCTCATCAATATCCAGCTGCCCATATATGATCTGTTCATCAATTTCCGTATAGATACACTCCCGGCGCAGCAGCTTTTCAAAGGATTCCTTTACTTCTTTATTCCCTTCCCGCAGAAGTTTGCTAATCAGCTGATTGCTGCTGGTATTTACCCAATACGGCGCTGCCGTCTTGGTATCAAGGTAATTCAGGATAGACCAGGGGTTATAGATATCTTTTACATCCCCGAAGCAGAAGCCGTCATACCATTTTTTGACTTCATTTTTCCTGTCGCCAAGCCCATATTCCTCCAGGGAACGAAAGACCTCTTCTTCTGTAAATCCAAAGCAGTCTGCATATTCTTTCGATGTTGTCGTTACCACCTTCAAATGGTTCAGGTCAGAAAAAATGGATTCCTTGCTGATCCTTGTAATCCCGGTCATAATTCCCCGTTCCAGATACGGGTTGTCTTTAAAGGATGCATTCAATAAGTTTCTGACAAAATCTGCCAGTTCCTGCCAGTAGCCTTTTACATAGGCTTCCTGCATAGGGGTGTCATATTCGTCCAGAAGCAGGATTACTTTTTTCTTATAAAAGCGCTCCAGGTAACCAGAAAGTTTTTTCAGCGTCAAAGTTGCTTCATACTCCGGCATCTTGGCAGAAACTTTTAAAAACTCTGCTTTTTCCTGTCCGTTCAGAATATCTCCTTCCAGCAAAAACTGGTATTTCTGGTACAGCATCTGGATCGTGGCACAGATCTTTTTCCTTGCCTCGTCAAAATTCCGTTCTTTAATGGATGAAAATGTAAGCGAGATCACAGGATAAGTTCCCTGTATCTCCCGGTATTTTTCCTCTTTCCAGATATCCATGCCCCGGAAACACGGACTGCCTGCATATTCAACAGAGAAAAATTGTTCCACCATGCTCATAGTCAGCGTTTTCCCAAAGCGCCGCGGGCGGGCAATCAAGGTCACCTCATCCTTCGATTCCCACCATTCTTTAATAAACCGCGTTTTATCAACATAAAACACATTCTCTCTCTGAATTTTAGAGAAATCCTGTATCCCAATCCCGACTACTCGTGCCATACCATCACCACCTCAAAATCTTTAACCGCTCCAGTAAATTCCCTATCATTATACTTGAATTCTATAACAAAGTAAATTTTTCATTTTGACTCTGCTCACCAGAAACCTCTCTGCTATACACTCCTCGTTTCCATATTATCGCTCCGCATCCCATAACTAGGGCGCACCGTCTTCCCATGAGCAATAATCTCATCCAGCGTAACAGGTTCATAATTCCAGTACATACATCCCACATTATATATCTCTGTATGAAATCCTTGGTTATTGAGCTGCTCCGCAATATCGATTTCTATGTCCGCTTCGTCTGTAAAATGTGAATGTCCATGCAAATGGATTGCCTGATAGCGATGCCCATTATACATAGGTATGAAATAATGACTGAGGATACATCTTCTCTTCGTACCGTCTTCCAATGTCACACATATATCATCATAATCTTTAATCCCTGCCAGAGCATTTTTTGCTTTCGCATTATGCAAAAAACGATCATGATTTCCCTTAATAAGGATAATCTGGCCATTCAGACTTTTAATCAGCTTCGGTGCTTCGTCACTGCGCGTTTTCCATATCATGTCCCCAAGCACATAAACCAGATCCCCTTTACCCACTTTTGCATTCCATCTGCGAATCATCTCTGTATCCATTTCTTCTACGGAAGAAAATGGACGTCCATCAAATTGAATTACCTTCTCATGTCCAAAATGATTATCGCTTGTAAAAAAAATCTTTCCCACTTCTTTCCCTTTCTTCTTTCTTTATCGTCTCAGGTCTCCTGCTGCCGGAAACGATACTTTCCTTTTCCATGTCCGACCACCGGCTGGATGATTCCATGTACTGCCATTTCACGCAAAAGTTCTGAACTTCTTGTCGGCTTTAGTCCAAGAGTCCTCTGTACATCCGATCTTCCAAAAACAGTCTGGGAACTGAAAGCCTCCTGCAACATCTGAATATGCGCAGTGGTCTTTGCTGTGAAAACATCTTCAATGTTCGCTTTTCCTGTTCCAATATTCGCTTTTTCAACATCAATGTTCGCTTTTTCAGATCCTTTGAATATGCCGCTGATATGCAATGTCCGGTTATGATGCGGATGGTTTTCGTTCAGCAGAAGATTGCGGAGCGAGGTTCCATCCCCTTTACACATTTTAGGCAAATGTATAAATATACCTTCAAGTATACCCTATATAACACACCTTTTTCTTGTAAATGTATAAATATGCAGGCTAATAGGCAGCTATTTGCTATTGTACGAATCAGGTCACCTGTTCATCTGGTATCACCTGATCCTTATAGTATCATCCTGTCCACCCGTGACATACAAAATAGCATTAAATGGTACTAAACAGCACTAAAAACCACTGTTTTTTCAGCCCAAAACTAGTAGGAGACGAAATATTCTACAGAATTATCCGGGAAAAATTCTTTAAATTCTCCGTACAACTGAGCTGCCAGTGTCTTGTTATGTGCTATGATAAGAGTTGGCTTCTGCAATTGCTGGATAACATTCGCCATGGTGAATGTCTTGCCCGATCCAGTAACGCCAAGCAGTGTCTGGCACTGGTTGCCTTCCTTGAAGCCCTGAACTAACTGCTCGATTGCCTGCGGCTGGTCGCCGGTGGGGTTGTATTCTGATACTAATTCAAAATGATCCATAGAAAATCTCCTTCATGAATCTAGTATTTTCATTCTCTTCTGGTATTATAGCAGAGTATAAAAAGAAAGTACAGAACAAATCGAATGTTTGTTCTGTACTTGGTTAATCATAAAGTTACTTGGTTCGTTCTTTCCTCGATTTCAGTTTCATTTCATACATTTTCTGATCCACTTCATGCATCAAGCGGTCTGCGTCCTTAAAAGGTGGACGACACTCGATGGCTCCTATACTGACCTGATTAAAAGAGCACGGTGCTCCCTGCTCCCAGTTTTGGCAGGTTCGGATTTCCTCTGTCTTGTCCTTCGGTATGCTGCCCGGACAAAGCGCTACAAATTCGTCTCCCCCAAAGCGGTATACCTTTCCACCGTCCTGAAAAACGTCCTTACAAATATCTGCAAAATGCCGCAGATACTGGTCTCCCACAACATGTCCATAGGTATCGTTGACTTCTTTAAAGCGGTCAAGATCCATAAAAAGGATGGAAAAAACATCTTGTCCACGCAGTAATCCCTGCAAATCCTCGAATAGGCAAACACGGTTTGCCAGTCCTGTGAGATCATCCTGCAAAGAAACCTGCTCCAGCTTCCGGATACGGACAGAATCTGACACGATATGATAGAGCATAACGTACGAAAGAATCGTGGTGCCAAAAAAGAAAAAAATCGCGAGGATTTTGGCTATGCTTCCCGCTTCCGCCAAAAATACAATATTTAAAACAACAATCGTAGCTGACTGCAAAATGCAGTTCAGATTAAAATACCGTACACATTCTCTGTTATATTTTCCCAGATTTTCCAAAATAAAGATAAATTTCGGCATTGCCCATTTGAACAATGGATAAAGGGTCAAAGCATAAATTCCCGTCTGAATCAGCAGCATATTCACATACAAATTCTCTTCGCCGAGGAGCCTGCTAATCTGAAAAGCAGCCACAAACGCAAACAGCGAATACGCCCAGTTCATACACATGATAATAAATATCTGGAAAATGCGATTCTCGTACAAAAATGAAAGAGGAATTAGATACAGAAGCCCCAGTATCATCAGTTTTCCGTCACCATATTTCGGAAACAGGAAGATAATACTGCCAAAAAACAGCAAACTGAAAGCCGCCAGCACCAGAAAGCTGACGACTCTTCTGTATTTTCTCCGGCAAAATCCTTCAACGGAAGCCATATTTACACATAGCATTTCCAGTATGATGAGCAGCTGAATGATAAGCATAATCTTTTTCTCCACAAGTCTTTATATTGGCATTGTTTTACCCATTTCATTATTACTATAATTTACGAGTTTCCCCCTGTCAAGATAAGTGCACCTGTAATTTCTGCCTCATTTTCCTTCTTGTACAATATTGCCTTTCAAAAGCACTTTATTTACGCTTCATTTTCTGTTCCTCATCCCATTCAGCCCGGACGCATAATTTTTCGCTTCAAAAAAATCGGATTCATTTTGTAACCTTACCTCCACCTCCCCCTCCTCACAAGATATTCTCTCATGTACTTCTTAAAATCTTCCAACACCGCTAATTCACACTCATCCTCTTCCCAATCCCTTACCATATCTTCTAAATCTTCGTCTGAAATCTTTTCCGGGTCCAGATATATATCCTGCTCCCAAATTTTTTTCTGGTCTTCCTCATCAAATCTCCGTATCTCTTTCAGTACGCTGAAAAGCTCTGTCTCTGCATTATCTTTCATATCTCCAAAAAGGTCTGTAGTGACTTGCAGCATCTCCGCCGCCTTAGAGCGGATGGTGCCCCCTGACTTTCCAAACCAGATATCAAAATGATAGCATTCTAATGTTTCATCATATTCCTCTTCCAGTTCCGACAGCTGGTACCAAAATCTCCTGTAATCCGAATATTTGCCTACTGCTTCCAATAGTTTTTTCTTTATATTTTCTATTCCTTTTGTCTGATTCATACTATACCTCTGTTCGATGTTTACATATCGTTTCCCACAACATTTCTAAGTTTTCATAGATGCCCAGGCTCTTCAGCAGTCGGTGCTCTTGTATTTCTCCGAGCGTAACTGTCTCAATTCCTTCTCCCAGAATACCGCATTGTTTCAGGAGTGATTTCTGTTCTTCTGTGAATTCTGACGGTATCAGCAGAAATAGTTCTAAATCGAGATAAACTCCCCAAATCTCCAGAATACTGCTTCCATTGTGTGTTCCTTCGATAACCTCTCCTTCCTCGAAACGAATCTCCATCTCCAAAAGGTCAGTGAGAACTTTTGTCCAGTGCCTGCCGGAATTCATCATATCTTTATACAGCTTGTCAGCTGCTGCGGGCAGTATATATGTTTTGTACTGTTCTGCGCCCAGTTGATAGAGAATCTCCCAGAAGAACCTGTCCTTGTTTTTCATTTTGTCTGACTTAAAAATCTGCGTTTGAACAGACTGATAAAATTCCTCTAATTTATCCGCGCTTGATACAGCTTCTGCCATTTGTGCACACAGCAGCAAAAGTTCATTGGACAGGCGGTACCAGTGACAGCAATTCACCAGTATATGTGCCCGCACCATGTTTTCCAGAAACTCTTCCCTCTCAAACAGCAAATCCGGGCACAATTCTTCCAATTCTGCCTTTGACCATATTTTTTGATGATTCTCTGTCTCATCCAGACAGGTCAGAAATTCCACCAGTTCATTCCTTTTAAGCCCACTCTTTTCAACCATGTAGCGGGTAGTTTCCTGGAATATGGTATCCATTTTCTCTGGAAGGTCTCCCCCAAATAGGATGAATGTCTCTAAAAATGCCAGTGAATCCTCATCTCTCAGGAAATAATTCCAGAATATGTGTCCCTGCTCATTTATCCTTGATAAAATCTCTTTTGCTTGATTGGGAATATGATGGGACTCCAGCCATTCCTCCACATCCCAAACAAATGTCGGCAGAATCGCTCTTAAAAACTGTTCCTCAAATTCTCTATGTATTTCCTTCACGCTTTTTGTTTTTTTGTCTTCTTCTCGTACTGCAAACTCTTCCGTCATATCCTCTTCTGCCGATATCCAGCTCTCATATAAATCTATCTTTTTCTGCAGCGTTTCCGGTATGTCCATATTGTATTCATCATAACAATCCTCGCAGTTCGCACATTGATAACAAAATTCCAGTTCCCCCAGTACTGCTGCCAAACAGATTTCCGCTTTATAATATTTTTCCAGATAATCCGCAATCTGTTTTTCGTGCTGTTTTACATACCGTTCCCAAATTTTCGGAAAAGCCCTTCTTATCTTTGAATTAGCAATCTCCATTCGGTTGCGCATAAGAGCACCTATATAAATTTCCGTTATCTGGTAGATATCATCGCAAAGTTCCTGACGGCATGCTGCAATGATAACATCTTCAAGCCCCTCCAGGTCTTCTGTGAGGACATGCTCCGGGAAATCTGCGATTTCGCGCATGACAGCCAAAAACACCGTTCTCATTTTAGACTTTGCCTCTTTCCCGCACCCCTTTCTGTACAGCAAAATCAATTGAAAGATTCTGCCAAAGCCAATATCCCGATAGTCCTGTTCTGTCTCATATCTCTGATGATATTTCTTGAGTTCGTTGTTATACCGTAATACATCTTTGTACTTGTCAAAAAAAGAAAGGGATACCGAGTTTACTGCTTTCATCGCTTTTTTGAATAGTTCCGCATAAATTTCGGATGATACTTGGACCTCCTCCAGTGCTTTCAATAGTTCCACGTACTGGGCATAATATTGGCAGTTACCCTGTAAAAGTCCGTAATATTTTTCAAAATCTTCTTTCAGCAAAACAAAGAGAAAGTCTTTTGCCGACGGATTTTGAAACGTGACGGATAAAATCTTCGCGTGCTCTTCATTATACAAGTCTGTTCTGATTACTGTCTTTTCCAATTCAATGATGACATCCGAAAAACTTTTCCACTCAAATGTATGCTCAAAAGCTTTCTGCGCCTCACGGTAACATTTTTCCAGGTATTCCAGTTCTATGGGCATAGGAAAAATAAGCAGCAGCACATATAATATCTTTGCCTCCTGCGACAAGTCGTGGAAAATCTTTTTCCAAAAATCAACCGGACATTTCAGATATTGTTCAAAGGTCTCCACACATTCTTCGGGTGACATATTGACAGATACAGACTTCGTAAACAGCTCAATCACACGGGGATTGTAATATTGTGAATGCATAACAGCCTCGCCCTGTATTTTCAACGCCATCGTCTGTCCCCATGTCAGCTTCGCGTATTTTAAATGTCCATAGTAAATCTGGAGCTTATCTTCCCTGGAATACTGCTCAATCCTACACGCCAGTTTATTTCCAGTCACCAGCTCTCTCAGTTCTTCATTTTCTTTCAGCCCCTGCTCCAGAATGTATTCTCTCGTGGTCATAATAAGCAGGCAGTCCTTGTGCGTCCGAACATGTTCAATAAAGCGCACGAGCTCCTTTGCCCTCCTGCCGCTGTAAAACCTGTCAAACCCATTGCTGCCCCAGAAATCGTCGTATAAAACGACCTTTTTTCCTTCCATCTCCAGCGCTATATACAAATCGTCCACCGAGCAAGCATTTATAAATACCTGGTAGCGATATTTCGCGAAAAAATATAAGGCAACCTGTTCCGCCAGGGTTGTCTTGCCCACCCCCGGCTCGCCGGAAATGATAAGGACTCTGTTTTTCTTAAGCTGGAGAACCGCCTCCCGGAAGACCTCCGTTTCCACAAATATCTGCCGCTTTTCCAACACCTTTTTATAACAATCCACGGACCGCTGTACCAGCGCGCTGTTTACCATCTCGAACAGCTTCTTTTTCAGTACCTTTACGCTGGGAATCCACAATTGGTAATACTTATCCTCAACACAGCGGTATTTGTCATCTCCGAGCCAGTTGTTGAGGTTTTTTTTCGTCACAATATCCTGAGGATGAATGATGTAGGGAGACATCATTTGATATACTATTTCCTTTGTCTGCACGGAAAGGTCATCTGATATCACCAGAATATAGCGGTCAACCCTTTCGCCCGCACGAACAAGGCTGTCCATTTTTTCTTTTTCGGCTCGCATAATCTTCATGATATTTGCCCCGGCATTTTTCAGTCTCTTTGCCTGAAGAATGACCGTATATCCGTCCTCGGACACAGACCGGCTGTCAATCCCCTTATCTTTCCCTTCCGCAAAGGACTCAAACTTCCTGTCCTCTCTCATTTGCAGCATATCCCTTGCAAAGTCCTCGAACTCTGCCGGTGAAAAGGCATGATTAAAATCGTAATTCATGTTTGCCTCCCTTTTCTTTAAGTTCCTCCCACTTTTGAATCAGAAGGTTGTAGCAACCCTGCTCGTCCTCTGCATTTTGCAGATATGGCTCGTCCAAAGCGCGAAAAGCCAACGCTGAGTTCCCCCCAGGCATTGGCTTTCCTTGCGGTCTTTCAACTCCCTTTCACATTCATCAGTGACATTTGCTCCAGCCGCAGCTCTTACAGATATTGCATCCTTCCTCAAATACAAGCGGCTCCCCGCATTCAGGGCAGTACATTTTATCTGTAGATGCCTCCGCTGTCACTGCCTTTGGCTTTGGAATCTTCTTTTCCTTTTTCGGCGCGTTCTCTTCTTTCTCCGCCAGCTCTGCCTGCATTTCGTTATACATATCCAAAAGGGCGTTGCCTACCGCCATAGGACAGCATGCTCCCTTGCTGGTGTCTTTTCTCGTCACACGGCGCGCTGTGTAGGATGGACAGGAGCCGCTGGAGTTTAACTGGTCCACGATAGTCTCAATGTCGATTCCGCCGCGGGCGCTGATGGAAATCATACGGGACAGTCCCACCATGAAGTTATTACATCCTCCGGTGGAGCCTTTGCTTAAGTAGGTTTCCAAAAGAGCCCCTGTATGCGGGTCGAACAGCGCAATACAGTGCAGGCTTCCGCATCCGGTAATAAGTTTGCGCTTCTTACCTACCACATCGTCTGTTACCAAAAGAATATCGCCGCGTTTCAGACCTTCCCCGGCTTTTACTTTTTTGGTTTCCTTTGCTGTATCGGTGTTGAGAATCCCAATCCGCTTACAGCCGTCCCGGAAAATGGTGATGCCCTTGAGCCCTTTATCGTAAGCATACATATACAGCCCTTCTGTCTCCTCCACCGTAAACCCATTAGGCACGTTGACGGTAGAACTGATGGAAGCATCGATATGACGCTGCCATATGGACTGCATATCAATTCTCTGACGGTATTCCAGCGTCATGGCGGTCACAAAATAATCCGGGAGCAGCTTGTCATCTTTGATATCAAACTGCTTCATATAGTTTTCTACAATCTTTGTATAAACTTTGTAGTAAACGTCTTCTCCGTGCAGGGATTCTGTCTTGCGCTCATAATAATTCGCGTAAATCGGTTCAATGCCGCCGGAAATACCGAGCATTGTGGACAGCGTCCCTGTAGGCGCGATGGTCAGAAGCTGGGAGTTTCTCAGCCCGTGCTTTCTCACCAGCTCTCTTGTCTTCTCTGTCGTATTTGCCAGGAAATACGGGGTTTCCATGATTTCTTCCGTCTGACAGGCAGGGAAAGCACCCTTTTCTTTTGCCAGTAGTGCGGAAGCGGCAATGGCGGCATCCGCCATTACAAAGCCGATTTTATCACACATCTCCACAGCCTCTTCCTCGCCGTAGGTCAGTCCCAACTTAATGAGACAGTCGGCAAGTCCCATGATGCCCAGTCCAATCTGACGCCACTGTTCTACGCTCTCCTGTTGTTCCTGCAGCGGGTGCAGAGGCAATCCTTCCTCCAGCACTTCATTGAGAGCGCGCACCGATGCTTGTACACATGTACGGAAATTTTCAAAATCAAACATCGCATTTTCTGTAAAGGCATCCTGTACAAACTCGGAGAGGTTTAGGCTGCCGAGCAGACAGCTTCCTCCTGCCGGAAGCGGCTCCTCCGCACAGGGATTGACCCCCGCATAGGCGAAATCCTTTGTATTGCTCAGCAGGTTCCAGCCTGTAATCCTGTCCCAGAACAGCGCGCCCGGTTCCGCGTAATCCCAGTTTGTCTCGGCAATCTTGCGGAACAGCTCTCTCGCGTTGACCGATTTCTCGATAACCTCCCCTGTCGCTTTCCTCTCGTAATGGAGAAGATACTCTTCATTTTTCTTCACCGCATCCATAAAATCCTCATGGATGCGCACGGAAATGTTTGCTTTTGTCACCCTGTCCAAATCTGTCTTTAAATCAATAAATTCTTCTACATCCGGATGGGAACTGTCGATTGAAATCATCAGCGCGCCCCGTCTCCCGTTCTGCCCAATCAGTCCGGTGACCAAAGAATATAAATCCATAAAAGATACGGACCCGCTCGTCTCCTTCGCGGCGTTATTGATTTTCGCTCCTCTTGGGCTTAATTTGGAAATATCAATCCCACATCCTCCGCCATAGCTGTATGTCCGCGCCAGCTTTTTCGCGCAGTCAAAAATACTCTCTATTTCGTCCTCCGGCGGCGCAATGACATAGCAGTTGGAATATGTCACCTTTCTGCCTTCCTTATTCAGCCCCCTGTTGGATAAAATTCTTCCGCCAAACAAGAATTTTTTCTCCCGGATATATCCTTCTATCTCTTCATTTCCCCCGCTCACGCGGTGCAGCCATTCGTCAAAGGTCTCTCCCTCATTACAATATTTTTTCGTCCAGATATCTGTCCCCAGCTGATTGCCTTCTCCCAGCCATTCCTCTACTGTCATGTTCTTCTTCCTCTCTTCATTTTATTGTGATACTAAATATAGTATCACTTCATCGCGCTATTTTCAACATCTTGTGTAAACTTCATCTGACGGAAAGGTCAGTTGAATCTGTCTGCGTACTTCATCCATCATCTCCATTTCCATGAGGGATATACGCAGTTCTTTCTGCTTATCTTCCTCCCCTTCTATCAGGGAACACCATTTCCGTATTTCATAAACCATATTATTTTCTTCTTTTTCTACGTGGATAGTCTCTTTTTCTCCTTTTCTGGGATAGAGGACTAATTCTTGCGGGTCCGCGATACGGTCTATGGTCAGCACGCCTTCCTCGCCCTGAATTTCGCTCAAGGAAATGCCGTTTGTGATTTTTGAATAGCTCAGTTCCGCCAGCATGTCCGGGTAGCCTGCCACAATCGTGCCCTCCCCGTCAATACTGTCTTTGAGAAAAACGGAATCCGCATAAATCCGCTGCGGTTTTCCAAACAGCATAAGGAGCGGATGAATGCAGTACACGCCGATATCCATGAGCGCCCCGTTGGACAGTTCCGGTCTGAATGCATTTTCTATCTGTCCCGCCTTAAACTTATCATACCGGGAAGAATACTGGCAGAACCGAAACGTCACTCTCCTGATTTTCCCCAGTCTTTCCATGTAGTCTCTCACCATCTCCATGCCCGGATCATACGCAGGGCGCATGGCTTCCAAGAGAACCACATTATTTTCCTCTGCTGCCTCTCCCATCCGCACCAGCTCCGCATAGCTGCTGCTTATCGGTTTCTCGCAGAGCACATGCTTCCCGTTCTCCATCATAAGGATTGCCTGGGAACAATGCAGGAAATTCGGACTTGCGATGTACACTGCGTCGATGTCCTCCGCCTCTGCCAACTCCTGCAAATCCGTATACACCTTCTCCACCCCATATTTATCCGCGAATGCCCGTCCGGTACTCTCCCGGCGGGAATAGACCGCGGCATGGACAAGTCTCTCTTCCTTCTTTGCCGCCTCTAAAAACCAGTCCACAATAAAATTCGTGCCGATTGTCGCAAAACGTATCATATCTCTCTCCTTTATACCTCTCTTTTCCTTATTCTTTTCAGTTCAAAGAGATTTATTAGTACCAATGCACAAGAAGCAATGTAAATTCCTTGTACACCGATGGTACCCGTTCTTCTATCATTATACAGGAAAATGACCGGCAGGAAATATCTTTTTTCTCACCCTCCGTTTTCAAAATCTGTTGAGCAAATCTTAGAGTATAATTATCATTGGCAAAAATAAAGGGAAGAGACCGAAACCTCTTCCCAATCATACAGATTTGTCTTATTGTTTAATTGTCCAGAAAAAACATAAGGTGAGTGCTAATTTTTAAAATAATTTTTTTGGAAAACCTCAAAAAAGCTTGATTTTACGGGCTTTTTCGGGCTTTCCAAATTTTTGATTTTTTCAAAAAATGGCTTACTACACCATTTTTACACCATTTCTACACCAATTTGCGCGAAAACTACGAGCCATGCAGGGACAAAATCGGGGTGCCTTTTGGGAGCTTGCTCACATAAAGGCAGCTCCGGTTTTGGACCTATAAGGCGACAGCCGCGACCGAATGAACGCAGTTCATGAGGTGGCATGGCGAGTAGCTATCTGTAATCATTCTCAAGGAAATCTGAGCCATCACATAATCTGCACCAGATCCATCTTTGCGATTTCTCTTTCGATCCTGGACCGGTCTGTGATATGGTTATAAACTTCCATTGTGACACTGATGTTCGCATGTCCCATCACATACTGAACGACCTTCATATCCAGAT
>UQKK01000047.1 GCA_900541505.1 uncultured Ruminococcus sp.
ATATTTTACATATAACGGGAAGAAGTGTTATTATACAGAATCCGGGGAGGGACAGCCGCTTTTATTTTTGCATGGCAATACGGCGTCCTCCAAAATGCCGCAGATGATAGCGCCATTGTATGAGCAGGATTTTCGCTGTATCTTTCTGGATTTTCTGGGAAACGGACAGTCTGAACGTGTGGAAGAGTTTCCCACAGATTTATATGTAGATGAAGGGCGGCAGGCAGCGGCACTGCTCAGGCATTTGGACTGTGGAAAGGCGGTGCTGCTGGGAAGCAGCGGCGGAGCGTGGGCGGCAATGAATACGGCGCTTATGGCTCCTGAACTGGTGCGGGCAGTGATTGCGGACAGCTTTGACGGAAGGACATTCGGCAGAGGGTTTGCCGAAGCTCTGACAGCAGAACGGAAACGGGCAAAAGCACAGGAACAGGCACGGCAGTTCTATGCGTGGTGCCAGGGTGAAGACTGGGAGCAGGTAGTGGATAAGGATACAGAAGCGCTGCGAAAATGTGCTGCGAAAAACGCACCCCTGTATTTAAAACCGCTCACAGAGATGGAAGTCCCTGTGTTCTTGCTGGGGAGCCTGGAGGATACTATGTGCAGGGAAAATTTAGCGCAGGAGTACGCGCAGATGGCACAGCAGATACCGGAAGCAGAAATCTGTATGTTTGAAAAAGGCGGACATCCTGCGCTTTTTTCCAATGCTGAGGAAGCTGCGCGGAGCATCCGGAGATTTTTACAGGAAAGAAAAGGAGGCAGATAGAAGATGGAATTTCAGCTTTATGACTGGATGCAGGAATATATGGCAGCGGCAGAAAAGACATTTGCCGACCGGGTGTGGTTTCTGGGGCTGCAGGGAAGCTATGCCCGCGGGGAAGCGACGAAGGACAGTGATATCGATGTAGTCCTGATATTAGATAAGCTGTTGGAGGCGGACCTGCGGGTTTACAGAGACATGCTGGATGCTCTGCCCTACAGGGAAAAGGTATGCGGATTTGTATCCGGCAGGGCGGAACTGGAGCACTGGGCAAAGCCGGATTTGTTTCAGTTTTGCTTTGATACCATGCCCTTAAAGGGCAGCCTGGAGGAGATTGCGGAAACCGTCACAAAGGAGGACATCCGTGAGGCAATACACACGGGCGCCTGCAATATTTATCACGGCGCCTGCCACAACCTGCTCCATGACAGGAAGAGGGAGATTACGGCGGAGCTGTACAAGGCGGCGGTCTTCGTGCTGCAGGCGAAAGATTATCTTGAGACCGGCAGATATGCCAGGAAGAGAGCAGAACTTTTGGCAAAGCTGTCCGGTGAGGACAGAGAGATTCTGTGTACCGCTATGGAAATGAAAGGCAAGCCAGCAAAAATGGAGGAGGATTTGGATACAATCACCTGGAGGCTGGTGGATTGGGCATCACATATGATATGCGCGGCACCCGTCTTTTGACGGGTGTTCTTTTTGTGCAGTGCGCCTTGCAGCGTACATTTTTGGCGAGAAAAATGAATAATTAGAAAATTAAAAAGTCAAAAATGTGATTCTGATAAATGAAAAAACTATAAAATCACAATAAAAATGCAAGAAATGATTGACGAGATGGCATTTTGACGATACAATAACAGTCAGTGATGTAAAATCAGCCGTATAAAACGGCGAGAAGAGAAGGACAGACGGCAGAAGAGAGGAAAGGGGCGAATTTCAGGATGAAAGCATACAAGGATATGGACAGGGAGGAACTTACGCAGGTGAAAAACGACCTGGAAGAACAGTTCCTTAAGATAAAGGAGAAGGGGCTTAAGATGGATATGTCCAGAGGAAAGCCGTCCTCTGAACAACTTGAACTTTCCATGGGAATGCTCGATGTGCTGGACAGCAAGAGCGTGCTTGTCAGCGAAAACGGAACGGACTGCAGAAATTACGGAGGGCTGGACGGTATCCCGGAGGCGAAAAAGCTGATGGCGGATATGATGGAGGTTCCCGCGGAGCAGGTCATTGTATTCGGAAATTCCAGCCTGAATATGATGTACGATACGGTGGCGCGTTCCGTGACCCACGGAGTGATGGGAAACACGCCCTGGTGCAAGCTTGAGAAGGTGAAATTCTTATGCCCGGTGCCGGGATATGACAGACACTTTGGCATCACCGAGCATTTTGGAATTGAGATGGTGAATATCCCTCTGTCCGAGGATGGACCGGATATGGATATGGTGGAAGAACTCGTGAATACAGACGAGACCGTGAAAGGTATCTGGTGTGTTCCGCAGTATTCCAATCCCCAGGGAGTCACCTATTCGGATGAGACGGTACGCAGATTTGCCGCTTTGAAGCCCGCGGCGCCGGATTTCAGAATCTACTGGGACAATGCCTACGGCGTGCACCATCTGTACGAGGATGACCAGGACCATGTTCTGGAAATTTTAAAAGCATGCGAAGAAGCGGGGAATGCGGATATGGTATATAAGTTCGCCTCCACATCTAAGATTACATTTGCGGGCAGCGGTCTTGCCGCCCTTGCCGCTTCCGAGGGAAATATAAAAGACATCAAAAATACGATGAAGATGCAGACCATCGGTCATGATAAAATAAACCAGCTCCGCCATGTGAGATTTTTTAAGGACATGGATGGTATCAAGGAGCACATGAAGAAACACGCGGATATCATCCGCCCGAAATTTGAAGCGGTGCTTGAGACGATGGACAGAGAGCTCTCCGGGCTGGGAATCGCCTCCTGGATTTCACCGAAGGGCGGATACTTTATCTCCTTTGAGTCTCTGGACGGCTGCGCCAAGGCAATCGTGGCAAAGGCAAAGGAGGCGGGGCTTGTCATGACAGGGGCGGGCGCCACCTACCCTTACGGCAAGGACCCCCATGACAGCAATATCCGTATTGCTCCCACTTATCCGACTCTGGAAGAGTTAAAAGAAGCGGCGGAGATTTTCGTACTCAGCGTAAAGCTTGTGAGCGCCAAGAAGCTGTTGGGAGAGTTATAACAGGCAAGCCAACATATAAAAATAGATAAACCAAAAGCAAAAACCCCGTGGAGGACGAAAATCCCCGCGGGGATTTTTGCGCGGTGCGTACGGCGGGAGGATAGGAACTCGGTACTGTTACTATCCACAGTCTTAACTCCAAATTGGCATTAGCGTTTTACGTGCAAGCACGACACCTCTGCTGACAATTTGAAGTCGGCTGTGAATCGTAACACTGTACTGGAAAATAAACAAAAAATAGAGTGGGTTCTTATGGACTTTTGGCGATTTTAGGGCTATAATGACAGTACATGTGAAAATATTAACTTTACAATGTAAATTATAAGGAGGAACAACAAAATGGCAAGAAAAATGAAGACCATGGATGGTAATCAGGCTGCCGCTCACGTATCCTATGCGTACACAGAAGTTGCAGCAATCTATCCGATTACACCATCATCTGTTATGCCAGAGCACATCGACGAATGGGCGACTGAGGGCAGAGAAAATATCTTCGGACAGACTGTAGAGGTTACAGAGATGCAGTCCGAGGCGGGTGCGGCAGGTGCTGTACACGGTTCCCTGTCAGCAGGAGCGCTGACCACAACATTTACAGCTTCCCAGGGATTACTTCTGATGATCCCCAACTTATATAAAGTAGCAGGTGAGCAGCTTCCGGGCGTGTTCAATGTATCTGCACGTGCTCTTGCGAGCCACGCGCTGTCCATCTTCGGCGATCACTCCGATGTTTACGCCTGTCGTCAGACTGGTGCGGCTATGCTGTGTGAGTCCAGCGTACAGGAAGTTATGGACTTAACTCCGGTAGCACACTGCGCAGCTCTGGAAGGAAAGCTTCCATTCATCAACTTCTTCGACGGATTCCGTACATCTCATGAGATTCAGAAGATTGAGACATGGGATTACGAAGACCTGAAGGATATGGTAAATATGGATGCAATCGATGAATTCCGTGCACACGCGCTGAACCCGAACCATCCGTGCCAGAGAGGTTCCGCTCAGAACCCGGATATCTTCTTCCAGGCAAGAGAGGCATGTAACCCATACTATGATGCTATGCCGGCAATTGTTCAGAAATACATGGACAAGGTAAATGAGAAGATTGGAACAGACTACAAACTGTTCAACTACTATGGAGCAGCAGATGCAGAGCACGTAATCGTTGCTATGGGTTCTGTATGTGATACCATTGAAGAGACGATTGATTACCTGATGGCAGCAGGCGAGAAAGTCGGCGTTGTAAAGGTACGTCTGTACAGACCGTTCAGCGCAGAAGCTCTTATCGCTGCAATCCCGGATTCTGTTAAGAAGATTTCTGTACTTGACAGAACAAAAGAGCCAGGTTCTCTTGGAGAGCCTCTGTATCTGGATGTTGTTGCCGCACTCAAAGGCTCAAAATTCGATGCAGTTCCGGTTTACACAGGACGTTACGGACTGGGCTCCAAAGATACGACACCGGCTCAGATTGTCGCAGTATATCACAACGATGAGAAGGCAAAATTCACCATCGGTATCGTGGATGACGTGACAAATCTTTCCCTTACAGCGAACGAGCCTCTCGTTACGACTCCGGAGGGAACCATCAACTGTAAATTCTGGGGACTTGGCGCTGACGGTACTGTCGGAGCGAACAAGAACTCCATCAAGATTATCGGTGACAACACAGACATGTACGCACAGGCTTACTTTGACTATGACTCCAAGAAGTCCGGCGGTGTTACCATGTCTCACCTGCGTTTCGGTAAACTGCCGATTAAGTCCACATATCTGATTCATCAGGCGAACTTTGTGGCTTGTCACAATCCGTCTTACGTGGACAAGTACAACATGGTGCAGGAGCTGGTTGACGGCGGTACATTCCTTCTGAACTGCCCATGGGATATGGAAGGACTGGAGAAACACTTACCGGGACAGGTAAAAGCATATATCGCTAACCACGGCATCAAGTTCTACACCATCGACGGTATCAAGATTGGTAAAGAAATCGGACTTGGCGGACGTATCAATACCGTACTGCAGTCTGCGTTCTTCAAACTGGCAGCAATCATTCCGGAAGAGGAAGCAATCGACCTGATGAAGAAAGCAGCGAAAGCTACTTACGGAAGAAAAGGCGATAAGATTGTACAGATGAACTACGATGCAATCGACGCAGGTGCAAAACAGGTTGTAGAAGTAGCAGTTCCGGACAGCTGGAAAGATGCGGCTGATGAAGGTCTGGCTACACCTCACGTAGATGAGAACGGAAGAAAAGATGTTGTTGATTTCGTTAAGAATATCCAGGCAAAAGTAAACTCCCAGGAAGGAAATACACTGCCTGTATCCGCATTCAACGACTACGTTGACGGTTCCACACCGTCCGGTTCCTCCGCATACGAGAAACGTGGTATCGCAGTAGATATCCCGGTTTGGAAACCGGAGAACTGTATCCAGTGTAACCGCTGTGCGTATGTTTGTCCGCACGCAGTTATCCGTCCGGTAGCTCTGACAGAGGAAGAGCTCGCTAAGGCTCCGGAAGGAATGGAGACCATCGACATGATTGGTATGCCGGGAATGAAATTCTCCATCACAGTATCCGCTTACGACTGTACGGGATGTGGTTCCTGTGCGAACGTATGCCCGGGCAAGAAGGGCGAGAAAGCTCTCGTTATGGAAAATATGGAAGCAAATGCAGGAAAGCAGGACTTCTTCGACTATGGACGCGAGATTCCGGTAAAACCGGAAGTTGTTACAAAGTTCAAAGAGACAACGGTAAAGGGAAGCCAGTTCAAACAGCCGCTGCTTGAGTTCTCAGGCGCATGTGCAGGATGTGGCGAGACACCTTACGCAAAACTTATCACACAGCTCTTTGGCGACAGAATGTACATTGCGAACGCGACAGGATGTTCCTCTATCTGGGGTAACTCCTCACCGTCCACACCGTACACTGTAACTCCGGAAGGAAAAGGACCGGCTTGGTGTAACTCCCTGTTCGAGGATAACGCTGAGTTTGGATATGGTATGCTGCTCGCGCAGAATACAATCAGAGCACGCCTGAAAGGGAAAGTAGAGGCTCTGGCTGAGACAGCAGAAGATGCAGATGTGAAAGCTGCTGCACAGGAATACCTGGATACTTACGGATGCGGCGCAACAAACGGAACAGCGACAGACAAACTGGTAGCTGCACTGGAAAAATGCGGATGTGACAGAGAAGAAAAGACAGAACTGCTGAAGAACAAAGATTTCCTTTCCAAGAAATCTCAGTGGGTATTCGGTGGTGACGGATGGGCTTACGATATCGGATTCGGCGGTGTTGATCACGTACTTGCAAGCGGCAAGGACATCAACATTATGGTATTTGATACCGAGGTTTACTCCAATACAGGCGGACAGTCCTCCAAGGCTACGAAGACAGGTGCGACAGCACAGTTCGCGGCAGGCGGAAAAGAAATCAAGAAGAAAGACCTTGCAAGCATTGCGATGAGCTACGGATACGTATATGTTGCACAGATTGCTATGGGTGCTGACTTCAACCAGACAGTCAAAGCTATCACAGAGGCTGAGGCTTATCCGGGACCGTCACTGATTATCGCTTATGCTCCATGTATCAACCATGGTATCAAGAAGGGCATGAGCAAAGCTCAGACAGAGGAACAGCTCGCAGTAGAGTGCGGATACTGGAACAACTTCCGGTACAACCCGGCTGCAGAGGGCAACAAGTTCTTCCTCGACAGCAAAGAGCCGAAGATGGAAGAATACCAGGCATTCCTCGACGGAGAGGTTCGTTACAATGCTCTGAAGAGAGCAAATCCGGAGAAAGCGGAGAAACTCTTCGCTCAGAACGAGAAAGAAGCTATGGAAAGATATGCATATCTGAAGAAACTTATCACTCTCTACGGAGAAGAATAGAATCTTTGGAAATGTCTGCGAGGGGACTTGCTTTAGAAGCAGTCCCCTCCACTATAGTAAAAAAATACCTGAGAGCCTAAAAAGAGGCGCTCAGGTATTTTTTTGGTGTGATTCCTTTGTATTTTTTAAACGTTTTGATGAAATAGCTGATGTCGTTAAAACCGCAGCTAAGCGCCACTTCCGTGATGGATTCGTTGGAGGTGGCGAGACGGAAGCATGCCTGTTCTATGCGATACCAGTTGAGATAATCGATGGGGGTGCGGTGCGTCATCTCGTGGAAGAAACGGCAGAAATATTTCGAGTTCATGCCCGCCTCCTTTGCCAGAGTATCGAGAGTGAGACACTGGTCATAGGAAGTTTCGATGATGTCCAAGACCCTCTTTAAATGTTCGATGCGTTTCATATTGCGTTCCGGTGTATCCTTCACGGAGAGATAGAAATGATGCCCGAAGATATAGCCGAAAAACTGGTACAGACTCCCGATGACTGTCAGCTCATAACCGTCCGCTTTGGAGCGCATCGCCTCAAACAGGGCTTTTATAATTTCGTTAAGTGCTTCATCACAGTCCGTGATATGCTGATAGATTTGGATGGAGCTGTTCTCTATCTTTTTTAAAAATCTTTCTCCGGTATGGTTGGAGGACAACAGGGAAGAAAGCTGGAAAACAATACACTCATACACACAGTGGTCCGGGATGCCGCCGTGCAGGGTCCCGCCTTTTATGAAAATGATATCGCCTGCCTTTGCTGTAAACTCTGTCTCATCCAGTGTGATGAGAAATTCTCCTTTGATGATGCGGATGAGCTCATATTCAATATGCCAGTGATAGGACATCTGGTAGCGGGGATGGCTTGCGGTGACGTGATAAAATTCAATGGGAAAGTCGAAAGTCCCGTGGGTCTTCTCCTCCTGGTAACTGATGTATTTCATCGCATATCTCCCTTCTTTTCAAATAAATGACTGCCAAAAAAGTGAATATAATCATATTTTTTTCTATTATATCACAAGAAATGCATGGGTGACAGTCTTATAATGAAAGAAAATAAAACAATTTCACAGTTGAAGGAGGAGCATTATGGCAGAGAGCAGATTGATTGGAAGTTACCCTGTAATCGGAATCAGACCAACGATAGACGGAAGACGCGGCGCATTGGATGTGAGAGGTTCCCTGGAGGAACAGACCATGAATATGGCAAAATCCGCGGCAAAACTTTTCGAGGAGAATTTAAGATATTCTAATGGGGAACCGGTGAAAGTAGTAATCGCGGATTCTACCATCGGACGTGTGGGGGAGAGTGCAGCCTGCGCTGATAAATTTAAAAAAGAAGGTGTAGATATTACTCTGACTGTGACACCCTGCTGGTGTTACGGTTCTGAGACAATGGATATGGACCCGCAGACCATCAAGGCAGTGTGGGGATTCAATGGCACAGAAAGACCGGGAGCAGTCTATCTGGCTTCCGTACTGGCAACTCATGCCCAGAAAGGGCTGCCGGCGTTTGGTATCTACGGGCATGACGTACAGGATGCGGATGCCACAGATATTCCGGAGGACGTAGTAGAAAAATTACTGCGGTTTGGACGGGCTGCGGTTGCGGCGGCTTCCATGCGGGGAAAATCATATCTGCAGATTGGTTCTATCTGTATGGGAATCGGCGGCTCCATCATCGACTCTGATTTCATGGAGTCTTATCTCGGCATGAGGGTAGAATCCGTAGATGAGGTGGAAATCATCCGCCGCATGACAGAGGGAATCTATGATGAGGAGGAGTATCAGAAAGCTCTGAAATGGGCGAAAGAGACCTGCAAGATTGGGTTTGACAAAAATCCGGAAGAATTGCAGGCGTCCCCGGAGAAAAAAGAGGAGCAGTTCGAGTTTGTCGTAAAAATGGCAGTCATCATCAAAGATTTGATGAACGGTAATTCTAAACTTCCGGAGAAATTCTCAGAGGAGGCTATCGGACATAACGCCATCGCCGCGGGATTCCAGGGTCAGAGACAGTGGACAGACTTTTATCCCAACGGAGATTTCGCGGAAGCGGTGCTCAATACATCCTTTGACTGGAACGGCGCGCGCGAGCCGTATATTCTGGCGACAGAGAATGATGTATTGAACGGCTTGGGAATGTTGTTTATGAAGCTTCTGACGAACCGTGCTCAAATCTTTGCGGATGTGCGCACCTATTGGAGCCCGGAGGCGGTAAAGAAGGCTGCGGGATATGATATTGAAGGTGTGGCAAAGGAAGCGGGCGGTTTCATCCATCTTATCAATTCCGGCGCTGCCTGCCTGGATGCCTGCGGTGAGGCGAAGGACGAAAATGGAAATGGCGTGATGAAAGAATGGTGGAATGTGACAGAGGCAGACCAGAAGGCAATCATGGAGGCAACCACCTGGAATCCGGCGGACAACGGATATTTCCGGGGCGGCGGATACTCCAGCCGTTTCGCGACCCGCGCGGAGATGCCGGTGACCATGATTCGTCTGAACCTTGTAAAAGGTCTCGGACCTATGCTGCAGATTGCGGAAGGATGGACAGTCCATCTGCCGGAGGAAGTATCCGATAAGCTGTGGAAGCGCACAGATTACACCTGGCCGTGTACATGGTTCGCGCCGAGATGCAATGGAAAAGAAGGCGCTTTTAAATCGGCATACGATGTGATGAACAATTGGGGAGCAAATCACGGAGCCATTTCTTATGGACACATTGGGGCAGATTTGATTACCATGTGCTCCATGCTACGTATTCCGGTGGCGATGCACAACGTACCGGAAGAAAAAATATTCCGTCCGTCCGCATGGAATGCTTTCGGAATGGACAAAGAAGGACAGGACTACAGAGCATGTGCTGTTTACGGACCGCTTTATAAATAAGAGAGGGACAACATGGAAAAGAAAGTTTTGGCATTTGATTTTGGCGCTTCCGGCGGAAGGGCGATGTGCGGAACCTTTGACGGCGAGAAGATTTCCATCGAAGAGCTGCACAGGTTTTCCAATGACCCGGTGACCGTAAATGGTACGATGTACTGGGATGTGCTGCGCCTGCTTTTTGAAATCAAACAGGGGCTTATAAAGGCTAAGAAATGCGGAAAAATAGAGAGCATCGGAATCGATACCTGGGGTGTCGATTTCGGTCTCCTCGATGAGAAGGGCAGGCTCCTTGAGAATCCCGTGCATTACCGGGATAGCAGGACGAAAGGAATGTGCGAAGAATCCTTCCGCCATATAGACAAGGAGAAGTTTTACCAAATTACAGGGAATCAGTTCATGGAAATCAATACGGCGTTTCAGCTTCTGTACCTTGCGCGGGAGCGCAAAGAGCTGCTTGAACGTGCAGATACACTGCTTTTGATGCCGGATTTATTTAACTATTTTCTGACAGGAGAGAAGAAAGCAGAGTATTCTATTGCTTCTACCACCCAGCTTTTGGATGCAAAAGAGAAGGCGTGGTCCAAAGAGGTGATGGAGGCACTTGGCATCCCTGCTCCTCTTTTCCCGGAAATCATTCCTACGGGGACAAAAGTGGGCAGCCTTACCGACGAAATCTGTGAGGAACTCTCACTGGAAAAGATGGATGTGATGGCTGTGGCGGGGCATGACACCCAGTGCGCTCTGGTGGCAGTGCCGGCAGCGGAGGAAGATTTTATTTTCTTGAGCTGCGGGACATGGTCCCTTTTCGGCACGGAGCTTAAAGAGCCTATTATCAATGAGAAGTCTGCGCATTACAATATTACCAATGAGGGCGGATGTGAGGGGAACATTTCGTTCCTGAAAAATATCATCGGTCTTTGGTGTATCCAGGAGAGCCGCAGACAGTGGATACGGGAAGGGATGGAATACAGCTTCGGAGAGCTGGAACAGATGGCGGGGGAGGCGAAACCCCTCCAATGCTTTATCGACCCGGATGCCCCGGAATTTACCCCGGCGGGAAATATCCCGGAGAGGATTCGCCGGTTTTGTGAACGCACAGGGCAGCATGTGCCGCAGACAATCGGAGAGGTGGTGCGCTGCATCGATGAGAGTCTTGCCATGAAATACCGCCATGCCATGGAGGAAATCATAGCATGTACGGGATGTGATTACCAGACAGTTTACATGGTGGGCGGCGGTACCCAGAGCGCGCTTTTATGCCAGTGTACAGCAAACGCCTGCGGCTGCGCGGTGAGCGCGGGACCTGTGGAGGCGACTGTATTTGGCAATATTGCGCTGCAGCTGATGGCTTCCGGTGATATCACATCTTTGAGCGAGGCGAGACGTATCATCCGCCAGTCCGATGACATCCGTCGGTATGAGCCAAAGGACAGAGAAGAGTGGGACAGGGCATATGAGCGCTTCCTGAAGATTCTGGCATAGAAACATAGAGACGCGGCCTTAAGGTTTGTCCTGAGACTGCGACAAAGAGAACTTCTGTATAGAGGGATGAGAGTACCGGTTCAGCCTTCCGGCTGGACCGGTGCGTATAAGGACCCTTTATTCGGAAGTTTCCTTTTCTTTTTCCTGTCCTTATGGCATAATGGAAAAATAATACAAATTACAGAAGAGAGGCGAAAGTGTGTATAAAGTCTTACTGGCAGACGATGAAGTGCTGATACGCGAGGCAATCAAGGAGAATATGGATTGGGAGGAAGCGGGTTTTTCCCTGTGCGCTGTGTGCGGGGACGGGCGGCAGACGATGGAGGCAATTGAGAGAGAAGAACCGGATTTGGTGCTCACAGATATCTGTATGCCCTATGCGGACGGGCTGGATGTGGCGAGATACGTACAGGAAAACTGTCCGAAATGTAAGGTGGCGGTCATCAGCGGATACGACAATTTTGAATACGCGAAAAAGGCTATCCAATTCGGAGTGGAAGCATATATTTTAAAACCCGTGACAGCAAAAGAGCTGACAGAGGAATTGAAAAAGCTCCATCAGAAGATTCAAAAGGAACGGGAAGAAGAAAAGCAGCAAGAGCGGATAAAAGAGGCGTTCGAGCAGAACAAAGGGTATTTCAGGGAGCGTTTCTTAAGCAGGCTGATACGGGGAAATAAAGGCAAAGAGGACGTCAGGGGAAGGATGGAGCTGTATGACATCCATCTGGAAGGAGAGTGCTACAGTGTCGTGCAGGCACGCTATATCCACCAGGAAGACCCGGCGGATATTCTGTTGTTCGCACTGTTCAATGTGGTGGAAGAGTTGGTGAGGGAGGAACCATGCTGTGTGGCATTTCAGGATGCGGGAAATATCACGACACTGATATTCTGCGGGGAGAGCCCCTATCAGGTAGAGTCTGAGGTGCAGAGGATTACGGAGGTTATCCTGAAAAATTTCCAGAGATTTTTCCATGAGCCGGTTATGGTAGCTGCGGGAAAGTGCGTCTGGGATTTGGAGCATCTGGGGCAGTCCTATGAGAATGCCAGACGCGCCTTTGACTATGAATTTCTCTTTGATGGCAATGAGCTGGTCTTTGGGAAAGAATTTATCAGCAAGGAGGTTTCGCCGCTTGTGGATGCCGGGGAGTGGGCGAAGAAGCTCATCTCCATGGTCAAACGAAATGACGAGGAGGGACTGCGCAGGGAGATTGGCAAGATGTTCCGGGAGATGCGCAGGCTCTATATCACAAAAGCGCGCACAGGGATGTACGTACAGAATCTCATGACCCGCATGGGAATGTTGGCGGATGAGTCCGGCGTGGAGGAAAAGACGGTGCTGGAATGGGAGAAACCGCTCTTTGAGGAAATCGTCAACCAGGGGCGGGCGGACCGGATGGAAGAACTGCTCTTCGCGCTGTGCAGTAAGATTTCCGGCAGTCTTTTCAGAGAGAGGGAAGATTTGAGCAAGAGTATAGCTGAACGCGCGGAAGAATATATAAGAGAGAATTACCAGGATTCTTCTCTGTCTCTAAATTCTGTCAGCAAAGCGCTCTCCATCAGTACCAGTTATTTCAGTGCTCTGTTTAAAGCGCAGACGGGGGAGACCTTCATCGAGGCACTGACGAGAGTACGGATGGAGAAGGCAAAGGAACTGCTTACGCATACGGATATGAAGTCCTATGAAATTGCAGAGAAGGTAGGCTACAGTGATGCCCACTATTTCGGCAGCATCTTTAAGAAAAACGAAGGCATAACTCCAAAAGAATATGCAAAAAGGAATAAAGTATGAAAAAAATCATCCGCCGGATACGGGAGTGTATCCGCAGACAGAAGATACATACAGCGATGATGGGCGCGTTTGCGGTGGTTATCCTGACTTCGTCCATCGCCTTTCTGGCGCTGGCATTGGGATTTACGGAGCGCAGCGTAGTGGACAATTCCGAAGAATATACAAGACAGCTCATCCTCAAAGTCAACGATGACATTGATTCTTATGTCAATTATATGAAAGATATCTCTTCCATGGTGTACGGCAGCAGGGATATACAGAAATATCTGTTTCAGGATTCCCTGCCTGATGAGGTGCAGGAAGAAAATTATGTGCGGACGATTGAACAGTTCCGTACCATCATGAATACGAGAAAAGATATCTGCAATATCGCGGTCATCGGGGAGAATGAAAAGTCTATCATCAACAGGGGGACATCGGTGCTCAATCCCTATATTTCCCTGTCTGAACAGGAGTGGTATAAAGCGGTCAAAAGTGAGAGTGAAGAAATCCATATTACATCTTCTCATGTACAGAATATGATTTATAACAATTACGACTGGGTTATCACATTGAGCCGTGGGATTGTCAATCAGGACACAGGAAAGGTTGAGGGTGTTTTTCTCATCGACATGAATTATGCCACCATTGACAGCCTGTGCAGTTCTGTGAGCCTGGGACAGAGAGGTTATATCTATGTGCTGGACCAGAACGGAGATATCATCTATCATCCGCAGCAGCAGCTTATCTACAGTGGGATGAAGACGGAGCTGATTGATGAGATACTGGAAAAACAGGGAACGGATACCAGCTTTGTGTCCGGCAGAGGAGCGGATAAGAAACTGTACACCATGTCCACTTCCGAAGATACCGGCTGGACAGTGGTGGGTGTGGCGTATCTGTCCGACCTTCTCGAGGAGGGCAAGCAGCTCCAGAAGACCTATCTGATTCTGGCAGCAGGTTTCCTGGTGATGGGCTTTCTGTTCGCCAGGTTCCTCTCCCGCGCCATCACAGGTCCCATTGTAGCTCTGGATGCGGCGACTAAGGAAGTGGCAAAAGGACATTTTGAGAGCGCGCTGGTTTCCAGGAATGCAGGTCAGGCGGAAATTCAGCGGCTGGGGGATTCTTTCTGTAAGATGGTGGGAGAGATTGAGAAGTTGATGGAGGAGAACAACAGAGAGCAGAGAGAGAAGCGGAAAGCAGAGATGCGGGCGCTGCAGGCACAGATTAATCCGCATTTTCTCTATAATACACTGGACTCTATCATCTGGATGGCAGAGAGCGGGCGGCACAATGACGAGGTGGTGCGTATGACATCAGCCCTGTCACGGCTCTTCCGCCAGAGCATCGGAAATGAGGAAGAACTGGTGCCAATCTGTCAGGAGATAGGATACATAGAGACGTATCTGACCATACAGAGCATGCGCTACAGAGACAAGCTTTCCTATGACATCAAACTGGAGGAGGAGATAGAAAAGGAAAAGATTGTCAAGCTGACTCTCCAGCCTTTGGTGGAAAACGCTATTTATCACGGAATAAAATACGCGGACAGACCGGGAAAGATAAAAATACGCGGGTACTACGAGGAAGAGGATATTGTCATCGAAGTGCAGGATAACGGAGCAGGCATGTCGCCGGAGGAACTGGCGCATATTTTTGATAAAAAGACCTATCAGCCCGGGTCGGGCGGAATCGGTGTCTATAACGTGCAGAACCGCCTGCACTTGTACTATGGCGAAGGATATGGTCTTCGTTACGAGAGCAGGAAAGAGGAGGGAACAACGGTGTATGTCCGGATTCCGGCAGGGAAGGAGGAGTTGGATGAAGAGTTGGATGCGCAGGAAGAGTAATGGAATCCTGGTGGTGCTGCTTCTCTTTTTCGTTGTGATGGTGCTGCTTTCTTTGGCGGAAAACCGGGGTAAAACGACAAAAGTCATCTTTGTCTCCAAGACGCAGGATGACATTGATTTCTGGAACTCTGTGGTGGAAGGCGCTGAGATGGCGGCAAAAGAATATGGGGCGGAATATCAGATGATGGCGCCGGAGCAGGAAAAGGACGCTGAGAAGCAGAAAGTGCTCTTAAGGGAAGCTATGGAGGAGAAGCCCGATGTTATCGTCCTGGCTCCCTCGGATTTAGAGAGGCTGATGCCGGAAGCAAAAGAAATCAAATCCAGAGGAATTCGCCTGGTGCTGGTGGATTCCAGATTGTCGGAGGAGATTGCGGACTGTGTAGTTTCTACGGATAATTACGCGGCAGGGGAGGCGTTGGGCAAATATGCCAGTTCCCTGTGTAAAGACGGAGACAAAATCGGTATCGTGAGCCACATGGAGGGGAGTTCCACTGCTCAGGAGAGAGAGAAGGGAATCCGGGAGACTCTGGAAAAAGAGGGCAGAGAGATTGTGGGAACTGTTTACGGTGAATCTGACTACAGCATCGCCTACAGTGAAACAAAGAAATTATTAGAAGAACACCCGGAAATCACGCTGCTGGCGGGCACCAATGAATATGCCACCACAGGCGCGGCGAGGGTGATAAAAGATATGGGACTGAAAGGAAAGGTTAAGGTAGTTGGTTTTGATAATTCCAAAGAAGAAATTCAGCTTTTGGAATCAGAGGTGATACAGGGAATCATCGTACAGCGGGCGTTTGAGATGGGATATCTTGGAATCACGCTGGGGATTGAGACAGCCCGGGGAGAATATGCAGAGCCCTATATCGACTCCGGTTTTAAGCTGGTGACAAAAGAAAATATATATACGGAGGAAAACCAGAAGCTGTTGTTCCCGGTTAATAACCGGTAGGAAAAAGCAAAAGTGAATATTATACCATGAAAAGGTAAATATCATTCTATTTAAGGAAGATATTTACCTTTTTTTGTAAGATATTCTATTCAAGCCAAAATAGCAGAAAAGTATAATAAGTACAACAAAGGAAGTAAACAGGGAAGAATGGAAGGTGAGAAAGTGGGAGAAGTGATTTTGACAATGAAAGATATCGATAAATCTTTCGTTGGAGTACAGGCACTCAAAAAAGCCCAATTGGAATTGAAAAAAGGCGAAGTACATGCTTTGATGGGCGAAAACGGTGCGGGAAAGTCCACATTGATGAAGATTCTGACCGGAATCTACAGTAAAGACAGCGGTACCATTACATATGAAGGCGCTGAGGTGGAATATAAAAATCCGAAAGAGGCGCAGAAGGCGGGCGTAGTCATCGTTCACCAGGAACTGAATATGATGAACCACTTAAGCGTAGCGCAGAATATTTTTATCGGCAGGGAGAGTATGAACGGCAAACTCATCAACGATGCGAAGATGGTGGATGAGGCAAAGCGGCTGTTCGATATGCTGAATATTGATATTAATCCTAAGGAGACGATGGGACGGCTGACAGTCGGAAAACAGCAGATGTGTGAAATCGCAAAAGCAATTTCCACGGACGCAAAGGTCATTGTGTTTGATGAACCTACAGCGGCGCTGACAGAGACGGAAATCAACGAGCTGTTTAAAATCATTGAAGATTTGAGAGAGAAAGGTCTGGGAATTATTTATATTTCCCATCGTATGGATGAGATTAAACGCATCACAGACCGCGTCACGGTCATGCGGGACGGCGAGTATGTGGGGACTCTGATTTCCAAAGACTGCACAAAGGACGATATCATCAGTATGATGGTGGGACGCGTGGTATATGAGGACCCGAAGGAGATGAGCAATGTTCCCGCTGATGCGGAAGTTGTCCTCAAGGTGGAACATTTAAAGGCAGGCAAGATGGTCAAAGATGTCAGTTTTGAGCTGCGCAAAGGAGAAATCCTCGGTTTTTCAGGGCTCATGGGCGCGGGAAGGACAGAGACGGCGCGCGCGATTTTCGGGGCGGATAAAATCGACAGCGGAGACATCTATGTCCACGGGAAAAAGGTTGTCATCAAAAATCCGCAGGATGCGGTAAAACATGGAATCGGCTACCTCTCCGAGGACAGGAAGCGTTACGGGGTCATCGTGGAGAAGACGCTGACGGAAAACACGACCATGGCTTCCCTTGAAAACTTTATGTCGGGAATCTTTATCGATAAAAAGAAAGAGGAAAAAGCGGCTGCAAAGTATGTGAAAGCGCTGAAGACAAAAACACCTTCTGTGCGGCAGTTTGTAAAGAATCTTTCAGGAGGGAACCAACAGAAAGTGGTCATCGCGAAATGGCTGACCAGGGACAGTGATATCCTTATTTTCGATGAACCCACGAGAGGGATTGACGTAGGGGCAAAGAGTGAGATTTATTCCCTCATGAACGAACTGGTCAAAGAGGGGAAATCCATCATCATGATTTCTTCGGAATTGACAGAAATCCTGCGTATGAGCGACAGGATTGTGGTAATGTGTGAAGGCCGTAAGACAGGGGAGCTTGATATCGCTGAAGCAACCCAGGAAAATATCATGCATGCGGCGACAATGAGAGAATAGGGAGGATTCATAAAATGAAAAAAACATTAAAGACACAGAAGATGGTCGCGGTGCTGGCGTTAGTGCTGTTATATGTCTTCTTCAGTATTTTCGGGGCAAACTTTTTCCAGTACAGTACACTGGTAAGTATTTTTGACTCTTCGTATTATATAGGTTTCATGGCAATCGGCGTGACATTTGTCATCATCACAGGAGGAATTGACCTTTCCATCGGTACGGTTTGTATCTGCTGCTCCCTGATTGGCGGGACACTGTTTGAGAAAGGACTTCCCATGGCAGCGGTGCTCGTCGTCATTTTACTCATCGGTACACTGGTTGGAGCGGCAAACGGATTTATGGTATCTGTGATGGGACTTCCGGCATTCATCGCCACACTCGGTACGATGATGATAACCAGAGGATTTGGCTCTATCGTGACAGGAACAGCGACCATTACCTTCCCTCAGGGGGATGTGCCGGGCGCATGGTTCCACAACATCTTTAAATTCAAGACCGAAAGCCTTCCGGCGGGAATCCCTACAGGGTTCATTCTCTTAATCGTACTGGCAGTGATTATGGCAGTTGTATTGAATAAAACAAGACCGGGACGTTATATTCTGGCGCTTGGAAGCAATAAGGAAGCGACAAGGCTGTCCGGTGTCAATGTAGTGAAATGGGAGACATTGGCGTATACATTCAGCGGATTTTTCGCGGGGCTGGCGGGAATCTCCTACGCGGCAGTATATTCCACACTCATGCCGGGAACCGGAAACGGTTTTGAGCTGGACGCCATCGCGGGTGTGGTAATCGGAGGAACATCACTTTCCGGCGGAAACGGCTCCATCTCCGGTACACTGATTGGTGTCTTCATCATGGCGGTATTAAAGACAGGGCTTCCTTTCGTAGGACTCCAGCCTCATTATCAGCTGTTTATCACAGGTTTTGTCCTGATATTCGCGGTATTTATGGATGTATTGAACAGAAAGAAGGCAGCTTCTGTATAGAAAATTCTGACAGACAGCAATACCTGGTATAAGTACAGAAAGATTTTGTCGGTAGTACCTGACAGATGCACGGAAATATTTCAACAGGCTGTGATACCTGGCACACAGGTATGAAAATAGCAACAAGCAACACAGACAAAAAAGAAAAGGGAGGAATTTTGTATGAAACGAAAAATTCTCAGCGCATTACTGTGCACAGCAATGGTAGCAACACTTGCATTTGGCTGCGGCTCTAAGAGTGAAGGAACCGGAACCGGGTCTTCTTCAGGGTCCTCAGACGGAGAAATGACAGTGGAAGTTGTAGCGAAAGGATTCCAGCATGATTTCTGGAAAGCTGTTAATTCCGGTGCGGAAAAAGCAGCAGAGGAGAACGGAGTGAAGATAAACTTCGTAGGACCTAAAGATGAGTCCGCAGTGGCTGAGCAGGTAGAGCAGTTAAACAATGCTATCAATAAAAAACCAAGCGCTATCGTTCTTGCAGCCCTCGACCCGGAATCTGTAAAAGGCGCTCTGGATACAGCGGCATCACAGGAAATCCCGGTAGTAGGATTTGACTCCGGTGTTCCGGGAAATGACACCATCGTTGCCAATGCAGCAACAGACAACTATGCGGCGGGAGAGCTGGCGGCGGAAAAGATGTATGAAATCATTCAGGATAAAGTGACTGACCCGTCCGATACCGTGAGAATCGGTGTAGTATCCCAGGATGCGACCTCTCAGTCCATCGGCGAGAGAACTGCCGGATTTGTAGACAAAATGGTAAGTCTGATTGGAGAGGACAAGGCTTCCGTAGAAGGACACGATAAGTACAACAAGAAAGTGGACGGAGCAAAAGTTATCCTGGAAGTTGGTATCCCGGCTACAGTAGAGGATGCGGCGTGTGTTACAGTTGCCAATACCCTGCTGAACAAAGACGATTTGATTGCAATCTACGGTTCCAATGAATTTGCGGCTAAGAATATCGTAACAGCTAATGAAAGCCTGAACAAACTGGGTGCGGACAAAGTCATCGGCGTAGGATTTGACGCAGGTAAGATTCAGCTCGATGCGGTGAGAAGCGGTATCTTCGCAGGTTCCATCACACAGAATCCGGTACAGATTGGATATCAGGCAGTAGACCTGGCAGTAAAGGCTGCAAAAGGCGAATCCGTATCTGATGTAGATACAGGCTGCTTATGGTACACAGCAGACAATATGGAAGATGAAGACATCGCTCCGTGTCTGTACGAATAATCGGAGAAAATACGATGTTAAAAGGAATACCGAAAATATTGTCCCCGGAACTTTTAAAAGTGCTCTGCGAGATGGGACACAGTGACAGGCTGGTCATTTCAGATGGAAATTTTCCGGCAGAATCTATGGGAAAGGACGCAATCGTCATACGCTGTGACGGGCATGGCGTGCCGGAGCTTCTGGATGCTATCCTTACAGTCTTTCCGCTGGATACCTACGAGGAAAAGCCCGTGAATCTGATGGAAGTGATGCCTGGAGATGATGTGGAGACCCCTATCTGGGATGTGTATGAAGATATCATCCGCAAATATGACAAAAGAGGGGAAACCGCAGTGGGGCACATCGAACGTTTTGCCTTTTACGAGCAGGCAAAGACGGCATATGCCATTATCGCGACAGGGGAATCTGCACTCTATGCAAATATCATGCTCCAGAAGGGCGTAGTTTAGAGGAAGAGCGAGAGTATGTGACTGCTGTATTTTATATATTAAGTAAAAATTAGGATTATACAAGGGCTTGTCATCTTGGCTGCCATAGACTTGCAAGTTGATGTAGGGGGCAGTAAAAAAGCGCATACCCATAAGGAAGTAATTCTATTACCGCAGGGCGGCATAGTCAAAAGGCTATGCCGTTCTGCTTTTTCTCTGCCGTTCAATGGTCGCCATCCTTAGGAAGTACAGGAACTGTCAAAGTCTTTGATGAGTTTTGGATTGATGGCACTGACGAAAAGGTTGGCTTCGAAAAGTTGATGGGCAAGGACTTCATAATAACGCCCTGTATGCTCCATTACAATCCGAGTTTCACCGTCAACAGAGTTGATGAGTTCTATAAGTGAACTAATATCACTGGTTGTGTGTTTGATTTCAAAGGGTGAGGAAACGACTTCGCCGATGGTTATCAGTCTACGTTACGGACGCGAAGTCCAGAAATGGGGTACCCTTTCCGTAAAATCGTCCGTTTTCTGTCTGTCAACATCGGACTATGTAATGAATTTTACTAATGTTATCTTGCAACTTGACAGTATAAAGATTGAAAGATATAATGTAGACAGTGTAAAGATTTATGGAGGGATTTATATGTTAGAGCAAAGACAATCTTATCATCATAAGGATTTACGAAAAGCCTTGATTGAAACAGGAATTGAACTTGTAAGCACGGAGGGAGTAAACGCCTTTTCACTGAGAAAGGTAGCTGCGGCTTGCGGTGTTAGCCATGCCGCCCCATACAGTCACTTTCAAAATAAAGAAGAATTACTAAACGCAATGCAGTTATTTATTACAGATAGGTTTTCTAAATTGTTGGAAAATACCATTGAAAAGAATAGCAATGTTGCAGATGTGCTAAAAGATATGGGAATAGCTTATGTATCTTTCTTTGCAGAAAACCCTTCTTATTTTCAATTTCTGTATGCTCAATCGAATATTAAAATTGACCTATCCATGTCAATACCAGATAGTCAAAATTATAAGCCATTCATTATTTACAAAGATATTGTCAGCAAACTATTGAAGCAGACAAACTATCCAAAAGAAAAGCAAAATGACATTATCATAACAATCTGGGCTTTTATACATGGGGTTACTGCGTTAGCTACCATGAATAACGTGTCTTATGATAATGACTGGAAACAGAAAGTGGTTGATTTTATGAATATATTTCAGCTTTCCTTTATGAATGAAAACAGGAGATAAAAGATGATAGGAATTTATTTTAGCGGAACAGGTAACACGAAATACTGTTTAGAAAAATTCATTGCTTTATATGGTACTGAGGCTGAGATTGCTCCTTTAGAAGATATTCATACAGTAGAAAAAATAGCGCATCATAAAGACGTCATTTTTGCATACCCCATATATTACAGCAACCTTCCCAAAATAGTAAGGGATTTTATATGCGGAAATTCTGAAATTTGGCAAGGAAAACGCATTTTCATTCTTGCGACAATGGGGCTTTTTAGCGGCGACGGTGCAGGTGTAGCTGCACGATTGTTTAGGAAGTATGGAGCGCAGATATGGGGAGGTCTACATCTAAAAATGCCGGACTGTATTTGTGACGTAAAAACACTGAAACGCTCTCCGGCACAGAACAAACAAATTGTTGCAAAAGCAGAGGAACGTATAAAATTATCGGTCAGCAATCTAAAAAATGGCACTCCATCTAAAAATGGATTGAGCTTTTTATGCCATATTGCAGGACTTTTGGGACAACGATTTTGGTTTTGGAATAAAACGCAAAAATACTCCGATAAAGTACATATTGATATAAATGCTTGTATCAAATGCGGTCAATGTGTAGCCATATGTCCCATGAAAAATTTATCTTTATCACAAAATGAAATAAAAGCAAGCGTACACTGTACTTTATGTTATCGGTGTGTAAATCAATGCAACAGTAAGGCAATTACCATTTTAGGAACGCAGGTAGTTTCCCAGGATTCTGTTTATGACTTTCAACAGAACAAAAGGAATTGAGGTGGCGTATTGCAAAAAAAATTCAATATTTTAGTCATTACAGAGCCAGACGCACAGACGCAGAGCCGATAACACGCAGTTGTAACATGCGGTTATCGGTTATTCTCTGTTCTGCGATAGATTAACCGCTGTATTTTTACATATAGTCAATATGCGGGAGCGCTCATTTAGGATATAGCGGTATCAAGAAGGTGTTGCCATGTCCTTTTTCTGTACTATTGATATTCTTCAATCACCAAAAAAAGCCTGTTTCATGCAACGGAATATTCTGCACATGAGCATGAATACACATATCATTATGCATGCTTAAATAACTTATATTACCAAACGCCTATGCGGTTTTGTGACTGCAGTAATGTTACGCAGTAGAGGGCGAAAAAGCCTTGATTTAAGCGGCTTACAGAAATGAAAATGCCAAGAGTAATAGATTTATACCTTTTCTCTCAAAAATGAGGTTCTACTGCGTAACAATGCGGAGATAGAAAAACAGAGAGCCGACCACTTTTGGAAGTGATTAACTCTCTGTTTGCAATCCTGTTTGTCAGTCGTTAGGTTGGTTTGTTTTCCAAACTTCCTTATCGGCGTTCATCTAAGGGGCGAGCCTTTTATTTTTTCAATTATCAAAAGAATGATTATCAAAAGAATGATTGTTTTATTCCGGATTTTGTGTTAGTATTTCTTTACCCTTTTACATGAGGTATTACGCGCTCTTTATTGACCGTGTATGTTCTTGTAAAGAGAGGGTATCTTTTGCGGGAATCACATTTATTCCCGTATCCGGAATTTCTATATTATTACACTGATAGAGTCTGCGGGATTTTCTTCCCCGGATTTCCAAATCTTGAAAATTCCGAAATGTTTCCCAAAAACCAGTCCGATTGATGGTTCCTGCTCACTCCCGGCATTTTTATTTTAACTTATGCAAGGCGTGAATTGTAGTAGCGATTGAAAAGGACACTGCACAAAAGCCATAGGGAGAAGTGTTGTCTTTTCCTGCATTTTTCCCTATAATGAAAGGAGAAAAG
>UQKK01000048.1 GCA_900541505.1 uncultured Ruminococcus sp.
CCTCAATCTTTAAAATCATTCTGTGCCGTATTCATAGGCTGCCGTTTATCAGACATTGGCACAAGGACGGGCTTGCCCTGGGGCTTTTCGATCAGACCGCCCAGCAGCTCGTCAAACTTCTTTTTGCCCAGGAGTTTCTGCATCTCCGTAAGGCCAAGCACTTTTCTGGCATAGGGGTCGTATCCTGCCTGGGAAACAGCATCGGCCACTGCATCCTCGCTGATGTATCGGCGGTTGGAACGTCCCTCCACCACTTTATAGCCAGGATACTCCGTCCCACTGAGTGCCTGCCGGAGCGCGTATTCCTTCACATCCGCAGCCCAGGCAGTCAGTTCATCTACCTTGTCCAGGATGGCGGCAATCTCTGCATCTTCCAATGTGTCCGGCATCTCAAAATCATATTTCGCCAGTTCCAGGTTGTACTCCGCCCGTTTCCGGCAGACCGCCTTTGCTTTACAGAACCGGCACCAGTCACCACAGGCAAACTCTCCGCCGCCCTCATAGGCCAGCTTCGCCTTATAAGTCAAGTCGTTATAGGCCCACTGCAAAAGATCATCTTTTTCCATGATGCAGACACTCACGTTATCCCGGCGTGGCTGGAAGATGGTCATGCGGACGGTATCAATATCATAGATACCGTCAAACAGTTCCAGAGCGCCCAGGGCATACAGCATCATCTGAGGATTCTCTACCGCGGATACCTCCACACCTTTCCCGTGCTTGTAATCCACAATATCGAGAGTACCGTCTGCGATGATGACGCAGTCACCAGTTCCGAAGCCGTCTTTGACGAAACGGGAAAAGTCCAGCCGCTGCTCAATTAGCACTACCGGGTCCTTGCAGCTTTTCTTTGCTTCTTCTACCAGTTCCAGCACATAGGCCGCATAGTCCGAAGCGCACTGCTCCATTTCTTCGTTGTAAAAGGAAAGGTTCTCCGTGGGGTCAGCGGCATCCATGCCAAGCGCCTGCTTTAGCTTGTATTCGCACAGGCTGTGGGCGTCCGTCCCTTCCTGGGCATATTCGCTGCCCGTATCTTCATACTTCTCACAAAGCCTTGCGGAGGGCGGGCAGTTCAGCCACCGGTGGCTGGAGGAGGCGGAAAGCAATGCGTGGCCCAGGCCAGCTTCTCTTGTGCCTGCGGCACAATTCACCTTCTGTTTTCCCATCACAGCACCTCCGCTTCCGCAAGGAGCGCCGGGTACTCTGCCGGGTCAATGTCCGACAGCTTATCCGCACCGTGCTTGATCAGGAGCGCCTTTATCTCCGATGTGTGTCCGGCACGGGACTTCTCCGCCAGAGCCGCCCGCACCTGTTCCAGGGTCAGCGGCTTTGTCTCTGGCTTCTCTACAGGCGGCTCTACTTGCTTTGCAGCAGTTTTCTTTTCCGGTTTCTGAGTCGGCTGTTCCTGCCCGCCCTGTGCTACAGCGTCCGCCACCGCCTGTAGGCTGTCTGCCAGGGAGCGGAGATCAGATACCACATCCAGAAAAAGTTTTATCCTACTCATGCACCAGCCCTCCTTCCGCTATCTCCCGGATCGAGAGTTCCTCCACAGAACTGCCCGGAACAATGACTGTCAGACTGATCTTGTCACCCAGCAGGAAACGCATGAACCGCTCCCGCACAGAGACATTCCGCACACTGACCGCACCGCTGTTCACAGGCTTTTTTGAAACACGGATCTGTAATGTGTGTTTCATCTCATCACCTCTGCTTTCTGAAGGACGGTATCGGGATGTCCTTCAACATACGGAGATTTGAAGGCTGTTTTGAGGGGGTATCTCAGAAATATTTCAAAAACTTTTTTCTGGCCCATTCGATGGATTCCCGGATGGACTTGATATCCTTGTCCTCTCGGCGGGCGATCTCCCGGAGGGATACCCCTTCGGCCAGCATCAGCAGCCTGCGCCGCTGTACTTCCGAAAGCTGTTCGAACGCCTCTTTAATCCGCCGGTTTTCAACCTGCAGAAAAAGTTCTGTTTCCGGAGTACTGCCGTCCGCATAATCCTCGCCTTCATATTCCGCCGCATCCAGGGAATAGCAATGGTACCGCTCCTTCCGATCCTGATTGCTTTCCTCCCGTCTGGAATCCAGGATTAAGTTTCCGATTTCCTCATTGACCTCTACGTCTGAGGTCTCACCATTTGCAAATGTGTAATTGATTTTCAATTTGCCGTTCTCCTTTCGGAGCCCGGCAGGCGGCACCTTAGCCGCTAAAATAAAAAAAGAGCCTGACAAGCAGCACAAAAGTGCCGCTTGCCAGGCTCAATGTCGTCTCCATCATCTTTCAGATGGTATCGTGAGGGTTTAACCGATAACTAAGGAATGAAATCTCCCCCTCGTGCATCATGCTCAAACAAACGAATGATCCTTGTCCCGATTTAGCTATCCGTTTCCCTATCCCATATACATTCCTTATGAAACTTGCCGTATTACCGTAGCGCCTCGGTCAGCTCCCTGCGTAAACATTTGGAGCGAATCAGATTTCCTCTATTCAGTTTTAATTACCCCGATTTCTGAACTGCAATGTCTGCACTTTATCACGAAATCGGGATTACAGTTCTTTGTCGGGGTAACCAACTGTGCTTTTGTATTTACAGATGCATCCAATAGCCTGTGTCCGCATTTTGGACATAAAATGGATCTCCTTTTCTTCTCTAGTCCATTGGCCTGTACCTCCTTCTTTCTTTGCATATCACATACACTCCTTTCTTGGCTGCTATCCGGCATTCAGGGGTAGGGAGTATATGAATCATCTTGATTCCTTTTATTTTACAAGTTCTGTCAGCCAGGGAGCTATCGGCCTTGATATTACTCTGGCATTCAAATAAGCCATTTCCAGTGTCAGGCATGTATTACCCAAATAGTATCCTTCCATAACTGTCAGTGTCAGAGCAAGATCAGGCTTTTTCTCATTCGTCAGATAGATCGGGAGAAGATACTGCATCTTTCCCTGATACCCTTGCGGCACTATAAGCCCCGGCTCAACTACTGTCTTTCTCCTGCCAAGTTCCACTGCCGTTTCAAATAAAAGTGGCAGATTCCTGGCTTTACGGATTTTCGCTGGAATACGCTCCAGATTTTCTGTGTCTCCCAATATGTGTTCCACGTTGACCCTGATAGGCCAGTCTGGTTGAAAACCTGCGCCGTTCTGCGCCATATAGTAGGAGGGCATCTGCGGCAATGGCTGCACATATTTCAGAAACGGTGACAGTTCATCGCAGAATCCCCTGAAGTACCAATCTTTCATCGAAGTCTTTTTATGGTTCCGATCAAAGCAGGCATAAATCCCTTTGTATCGGGATGTGTATAATCCTGTATGAAAACAGGCACACTCATTTTCCACATGAAAATAACCTGCCGCTTTCCTGGCATCCCTTTCTGAATTAAAATCAATGCTCTGCTTTCGGAAAACAATATGTATGTACCGCTCCAGTATGGGGGTATCCTCATTTTTCGTCTTATAAATTGGCTTCTTGAACCGCCATGGCTCCGGCAGAGCCAGTTTCGACAACTCATCCAATTGTCCGTACCAGTCCGGCACATAAGCAAAATCAAATAAATCCGTTTCTATCATTCTTATGTTCCTTTCATAACAATCTGTATTTTCCACCGTCCAATCTCTTCCAATGGCACCCTATCTCATGTATTCATATAACTGACTATTATTTCTATGGTCCCATTTCTTCCTCACTCCTTTCCCGTGTCCCATACTCCCTGAAATACAAAATAGGGAAAAGGCGTTCCTGCAGACACCACTGCATTCACGCCTTTTCCCTATGTGAGATAATAATTTTGTGGAAGTATGGCTCTTCCATACTATTGATGGTGCAGTTCTCTACGGATACTGCCTGAATTTTTTTAACCGTAAAGCCACTCCTCTATCCATCAAAAACATCTCCATTCTTCCAGCAAGTATGGTTGTACCATTCTCAAAAAGTCTTGTATCGCCATTTTTACTTTTCAAAGGTATGGCACTAACATACTTACAGGAGGTGATATCATGGCTATTCATCCAAGGCAGTTCGGCATCGTGCTGAAAAATGCACGAATGGATAAAAAACTCACACAAGCAGAATTAGCTGAAATACTGGATATTTCTTTACCATATCTCAAAGACCTGGAGCGCTTCCGGAACAATCCGAGCTACGATGTCTTTGAAAAAGTAATCCGCTACTTCAACCTGTCAGCAGATACTGTTATCTATCCAAACGAGAATCTGACCAATACTACATATCAGCAGATTGAGCGTCTACTTACACGCTGTGATGAAGGGCAACTCCGTGTCATCCTTGCCACCACAGAAGCGTTGCTGTCCGAGAGTGAAATGCCTTCAGATTCAGAGTAACAGATAAAGGCGGTATTCAGGCGGTGTTTACATCACATTTTTCCTGTAATTTTCAAGGCTCATCCCTGCACCGGAATCCTCCTGCAAAAATGAGCCTTTTCGTCACTGTATCTGTTTAATCAATTCCTCTGGAGATATCTCCTGCCGGAAAAGTCCCAGACCGCTTAATAGAAGTATGCAGTCTACATATCCTTGGCAGTATGCCTTCTGCCCCTCCATAGAATTCATATCTTCCAGCTTTGCCATCCACTCCAACAGCGTTTGCCACTGATCTTCAGGAAGACTACGAACTATCTCCTCACACGTTTCACGCATCTCCTCTAATTCCTGCTGTGTATCTCTATATCCCGGCACCTCAACTGCGGTGTCCCTCGTCACATTTTCACAACGAAGCTTATTCAAAAAACATCCAACCTGTTCCCATACTTTGTTCTGCATATTCCATTCCTCCAGTCTGCTAATTATTATTAATATATCCGCAGATATTACACCATACCAAACCCTACTCGTTCCTAAAAAAGGAATAGGCAGCATTCCAAGCGTTACGCTTCAGAACACTGCCTATTCCTTTTTTACCATATTCATTCGATAACCAACCCCTCGTACAGTCTGGATATACTCAGGCCGGCTAGGGTCATCTTCAATTTTCTTTCGAAGGCGGCGGATATGGGAAGTGATGTTGCTGTCATCCCGGAGATACTCCCCATTCCAGACGAAGTTATAAATTTGTTCTTTAGAAAGAATGCTACCTTGATGAAGAGCCAGTACATACAGAATTCGGAACTCAATATTTGTCAGTCTCACTTCCTGATCTCGTTTCAAAACTTTATGCTGCTCCGACTGAATATATAATTCGCCGATTCGCATTGGTTCCTGCTCTTTTAATAATGTTTTATCCACACAAATATCTGATTCTCCTACGATTTTCATTATTTTGTCATATATAATTTTTTCTGATTCATCCAACGAAAGTACAATCAGCTTTCCCACATACTCACCTCGCTGTGCCACTAAAATCATAAGAACAAACTTGCAGTTTCTATTTTATCTTCTCTTTTTACTCTATAACCTGGAGTTCAAAATAATTTTTTACCCTTTGTTGTCCAAATACTTTGTCTATATTTCCTTAATCAAATTCAGACTCAGGCCCATACTTTTCAATGTCTGTATCTTCCCCGCAATTAGCGGCAGCCCTTCACTATAATATCTGTAACCCTGTAAGCTCATCTACCTGTTCCGGAATCAACAACCCAATTTCATCATAATACCTCAACATGTAGATACTGATTTGAAACAGGACTGAAAATTGTCCTATTTTAACAAAGAAACCACCTGTTCTTCATTATAAAACTTCACATTATACGAGAGTCAAACGACTCTCGTACTTTGGTAGGTGGCAATTTAAATCATCACCAGTATAAAGTTAAACACAAATTCCGCATCTATTCCCATTTGAAAAAACGTATGGCAATGCCTCCACAGACCACTGTGACCACCGCCATGATGGCAATTGGAAACCAGACTGATTCTAACGGTAGGCCCAGCGAAGTTGCTTTCAACAACTTAATCCCCTGTGTCAAAGGCAAAACATCTGCAATTTTCTGCAATGCAGACGGCATCACTTCATAAGGTAAGGTTGCCCCTGAAAAAATGAGCATCGGAAAATACAGGAGGCTGGCAACCACACTAGCTGTTTTCGTATCAGGCGCAACACCTCCTACCATAAGTCCGATGCTGAACATCGAAAACATCACCAGAAGATACATGAACAAGAAAATTCCTATCGATCCGTTGAACCTGCATCCAAAAAAGATGGACAAAACTCCAAAAACAAGGCACACGGACAGCAACGAGTAGATTGCATAAATCGTCACCCACACTGCGAGCAGAAATGCCGGACTTGTAGGCGTAACTTTATATCTTTTTAATATCTTTTTCTGACGATAATCGGAAATCAACAGCGGAAGCCCCATCACACCACCTGCACAAATCGCAATGGTCGATAATGCCCCGAAGGACTGTTCCAAAAAGGTATATTTTACTTCGGGAGCCGCTGTTTTTGCTCCATAAATGACTCCCAAAATTACAGCAACCACTACCGGCATACAGAGAGCAAAAATAACCATGTCCATTCCCCGGAAGGATAACTTCAGTTCTGTTTTCAACATTGTAAAAAATTTATTCATTGTCTTCTTCCTCCTCTCCAGTAAACCACAAATACGCATCTTCCAATTTCTCATAGGGACTTAATGCCACCGCTTCTTCCACAGTCCCTTCAAAGGCGAATCCGCCATCCTTCAGGATACCAATCCGGTCACAGAGAATTTCCACCTCGTCCATGAAATGAGAAGACAGAAATATTGTCAGGCCATGTTTCTTTAACTCCTGCAGGCTTTTCCAAACACCTCTTCTCGCTTTTGTATCAAGCCCTGTGGTAAGCTCATCCAAAAAGACCACCCTAGGATTAGGGATAAGAGACAACACAATGAATAATCTTTGCTTCTGACCTCCAGATAACTCGTTTACAAAAGCGTTTTCCTTATCTGCCAGACCAAATTTGTGCAGCAACTCTTTATATGCCAGTGGATACCTATAAAGGCAGATCGTTTCCTCACACAATTCTTTTACCTTGATCTTGTCTGGATAATTTGCTTCCTGGAACTGTACCCCAACCTGCTTAAAAAGTTGCTTTCGCTCCGTCCACGGGTCTAGCCCCAAAATGCGAACCGTTCCCGAATCCGCTTTCTTTGTCCCAAGGATACATTCTATTGTAGTACTCTTGCCTACGCCATTTGCTCCAAGCAGACCGTACACTTCACCCGCAGCAACTGAGAAGCTGAGATTCTCAATCACTTTCTTTCCATCATAAGATTTACTCAGCCCGGAAATTTGGATTGTTTTTTTCATTTCGTATGCCTCCTTATTTTAATTCTGAAATAAAGATTAGCATCCAATCCAACTATGGTGGGTAACTGTAGGGTTTTTATTCTGATATTTTTTTCATCTTCTCAATCTGACAAGTTACATAAAAAGCATTGTTTTTTGCCTCATTCAATGAAGTCAATAGCTTATCGCAAGCCCTTATGATATCATCATCTTCCTTTGGTGTATTAATAGCTATTCGGATATTAGTTTGCGGATCATCCGATAAGGCCTGAAGCATTCTTAAAATAGCAGAGAGAGAATAGTTTGCACAACGAAGAGAGCGTATAATTTTCAAGCGAAGCATATCTTCTTCTGTGTACACTCGGTATCTGTTTTCAGTTCGCTTGATGGTAAACAGACCATTCAGCTCCCAATTTCTTAATGTATCGATCGTTACCCCTAATATATCTGCTGCTTCCTTTCTTCTATATGTCCTCTGCACTCCAACATTACTTTCACTCATACCCGATAAAATACTATGGGTAATCCGTATCGCTTCTTCTGCATTGGCTTTTTCGATGTCTATCTGAGCAATGTATCGCCTGGTCAATTCCATAGCTTTCTCATAATTCCTCAAAGCAGAAACCTTAATAATGTCAACCGCTTGTTTACGAAGTCCATTTTGAAGAACTTCCACCTGGAGAGCCGCCCGCGCTAATTTAAATTGTTCGATATGCAGATCAGTAAATACCCGGTAACCATTCTCTAACCGCTCTGGTTTTGGAATTAAACCGCACTTTTCATATAAACGTACCGTATTTACATGTATGCCGATTATCCTTGCTATGTCTATTGTCTTATATGTATTCATTCAACGCACCTCCATCCCTCATTATGTCATATTTTATAAGTCTGGTGTTATAATGTAGGGTTTTTTAGTTTACCGTAGAATGCCCTGAATAGCAAGTTTATTCTCAGTCTATCTAAATATTGGTTCAATATATGTTTTGATTAAGTCTATCCTATCCCTTATCTTTGGCACAAAAAGCGCAGAAGATGACACAACTATTTTATCTTTTGTATTCACATAAATTATATTTCCTCCATCCCCCATCGCTGCATAACCATCTTCATTTACCCACCATAAATATCCATACGATAAATCATGTTTCTTCCATCGGCTATGCTCTCTCGTACTTTCTTCCACCCACTTTTCTGATACAATTCGTTTTCCGTTCCATATGCCTTTATTCAAATATAACTGACCAATTTTTGCCATATCCATAGGGGAAAGTGTAAGTCCCCAACCCGCTGTATGAATCCCTAATGAGTCCCGTACCCATCCGCTGGTATCTATAGATTCATTAAATGCCAGTTGTTCCTCCTTGCTTTTAAACATCAAATCTCCATCTACATGAATTTCTAATGGTGAAAATAAATTTTCATCTGCAAACTCAAATACCGACTGCCCTGTTGCTTTTACTAATATTCCTGAAAAAATATCCGGACCAATCAGAGGTGCATATCGGAATGTTCCGATCTTCCCCCGGCCCCCTAGCTGGTCTAAAGAAAATTTCACCCAATCCTCACTAGTAAAATATTTCACATATGGAGCAAAAAAACGATACTTATAAGGTGCTGTCATTGTCAGCATATCCTTGACTGTGATATTTTGGATGGTGTTTTCTCTCTTTCTTACTATGTATCCAGGGAAAAAATCCAGAACTTTCTGATCAACACTTTGGATATATCCTCTATCTACTGCAATCCCAATCAGTATTGAAATAATACTTTTTGTTACAGAATAAACATGAACCTGGCTTTCTCTTGTACATCCCTTGAAATATTTTTCATATACCAATTTTCCTTCTTTTAATACCGCCACACCTGTGGTATTCCCATAATCAGTGCTGATTTTTTGTTCGAGTCCTCTAATTCTTTTCTGATCCATGATATCTCCTTTCCTTTAACCTATTTGTAAACGCATTTTTTCTGCTTTATTTTTTTAATATCTTTTTTACTGGATAATAGACCTCTGTAATGAAATCGCTCTCCTGCAAAACCTCCGAAGGACTTGTTACATAAACTTCATAAAGTGCATTACAATTTTCGTACCCTTCTTTTTCTGCCCATTCAATTTGCTTCGCATAAACAGAAGAGAGCTGAGAGTAGGAACCATGCACAACAGTTTTCAAACAAAGTCCAGGATAAAAATCCCTTGTTCCCGTTGCATACTCGTTGATTGGGACAGCAAATTCTGTATCCAGTCCAAATGGACTATATTCATCACTATGGAATAAAACCATTGGTGGAGCGGATGCTGTCAGGTTCTTTTCCTTCATTTTCTTAAACAGCTTTTCAAAGCAATACCCATACTCATCAGGAAAATCCTGTTCCTGAATCATCTTTCGTATGGACAGAAGATACATCTTTGGCACCTCCACCAGTTCTATACCAATATCTTCCATATATGACATAATCGACTTGCCCTTTCTTATGGCAGACATATCAGCATCTATCTGCTCCAACATATTTTTATACATCATCATTTGCATTGAAATCTCTTTTTTCTTTTTACTAAGAGCCGCATATAGTTTGTCATCCATTGCCTCCTCTGACTCAAGAATTGCCTTAATCTCTTCCAACGAAAAATGATACGCTTTCAGCCGATTAATAAACAACATCGTCTCCAACTGATTAATAGAATAATAACGATACCCATTTTCTGGATTGATTTCTTCTGGAAGTATCAATCCTATTTCTGCATAATACCGAAGTGTTTTTGTGGATACTCGGCATATACTCGAAAATTCTCCAATCGTCAACATATAATAGGCCTCCTTTCCAGTACCAGTATAAACTTTGCCCCAAGGGAAAAGTCAACGGCACTTTTCATACGCATTTTCAAGGTAGTCGCATATTAATCGAATATAAAAAGAATTGCAAGTTTTATCTGATTTAACACCCCTGTCAACTCGGCACCGCTTTTATCCATCCTGTCTCCACAACATACCCAATATCTATCCTATCCACTCAACTCTCTGTCATTTTCCACAGTAGACCAGTTCCCACTTACCTGTAAAATGAAAAAATCCGGGAACCCGAACCTGTCCTCTGACAAGCCCCGACTCCCGGAAATCCCTTGTTTTCTACACTTTTTCGCTATCTTATTCTTTGACTTTTGACATCAATACAACTGTCTCAACATGCACCGTCTGGCAAAACTGGTCCACAGCCACGCATTTCACCACCCGATACCCTCTCGTCTGCATAAGCTCCAAATCCCTCGCCAGGCTGGTGACTTTACAAGAGATATATACGATATTCTCCACCCCGTAATCCAGTATCTTCGGCAGTGCTTTCGGGTGCACTCCGTCTCTCGGCGGGTCTAACACGATGACATCCGGCTTCTCGGTAATCTCATCTAGAACCTGAAATACATCGCCTGCTATGAATTTACAGTTGGAAAGACCGTTATGGAGAGCGTTTTCCCGCGCCGCCTCCACTGCTTCCTCGATGATTTCCACGCCGATGACCTGCTTTGCCACAGGAGCGAGGACTTGCGCGATGGTTCCGGTTCCGCTGAATAAATCAAACACCGTCTTATCCTTGATATCTCCGATATATTCCCGTACTGTGCTATATAAAACCTCCGCGCCGCCGGAGTTAGGCTGGAAGAAGGAGAACGGTGTAATCTTAAATTCCAAATCCATCAATCGCTCATAGAAATAATCCTGTCCGTACAAAATCCTCGTCTCATCACTTTTCACCACATCGGACAGGGAATCATTGATGATGTGCAGGATTCCCACGATTTTCCCGTCAAGCTGCAGCTCAAGGAGTTGTCTGACAAGTGGAGACAAATCCGGCTCCTCCTGCGAGGTCGTGACCAGATTAACTAAGATTTCCCCTGTCTTGTTGCCTCTTCTTAAAAGCAGATGGCGCAGGTATCCGACATGCTGCATTTTTTTATAATAACTAGTGTTCCTCTCCCGGAAGTACGCAAGCACGCAGGTGAGGATTGCCGTCATATCTCCGTGAACCAGGTGACAGTCAGATGCCGTCAGCACGTCATAGGTGCTCCCCTTTTTATGAAGCCCCAGGGTCAGCGGTCCGTCTTTACAGGCATCGCCAAAGGAAAACTCCATTTTATTGCGGTACGCAAACTCCTGCGGGGAGGGTTTGATGCCTTCAAACAGATACGCCCCGTCCGCTGCCTCATCCATGATTTCCTTTACCTGTTCTTCCTTCATCTTTAGCTGTTCTTCGTAGGGCATCGTCTGATACATACAGCCCCCGCACGCCGGAAATATACTGCAAGCCGGTGCTCTTTTCTCTAATGTCGAGGGTTCCAGTACCTCCAGCAGTCTGCCTTCCGGATTGCCGTGCTTAAATTTATTGATACAAAATTTAATCCTCTGCCCCGGAATCCCGTTTTTTACAATAACCTTTTTCTCCTCTCCCTGCACGGAGACGACTCCCTTGTTGGGAAATTCTATTTTTTCAATGATACCTTCCAGAATCTGTCCTTTTTTCATAGTCCTTCTAATCCTCTGCTATTTCTCATCCTGCTTTCGCGGCATAAAACAGGCAGGGTGCAGTGTTTTCAACCACATCCTGCCTGTCTGTCTTAGTCTTTACGCTCCAGTTATACCTGGTCTTCCTCGCTGAAATAATCATCAAAATCATCGTCGAAATCATCTTCAAAGTCTTCCAGATAGTCTGGTGTGAAGAAACGATATACACCATATGCGATAGCTGCCACTGCCGCTACTGCGCCGATGATTGCCAGTACCCAAACCACCGTATTTTTCTGTTTGTCTGAGTTATTCCTGCGAAGTAAGTCATTTAATTTTGTTTCTGCGATTAATTCTTCTACCTTGCTCATATCTTCCCGTCCTTTCCCCCTGTCTTGCCGACAATGGTTGCTTTCTGTTATTATACCACTATCATTTTCAGATTACTACTAATTTATGTCAAATTCATTCCACTTTTTTGAGCTTCGCGAAGGAGGCAAACATCTTTTTACGCCCGGCGGAGTCAAACTCAACCGTCACTTCATAGTCTCTGCCGCCCTCTGTGATGTCTTCCACAGTTCCTTCACCGAATTTGATATGGCATACCCTGTCTCCAATACCGTAATCCAAACCTTTTTCTTTGGACACCGCGAATTGTTTTGCTCCTTTCATGACGGAGAAAGGCGGTGCTTTAAAATCCTTTTTCGCCTGAAAATAAGGATTGGCGGCTGCCGATGGCGTGCTCTTTTCTTCCATCTCTTTCCCTTGCCGCCCGGGTGAAAAAGGATTGCCCGTATCCAACAGTTCCACTGGAATTTCCTTCAAAAACCTGGACATCCGGTTATACTGCGTCTCACCCCGCACCATCCTCATTCTGGCGCAGCTCACAGTAAGCTTTTGCTCCGCGCGGGTGATGCCCACATAGCACAGGCGCCGCTCTTCTTCCATCTCCTCCGTATCGCCGGAACTGATGGTCAGATAGCCGGGGAATAGCCCCTCCTCCATGCCTGCCATATAGACACGGGGAAATTCCAGTCCTTTCGCACTGTGCAGCGTCATCAGCACCACATAGTCCTGTCCCTCTTCCAGACTGTCAATATCCGCCACCAGCGCGACCTCCTCTAAAAATCCGCTTAAGGTCGGCTTTTCATCCATATCCTCGCAGTTTTCCTCGTAAGCGGCAATCTTGTTCAGAAGCTCGTCAATATTCTCAATTCTCTCCTTTGTCTCATCCTCGCTTTTGGCGTCCGCCTCCAGACTCTCTATGTACCCGGTCTTCTCTATGATTTCCTGCATGAGGTCAGAAATGCTCTCTGTTAGCGCCTGTCCTTTGAAATACTCTATCAATGCCATAAAGGAATCCAGCTTCGCCGCGCTCCTCGCCACACCGGGTATCAAGTCCAATCCTCTCAACGCCTCATAGAAGCCAATCCCTCGCTCCAGGGCAGACTCCTGCACCCGGTTGATGGTCGTCAGTCCGATTCCCCGCTTTGGCACATTGATAATACGCCGCACTGCCAAATCATCCTGACCGTTATCAACCGTTTTGAGATAGGCGAGCAAATCCTTAATTTCCCGGCGTGCGTAGAAGTTGATGCCGCCCACAATCTTATATGGGATATTTGCCGCCACAAACCGCTCCTCAAAAAGGCGGGACTGCGCGTTTGTCCGGTAGAGAATGGCATTGTCGTTGTAAGTGCCGCCCTTTTCCCTCACATACTCACCAATGTCAGACACAATATAATCTGCCTCATCGTACGCTGTGTCAAACTGCCGCAGGGCAATCTTCTCCCCCACCTGGTTCTCCGTCCACAGCGTCTTTTCCTTCCTGCCGCAGTTATTCCTTATCACCGCGTTCGCGGCATTTAAAATATTTCCTGTGGAGCGGTAGTTCTGCTCCAGCTTGATGACCTTTGTATCCGGGAACTCCTTTTCAAAATTCAAAATATTTCTGATATTAGCGCCCCGAAATTTGTAGATGGACTGGTCATCGTCTCCGACCACGCAGAGATTCTGATATTTCTGCGCCAAGAGACTTACCAGTTTAAACTGCACCGTGTTCGTATCCTGGTATTCATCCACCATAATATAGCGAAAACGCTCCTGATAATATTCCAGCACGTCGGGCTGCGTCTGAAAGAGCTGCACAGTCTTGACTAAAAGGTCGTCAAAATCCAGTGCATTATTTGCCCGAAGCTGCTTTTCATACTCTCTGTATGCCTTGGCAATCTTCTGGCGTCCAAAATCTCCGACTGCGTTCAACTCAAATTCCTCCGGGGAAATGAGTTCATTTTTCGCCGAGGAAACTGCGCTCAAAAGTGAGCGCTCCTTATATATTTTTGTGTCAATGTCCGCTATTTTGCAGACATCCTTCATCACTGTCTTCTGGTCGTCTGTATCATAAATCGTAAAATTCGTATCATATCCAAGCCTGTCGATGTAGCGCCTGAGAATCCTCACGCACATAGAATGAAAGGTGCTCACCCAGATACTCTCCGAGCCGTACCCCACCAGATTGTCCACACGCTCCCGCATCTCCCCTGCCGCCTTGTTGGTAAAGGTGATTGCCAGGATATTCCACGGATTGACCCCCACCTCTTCAATCAGATACGCGATTCTGTGGGTGAGAACCCTCGTCTTACCGGAGCCCGCTCCCGCCAGTATCAGAAGCGGACCGTCTGTGTGAAGCACCGCCTCTTTCTGGGGTTCATTCAAACTGTCGTATATACTCATAAAACTTCTCCTGTCTGCGTTCTTTCCGCGTGAAGACATTTCACCCCTCACATCGGACATTTCCATTATCGAACACACATTCCTTCTTGTCAACCATCTCTTTTTCTTTCCTCATCTTTTCCCCTTATCTCCCCTCCACTGAACTTTTCCCATCTTCTTTCCACGTTCTTTCAAAACAAGGCTGTGAAAATCCGCCTCTCTGTATTACAATAAATTTAAAGGACACCGCAGACGCACCACGTTTTGCATTTGCACCATGCGGACATCACAGGCACACGCCGTTTCTCATTTGCACTGTGTGGACATCGCAGACGTACGGCGTTTCACACTTGCACAATGCGGATATCGCAGGCGCACAGCACGGACACGACACAATATGAAGCATCTATTATCAAGGAGGTTGGCAAATGGCGGCAATGAACATGACGGAAGGCAGAACGGGAAAGCAGCTTCTCTTCTATGCCGTTCCCCTCATTCTGGGGAATTTCTTTCAGCTTGCATACAATGCCGCTGATGCTGTCATCGCAGGGCGTTTCATCGGCAAAGAGGCACTGGCGGCGACCGGCACGGCAAGCCCTGTAATGAACCTTATCATTCTGGGGATTTCCGGGCTCTGCATGGGCACCGGCGTCATCATGAGTGAATGTTTCGGCGCCGGAAAGATGCAGGAATTGAAGGATGAAATGGCGACCTCTCTTCTCTTTGGGTGCATCGCCGCCCTGGTCATCATCCTCCTGGGAAGTGCCCTCACCGTTCCCATCCTCCAGTCGCTTCAGGTACCCCAAAGTGTACAGCCTGCCACCGCAGTCTACTTAAGGATTATTTTTCTGGGAGCGCCCTTTACATATTTTTATAATGCATTTTCCGCCGCCCTGAAAAGCATCGGGGATTCAAAGACTCCTTTGAAATTTCTCATCTTTTCTTCCATCCTCAACCTTATCCTTGACCTGATTTTCATCGGTCTTCTGGGATTTGGCATCGCCTGTTCCGCTGCCACCACAGTCATTGCGGAAGGTGTTTCCGCCCTCCTCTGTGCGCAGTACATATACCGGAAAGTCCCTGCCCTGCGGCTTGGTCTGCCGGATGTAAAGATACACGCAAACCTCCTGCGCACCACGCTGCGCTATGGTTCTGTGACTGCACTTCAACAGGCATGCCAGCCAATAGGGAAGCTGCTCATACAGGGCTCTGTCAATACACTGGGCATCGATATCATGGCTGCCTACAATGCCGTCACACGGGTGGATGACTTTGCTTTCACGCCGGAGCAGAGCATCTCCCACGGCATCACCACTTTTGTCGCGCAGAACCGGGGCGCCAAAAAACAGGAACGCATCGTGTCCGGTTTTCGCAAAGGGCTTATGCTGGAATTTTGCTACTGGATTCTCATCTGCTCTGCCACGTTAATATTTCGCGAGCCGATTATGAGTCTCTTTGTCAAAGATACCCATGCCCCGGAAATCATCGAGACCGGCAGCAAATACCTGACAAGCATGGCATTTTTCTATCTCCTCCCCGCTTTCACCAACGGCATGCAGGGATTTTTCCGCGGAATGGGAAAGATGCGCGTCACATTGGTCGGCACCTTTATCCAGACTTCTCTGCGGGTTCTCTTTACCTTCCTCCTGGTGCCGCATTTCGGGATATACGGGATTCCGTTTGCCTGCGCCATCGGCTGGGCGGTCATGCTCTTGTATGAAGTACCGCGCTATTTTGCCCTTAAAAAAGCTTGTCATCTGGTTTCGATTACTATATAATGGAGACATCGAGGTGATAATATGACAATTGATACAAATGATATGCTGAACAGTATTTTGGAGAGTATCTCCCGCATCGACTATATCCATCCGGGTGACATTCCCAATATAGACTTATATATGGACCAGGTGACGACCTTTATGGACAGTCAGCTCGCCTCCACCAAGCGCTATGAGGAGGACAAGATTCTGACAAAGACCATGATTAATAACTATGCGAAGAATAATCTGCTTCCCCCTCCCATAAAGAAGAAATACTCCAGAGAGCACGTGCTGGTCCTGATTTTTATTTATTATTTTAAAAATATTCTCTCTATCCGGGATATTGAATCTCTGTTAAATCCAATAACCGAGAAGTATTTCAGCGGTGAGGGCAGCCTCGCTATGTCTGCTCTGTATGAGGAAGTCTGCCGCATGGAAAAGGGACGCATCGATTCGTTAAAAGAGACGATACAGAGCGCCTATGAGACATCGGAAACTGCTTTTTCTGACGTTCCTGAGGAAGACCGAGAATACCTGAAACTCTTTGCCTTCATCTGTAATCTCAGTTTTGACGTGTATGTAAAGAAACAGCTCATCGAGAAACTCATCGATGAACTGCCAAAAGAGGAGAAGAAAAAATAACCCGTATGAGAACCAGACCGCAGCCATGAGCCAATCTCGCCATGGCTGCGTTTTTCATTTACGGGTCTCTTTCCAAGAGCAGACATGATTAACATGAAGAAGGGATAGCGTCAAGTGTATAGCACACAATATATTTCAGTCCGCGTAATGGGGAGTTGCCGGAAATCTGACAGCTCCCTGTCCCTCAAGAGTAAATTTCCTCAATCGATACCCAATTCTTTATGAAAATAGGGCAGTGTAGATTTTGAATATTTTCTTTTATATTCAGCCACATCTACAGGCGCTGTATTCTGTATATGATTTATATATGTTTCTATATAATTCAGCGCTTCGTTTCTGATTCTCTTAATGAATCTCTCTGTTTTCAAAAATTCATCTTTATCAATAATAGCGGGGGAGTTATCGAAATACCTGGTATCTTTTATGATGATTATTTTTGTATAATCCAGACCGGAACTATGCCGTTTAGAACGCTTCGTACCTTTAAATTTAAATGCATACGGGTGGTTTATTTCACTCCGATAGGGAATACAGATAAAATATCCGTAATGAGATTCCAATAACAAACAATTATAAGACCGCTCCCGCTTTAATAATATTTCAGGATATTTTTCGTGGGGATATGTATCATAAAAATCTGTCGACAATTTTAAAATCTGATATGTAAAATCTATACTACTCACCCTTTTCTCTAAAGTAAAAGAGAGAGGCTTCCCTCCCTCTTAAATCATCCATCGCTCGGTTACATTTTATTTTACCGATGTGTCAGAACCGTCACACATCTCACCACTCGGTTACATTTTATTTTACCGATGTGTCAGAACCGCCACACATCTCATCTGATGGACTCTGAAAACAAGTGTTTTCTTATTTATATTATACACATTCTCAAAGCATTTTGATACCAAAATTCTTGCTGTAAAATACCGTTTTTTTATGCGCTATTCACAAATCATATCGTCAGTGCATCAAGAGCAATACGGTCGATAAAGGATTTTCTGCTATTTATTGATACGTTCAAACACCATGTCATACCCGTCATTTCCATAGTTTAAAGAGCGGTTCACCCGGCTGATGGTTGCCGTGGAAGCGCCGGTCTTCTCCGCAATCTCCAGATATGTCTTCTGGTCTCTCAGCATCTTTGCCACTTCAAAGCGCTGGGAAAGAGATAGCAGCTCATTAATCGTACAAATATCTTCAAAAAATGTATAACACTCTTCTTTATTCTCCAGACTTAAAATCGCGCTAAACAGATAGTCTACTGCCTCAGTTCTTATCTTCTTGCTCATACTCCACACTCTCCTTATAACAGTCTGATGACTTCTGTTACATTTTAGCACACTAAACTTTTAAAGTCCACCCCTTTATAGATTGTTTATCAGACAGCAAGGATGGACGGGGTAATCTATGCTTGCTTCAGAATCAAACTGCGCCCTTGCTGATGAGCCAAACGCCATTTCATGAATGAAACTCTGGCAGCAGCCACAATAAACACGCCCTGTGGTTTTACGGATGGTGCAGGCTCCGCTACTCTGTCTTTCCCACATTTAAAAAGGATTTTAGCACCTCCCAGTCTGTCGTTGCCACCAGCTCTTGAGGGAAATCGCAATATGAGAGTACTTCTTTTACATAGGTGAAATTTCCCGCATCCGCATCCACGTGCGCATCGCTTCCGGTACTGACATGCACGCCATATTGTTTGCATAAATCCAGCATGATGAGCATATTTTCTCTGGTATTTTTGCGGTAGCTCTGGGGACGCAGAGATGAATTATTCAGCTCCAGCAGTGTGTGCGTCCTTTTTGCCGCCTTCACCAGTTCCTCATAATTTATCGGAAATCTGCCGTCATCCGGGTGACCGATGATATTGATATATGGATTCTCCATTGTCCTGATGTATGCCTGTGTATTCTCCTGCTCTGTGCGGCTTTTCCCGTAGCAGGGCGGATGAACGCTGGCTATGACAATATCCAGTGCGCGGATGGTGCCCTCTGCCAAATCTACATTTCCCTCTGCATCCATAATATTCAGTTCTGCCCCAAATAACATGCGGATGCCTGACATTTCCCTTGGCACCACATCCAGATTTTCAAAATAATACTTCCCACAAGTTCCCGGCATCTTAGGCGCATGCTCTGTCAAAGCCATAATCTGAAGTCCTTTTGCCGCCGCTGCCGCTGCCATTTCTCTTATTGTACTATATGCATGTCCGCTCATAAGGGAGTGCGCATGTGTGTCAGCTATGATATTCATTTTCTCCTCCTGGTTTATCTTTAAAAATCTATTTTTTAAAAATTTACAAAATTATCCACTGAGATTATATCATATTTTTCCCAGAATACAATTTTCCGTGCGGGAAATAATAATAGCGAGGTGAATTTTATGCTCAACCCAAAAGAAAATCAGAAGATAATCGATGATTTTGATTATCTTGCCAACGCCGCTTCTTCTATGGATTGTACCGGTTTAATCCCTTCATTGGCTAAATCCGAGGAGGAACTGGATTCCTATAATGAAGTATACCAGTTCCGTCCGCCTTTCATACCGGTCAAAAAGGAGAGTTCACACCCATAGGCTGACCAGCTTTCTTCCTCCTCTTCTTTCCTTCATCAGGCTGCCGTATCCAACAGCATGGATGCGGCAGCATCTTTTTATCTATTTTTCGCCAAATTTCGACCACATGTTGTATTTTTCCATTGTCCTTACCGCCACAAAATGATATAATAGAAGCGTTGTAAATTTGTCGATTGAAAAAGAGAGGAGTAAAAAATCAGGTTATGAAGTGTCCAATATGCGGAAAAGAAGTCGAATTGCAGAAAAAGCAGATTGGCGTGGACGATAATAATACGCCAATCTTTCATGAATATGCCATTTGCCGCGACTGTAAGAAGCAATGGGATTTAGATAAACAACGTGCAAAAAAGGCTGCAGCAAAGAAAGCTGCTCAAAAAGCTGTCCCGACAGGTGAGAAACCTGTTCAGAAAGCTGCACCTGCGGGTGAGAAACCTGTTCACAAGACTGCACCTGAGGGCGAGAAACCTGTTCACAAGACTGCACCTGCGGGTGAAAAGCCCTCAGCGAAGAAAACATCTGCACCTGCAGAAGCGGCGCAGAAAAAGGCTGCACAGAGTGAAGCTGTGAAAAAGCGTCCCACGCAGGGACAAAATGCCGGCAAAAAATCTGTTCCGGCTAAAGGCGCCTCGGCAAAGGGGGCTCCTGCTCAGACAACGGAATTGAAAAAGCCGGCTCCGGCAACGAGAAAGACGGCTGCTTCTTCACAATCAGATGCCCCGACCCAGAGGGCAGAAGGCAAACATCCGGTTCAGAAGAGGCAGCGCCCGGCAGACGGCAAAAAGCGTCCGGCAGATAATGCAGGAACAAAGCGTCCCTCTGCAAATAGCGCGAAACGTGCTGTCGCACCTTCCGGAGAAGGACAGGCTGCCGCGCAATCCGCTTCTGAAGAACAGCGCTACGCCAATATCCCACCGGAGAGGGTTCGCACAAAGAGAGAAAAGGCAGTCAGAAAGGGCTATGAGGATATGCTCGCCACGGACCCGAAGAGTCGTTCCGGAAAGAAAAAGAGTCCCGCGTCCCGCGATGCCGCTCTTTCTTCAAAGGCTGCTGCCAAATCAGCCCCTGCCCGCAGGAAACCGGACCCGGAACCGGATTATCTGGAAGACGAGATGTACGAGGAGGATGAGCCGAGATTTACTGTTGTGAAGATTATCTTCAGTATCCTCTCTCTCCTTGCATTTGCATTCTTTACATATAAAGCGTTCACTACAGGATTAAGCGATGTGACTGCCGGAAATACCGACAGCGCAGGAATGATTTTCATCATCCTTGCATTGTGCCTTTTATTGTCCGGTATCCTCTTATTCCTGCTGCGCAGAAAAAATACCGTATTCGCATTCCTGCTCCCCGCCATTTTCTCTATCGGCGGAGCTGTATTTGCATTTTTGAAGAGAAGCAGTGATTCCATGCTCCTCTACAGTGCCGCAGGTTGTGCTGTGTTCGCCGTCCTCTTCATCATTTTGATGATTGTTTCTTTAGGGTCCGGCGGTGATGAATATGAAGACGAATACGACGATCCTTTCGAGGAAGACCATGACAATTATTAAATCTTAAACTGCCGCGATATGGGTATTCTATCATCTAAGCGTCGGTTATCAGAAAGGCAGCGGGTGTATATCGACATCCGCTGCCTTCACCTTTTTCTCCGCTTTCTCATATAGTATTAGGAACTCAATTATAGTATTTACCAGGAGGATTTTATGAAAAAGCGTGTATTTGCACTCCTGCTGGCAGTCTCCTTTGTCATGACAATGTTCTGCGCCTGCGCATCCGACACGGAGGAGACATCCCAGCAAACCGCCGCTTCCGGCGAACAAACGCAGGCAGAGACTGTGGATATCACATTGAACGAAGTTGCCCATTCCATCTTCTATGCTCCCATGTATGTAGCCATTGAGGAAGGATACTTTGCGGAGGAGGGAATCAACCTCGAACTGGTCTGCGGATTTGGAGCTGATAAAACCATGACCGCCGTTATCTCCGGCGAGGCAGACATCGGTTTCATGGGCTCAGAAGCTTCCATCTACACCTACAATGAAGGCGCCAACGACTATGTTGTAAACTTTGCGCAATTGACCCAGCGGGCAGGAAATTTCCTCGTTGCCAGAGAAGAGATGACCGACTTTGCGTGGGAAGACTTAAAAGGCACCACTGTCCTCGGCGGACGCAAAGGCGGGATGCCGGAAATGGTATTTGAATATATCTTAAAGGAAAATGGAATTGACCCTGAAACGGACCTGGAAATCAATCAAAACATTGACTTTGGTTCCACTGCTGCCGCCTTTTCCGAAGGACAGGGCGATTTCACGGTGGAGTTTGAACCCGGCGCCACAACTCTGGAATCCGAAGACAAAGGTTATGTTGTCGCCTCCCTCGGTGAGGACAGCGGATATGTGCCCTATACAGCTTTCAGTGCAAAGAAGAGCTATATAGAAGAGAATCCTGATGTCATTCAGGGCTTCACCAACGCGCTGCAGAAAGGCATGGACTATGTACAGTCCCACACCCCGGAAGAGATTGCCGCAGTCATTGAGCCGCAGTTCCCGGAAACAGATTTGGAAACCATCACGACCATCGTGACCCGTTACTATGACCAGGATACCTGGAAAGAAAATCTGATTTTTGAAGAGAGCAGCTTTGATTTGCTCCAGGATATCTTGGAGAGTGCCGGAGAATTGAGTGAACGGGCTCTTTATGAGGATTTAGTGACCTGCGAATTTGCGGAGGTCGCTGCCGAGAAATAAGTGAAAGCCCCGACTTTCGCTCATGGCCATGGCAGAACCCAAGGGGTGTTTTAAAAACCGGAAATAACACAAACCCAGACTTTGACTCGTCACAGCCGAAAAAAGACCCGATGCGGACAGCACATCTTTCCTTTAAAAGCATGTGTCTGCCCCACCGGGTCTTCTTTTTAAAATTATGTCCCTGCCGCTTCGACTCTCTTTTCAGAATGATACATCTCACCAGGGGCTTTAGTGATTCCCCGAACAGCCCTGCTTGTCCTCCCCGCAGCTGTGGGAACCGCAGTCATGTCCTTCCCCATGGTGATGGTGGCTGCATGTCGTATCCGGGTCATAACGAAGTTCCCCGGCAAGGAATGCCTTCACACTCTCATCGGCATTTCCTGACACACCGGGATACAGTTCGATTCCCGCCTCTGCCAGAGCGATGCGCGCACCTGCGCCAATCCCTCCGCAGATGAGCACGTCTGCCTGATTCCCTTTTAAGAAACCTGCCAGAGCGCCATGTCCGCTCCCTGCCGCGCTGATGACTTCAGCATTGACCACTTCGCCATTTTCTGCCTCGTAAAATTTAAATGACGCGCAGTGTCCAAAGTGCTGGAACACTTCGCCGTCTTCATATGTCACTGCTATTTTCATTCTCTATCCCTCCATTTCCGTTGTCCTCTATTATACCATGTTCCACTAACCTCATGCTGCGCCTTTGCCTTGCATTCGCTAAGTGTCCAGGTATTAGTCCCACTAAGGCTCGAAATAACCTCGCCAAGTGGAAACTATTATACC
>UQKK01000049.1 GCA_900541505.1 uncultured Ruminococcus sp.
CGGACAAACGGTTTTCAAGACCGCCTCGTTATGACCACTTCGATACCTCTCCACATTATTCTGTGTCCGGAATTTTCCAAACACATACGCGGTCTTTCTGACCGCCGACATGACATATCTTCATGCAACGCAAGTTATTTTATCACATCGGGAAAGCGTATGTCAAGGTATTTGCGCTATTTTCTCACTTCTCTTTTCTCCTCAAGAACACTTCCGCTATTTCCAAATCCTCCGGCGTTGTTATCTTGATATTCTCGTAAGAGCCATGAAAAAAGCGGATAGGGTAATTCAACATCTGCTCCACCACCATGGCATCGTCTGTCACCTGGGCTGAGGGCTGCCGCATGAGCATATCATACGCTCCTTTTAACAATTTTGTCTCAAACACCTGGGGCGTCTGCACCATCCACACATGACTGCGCTGCGGCGTCTCTTTCACATAGCCTTTTTCATCGGAAATCTTTATGGTATCCTTCACAGGCATCGCCGCTACACAGGCTTTGCTCTTCTGCACTTCCTCAAATCCACGGGCAATGATATCTTCATCCACAAACGGGCGCGCCCCGTCATGGACGAACACGTAACCATCCTCTTCCACAGCGCACAGCCCGTTCCACACGGAATGATAACGTTCTGCGCCGCCCTCCGTGATGGCGCGCACTTTCCCGATACCGTAGCGCTCTACGATTTCTTCCCTGCAATATGTCTCCTCGCCCTTTCCGGTCACGAGAATGATATCGTCAATAAGCGGAGATACGGAAAATGCCTGTAAGGAATAATACAGCATAGGGCGTCCGCCCATCAGCAGGTACTGCTTGTGGACCTTAGATTCCATCCGTTTCCCCTGTCCGCCCGCCAGCACAATGGCGGTACAGCGCTGCTTTTTTCCTTCCTGTTTTCCACACATTCTCTCTTCCATTTTCTGCTCCTAATCTACTCTTGTCCTTCCTTCGCGCGACCGTTTTACTGCGCACTGCTTTCATCCGACAAATCGTGCTCTATCTCTCTCCCAGCTTCAAATTCGGCACTGCGTTCAAATCCCAGCCGTGTCTCGTCCCCGCCAGATATTCGTAGTATGCCGCGGCGCCAATCATCGCCGCATTATCTGTACACAAGATGGGAGACGGATAACAAAAACGGATTCCCCGCTCTTTGCACGCCGCTTCCATCCCGGCGCGCAGCGCGCTGTTCGCCGCTACACCTCCGGCTATGGCAAAAGTATAAGTACCGAACTCTTCCACCGCATGCATCGCTTTCTCTACCAGGACATCCACCACTGCTTTCTGGAAAGACGCCGCAATATCCGCAGGGTCGAAGGTCTGCCCTTTCATCTTGCATCCATTGATATAGTTGAGCACCGCGGATTTCAGACCGCTGAAACTGAAATCATAAGGAGCATCCTCAATGTGTGCCTTGGGGAATTTGACTGCTTCCGGGTTTCCCTCTTTCGCCAGCCGGTCAATCTTCGGGCCGCCCGGATAGCCAAGCCCAATGGCACGCGCCACTTTATCGTAAGCTTCCCCTGCCGCATCGTCCCTGGTGCGCCCCAGAATCTCATATGTGCCGTAGTCCTTCACGCGAACCAGATGGGTGTGTCCGCCGGATACCACCAGACAGAGGAAAGGAGGCTCCAAATCCGGGTGTTCAATATAATTTGCCGAGATATGCCCCTCAATGTGGTGCACGCCGACCAAAGGCAGATTTTTTGCAAAGGCAATCGCTTTTGCCTCCGCCACGCCGACCAGCAGAGCGCCAACCAGTCCCGGTCCGTAAGTCACTCCGATAGCATCGATATCATCCAAAGTAACCTTCGCTTCACTCAACGCTTCCTCGATGACCTGGTTAATCTTCTCTATGTGCTTTCTGGAAGCAATCTCCGGCACCACGCCGCCGTATAATTTATGCAAATCAATCTGTGACGAGATGACGTTAGAGAGAACCTCTCTTCCGTTGTGCACGACTGCTGCCGCTGTCTCATCACAGGAACTTTCAATGGCAAGTATGTTGATATCCTTGATTTCTTTCATAAGACAAATCCCTTCTTATTTCCGCCGTTCTTTCCATCGGAAAACGCTTCTTCCGCCTCAAAGCCCGACCGTCTCTGTCCGCGGCTTTTGCTCAAACGCCAGCCCGTCTCTGTCCGCGGCTTTCTACTCAAACGCCAGCCTGTCTCTGTCCGCGGTTTTCTACTCAAACGCCAGCTCCACCGACATTTTATCTTTCCCTGCTTTTGCCCGCGGAAAAATCTTCCGCACTTCGTCCATGTATTCCTCCGGGCGGGTCAGTGACGGGCTGTAATGTGTCAGCCACATCTCTCCCACATCCGCTTCCTTCGCAAGCTTCGCCGCCTCGTAGAAGGTCATGTGTTTATATTCCACCGCCTTCTCTGCCTTCTCCTTCTCGCCATACATGCCCTCGCAGATAAACAAATCCGAGCCTTTGGCATTTTCCCGGATAGAATTGGTAGGGCGTGTGTCTGTGGTGTAAGTCAGCTTGATGCCCTTCCTGGGCGGTCCCAGCACCATATCCGGCGTCAGGATTCCTTTTTCGGACTCCACAGTCTCACCTTTTTGCAGAATACTCCAATATTTCTGGGGAATCTCCTGCGCCCGCGCCCTCTCCACATCAAACTTGCCCGCGCGGTCAATCTCCAGTGTATACCCGTAACAGAGTACATTATGATTCACGCGGAAAGCTTTCAGACGGTATCCGTTCATCTCAAATGTCTGCTCTGCTCCCTCAATCTCCCTGTAAAGAATCGGAAACGGAAGCTCCGGGGCGATGACGCGAAGCGCGCTCACTACCCGCTCCAGCCCTTTTGGTCCTATCAGTGTCAGGGGTTCCCTCCTGTCCGCATTTCCCATAGTCAGAAGCAGACCCGGCAGTCCGCTGATATGGTCCCCGTGAAAGTGGGTGAAGCAGATGACATCAATGGGCTTAAAGCTCCATCCTTTTTCCTTTATCGCAATCTGTGTGCCTTCCCCGCAATCTATCAAAAGGCTGCTGCCGTTAAAGCGCGTCATCAGCGCCGTCAGCCACCGGTAGGGAAGCGGCATCATTCCCCCGCTCCCAAGCAAACATACATCTAACATATTATCCCTCTGTTTCCGGCGGTATCCGGAAGGATTTTACCAGTTCATCGTAACAGGATTCACACAAATCAAATCTGTGCCGCTCTCCGTCTTTTCCGGAAAAATATCCCCAGGTATAATCCGCGCTGAATACTTCTTCCTTCGGTATACCGTTTACCGCCAAAATTTCTTTTCCACATTTATTGCAAATGATTTTTTTAATTTCTTTTGTTTCTCTCAACTGTACTTCATACTGGCGCATACAATCTCCTCCTGTACAAAACAGATTTTCTACTTGTTACGCCTACATTATAACGGCAGTTTTGTCCGTTTCCTACTGGGAAGTGCTTCCTCGGCTGCCAAAGCGTTCTTCTCTTCCGGACGTCCTTTAATTCCGGGCGAATCCCAAGTGATAAAAGCCTTATTGCCGCCGCACAGACCATGATAAAAAGCCTTTACTCCCACATGCTGATTTCCTTACTCATCAGAACCGCGTTTTCCGGCGGATTTTCATAAAATCCCTGCCGCTCTCCATCCTTTGTAAAGCCGCACACCTTATAGAATGCCTGCGCCCTCTCGTTTCCTTCCCTGACATCCAGCATAAGCTTCCCTATCCTGCGGGATTTACAGATGCGCTCCAGTTCCTTCATCATCTGACGGGCTGCCCCTTGCCTCTGCCGCTCTTTCGCGACCGCGATTTTCGCAATCTCCGCTTCTCCCGCAGCGAAATAGACGAGAAGATACCCAATCAGGCTGCCTGCCTTTTCTGCCGCAAGGCAAATCGTACTCTGATGCCGGATGGTCTCCAGGATTCCTTTCTCGCTCCAGCAGTCTGTGAACAACTGCCGTTCCATCTCGCAGACTGCGGCGGCGTCCTCCTCTTTCAGTTCTCGGATGAGAAGTGTGGCTTCCTTCTCTCTCTGGGCGCGCTCCCTCTCCGCCTGGGACATGCGCAGGTATTCCGGGCGATGCTCCACAGCGGACTCATATTTTCCCGCCTTGTAGTAGAGGATTCCCAGCGCTCCGACTGCGGCAGCCCTCTGACGGTTCATGTAGGACGGCGCGAAAGAGTAGGGCACCTTCAAGCCTTCCGCCAGAAGTTTTTCGTACACCGGCACACCGTCCCCCAGGAAAACGACCGGACGTCCGTACCGGTTGAGCCTTGTTATCAGCTCCTCCACGGAAATCGCCATCTGCATCTTCATCACCTGGAAGACCGGACTGTACAGCCTCTCCCCTTCTGTCTCCCCGGCTTTTCTGGAAAATGTATACATGCCTGTATAGACCTGATTCCTCCGGGCGTCCATGATGGGGCAGATGATATCCCCACAGCCATATACATTATAGGCAAGGGCATCCACCGTAGGCACGGAAATCAGCGGCTTGCCAAGAGCAAGTCCCAATCCTTTAGCAGTGGCAGAGCCAATGCGAAGCCCTGTAAAAGACCCCGGTCCCCCCGCCACTGCCACAGCGTCAATCTCATCGAGACTGAGCTCGACCATTTTTGTGATTTCACTAATCATGGGCAGCAAGGTCTGGGAATGTGTCTTTTTATAATTGACGGTATACTCCGCAATCGTCTGCTCTTCGTCCACAATGGCGACCGTCGCTGTGAGACCGGAACTGTCAATTGCCAATACTTTCATGGATTTCTCTCCTATCTTTTTACAAGGTAAAACGGGGGTCAGAATCTGTCTGCCCCCTCACCGCGTTATTTTCTCTATGTGAGCTCTTCTATCGTAATACGCCTGTATTCAAACCCCTGGTCCAAATCTTTTTCAATCACGATTTCCGTGCGGGGCAGAGGCAGAATCTCCTCAATCAGATTCGCCCATTCAATCAGGGATACGCCTTCTCCCATCACATAATCTTCAAATCCGACCTCGTCCATCTCCTCGATATCCCCGATGCGGTAGACATCGAAATGATAGAATGGCAGCCGCCCTTCCTCATACACCTGTACGATAGTAAAGGTGGGGCTGCTCACCGGTTCTTCTATACCAAGCCCTTTTGCGAGTCCCTGTGTGAGAACGGTCTTCCCCACTCCTAAGTCTCCTGTCAGTGTGAAGACTTGTCCGGGAACTGCCTTCTCTCCCAGCCGCATCCCAACGGAAAATGTCTCCTCAGGACTCCTCGTTTCTATAATCATGCTTTTCTCTCCTAGTGATGGAACAGGCGGATTCCGGTAAACGCCATAGCCATCTGATATTTATCACAAGTGGCGATGACATTGTCATCTCTCACAGAGCCGCCCGGCTGCGCGATGTATTTCACGCCGCTCTTATGCGCGCGCTCGATGTTGTCCCCAAATGGGAAGAACGCATCCGACCCCAGCGCCACATCTGTCATCTTGTCCAGCCATGCGCGCTTCTCTTCTCTCGTGAAGACTTCCGGCTTCTCCTCAAATGTATTCTCCCAGACGCCGTCCGCCAGGACATCCATATATTCCTCGCCGATATATAAATCAATGGCGTTGTCCCTGTCCGCGCGCCCGATGCCTTCTTTAAATTTCAGTCCCAGCACCTTCGGACTCTGGCGCAGCCACCAGTTGTCCGCCTTCTGTCCCGCCAGGCGGGTACAGTGGATTCTGGACTGCTGTCCGGCGCCGATTCCGATTGCCTGTCCGTCCTTGACATAGCAGACAGAGTTGGACTGTGTATATTTCAATGTAATCATAGAGATTGCCAGGTCAATCTTCGCCGCATCCGGTATCTCCCTATTCTCTGTCACCACATTGGAGAAGAAGTCTTTATCGATGTTCAGCTCGTTTCTTCCCTGCTCAAATGTGATGCCAAATACCTCTTTGTGCTCCAACTGTGCGGGTACATAGTCCGCATCAATCTGAATGATATTGTAATTGCCTTTTTTCTTTTGTTTTAATAATTCCAATGCCTCCGGCTCGTATCCCGGCGCAATCACTCCGTCGGATACTTCCCGCTTGATAAGTCTCGCGGTATCCGCGTCGCAGACATCAGACAGGGCGATAAAATCCCCGAAAGAGGACATTCTGTCCGCCCCTCTCGCTCTGGCATACGCGCAGGCAAGGGGAGAGAGTTCTCCCAAATCATCCACCCAGTAGATTTTCGCCAGTGTCTCGCTTAAGGGCAGACCAACCGCCGCCCCCGCGGGGGAAACATGCTTAAAGGATGTCGCGGCCGGAAGCCCGGTCGCCTTCTTCAGCTCACTGACTAACTGCCAGCCGTTGAAGGCATCCAGAAAATTGATGTATCCGGGACGTCCGCAGAGCACCTGGATAGGCAAATCGCTTCCATCCTGCATATAAATCTTAGAAGGCTTCTGATTCGGGTTGCATCCGTATTTTAATTCTAATTCTTTCATCGTTCTTCACACACTCCTTTACTGATTCTTGTTCACAATCTTTGTCTCATATGTCCCTGTCTCAATATCAATATAGCGCACAAACAAAGAGACCTTGTTCTCCTCGTTCAGGCTCTCCCAGAGAAGTGCTGTGAAGGCTTCAATATCATCTGGTATGGAAATGAGCTTCGGCTCCCCCGCAAAGCTCGGCAGGGGATTGCCGTCACACTTGTATGTGTGGATAAAATGTCCCTCTCCGGCAGCCGGATTCTCATAAGCGAAGGTGTATCTTAAGCACCCGTTCGGGCTGCCGTTATTGCTTTTCAAAATGGACATCGCATAGTTGTATTTCCCGTTCTCAATGTGCAGGATTCCGGAGATACGCGGAGTATAGTTGGGAGCATCGGGCTCAAACTCTCTGCTCCTTAAGGTCTGTTCAAATGTCATCTGCTTGTCCATGCCCTCATAGATGGTGTCCGTCTGGTCGCCGTTGGTGACAATGGTCTTATTCCCCAGAACACGCACCGGCGCATAGATAATAAGGCTCGGGTCCGTCAGCTTCGACTCGTCGTACGCCTGTGTGCGGATTCCCTCTCCCTCAGTCACAAACACGCGGTTGCGGCTGTTCTCGCTGCGCCCCATGATAAAATAGGCAGTCACTGCTTTTTTGCCGTCCGCGCTCTTTCCGATGATGATTCCCCGTCCCGGATAGGAATTGCCCCTCAATTCCTGCTCGATAGATAACATTTCCATACTCTTGATTCTCCTTTGTTATTCAAGTCCTAAAAGCTTCCTTACATATTATACCTTTCCGCAGACAGAAGTTCAATACAGATTCTGCTACTTGTCCCTGTCTTTCAGCCGGTCTTTCAGTCTTTCCTTGTGGTCCTCTTTCTGCTCCTCTATCTCTTCCTGCTGCTTTTCTATATGGAGGCGCACCTTGCTGATGCGGTTATCCTTGACCTGCTCTGCCGTGAAGGTCAGGTTTCCTTCCTCTATCACCGCCTTATCGTCCTCCTTGCCCGGTATATAGCCCAGGCGCTCTATGAGATAGCCGGACAGAGTGTCATAGTTCTCTGTCTCCAGCTTCAGCCCCAGTTCTTCATTCAAGTCTTCAATAAGGATACCGCCGTCCAGCAGGTAAGTATCCTCATCTACAGGCACGATTTCCGGCTCCACCTCTTCATATTCTTCATTGATGTCACCCATGATTTCTTCCACCAAGTCCTCTATGGTAACGATTCCCGAGAATCCGCCGTACTCATCCACGAGCACTGCCATGTGGCGCCTGGATTCCTGCATCTGGCGGAACAATTCTGCTGCCTCTTTTGTCTCCGGCACAAAGAACGGTCTGTGCAGCATACCACGGATATCCATCTGCTGCGCCTCTTTTTTGCGCATCTCTATCATGACATCCTTGACATGCAGGATACCGATGATGTTGTCGATATTTTCTTCGTATACCGGAATCCGGGAATGTCTGGACTCCAGGATGGCATCCAGCATCTCCTCAAAGGGCTCCTCTATGTCAAGTGTATACACATCCCTTCTGGGGACCATGATTTCTCTGGCTGTCCTGTCGTCAAACTCAAAGACGGAATCAATCATCTCCCTCTCGTCATCATCGAAAGTTCCTGATTCATTTCCCATCTTGAGCAATGCCTTGATTTCTTCCTCCGTGACTGCCTCCTCCTGGTCTTCTGTCTTCATCCTCAACAGTCTTAAGATGCATTTCGTGGAAACGGACAGAAGCTTGATAAACGGCGAGAGCACAACGGAGATGTAATGAATCGGCATCACCGTCAGCATGCAGAAGCTCTCTGCCTTCTGCAGCGCAATCCTCTTCGGCACCAGTTCCCCCAGCACCAGGTTGAAAAACATCAGAACCAATGTCAGCCCGTTCCTGGCAATCCCCGAACTGTAGGGAATGTCATACTGAGAAAGCCACTGTGCCACATACGGCGCCAGTCCCGCCGCCGCGGAAGCACTGGAGTAAAAGCCCGCGAAGGTAATTGCCACCTGAATGGTGGATAAAAATTTTGTGGAATCATCAAACAGGCTCTCCACGACCTTCGCCTTTTTGTTCCCCTCAGCAGCAAGCGCGCGTATCCGGTTCTTGTTCACCGATACAACCGCCATCTCCGCTCCGGCAAAGAAAGCATTCATGAAAGTAAAAAACAACAGTAACAGTAACGTAAATAAAATCGAGTTTCCCGCAGGGTCTGCGTCCATAAAATCAACTCCTCCTATTGAATAAAATATTTTTAGCACGAGTATATCATGTCTGCCCGCGTTTGGCAAGAAACCTTGCAGGCAACTGTATTCTGTTTGCTTTTTCTCTGCATTGATAGTAAGATGAACTCATAGGAGGAAATGAGTATGAAACAGCCGAATATTATCCTTATCATGACAGACCAGCTCCGGGCAGACTGCCTGGGATACGCCGGTCATCCCGATGTAAAGACACCCTATCTGGACACCCTCGCCGCCAAGGGCGTGGTGTTCGACCATGCATACAGCGCGTGCCCCAGTTGTATCGCCGCGCGGGCAGCTCTGCACACCGGCAGGGAACAGAGCCGCCACGGACGGGTCGGCTACGAGGACAATGTGCCCTGGAACTACGCCCACACGATGGCAGGGGAGCTCTCCAGTGCCGGGTACTACACCCAGTGCGTGGGCAAGATGCACGTACATCCCTTACGAAACTATCTCGGTTTCCACAACGTGGACCTGCATGACGGCTACCTGCACAGTGCCCGCTACGCAAGCGTTCCGTACCAGGAATCCCAATTTGTTGCAGACGACTATTTTTACTGGCTGAAACAAAAGTCAGGCGCCTCCACTGATGTGACAGAGACCGGGCTGGACTGCAACAGCTACCTCGCACGCCCCTGGATGCGGGAAGAATCCTGCCACCCCACCAACTGGGTGACAGACCGCTGCCTGGACTTTTTAAGACGCAGAGACCCCCGGCAGCCCTTCTTTTTGATGGCGTCGTATCTGCGTCCCCATCCGCCCTTTGACGCGCCCCGCTATTATTTTGACCTATACAGCGATAAAGAGCTGCGCGCGCCCTTTGTCGGCACATGGGAGACAGATACGTATCTGAAGCAGGACGGCAGGATATTTGATTCCAAGACCGGACCTGTAGACCCGGAGCTTGCACGCCAGGCGCAGATTGGATATTACGCCTGCATCACCCATCTCGACCATCAGATTGGCAGGCTTATCATGGCGCTCATTGAGCAGGAGCTCTACGATGACTGTATCTTCGTCTTCACCTCCGACCACGGGGAAGAGCTCTGCGACCACCATATGTTCCGCAAATCCCGCCCCTACGAGGGAAGCTGCCATATTCCGCTGATTATCAGCGCAGGCAAAAACGCCCTTCCTGAGATGAAGAGCGGAAACATATGCCATACCATAGCGGAGCTAAGAGATGTCATGCCTACGCTCCTTGACGCTGCCGGAGCACCTGTCCCCGACAGCGTGGATGGACACAGCCTCCTGCCGCTGGTGAAAGAGCCTGAGGATACCCTGCGCACATGGCTGCACGGAGAACACTCCTACGGGGAGTTTTCCAACCACTGGATTGTGACAGAGAAGGACAAATATATCTGGCACTCCGCCACCGGGCAGGAGCAGTATTTTGACCTGGAGAAAGACCCCCATGAGCTTGAGGATAAGATTGGCACTTCCGAATACCAGGAGCGGATACAGGAATTGAGAAGCCTCATGATTTCCTCTTTAGAGGGCAGACCGGAGGGCTTCACCGATGGCAGGACACTGATTCCGGGCAGGGAATATCCCCCCACCCTCTCCTGCGCGACAGGTAAATAGAAGAATCCCCGCACCGCCTTATTACAGGCAATGCGGGGATTCGCTCTTTCTTTACAGCATCCGCAAGACTCTCTTACGAGTCTTACGCGCAATATTTTTACTGTCATACTGTCCGCTATTTGAATTGCCGATTGTACAGGTACAGAAGGACCAAAAGTCCCACCAGCCCGACGAGCTCCATAACAAGCCCCTGCACGCTGATATTTTTCTGCCCGATAATGATGAGGGCGAGGCAGACAACAAACACAATTGCTATCATCACATTTTTTACTATCTTGCTCATTGTCACTCCCCCTTATCCTTTCAATCCGCCGAGTGTCATACCCTTTGTAAGCTGCTTCTGCACGCATACATACAATACCAACACCGGAATCATAACGATGACAAGACCCGCGTACATGATACCGTAGTTTGTCGCCGTTCTCTCTACCGCCATCAGGTTCTTCAGTCCAACCGCCAGTGTGTTGTTCTCATCCATGATGGTGAACGCGATGATGTACTCATTCCAGAAGGACAGGAACTGGAAGAGGATAACCGTCAGAATACTCGGCTTTGCCATAGGAATCATAATCTGCACCATGGTCTTAAAATACCCGCATCCATCGATATATGCAGCCTCCTCAAATCCTTTCGGCAGCGTTTTGAAATACCCGCTCAACAGGTAGATGGAGAAGGACAACGAACTGGAGGCATAAATCACGGACAAGATAAACCGGTTGTCCAGGAAAAAGTCCACGCCCAGCGCCTTGTTTGCTCCACTCAGCATAAGGAAAATCGGTACGACAATATAGTTAATATTGATAAACAATCCCGCCATGAATGCGATATTGAGAATCTTCTTTCCCCGGAAATTAAAACGGGAAAGCGCATAGGCAGCCGGAAGCGCGATAATCAGCAGAAGAATCAGGGAAAGCGCCGTAACAATGACAGAATTCATGAAGAATTTCCCCATCTCCGCGTTTATAAACGCCGTGATATAGTTCTGATACTGGAGCTGCTCCGGCAGCGCCCACGGATTCGTGCCTTTTCCGATAAACTCCGCGTTTCGCTTGAAACTTGCCATGAATACCCATGCCACCGGAACGAGGATGGATATCGTCATAGCGATGAGGGCAACATATACGATGATTTTGAAAATGGCCCTGGTAACAGGATTTTGTTTCTTTACCATATCTGCGCCCCCTTTCTAAAATTCCAGTACTTCTCTGTCGGTAATCTTGTTCAGGATTGCCGCCAGCGCGAATGAGAAGATGAAAACCGTTACACCGATTGCCATTCCGTAACCGTATACACCTGCGCCATACGCCTGTTTGTACATATAGTTCAAGAATACCTGTGAATGTCCGTTCGGTCCGCCATCCGACATAATCTGTACAAAAAGGAAACTCAAGTTGATTGTACTGATAATATAGAATGTCAGCGTGGTACGGATGTTGCTCCATACAAGCGGCAGTGTGACCTGGAAAAACATCTGTATCTCTGTAGCTCCATCCAGGGAGGCAGCCTCGTATAAATCCTGCGGAATCGCCGCCATACTCGCCATATACATAACCATGTAATAGCCGATTGCCTGCCACACCAGCGCGAAGATGACAGAGTAGAGAACGATTTTCTCATCTCCCATCCATTGATGTGCCAGATTTCCCAGACCAATCGCCCTTAAAAAGGTATTCAAAAGTCCGGTACTCGGATTATAAATTGCTCCGAAAATACCCGCGATAACAACGATACTCAGGATATTCGGTATGTAGAAAATAATACGGAAGAAATTCTTTCCTTTGAATTTTCCTCTGGAGAGTATCGCCGCGAACAGAATCGCGAAGAAAATCGTGCAGAGTGTAACCAACACGATAATCACAATAGAGTTCTGCATCGCCTGCAGGAAATTATTGTCTTTGATAAGTGACTTAAAATTATTCAATCCCACAAACTCTTTCCGGTTTGTGATTCCGCCCATACGGTACAGAGACATCCTGAAAACGTTAAAGGTCGGAACAAAGATAAAAAGTGTGACCAGTATCGCCGCCGGCGCTATACAGAAAAAGACAAAACGCCCCTGCGCCCGTTTTCGATTCATACTGCTCCTCCTTCCCTTTCAAAAACGGTGAGCCGCAACGACCCACCGTTTCTGCTAACATGTCTTTAAATAACTATTGCTGTTACTCCGGCAGAGCTTCCGCGCACTGTGCCCATACATCAACGAGCTGCTCCTGCCATTCATCGACTGTCATCGCGCCGTTGCTGATAGAGTCGATTGGTTTGTAAACAGAACCTTTCATATCCAGTCCTTCAATCGGGTTTGTTGTAGCCCATGTACCTGTTACTGCTACAACATCCTCGCCTGTCTGGAAGCTTGTCTTGATAACGCCATCCGGAAGTTTCTCAGCAGCGCCTTTTACCGGAACAACAATCGGAGAATCTGCTTCTTCACCAGTCTCTGCGTTTGTTGTCTTATTGTTGAGGCAAAGGTCTACAACTGTATCGGAGTACATAAATTTGATAAATTCTTTCGCGAGGTCAATGTTCTCTGCGTCAGAAGGAATCCACATCTGCTCTGTGAATGTGTATACTGCCTGGCTCTCGTCAGCGCTCCACTTCGGAACACCCATAACGCCCCACTCGTAAGTATTCGGTGTGGAGTTCGCCATCTCGCCTACTACCCAGCTTCCGTTCGGCATGAAGAGCGCATCGCCGTCGATAACTGCCTGCTGGTTAATCTTGAATCCGCCGTCTGTGTTGGCATTGGATACTGTATCAGCATAGATATAATCAGCAGATACGAGCTCTGCTACTGTGTCGAGAACTTTCTTTCCTTCTTCAGATGTCCATGTATCTGCGTCATAGCTCAGAGCTTTGTTGTAGAAGTCTGTTCCGCCTGCCTGTGCCAGCATCGCGTAGATTGTAGCGTCAAAATATCCCGGCTGCGGATATGTAAAGAGTGCTCTTCCGTCAGCTTTTGCCTGCTGTCCCAGTTCAAAGAACTCATCCCATGTCGTCGGAACCTCGTAATCTTTGCCCTCTCCTACCAGAGTCGCATTATACCAGAAACCAGTCTGTGTATAGAAAATCGGTGCCAGATAAATCTTGCCGTCACCGTATGGCTGTGCAGCAGTTCCATCCAGGATTCCGTCTAACATCTTTCCTTTGAGTTCGTCATCGAAAATGTCGGAGATATCTGCCACTGCGTTCTCCTTCAGCATAGTCTCTGTAAACTGGCTCTGCTGACCAAGGTTATAATAAACAATATCCGGAATATCGCCATTCTGGATATTCTTTGTCAATACCTGGTCCAACTCGGAGGACAGTTCCAACTCTACTGTGCAGCCTGTCTCTTCCTCAAACGCTGCTGCAATCTGCTCCCAAATTGCAGCGCCGTTACCGCCTTCAAAAGCTGCAACCTTCAGTACATTGCTGTCGCCGCCGCCGCTTTCTCCGCCTTCTTTTTTTCCGCCGCAGCCAGCAAGCATTGTTACGGACATTGCAGAGATAAGTGAGACTGCGAGTAAACTTTTCGCGATTTTCTTTTTCATAAATTTTACCTCCTTTTTTTGTTAACTTCATCATAGCTCATTCGCCTGTACCATTCCATACGGATATTGCCTTTTCTTTTAGGTTTATTGCTATTTTGAATATTTAAAAGCACAATTTCTAAATCTTTTTTGTCATAAATATCCACATTTACCATTCATATCGCAATTTTTCTTTATATATAATACATAATCCTCCGACAAATTTTGCCTTTTTTATAAATCTTGCTTAAAACCGCTTTCTGTACTATAATTTATGGACAGACACTTACGGCTGCTCTGCGCATACCCGTTCAACCGCCATTGGAGGACACACTATGAGTCACAGACATTATTCTATTAAAACCGAAGACATTCCTAAAATGAACTCCCGCCTTCTCTCCATCTCCCTGTCCAAGGACGACCGGGACTGGCACAGCGTGCTGCACACCCACCGTTTTACAGAGATATTCTTTGTTTTGAACGGGAAAGGCAACTTTCTATTTCACCGGGATGTCCGTTCCATCCAGACCGGGGACCTTGTCATCATCCCGCCCTATATCGAACATACCGAGCAGTCCATACCCGGCACCTCACTGGAATACTATGTCCTGGGGATTGACGGCATCAGCTTCCAGACCCAGGATTCCGCTGCCGCCGCACAGATTTTCTGCAATTTTGACCAGGCTTCCCTCATCGCGGACCTGTTCGCGCAGATGTATTACGAGGTCAAAGGGAACCGCTACGGCAGCGAAGCCATCTGCCAGCATCTGCTGGAAATCCTCATCCTGCGCATCGTGCGCACGCAGCAGCTCATCCCCGTGCCTATCACGTCCGCCCGGATGACAAAAGAGTGCGCCCAGATTAAAGAATATCTCGATACAAATTATACCGGACATATCACCTTGGACACACTCACCAGTCTCACACATATGAATAAATATTATATGGCACATTCCTTTCGGAAATATACCGGTCTGTCGCCCACCCAGTATCTCAACCAGAGACGCTTAGAGGCAGCCTGCCAGCTCCTTCGGGATACGGACCTCTCTGTATCCGATATCGCCGGGGCGACCGGATTTTCCTCCCAGTCCTATTTCACCCAGATTTTCCATAAAGTTTATGGCATCACGCCCATCAAATACCGACGGGCGCATGAGGAGGAATAATTTTTATATGTTGTACCAGATAATCTCGTTCGCCTCAAGAGACAGTTCAAAACTGGAGCCATCTCCTCTGTATACCGTTGTAGTCTGCGGTTCATAGGTGTTGTTCACCACGCAGTATTTTCCATTCTTCACATAGGCGTGTACTTCCACATTGTAATTGGAGCTGAACCATTTATGCAGTTGTGCCTCATCGTGGGCAGCCCATATGATGGAACGGTACAGTATACGGCTGTTCTCAAAGCTGTACGGAAGACCGCTGATGTATACGCATCTTCCCTCGCCAAATTCGCGAACTGCCATCTGGACTTCTCTGTCTCTCTCCACCAGAATTTCTGTTCCGTCCAGCGCGTAGATATTTTTCTTGCCTTCCCCGAAATCAATATCCTTCGTGCAGTCTTCTTTAATGAAGTGTTCATGCTCTTCCCAGTTGTATTTGTCCACATTCAGGGTAAAACCTGTCTCCTTCTCCACGCCCATGACATTCGCAAGCTGGATGAAATGTCCCTGGTACTGATGTCCGGAAGGCTCGCCCACACCGATGAATCCGCCTCCGTTGTAAATAAATTTCTTCACTGCGGAAACAATCTTCTCGTCTGTCCAGTTCTCTCCGCCTGTGTATGCAGTGTCCGCATCTCCCACATTCAGAATAACGTCAATATCATCCAGAATCGCCGGATTCTCCCGGATATCGTCAAAACTGATGAACTTCACATCAAAGGGTGCTCCGCTCAATGCCTCTATAATCCCGGAATAGGAGTAGTTCTGCTTGTAATAGATTGCGTGATGCACCATGTGGTTCCCCCACGCTCTCATACGTCCCCAACAGTTGAGCACTGCCACTTTCTTGATACAGTACGGCGTTGTTCCTTTGATATTGTCATAGAGCGTTCTGAATTCATTACATACACTCTCCACATAGTCGATAAACTCCGGGAACTGCAGAGCCAGCTTCAAGTACCCGCCGTATCCGATACGGTCGATGGGGCTGCGCAGGATTGCCCTTCTCGCTGTCACCCAATTGACCTTGGCTTCCTTCACCGGGTCGCCTCCCTCATGGAAGGTATCCGGGAAAAAGTAAGGGAGAAGTCTTCCTTCTGTATATTTCACACCCTGGATATCACTGAGCAGACGCAGTGTACAGCCATTTCCGACACTTCCCACCACGGCATCCAGACCAACTTTTTTAAACTCATCCATGAAAGGCTCCATGCCAATCCAGTGGTCCCCTAAGAACATCATCGCTTCCTTGCCGTACTCGTGGGTGATGTCCACCATTTCCTTTGCCAGCTTTGCGACCTCCCGCATCTGGAATCTCTGGAAATCCTTAAATTCCTTTGAAGGTATGCGGTATGTATTGTTCATATAACCCTGGTCAATGATAAATTCCGGTCGGAAACGGTATCCCACCTCTTTTTCAAACTGTTCCAGAATATAGGGACTCACCGATGCGGAATATCCATACCAGTCCACATATTTCTCTCTCGCCATCTCATCGAATATCAGCGTAAATTGATGGAAGAATGTGGTGTAACGGATGACATCCACATGAGGATTGTCCTTGATATATTTCCTCAGACGCTCCATAGAATACTTGTGCGTCTTCGGCTGGCGCACATCAAAGGTTAGCTGCTTCTCAAAATTCGTCCAGCCGTTTGTGACCGCATTGTACATATGTACCGGGTCCCACATAATGTACGCGAGGAAGCTCACAGTATAATCATGGAACGGCACTGCCTCATGGATTGTCACATCACCGGTCTCACCGTCATAGCTCCACTTGTCGGCGGGAACGACCTCCGCTGTGGTCCGGTCTATGACCTCCCACCATCTCGTAATATCATCCCGGTCATTTACCTTCAGCATATCCGGGTACAGATGATTCATCAAATGGACAGAAAGCTCGCTCTCCACCGCCGTATAGAACGGGGTCATAATATACATCTGCTGAATCTCATCAGGGTTCGCTTTCGCCCAGGCATTATCCTTCCTCGTGGTGTAGTAGGTGGAATAAACCTTTGCGTCCACCTCCCGCAGTTCTTCCGGATAGTCCGTCCCATCGCAGTCGCGGATGGCATCCGCACCCCACCGCTTTAGTAATTCTAAAGTCTCCGGTACGACATCCGTGTCAGTAGGGATTGTCACTCTTCCTAACGTACACTTTTTCAATTCCATTCTCATCTCCTCCACAGTCACAAATCTTTTCAGCAATTTTCTTTATCATATTGAAAATCCTTCTGAACGTCAATCTGCTCATTGCTCACATTTTTATGATTCTTGCGGATATGGTCAAGACTCGCTCGCAAAAATTATCAAAAACCACTGTTCAATTGTCAAGGTGCAAATTTCCGGCACGTTTTTCAAAAGCCCCACATCACCGTAACGTCTGCAGCACCGACACCGCTTATTTCGCCTCTCTCCGGATTTTTACAGGGACTTTTCTTTTATCTTTTCATCGATAAAATCCGGTATCTCGCTCCTGGGAATTCCCAGCGCAAAGGCAAATTCGCTGTACAGCGCATTTTCCAGGAGTATCTGGTATTTCTTATCCATACTCGTGATACTCCCGCGGCTCTTCGTCCTCTTATATAAGGTCTTTAACACCCGCACCCAGTTTTCCGGCTGATATCCGGAGATACAATTCTTATACTCCTGCTCCCTGAGCTTCTCGTTTTCAATCCCCAGGGTTTCGATATCCTCCATTCTCTTTATCAGGTCCAGCGTCTCCTCCCTGCTGAACGGTCTCCTTAAGTTCCTCTCATCATCGGTGGGAACATATGCCTTGTCCCTGGCATCCTCTATGGACTGCAATGTATAATATTTCTTTTTCCTGTCGCCAAAGGAAAAATTGAGTGTGCCTACGCTTTCCACCTTATAAACACCCCTGCACTTATATACCACCGCGTCCCCACACTTTAACATGTATATCCTCCTTTCCTGTATATTGCGCACTTTGCGTTCCCCTTCAGACGCAAAGCCGGCATGTCTTTCTCTACTGTGAGTATAACCAAAGAAAGACCGCTACAACATGCTGTAACGGTCTTTCCGGTCCTTCTATGTATTATTTTACCACTTTTTTCGCGCAAAAGTAAGGATTTTTTCTTTTTTTCACACAAAAAGACGGAGACTCTCTCGAATCTCCGCCCTTTCTGTCTTTCTGTTTTCTTTTTTCAGGACCCGCACAGATTTTCTATACTTTTTATATGCGCACAGATTTTCTACGCTTCTGCAGTCTTGTCTGCCTTCTCTGTCAGCTTCTTGATTCCCTGCAGTGCCACAATGACACCGAGAATCAGCAGCAGGATTGCAAAGATGAGCTGCAGTGTATTTCCGAGGTCTAACTGACCTGCGATAAACTGTCCGCCCAGGTTGTAGATGGTCATGCCAAGAGCAGTAAATGTCACTGCCATCATGAACAACATTGGGAGCCACAGCATAACACCCTGACGTTTTGTCTTCTTCAAGAATACGGCACAAGCTACCAGAGCCAGTACAGACAGCAGCTGGTTCGCGGAACCGAACAGCGGCCAAATCTTCGCGTACCCGACTTTAGCCAGAAGATAAGCAAATACCAGAGTGATAATGGTTGCGAAGTATTTGTTTGTCATCAGCTTCAGGAATGGGTTCATATTCTTCTCATCTACATCGTCATCCAGCCAGAACTCCTGGAAGGAAAGTCTTCCCACACGCGCCACGGAGTCCAGAGAAGTCAGCGCGAACGCGGACACGGACAGGTTTATCAATGTAAATACCAAATCATACGGAAGTCCTACCGCTACCAGGAAGTTGGCAACCGCACCCGCGAAAATCTGCGGCTGTGTGGTATATCCCAGCTCTGCCGCCTCTCCCTGCGCGAAGGAAGCAACCGCAATCAGAGCGATAACTGCCAGCATACTCTCCATCAGCATGGCGCCGAAGGATACCGGAAGCATGTTCTTCTCGTTCTTAATCTGCTTGGACGCTGTTCCTGAAGATACCAGAGAATGGAATCCGGATACAGCTCCGCAGGCAATTGTTACGAACAGGATGGGGAACAGATACTGTCCATCCACATTGAAGCTTGTAAATGCCGGAAGGTGACATTCCGGGTTTGCCACAAAGACACCGACAATCGCTGCCAGAATCATAAATACCAGCAGGTAACTGTTCAGGTAATCACGGGGCTGCAAGAGCGCCCACACCGGAACGACCGAAGCAATCAGTATGTACACGAAGATAATGATGTGCCATGTGCTCTGGCTCACATAAATCGGGAAATGCAGTCCCAGCGCAACAGCAACAACCAGAAGCGCAATTGCGATAATAGTGTTCACCCATTTGTTCAGTTTTCCGTATTTCAGCAGCATACCAAGCAGTACCGCCTCCACAATGAAAATCATAGAAGTCGTTGCAACTGCTCCGTTTGCTGTGATTGTTCCAAGTACCTTGCCGGTCTCAGCTTCCACCTGGAAACCGTTGAATGTTCCCGCTACGACATCAGCGAAAGCGGCAACAACCAGGATACAGAACAGCCAGCAGAACAGCAGGAAAAGCTTCTTTCCTGTCTTTCCGATATATTCTTCAATGATATAACCGATGGTACGTCCTTTGTTCTTAACAGAAGCGTACATGGAAGCGAAGTCCTGAACCGCTCCGAAGAACACACCGCCGATAAGTACCCAGAGAAGTACCGGCAGCCATCCGAAAATCGCAGCCTGAATCGGTCCGTTGATGGGACCCGCTCCCGCGATAGATGCAAACTGATGTCCAAATACGACGTTGGTGTCGGCAGGCACGTAGTCCACGCCGTCTTCCATCTCATAAGCCGGGGTTTTGGCATTCGGGTCAATCCCCCATTTGTTCTGAAGATATCGTCCATAGATTAAATATGCTCCGATGAGCACGACCAGGGCGATGACCATCATAAGTATTCCACTCATTATTTCATCCTCTTTCCTTTTATTCATTTGTACAGCTTTTTTATGTACGTATAAGGTTTTATCACTTTACTTTTGAAAAGTCAACTGATTTTTTATAGAAATTTTATATTTTGTTTATTTTCTTTCACTCGTCTCTCTCAGCTGTTTCTATATTAATAACCCCTTGTTTTTTTTTTTTTCTTACTTGTGTTATCCTTGTAATACCGTAATATTAAATTTTATGCCGCTCATTTGGCGGTAAAATGGAGACTACTATGAAAACTTATATTTTTCGCAACCTCGCCATTACAGTTTTTTTGCTTGCATGCGCGACCGGTCTGGCTTTTTTATTTTTCCATTTCGGACATAAGAACTCGGCGAATATCGCCCTGTTTTATACACTGGCGCTGATTTTAATTTCGCTGTACACGGATGGCTATTTCTATGGCATCGCCGCTGCGCTGTTCAATGTCATCGCGGTCAATTATTTCTTTGCCTATCCGTATTTCAAGCTGAATTTTACATTGGACGGCTATCCCATCACGTTCCTGGGGATGCTCGCTATTTCCCTCATCGCCAGCGCTATCACCTCGTCCATGAAGCGGCAGAAGCGCCTGATAGCCGAAAGGGAAAAGAAACTTGTAGAAGCGGACAAGGAGAAGCTGAGAGCGAATCTGCTGCGGGCGGTGTCTCACGACCTGCGCACCCCGCTCACCAGTATCATCGGCTCCTCTTCCTCCTATCTGGAGAATTACACAGACCTCCCGGATGCCGAGCGCACCGAGCTGGTCTTAAATATACGGGAAGATTCGGAATGGCTCTTAAACATGGTAGAAAACCTTCTGACTGTCACCCGGATTTCCGGCAATACAGGGAAGGTTAAAAAATCCCTGGAAGTCGTGGAAGAGGTGGTGTCCGAAGCCATCCTGCGGCTCCAGAAACGTCTGCCGAATATGAAAGTCAAAGTCACCATGCCCAATGATTTTCTGATGCTTCCTATGGATGCCACTCTGATTGAGCAGGTGCTCATAAATCTGCTGGAAAATTCTTTCATTCACTCCGGCAGTAAACAGCCTTCCGACCTCATCATCCGAGAAACCGAGGATTCCGTCACTTTCACCATCAAGGACTACGGCATCGGACTGGACGAGAAGCGCCTCCCCTTCATCTTTGAAGGGCAGTATTCTTCTGATTCCTCTGACGGAAATAAAGGAATCGGCATCGGACTTTCCATCTGCAAGACTATCGTACAGGCGCATGACGGAAGCATCACCGCCGCCAACCACACGCACGGCGCGGAATTTTCATTCACTCTGCCAAAAGACAAGGAGGAAGACGAACATGCATAAGTTTTCTGTTCTGATTATAGAAGATGAAAAAAATATCCAGGCTTTTATGGGAAAGGTACTGAAACGCCACGATTACCGGGTCCTCTGCGCAGATAACGGAAAGGACGGACTGGAACTGATACGCTCCCAGTGTCCTGACATCATCCTTCTGGACTTGGGTCTCCCCGACGTCAGCGGCAATGATATCATCAGTGAGGTACGCACCTGGACCAGTACTCCTATCATCGTGATTTCCGCCCGTACCGCGGAGCGTGAGAAAGTGACAGCTCTGGACCAGGGTGCGGATGATTACATTACCAAGCCGTTCGGCACGTCCGAACTCCTCGCCCGGATACGCGCCTCCTTGCGGCACAGCAACCGTATGAATACAGAAAATCCGCTCTACATCCGTCCTTACCGCCACAGCGGTATGACTCTGGACTTTGCAAAGCGTCTCCTGACCGTGGAGGACAGAGAAATCCATCTGACTCCCATTGAGTATAAAATTGTGTCCTTTCTGGCGCAAAATTCCGGAAAGGTCATGACCTACGCCACCATTCTTTCCAATGTGTGGGGTCCCTATGCGGACGACGACAATAAGATACTGCGTGTCAACATGGCGAATATCCGCCGCAAGATTGAGTCTGACCCGGCGCAGCCGAAATACATATTTACAGAGGTGGGCGTGGGCTACCGCATGGCGGAGGATGAGGAGGAATAGGCGTGCTTTCGCCTTCTCTTCTTACGATTTCCTGTGAGAAAGCAATGCTAAAATACTGCTAAGAATCCTGTATTTCTCTTTTCACGTTATCGGTTATCACTTATAATGCAACTAGAAATTTTAAACGTCAAAGGGGTGTACAGCATTATGAATATCGGTTTATTGATACTTATGATTATTGGAGGTTCGGTAGGTGTATTCTCATCTTTATTTATCCTTGTCAGCCTTCCGGTCACAATCATTCAGAAAATTTACCGAAAAGTTCGTTATGGTTATGCTCTGACGGATTAAGAATTTCACAATAATAATTTTATCCTTCAGTCGCCCCCACCCGTAAAACGGGTGGCTCGGGACGCGGGCTCTAAGCCCGCCCT
>UQKK01000050.1 GCA_900541505.1 uncultured Ruminococcus sp.
GATGTCAGCAGAGCTGACCCGAATCCCGCGCCAAGACTCGCGGACGAGTCTTGAATTGATGTGCTAACGCATTAAAAATAGTGTATCAGAAGGAGTACCTATCATGTCAAAGATTGCAGTGATGACGGACAGCAACAGTGGAATTATGCCAAAAGACGGAGCCGAGAAGGGAATCCATGTCGTTCCCATGCCTATCCTTATAGACGGACAAACCTGTTACGAAGGACGGGATATCACGCCGGAAGAATTTTATCAGAAGTTACAGCAGGGGGTTCCTGCCACCACCTCCCAGCCCTCACCGGGCGATGTCACTCAGATGTGGGATACTCTTTTAAAATCTTACGATGAGGTTGTTTTTATCCCCATGTCCAGCGGGCTTTCCAACACTTGTCAGACCGCCATTGCGCTCTCGCAGGAGGAGGCTTACCGTGGAAAGGTCTATGTGGTGGACAATCACAGGATTTCTGTCACGCAGGAGCAGTCCGTCTATGATGCTAAGGCTCTCGCCGACTCCGGCGCCTGCGGAGAGGAAATCCGCCGTATCCTGGAGGAGGAGAGTCTGGATGCCACCATCTATATCGCGGTGGATACGCTGGAGTATTTAAAGAAAGGCGGGCGCATCACCGCAGCCGCGGCAGCCGTGGGAACAGTGCTCAACTTAAAGCCGGTGCTCACTATCCAGGGGGACAAGCTGGATGCCTTCGCGAAGACAAGAGGGATGAAATCCGCGTTTAAGACTATGATAAAGGCAGTGGAAAAGGATTTGGACACCCGTTTCTCCAAACTGCGCGAAGAGGGCGCGCTCATAACCGGAATCGCCACCACTCTGGCAGATGAGGAGAGACTTTCCTATTTCCAGTCGGAGATGCGGCAGCATTTCCCGGACCTAAAGCTTTCCTCCGCTCCCCTCGCCATGAGCATAGGATGCCACACCGGTCCGGGCGCGGTGGGGATTGGCGTCGTACGGGTGCATAAGGAATAACGGTCATAATAAAGAAATCCGGGAAGTGCTCCCATAAGCTGGGAGCCTTCCCGGATTCGTTTATTATATGGAGAGGCAAGACTTAGTTGATTGCGCGTTTTACGAACTCGCGGCTGATTGCGGTACGTTCCTCATTCACCTCTGCGTTGTAAATGGTGATAAAATAGCTGCCTGGCTCAAGGAGCGGACGGCGCGCCGCGCAGAATGCCTTGTGGTGCTCTGTCTTGGAGTGATTGTTGAAAAGCTCCAGACTCTCCCACTTTTCAAATACAAACATATTGTTCTCGTTATTCGGGTCCGGATAGTGCATGTAGCTGATGTTGCCGGGTTCTTTTCTTGTCCCTTCGATATTCGGTTTTACAATTTCCAAAAGTTCTGGGCGTTTTCCCGGTTTACATGTATAATAAGCTTCTACTAATAACATAATCATTTCCTCCTTAATTAAGAATCTGTTTCATTGCTCTATCCTCTCTCTGCAAGAGCTAGGATAAATAATACAAAAGTGTACCCTGCTTGTTTCCAGATGCTACGGCATAAGCCCCAGTATTTTCCACCACGGCAGACAGATAAGAAGTCCGATGGTGGAGATAACAATGTAGATTGTTGACTGCAGCGCCGCTTGACGCTGATTTAACATATCTCCGTTTCCTGCTGTAGCGTTCGCTGTCAGATACAGAGGCATCTGGTAACGCATGAACCAAACATGGACAGAGACATATGCGATAAATCCAATCACCCACGGGCTGATTCCCACAGCCGTACCGAACGGCACCAGCGCTACTGTAAACAGCACCGTTGATGTGAGTGTTGAAGCGATTACAAAGCGCGCCAGTACAACAATCGCAACAAATACGATAATAAAGACGATTGGCTGGCTTACCAGCGGCTCCATAACCGGAGTCAGTTTTTCACCGATGTAAGTATCAATCTCAAGATACTTAATCATACTTCCTATGGAAATGACCGCTCCGATAAAAAATACAAGATTCCAATTGACCTTTTTGTCGAAATCTGTTTTATCCAGCACCTTCGCCGCTACAAGTACTGTCATAGCGAGCACTGCTACTGCCGCGGAGCTGATTCCCAGCGTACGCTCCAGCATCCACAGGACGAGACACCCGACCATCACTGCCATGGTAATCTTTTCATCCCGCTTTACCGGTCCCAGCTCTTTGCTCATATTTACAATGGTCTCTTTATCAAATTTCGCGCCATTCTTTGGCTTGAAGAAAAATACAATCGCCAGATAGCTGAGCACTATCATCGCAATGCTCCATGGCAATGCGTAATACAGCCACTGAAGCCACGTAACACCCTCAAATCCTTCCGGCAAAGCTCCCAGCATAGAATAAGCGATGAAGGAACCACTCATGAAAATAGGTCCGAAGCAGGTATACCCGGTAAAGTACGCATAGAACAGACCGGCAGAGCCTCTGCTCTGATTTTCGTATCCCATGGTATCACTAATCTGTTTGGCAATCGGTCCCATGATTGCGGCTTTTGCCGCTGTACTCGGCACAAGCGGAGAGATAATGAGCCCGGAGGTCAAAAGCGCCAGAACCTGCCCCTGGAAATTAGCGGGGAATATCTTGAGCACCGTCAGCGCAAGTCTTAAGAGCAGTCCGCTCTTGCTTCCCGCGACACCGATTACCATGGCGCCTAACAACAGCCAGAAGGAGGTCCCGCTGAACGCGCTGAAAGACGTTTCAAATGGCAGAACACCGGAAATCGTCCACACGGACAACATGGCAATCATAACAGCGAAATCCGGGAACACGGCACCAACCATCCAGATAATGCCGCAAATCAGGATTCCAAGTCCCCTCATCGCCCCGGCGGACAATCCTTCCGGAACCGGCAGAAGAAAGAATGCGACTGCCGCTGCCAGACCGAGGATTAGACAAATACTTTTTTTCTTATTCACATTTACACCTCACCTTTTTCATTCCGGCACAGTCCTTCACTTCTAATAAGTGTACTGTCCCGGTTTTATCACAAGATAGCTTTCGCCTCTCTCATACTGTCAATCTCTGACTGAGCGTATCCGTATTCCTGTAATACCTCGTCTGTGTCTTCACCGACAGCGCCCGGCATATCCATGCCGCCCACCTGATATTCGGAGAAACGCACAGGTACTGTAGGAAATGCCACGCTTTTCCCGGATGTGGGGAAGGTCACTCTCTCAAGACAGCCATTCTCCCATGCCTGCTGGTCATCCGCGACGTCTTTTTGATGCAGCAGACGCTCGCACGCGATATCAGCCTTTGACAGTATCTCCATCCACTCATCTCTGCCCTTTTCCATAAAGCGGGCATTCATAATGGCAATGAAGTCGCGCAGATTATTTCCGGCGAACAGTCCTTCATCGGTTCTCCTGCAGTATCTGGGGTCGTCACAGTATTCTTCCAGCCCCATAGCTGTCATGACACGGTTAAAGTTTGCGTCATAGTTAGGCACTGTTGTGATGAGGTACTCTCCATCTCCGCATTTGTATGTATGGGTAAACGGATTCCGCGCTTCCATAGGAGACGGCGGATATTTGTTCCCGTACTGCGCTGATATAATACCTGTCTGATTATACCATATGCCGCAGGCATGAAGTGACGATGTCACAAAGGTTCCTTTGCCGTCAGCCTGGCGTCCGATGATTGCCGCCAGGATACCTGTGGTAAATGCCGCGCTTGTCGCCGCATCTCCGAAGCCGCCCGGTGGTTTAAAGGGGAACCCTTCCGGGTCTGACCAGTCTCTCATAGCTCCCGACCGCGCCCAGAATGTGGACATATCAAATCCGGGCTTTGATGCCTCCGCACCTTCTGTCCCATATCCGGTAAAATGCGCGTAAATGAGCGATGAATTCAATCCCTTCAGGGACTCATAGTCAAGCCCCATCTTTGCCAGAGAACGCATACGGACATTGCTGATGAACACATCCGCCTTCCGTATCATTTTCCGAAATACTTCTTTTCCTTCCTCTGTTTTCAGATTAAGACCAATCAGCCGTTTGTTGGCATTTTGCTCCTGGAACAGCGGATTTTCCTCTTTGGTCATCGGTGTGCAGTAAGAAGGTCCTACCTTTCTCCATTCTTCACCGGATGGCACTTCGATTTTGATTACCTTCGCGCCCCAATCCGCCAGAAAACGTCCGGCGTTGGGCACCACCACATGGGTCCCCAGTTCGATGACTGTGTAGCCTTCCAATGGCAGTTTCATATGTTTTTCACCTCCTTTGTCATTTATTCATTTAACGGCGCTCAAAAATCGTAGCCAATCCCTGTCCGCCGCCAATGCACATTGTCACAAGACCGAGTTCATAATCCTTGCGAATCATCTCGTAAAGCAGTTTTGTCGTCAGTATCACACCTGTACCGCCCAGAGGATGCCCCATAGCGATAGCGCCGCCGTTGGGGTTTGTTTTCTCCGGGTCCAGACCTAAGTCTTTCACACACGGGACCACCTGCGCGGCAAAGGCTTCATTGAGTTCTACAAGGTCAATATCTTTTATCGTGAGTCCGGCACGCTTTAACGCCTTCCGTGTGGCAGGCACAGGACCATAACCCATGATATTCGGGTCCAGTCCGGCTGCCGCAAAGGTTTTAAAATATCCCATCGGTTCGATGCCCAGAGCTTTTGCCCTCTCTTCTGACATCATGACCACAGCGGCAGCTCCATCGGACCTCGGACAGGAATTTCCTGCCGTGCACAGCCCTCCCTCGTACAATACCGGGAGCTTTGCCATCGCTTCGAGAGAGGCGTTGAACCGCACACACTCATCCGCTGTTACTGTCTGAACACCTTTTTTTGTCTTTACTTCAATGGGAACAATCTGCTCGTCAAACAGGTGATTTTCAATAGCGGCAGCGGCTCGAAGCTGGGACTGGTACGCCCAGGCATCGCACTCCTCTCTTGTAATTCCCATCCGGTTTCCCAGTATATCCGCCGTCTTCGGATAAGGAGGATTACCCGCTTCGTCAGTGGAAACTCTGTTCGTCAGATACTGCGGCGGCGCATAGCTGTAATTCGGCACCTTCGTCACCTGATAAGGGTTCAGCGTCATGTGCTCAACGCCGCATGCCACATATACATCCCCGTATCCTGCGGCAATATTAAGCGCTGCGTAAATGATTGCCTGCGAACCGGAACCGCACTGGCGGTCCACTGTTACCGCTCCCGCCTCAAAGGGCAGTCCGGCGGTAAGAGAAGCAATCCTGGCATGATTTCCATGATGCCCATGGAGATTTCCCATGACTACATCCTCAATCTCATTTGGGTCAATCCCTGCCCGGTCAACTGCCTCGCGAATCGCCGCGGCTGCAAGCTTTTCGGATGGGGTTGTCACCCACTGTCCCGCATATTTTCCTATTCCTGTCCTGACTGCGGACACAATTGCAACACGTCTCATAATGCAAAACTCACTCCAATCTTTTTTATTATTTTTTGCTGCTTTACTGTTCCTCTGCTGTGCCTTTGATATTTAACATATAAATACCCGGTACAAGAGGACAGCCTCTCGCATGTAAATCGCCGGTACACGCCGGGCAATGCCTCACATGTAGATTGTCGGTACAAGCAGAATGGCGGCAGCCAGAAGGATGATATTCAACGCCCCGCCCACTTTCGTGTAATCCGCGAACCGATAGCCGCCCACAAGGGTCATCGTAAGCGGCGGTGTGGCAATCGGTGTGGCAAAAGCCAGACTGGAACCGATAATAATAGCGACCACATAGGCTGTCGGAGAAACCCCGACTACACCCGCTATGGATATAGCTATCGGCATAAGCACAGCAACCGTAGCAGTGTGGGACATCACATTGCCGAGAAAACTCGACAGTATGAGCAGTACTGCGCAGAGCAGCACCGGATTTGCCGCTTCACCGCCCAGAATCCTCAGAATTCCCTGAGCCATATAATCTACCGCTCCGCTGTGGTCCAGTCCCTTTGAAAATCCAAGCGCCCCTGCGAGTATGACAATGGTAGACCAATCCATCATCTCAAAAGCACGCCGGTAAGAGATACATCCGGTCAGGATACACAGGACACCTCCTGCCAGCGCAGTCACTCCCAGAGAAAGCCAACCTGCCACGAATCCAATAACACAGCCCAGCAAAATCAAGGCAGTACAGTTTTGTTTCCTTCTGGTGCTATCATGCTCCGGCGCAGTCTTCCCTTCTGTCTCAGCGCGCTCCTCGAAATCAAAACAGCGCTCCTGCAGCTTGTACCCCAACGTGGCGTAATACAGCACCGTCAGCACTACAAGGGGGATACCGATATATGCCAGCTGAAAAAAGGTAAGGGGGCGCAATCCCGGCGTATCCTCAAGTATCCCCTGAGCAATGAGCTGCGGAGTAGAACCCGCCAGAGTACAGTTTCCGCCCAGAACAGAGATGATTCCCATTGCCATGAAAATATTCTTTTTCTGTATCCTTCCCTTTGAGGCATGTGCCACGGAGGAAACCAGAGGGATGAATATGGCAACGGAGGCTGTATTGCTCATAAAAGCAGATAAAAATCCCACCATGAGAAGAATCGCCGCCAGAAATCTTTTCTCTGTCTTTACAACAAATTTCAATCCCAGCACTGCACAGCCGATTCTTTCCGCCAATCCTGTCTCAAAGACCGCGTTACCGACAATCATCATTCCCGCGACCATAATGACTGCATCGGCGCCAAAGGATGCCGCCAATTCCGCCGGAGAAAGAAATCCGCAGAAAACCATACCCATTGCCGCGAGGACCGCAGTAACCGATGCCGGTATCCACTGCACAGCAAACGACAGAATCATCAGAAACATAATCCCTATCGCCAGCATAATTTTAATCTCTTCTGTTATCTCGTCCCCTCCTTCCCCATAAAGCATGACTACTTTTGACTGTTTCATCCTTCGTCAAACAAATCATATCTGATACACAACACCGCAACAATTACACAATTATGCAGTATGTTCAAAACTTAACACTTTTCCAAAATGTGTATAGTGGAAATTGACGAAAAACCTTGATTTTGATTGCATAAAATGTAAAATATTATGTATGTATAAAATGTTGCCCCTGCGCCGGACTATCGATTTTCCGAACTTTCAGGGGTTATCATACAGGATACAAAGGACGAACCAGGATATTTCTATGAAAGGGGTAAATCTATGGAACCATTTCTTAAAGACAGCCAGGCACGAATCCGCAAAACTTTTCTTGAATTAATCATGCGCAAGCCAATTGAAAATATCACGGTAAAAGACATCTGCACCTATGCCGGTGTCAGCAGACCGCTGTTCTATTCGCATTATGATGGAAAATATGAATTGCAGGAAGAGATTGAAAAACGTCTGATAAACGGTTTTCTTGCCCTGATGCTGGAAATCCGCAGTGTCGGGAAGATTCAGTTTTATGCCTGCCTGAACCGCCATGACAGCATGTATTTCAGAAAATATTTCGACTATATCAAAGAAAATCACGAAGAGTTTTACCCTCTATTGTGCTCCAATTATTCCAACGGATTTTCCAACCGTTTCGCGCGCGCCATCATGAATACGCGCTTGGAGACGAGAAAAGCATGGGGAATCGATGTTTCGCCGGAGCCAAAAGAACTCGCCCTGCGGGAAGATATCTTAAGTTCTCTCTATGTCAGCCTGTTCTCCTCCTGGCTGAAAAGTAATATGGAAATATCCGAAGAGAAAATGTCCCAGCTGCTCATCAGCCTCTGGGAACCCATCAAAAAATTTGAGTAAAACATAAAGGAACTGGCGTCCGGCAGATACATCCTCCGCCAGACGCCAGCTTTTACTCCATGCCAAACTCCTGATAAAGCTTTTTCTTATACTCCGGGTCTTTCATTGCCCTTTCGATATCCGCCAAACGGTTTTCCTGTATCAAAGTTTGATACATCTGTTCAGCTTTTTCGCGCTCTTCCTGTCTGCCGGATTTCTCGCCTTCTCTCCTTCCTTTTGAGAGTCCCTCTGCCAAGCCCTCCTCGCGTGCTTTCTTCTTTTCTATTATCTTTTCTTCCCACTCCTGCATGTACTTCACCCCAATCTCTTCACTGGATTTGATTTGATGGATACGTCTCTGCATTTCGTGAATCTTATCGCTTTTGCACTGACGGCTGACTTTTTCGGTCGTGTGCTCCATATAGTGAAGCAGTTCTATCAGTTCATCACTGACTCCCGTCTTGTCTGTCCCATGGGTATTCAGAAAAATTCGTATTGCTCCGTCCTTCAAACGCATGCCCGGAAATTCCTGACACATCTCTTCATAAGTATAGCGATATCTTCCTTTCCCAAACAAATCAAAGGGCGTTATCAATATGATAAACACCTGATTCAGCTTATTGAAATCAACTTCTCCCGGCGGCAATAGCTTGGAATCTATCATCGCCTGGTAATACCGGCTGCGCTTTGGGAGGTTGTTGGTGTTATCTTTCTGCACCTCGGTATCGTATACGGTATCTTCCGTGTCCCACGCCCAGACATCCAATTTAATAAAACGGCTTAGCGGTGTAGTTCGCTGCTCCTTCTCTGGCTGCGGCAGATGCTTTAAGGCAATCTCTTTCCCCAGAATGATTTCCAGGATGCTGCGCATGATAACCGGGTCTTCCGTGGCTTCTGCGAACAAAAAGCGGTCCATCAGATTCAAATCTTTCAGTGGTTTCAGTGTTCTTTTCGTTTCTTCCATATTCACTTTTCTCCTTCCATTATAGGGAAAAATGCCAGAAAAGACAACACTTCTCCCTATAGCTTTTGTACGGTTGTGCAATGTCCTCACTAAAAATTGGGACTAGTGCACTGGTTTAAAGGGATACATTTCGGAATCTTTTGATTTGCATATCAGAACAGACCATTACTCACATAACAAGACTTAGATGGTCTGTTTACAATAAGATACTTCATAAGAAATTCCGGATTCGGGATATAGAATCCCGAATAAGATGATAGAAAAATCCTAACATAGATTTACTTATTACGCAATGATAAATTCTGTTTTATATTCTGGAATCCAATCTAATTTGCAAAAATGATTTTTCCAGTCCAAAAGAGAGCCATTGCCTCAGATATAATACCTGACACAGCGGCTCTCTATTTTTGATTCTGTTTTTATAAACTGCTTTTCTTGAATCCTTTCTTCTGCCAAATTCCCATACAGAGAATTACCATTGAAATCAGCAGCAGACCTACATATATATCTTTTGATGTATCCTCCCCGGTCTTTACTGTCTTGTTTTCAATGCTTTCCACCTTTTCCTGATATGTATTGGTAAATTTCAGGTCTCCATATTTCGTTCCTTTTGCATCAGTCGCTGTCACTTCTGTAATCAGCCCCTCTTTTCCATTTAAAACATATACATGGATTGTATACACCCGGCTGTCGTATGTATACCCTTCTTTCTTTTCTTCAGGTACCACCTGCAGCAAACGATAAGTATAAATTCCCGTCTTCTCATATAAAATAGGGCTAAGCTCTGCGGTATCGCTGCCCGTTATCTGGAAATCATATTCCTTCTTTCCATCTGCCGGAAGCGGTATGTCTTCACCTTCGGGAATGAGCCTATACGCGAAGGTCTGCCCTTCATCAGGCACTGCCGTTTCTGCGCTAAATATTTGTGTCACAGATAATGACAACGAAACATTTTGTGCCGCCTGCGCCTCCCTTTGCCACAGCAGCGCCGCAAATACTGTCAAAATGACCCCCGCCATTTTTCTTTTACCTAACTTTTTTATCCATCTCATACCTGTTCTCCGTTATATTCACTTCAGAAATTACGTTTCCGGATAATCAGCATTATTTTACCTTTTGTATCTTTTGTATTTACCACTCCATAAATCCTGCTGTCGGTCGCATTTTCTCTGGCATCACCAAGCACAAAGATTTCATCATCATTTATCTGCACAGGAAAATCAATTCCATCCGCATAACGCTGCGTCTCTTCATATATGAGATTCTCCTGCTGCAAATATCCGTTGACCTCCAAACCATCCTCCGTGATATCCACAGTATCTCCTCCTACCGCAGCTACTCTGCGCACCTGCAGTTTTCCTTCATATTCCAGAGCGATGCAGTCTCCGAATACATAATCCTTATCCAGTCGGTTATAGATTGCCAAGTCGCCTTCTTTTACAGATGGCAGCATATCCTCATCCGCCACTCTTAAAATACCCAGGATTATGGTGAAAAGAAACAGAAAAAAGATTCCTATCCCCGCGAGTTTCCCTAATAACAGCAGGAGCTCTTTCCACCAGGGATATGTACTTTTTTTCTTAGTCTTACCTGCTGTCATTTTTCTTTCCACTTTCTTTGTCGAATGGATTTTCATATATCTCATCTGTTATCTTTCCCACCAAAATATGTCTTCCGTTCGTTATATCCGATGTGCAAGTACTCAGGAGTACAAGGTGGTCCTGTACGCTGATGTCAATCTGCCGGCTGCGAAGCGGGTTTCCTTGTATATAAGTTAAAAATTCCTCTTTTTCTTCTGTTTCCTTTAAAAGAGGAGCGTAGATTTTCCTGTCATAAGCATCTGCTTTTAAAAATAAGAAAAACTCTATGCCGTGCCAGGTGCCCTCATAAAACACTTCTCCATATCTGTGTTCTTCAAAATAATCTTTTTCCTCAAATTTATAAAGTTCCCCGAACATCAACTCTTTTTCCATATGATGTCCATAGATGATACTGTTAAAATCGCTGAAATCGTTCTGATTGCGGTAATCTAAAAAGAGGGCGCCCGACAAAGAAAACTCACCGGCAGCATCGGTGTTGACGTATTTTTCATTATCCTCCCCTTGCACCAGGGGATAATCAATGTTTGTCCCATATATTGTGAGCCATCCAAATACATCCGGATTGATTTTCTGAAGTTCTTCAAAGGAAAGCGTATCTTCTCCAGGTCTGTATTTTTCATAGACTGTCTTATCTGCCTGCTCATAGATTTGATTGGAATCCCAGATGCCATAGCAGCCAAAAACAGCCAGAACTAATACGCACGAGAGCATCGCCCAATCGACGATGCTGTTCGCGCAGCGAAAAAAAATCTTTCCCGCTTTCATTTCCTAGTATCTGCTCATACGTCTTCTGCAAACCAGGTATAAGGCTGCTCCGATAATCGCTGCTCCGATTAATACGATGTACGCCAGATTATTGGTGATAATTCCGGTGATTGGGTTTGAATCATAAGCATTTTCTACCGATGCTCTGTTCTCGCCTTCGCCAATCAAATGGGTCTTTGCCGCAAATTCTGTCATTGTAGTGCTTTGAATCTGTGTTCCGCTCTCCATACCTGTAACAGTTGTCGTATAATGCTCAACGGCTGTCTCGTTCAATTTATATGTAGTTCCTACAGGTACATTATGGAAGTGCACTACATCTCCGTGTCTCAGTGTAAAGGAACACTCTTGTCCTTCTGTTGCTGTTACAGTTCCTATTTCCCCTCCGCCGCTGTCATAGATAGTTCCTGTATAGGAAACTCCAGATTCTGCGGTAGCATTTTTTGTCATAGTTAATGTGAATTTAAAGTCTTTGCCCTTATCACCAAGATTTCCTGTAACCGTCTTGTCAATAATCAGCGCCAGGTTCGGGTCCGGATTCGGCTCTGGGGCTGGATTTGGTCCGGCATTTTTCTCATACACATTGGTAAATACAGCCTCATCCATTTTGCCATCTCCGCCCGGAGTATTTCCATCATCATCTTTTGTTTGCTTGATAACAATATCACTGATGACTTTCGTATTATCTGCCTCACTGTTTGTCACAGTAATAAAAAGGACATATTCCGCTTTAGAATCAATAATTTTGTCATAATCTGATACTTTTGTCAGATTAGATGCCGTCTCTTTTACTGTATATGCGTAGATTCCTGTATCCGGGAAATCTGTTCCTTTCAAATCGTGTCCGCCATACTGAAGAACTCCGTCCTTGGACACAGTCCTTAAATCCCCCTCAACGGTACCTGTCTCCGTTCCCGCAAAGGATATAGTAATATCGGGAATGGTAACTCCATTCGTCTGCAGCCCTTGCGCAGCGGTCGTATTTTTTGTAAATGAAAATGTGAAATCCGCATCCGGTCCTGTGGATACGTTCTTATCCATTACCACGTCTTTTGTGATTTTAACCTGTGTATCCGTATTTGCAGCTTTTGCCACAGTTCCCATATTACATACACCGGTTAATAGAATCGCGCCGGCCATTGCCAAGCCTAAAATTTTCTTTCGCAACATTTCTCTACCTCCTATTGCTCATTTATCATAAACATAGTTATCTATGTCTATATCTTCGACTGATTCCTATGCACGCACCCAGAGTCAAGGCACATCCTGCTGCCAGAAGGAGCAGCAGCTCCATCTTCCCTGTATTGCCTACATTGGTCATAGGAATACTCTCTTTATGATTGACTATCTCCACGGTCTCTCCCGAAGAAGCATGATAGCTGTCTGTCTGTTCTCCGTTGTATGTTACTTCGTATCCATTGCTGGATGAAGCCGTTTCCCTGATGATAACATCCTCATAACATTCTGAATATTCTGAAAGGTCTGGAAATCCCTTAAGTGTCAGGCTCTCTCCCGACTTTAATTTTATTGTCGCCTTTCCGTTTACAAAGGTCAGGACTGTCCCGTCACTGCATTCTACCGAAAAATTTAAGATATCATTATCTATATGGTCAATACTTCTAGCCAGACGAAGAACTAATTCAATTTCTATTTCAAATTCCTTATCTCTGTCTCCTGTATTCCCTGTAACTTGTTTAGAAATTGTCAGGCTGTCGAAGTACATATCATTGTTGGTAATCGTCACGCCTTTTTTCAATATATCCAAATCTTCTGTCGCATAGCTTCCCAGCTCTAAATCTTCTGGTGCATATTCCGCCTCAAACCCGTCTGGCACATCTTCCATAATCGCATACTTATGCCCCGGAGGAATATCAGTAAATGTCCCCTTCCATCCATTTTCTTCAGTCAGAGTGATTGCCTGATAGTCCTCATAATCCAAAAGCAACCAAACATCAATACTCTCCGGTATCGCGCTTGTCCCTTCTCTGCCCCATACTTTCTGCACCGGGATATCCACAAGCTCTGTCTGTATTACCGGCTTATTAAAGTCTACGGACTTGTCTTTCTCTTCCCCGAAAGAATAGGAAAGCACCGCTGTATTATTACTGTAAAATCCTTCCTTTCCGGCACTGTCCGTACCCGTGCCCGTCTCGCCAGTATGCGGATAAGTTTTGTTTTCTGCATAATCGTCATAGGCTTTCTGAGATGGTTTGATATCAAAGCTCACATAATACGTCGCCTCCGGGTCCAGTGTATAGTCGTCCGCGAAATCCATGGTCACTGTCTTCGAATACTTATCGTATGTGACTTTGACACCGGCCTCTGAAGGGATATCGGATGTCACACCGTCTTTTACCATCTTGGTCGTATAGGTGAAGTTCCCGTCTATCTCCGCGTAAATGCTCAGAGTATCTGTGATTGTCACGTTGTAGCATGCCTTCTGGATTTCATTGGTGATGTTGGCGAGCTTTTCTGTCAGCCCCTCTGTACTGTTTATCCAAACAGTATCAGCTTCCAATGCGGCATTTCCAAATACTCCTTCAAACCATGTTCTAGTCAGGGAACCATCTACTAATTCTCCCAAGCCAATACAGTAAATATGCGTATTTTCTGTTTCTCCGCACTGCGCAATATAATTCTTAAGCTCAAGAGCTGATTTGCTGGCAAGTCTTGCTCCTTCAATCGCATTTAGTTCCTCTGTGCCAAGACTAGGTCCAAGTTCTCCATATATATCATTGTCATACCGCATACGGTCTGTGGGCTCCCCATCAGTGATAAAAATAATATATTTTTCTGTCTCATCTCCTGACCTCACCGATTTAAACTGCTCCTGCGCAAACTGCACACCATTCTGCCAGTTTGTCCCCATATGGGCTGTATACCAGTAGAACAAGCTGTCAAAGGTCGGAATCGCTTCCACAAAATCCTCTGAACTGGTTCCCCATCCATAACGCTGCGTCACATCCGTATTAGCTTCATTACCGCCACTGTAACGCACTACTGCTCTGTTATCAAACCCAATCAGACAGATACGGTTTCCATAGTCATTGTCCAGTACGGTATGCGCCATTTTTCCCAAGGCATCCCTCGCCACCTGGATTCGGCTTTCACTCCCCACTAAACTATCCGAAATTCCGCCATATCCGTCATGAGGCAAATCAAGATTGTATTCCGGGACATTGGTCTCTTTACCGACCCCGTAAATCATACTGCCGGAGATATCAAGCACTACAATAATGTCGCTGGGCTTTACTTCCGTCTCTGTCTCGGACATTCCCTGCACTTCCAGGGTAAGCTTATAGGTACCGTCCCCATTACTCTCTACATACTTACTGTGTTTTGGTACAGCATCTTCTGAGCCGCTGTACGCATTTGCTGTATCGCCGGAATAGAGTGCCAGACCATTCGCATCGCTCGTCTCCTGAGACGACTCATCCGCAGGTTTTTCTGTCAGCTCTGCACTTCCATTCCCAGCCTTTTCTGACCCTTCATCGTTCCCATCTGTACTAACCTCACCTGTTGCAGTAGTTCCTCTGCCATCCGGCAAAGTATCAGATTGCCCTGTCCCCCCGGTATTATCTATATTCCCTGTACTTTCAGTTTCTGTATCCTCTTCTGTCTTTTCATCCTCCCCATAGCCGTCCGAATTATCACCTGCCTCTGTGGAATATCCGCTGTCTTCTGCATAGCTGTCCATACTACACCAGGCACTGCATGTCATCCACAATACAAACGCAAGAGACAAGGCGATAAATCGCCGCATTTTTTTCATTCCTGCTTTCACCTCTCTTTCCGCTTCTTCTTGATACACATTAATTACAACTTCACAACATAATATCTATTATGTTGTAAAATCTGCGCTGCAGTATCAAAACGTTGATGTACCAGGAGCAAACCGGTCAAATGGGTCAGAGAAAACCGAAAAGTTTTTGTATCATGGATAGAGCTAAATTGAGAGAGAAAGAACATTTCCCTTCCGAAATGAAAATCTGTATAAATTTCACAATTTTCTATGTAAAATATTGTTGACATCATTTTTCGAACGAGATATAATAGTAAAGACATTAAGTACAATTGCTTTTTATCATACAACATAATAGATATTATGTTGTAACAAGACTCACAGCGGTTTTGTCCACTTGTTGCTGGCGGACTATCCCGCTGTTTTTTGTATAAATCCGTGTTATATTCAGACTGCTGTGTCCCAGTAAATCCGCCAGTCCGGTAATATCCCCTGTTTTCGCATAAAATGTTCTCGCAAACAGGTGTCTCAAATTATGGGGAAACACTTTATTTCCCTCTATCCCGGCAGCTTTCGCTATTTTTTTCATTTCAGTCCATATGTTGCTCCTGTCCTTTGGCTTTCCGCTCTTCGTGACAAAAACGCTGCCCTTTAAAATTTTCCGACTTTTTATATAGAAAAGGAGCTTTTTCCGCAGTTTCTCCGGGAGGAAAATCACACGTATCTTTCCTTTATTATTGACCTGGATTCTTCCTTTCTGCACCCCTTCTGCCGTTATATAGCGAAGCTCGCTCACACGAATACCTGTAGCACAAATGGTCTCCATAAGGAGCGCCAAGCTGCCTTTTTTCTTCTCTCGCGCTGTCTTTACAAGACAACGGTATTCTCTTTTACTTAATTCTCTGCTCTCCTCCGTAAAAAAATGAGACTGCACCTTGATTCTCTTCACCTTTAGGCTCCCCATTCCCAGGAAGTCCAGATACTGATTCAGAGCGACAAGCATAGAGTTTGCGCTGGATACCGCGTAATTGTCCATAAGCCATGTCTTATACTCCAGTATCTTTTCCTTTGTCACAATTTTATCCCCCGCCAAAAACCCGGAAAATGTATGAATATCTGTCATATACTTTTTTATCGTAGCTGTTGAATTTTCTCTTTCTGACAGATATACCTGAAATATACCTAAATCCTGTTCTATAAAATCAAATTCTTTTCTCAGCAGTTCCATTTTCTGTACCTCCTTTAATGTTTCTAAATATAGTGTCCATAATTTTGTCTTTCTATGTTTTACAGCTTAAAACCGCTTTGGCACACAGGGAACAGAACCTAAACACAGGAAATCTTTCAAAATTTAGAAAGATAAAATTATAAACATCATAGAAAACGCAAAAAAAGACGTCAATCCTTTTTATGAATCAACGTCTTTTCTCTCACTATCATTTCGACAACCGCCGTCTTCTCTGCCAAGAGGCACATCTGCCTGAAACTATGATATTTCCAGTTTATTCAGCACATTTTCTACAGACAGCCCGTACTTCTCTTTGACTGCCTTAAGCGCGCCAGACTCTGTAAAGGTATCCTCCACGCCGACCCGTTTGAGAGGGGCATGGGACGGCATATCGCTGACCGTCTCCGCCACAATGCTGCCAAGTCCTCCCAGCACGGAATGATTTTCCAGTGTGATAAGTGTCTTCACCTCTTTAGCAAGTCTGCGGATACACGCTTCGTCCACAGGCTTAAGGGAAAAGATATTTACCAGTTTTCCTTTCTTCCCTTTTTCTTTGCATGCTTCAAAACTGCGCATCGCCAAATCAGCGGTGGACCCCTCATAAATCATGGCAAAATCATTTCCCAGGTCTTCTGTTACGACTGCCTTTCCCATCTGCACCTTTTCCTTTGCCGCAATGTTGGGTACACTGTCCCTGGCGCAGCGAATATACACCGGTCCCTCATAATCAAGGGCAATCTGCACTGCCTGGCGCAGTTCATCGGGATTGGAAGGTGAGAGTACTTTAAGGTTCGGCAGCACGCGCATAAGCGCAATGTCTTCGTTGGCATGGTGGGTCGCCCCGTCATAGCTGCCGTCCATCCCCGGATGGGTGGCAATCATCTTTACATTTAGGTTTGCGTAGCAAATCTGCCGAAGCTGTGTCCAGCATGTTCCAGACACAAAGATTGCGAAATTCACATAAAAAGGAATCTTGCCCTCCGCTGCCATACCTGCCGCGGCTGCCATGGCATTCTGCTCCGCGATTCCGGATTCGAAGAAGCGCTCCGGAAAGGCTTCCTCAAATTTATTGGTGGTGGTAGACTTCGCCAAATCACTGTCCAATACATAGATATCCGGATTTTCGTTTCCCGCCTCCACCAGCACATCCCCCACCAGTTCGCGCAGTGTAATCAAATCATACCCCATGGAGCAGCACCTCCTCTCTGGCATTTAAGTCTTTCATGGCAATCTCGTATTCTTCATCGGTCAGACCGCTGGAATGCCATTTCGGTACATTTTCCATGAAGCTTACGCCTTTCCCCTTTACCGTATTGGCAATGATGAGGGTCGGCATCTCTTTTGTGGCTTTTGCCTCCGCGATTGCCGCGAGTATCTGCTCCATATCATGCCCGTCTATCTCGATAACATGATAGTTGAAGGCTTTCATCTTGTCCTTCAGAGGCTCCAGATTGATGACCTCATTGGTAGGATGTCCGGAGGACAACTTGTTATAGTCGATGATATACACGAGGTTGTCCAGTTTATAGTGAGCGGCAGCCATAAGCGCCTCCCACATCTGTCCTTCCTGCATCTCCCCGTCTCCCGCCACGGCGTAGACGCTGTGAGGGTCCCCTTCCCGCTTTTTTACGACAGCCATGCCAAGAGCTGTGGAAAAGCCCTGCCCCAAAAGCCCTGTGGTTGCGTCCACCTCCGGGATATCCCGTGTAAAAGGATGTCCCTGGAGGCGGGAATTGACCTGCCGGAATGTAGGAAACAGGCTCTCGTCTATGATGCCTTTTTCCGCCAGCTCCGCATAGATTGCCGGCACCGCGTGTCCTTTGGAGAGAACGACCCTCGTCCTTTTCTTTTCTGTAAAGTCTACTTCATTTTCATAAATCGCTGTCAGCAAATCAATGACCGAGAGCGCTCCGCCCACATGCCCCACACCAGCGCGGTACACCATTTCCACGATGCGCTTGCGGTTATGATTTGCAATGAGCTCCAACTGCTTTGCTTCTTTCATGCTGTTTTCCTCCAATACCGGCTCATCTTACCACTTGCCAAGTATCTTTCCGATAAAGTTAAAGATAATACCAATCAGGTTGAAGTCCGTTTCCGGGAAACTGGTTCCGGAAAGTCCCACGCTCTGCATGATGGGATAGATGATTGCGGGTCCTACGGAAATCAGCACACCTGTCACGAACGCACCGAGCACACAGCCTTTCCAGCCGCCGCGGGCATTTCCGAACACACCTGCCGTGGCACCGATAAAGAAAAACGGAATCGCCACCGGTATCATAACCGTTGTCTTCATAGCAGCCATGACGAACATACAAATCAGACCTGCCGCATAAGCAGAAATGAATCCCAAAACCGTCGCTGTCGGCGCATATGGGAATACAACCGGGCAATCCAATGCCGGTTTTGCTCCCGGAATGAATCTCTCAGAGATACCTACAAACGCAGGAACCAATTCACCGAGGAAGAGGCGTACACCTGTGATGATGACGTACAGACCGCCCGTAAAGGTAAGTGTCTGAATCAGCGGGAATACAAGCCAGTGCGTTCCTGCGGAAATCTCCTCTACTGCCGCTCTTCCTGCCACGACTGCCGCGATATAGTAGATAATACCAATGGATAAAGATACCGATACAATGTAGTCTTTGAACATTGTAAGCCATCCCGGAAGTTTGATGTTTTCTGTGCTGTCTTTCGGGTCGCCTACCTTGCTTCCCAGCCATCCGGAAAATGCATAGGCGAGTGTACAATAGTGACCAATCGCAATTTCATCGCTTCCTGTCACCGCATTCATAGATTTCTGAGCGATAGCCGGATACAGTGCTGCCGCAAATCCGTGGATTACAGAACCTATCAAAATTGCCGCCACATCCGACAGTCCCAGCGCTTTTAACAAAATGGCCAGCAGAGCGGATAAGAACAAGCTGTGTCCGCCTGTCAGGAAAATATACTTAAATTTCGTCAGTCTCGCGATAACAAGGTTGCACAAAAAGCCGCCCACCATAATGAGCGCGATAACCATTGGGAACAATGTCTGCGCCTGCGCGGTGATTGCCTCGGAAATCGGTGTGACACCTTCCAGACCGAACGCAGTCACAAAGAGTGACTGGAATCCGTTCAGCGCGCCCTGCGCTGCGGAGGAACCTATCCCGAAAATCAAAAATCCCACGATGGTCTTAATTGTTCCGGAGATTACCTTGTCTGCGGATTTTTTCTGAATCAGGAGTCCTACCATTGCCAGAAGACCAATCAGCAGAGACGCCTGTCCCAAAATATCGTAAACTACAAACTGCAATACTGCCATATTTGTGTCCCCCTTTTTTCTTTCGATTCTTTTCGATTCTTATTGTTGTTTTCTCATACCTATTCTGCCTGTGCAAAATATTTGTCTAGTTCCTGCTCCATAAACTCGGTATCGGTGATATCTTTCACGCCGATAACATAAGCGCTGGAACCTTTGAACTCATCAATCAGGTCTTCCATAGTGATGATGATATCCACGTTCTGCTGTCCCGCGAATCCGCTGAATGCGTCATGTGTCACATCCATGGGATATCCCTTTTTGTCAATCAGCTTCTCCACTTTGATTTTCAGCATCATGGAACTTCCCATCCCAGTCCTGCACATAATCAGGCACTTCTTTGTATTCATGTTTCTCCCTCCTTTCCGTCATCCCAAATGTTTCCGGCAGCGCCTTACTGCATGCTGCTTTCATTGGATTTGATATATTCGATAACATCTGACGGCGTTTCTGCTTTGTCCAGAACAGACATAAATTCCTCCCTGTCCAGAAATTCTGCCAAATCCTGGAGCGCCCCCAGATGTGAATCCGAATCGATGGTTGCCAGCATAAAAATGTATTTCACCGGGTCATTCGATTTGTTGCCGAAATTCACCGGTTCTGCGAGTCTCACAAAGCACATGGAAGTGTGGAGTACGCCGACTTTATTCGTGGCGTGCGGCAGAGCCACCCCTTTCGCAATCACGATATACGGACCTGCCTCTGTCACATTATCTATCACCGCCTGTACGTAATCTTCTGTGATGTCTCCTTTCCGAATCAGAACTTCCCCTGATTTTTTCACAGAATCTTTCCAGTCTGTACAGGTGATATCCAATCGGATGCTTTCCTCATTCAGTAGTTCGCTTAACATGTATCTTTGTTCTCCTTTCTCAGTTTTTCTATTTTGGGCGAGTATGCGAAGCTTATCTATCAGCATGTCCTCCTGCTCCCTGCCCGCATAATTCTGGAGCAAATATTCCAGTTGTACCGCGGTCTCACTCACTTCCGCGCTGTTCCAGACAGGCTTTTCAATATCAAATCCCAAATCCAGCAGTTTCTTACTGATTCTGACGATATCATCCCTCCGAAGCAGCGGGCTTACCCTCACATGGCTGCGCCCTTTGATTGGCACGGTACTGATGATTAAATCACACTCCTGCTTTTTCAGAAAATGCTCCAGGCGGTGTTCCGCCACTGTACCTACGATATTCAGCCGGAGGCTGCGCCTGAGTCCCGCTGTCACTAACTCCGCCGTCCCGCTTCCTGTAGCGCACACGACCACCACATCTGCCAGTCGGTTGGCATTTTGCTGCCTTCGATAGATAGCAGTAGCAAAATGCAGCAGAATATAGGCAATCTCATCCTCGCTCTCCACAATGATATCGGAGTCTAATTCTTCTTTTAGCACTCTCCCGATGATTTCATATAGCTGCGGATAACTGTTGATGAGCTCCTCCTTTATGGGATTTTCCAAAAGCATCCCCGACTTTTTTCTGTACACACATACATTGATGTGCTGCAGCAGACTCTCATACAGCCGGTCATCTCCGGTCAGATCATATCCCGCTTGCCGCCCTACTGCGGAAATCATGCGGATGCAGTAATATTCCAGGGTCACATCTCCGCTGTTTTCCTCACGGATGGCAGCGCTTGACTTGGCTCCGATATGCAGAGCCACATAGTGGATTTCCGCATCCGGAAGCTGAATCTGAAAAACCTCATTGATACGCCGTACGATTTCCAACGCCATCTGATACTGGATGCTGTCCTGTTTCGGCTCCATTTGCCAGGAAAGGTTGCCATAGCCATTGGTACGGAACCGCTCTATAGACAGAGCAATATGTACTGCCAGAGCCTCATATGCCACATCGGACAGGAAGGTGGAGAAATGCTCCTCAACCTCCATAAGGATTTCCTTTATCCTGTCCAAATCCTTTTCTTCAAACCACTGGGAATATGCGGATTCTTTATGTTCTTCGTCTTTGGACTTCAGCGCTGTCAAATCCCGGATAATCTTTGCCATATACTGCCGTCTCTCAATCTCATCCGCCTCGATGTACAGCCCTTTTCCCCGGCTGCTCTGAAACCGGATATGATTGTTCCTGCAGTATGCTTTCACTGCCGAGATGTCCTTATTCACCGTTGCCCTGCTCACGAAATATTTATCCGCCAGATTCTGTATGGTGTTGAACTCACTGCTCCAGCATAAATCAAAGAGTATCAGCAGCATCCTCTCCTCCCCGGTCAGCCTGTCCGTATAAAAATCTCTTCCGCTGATTTCTGTGATATGTACAAGCTTTTTCTGCAGCTTATCATCTACATAAGCCACCTTGTTCCTGACGCCGATACACTCTGTGCCTGTCTCCTCCCTCAGATATTCGTTGAGGATTTGAATATCATAACGCACGGTCCTTAAATTGATGGAAAACAACTCTGCAACCTTCTCCATATCCATCCTGCCGTCGTCTGAGAGCATTTTCAGTTCATACTTCTGTCTGATGTTCATACGTCGCCCCCTTTCTGTACTGCTGCCTGAACGAAAGGGAAGAACACTTGGTATTCTCTTTTCCCTGCTTTCATTATCTCCGCGCCCATGTTTTTATTCAAGTTCAACAATTTTCACTCACCTCTTGGCATTTTTTATACTATATTGCACATAGTCGCCCCCACCCGTAAAACGGGTGGCTCGGGACGCGGGCTCTAAGCCCGCCCT
>UQKK01000051.1 GCA_900541505.1 uncultured Ruminococcus sp.
AAGCATAAAAATGGAGCCACTGCTCCGGTAGATTATTTATCTACTTTTGCAACGGCCCCATCTCTATAACCTTATGTATATAGATAATCCTCTTTTCTCATGCTACCATTGTACCAATATCCTTCAACCATAATCATCAACCCGTTAATTATATTTTACTTTTTATCATATCACCTTATTTTCTAAATAACATTCCAACAAATAAGATGGATTTTCGTAATACATACTGCTGTTATAATCATCAATTTTTTCACTGATAAATGAATGATAGACATTCCAGAGGGCTTCAATAATTCCAATGTTTTCAGCTTCCGCCACACCTTTTATCAGCCTTTTATACACTTTTCCAATATCCCAATGAGAAGGGATTGCATAACCACATTCTTTTACGTTATCGAAGTTTCCTTTTTCAATTCCTGATTCTTTGATGAAATCATCACTGACTCGTTCTATATTATCGCTATGATATACATCTGCTAAATCATAAATTTTCTCAAGACGATTTTCACCTAACCTGTCAACAGCATCAACTCTTTTATTTTGTGTTTTTCTGGTCTGTCCGTCTGTCACAATCTCCACTTCAAATTAATGATGTAAATCATAAGCCTTGTCGAAGAATCATAAAAATATTTCTGGTCGGAACGCAGAGAAGCTCCGAAAAACTTTCCGCATATTTCATGCAGCACTTCAAAGCACAATTCGCCGTCCTGTTTGATAGATTTCAAAAAATAATTTCTTTCCATTTTTAAAATCATACAATCTTCTAACGCCTGTATTTCCGGATAATAGCCGTATAACAAATTCCAAATTAAAAATAAAGTTATGACAAATGACATAGAAAATAATTCTATTTTCTTATACTATATTAGCACCCCGACAATATACGGTTGCAACTGGAAGGCAAAAAGAGTATCAGTATGCATAATCATACAGAATGTATTTTTACAGCGACTGGGAAAGGTAGAAAAGGAACTAACTATGATAATTGAATTAATCGGCTATTTGGGCTCTATACTTGTAGTGATATCAATGCTTATGACCTCCGTCACTTGCAACACGGTCAAATGCCGAATATTTATATCATCTGCAACATTTTTCCGCACTTATTTCACTTGATTTGCCACATTTTTCTTCATTTTTCGCACTCAGTTCGCAACATTTTTCTCTATTTTCAGCATATACATTGCCACTTTTTTCTCTATTTCCCAACAATTTCCACTGTGTCTTCTATCCATTCACCACATTCACCGGATTCCCGCTTAAATATGCACGCAGATTTTCCACTGCGATATGCATAAGCCGGCTCCTGGATTCTTTCGGCGCCCAGGAAATATGCGGCGTGATGATGCAGTTGTTAAGTCCAAGGAGCGGATTATCCTTACGGATAGGCTCTGTGGAGACGACATCAAGCCCGGCTGCCGCCACTTTCCCACTTAAGAGCGCGTCTCTCAAATCTTCTTCCACGATGAGCGGTCCTCTGGAGTTATTGAGAATGATGACGCCGTCTTTCATCTTAGCGATATTGTCCTTATTGATGATACCTTCTGTATCCGGGAAAAGCGGACAGTGAAGGGCGATGACGTCCGATTCCTTCAGTACATCATCGAGCGCGGCATAGCAAAAACTCTCTGTTTCTTCTACGGACTGAAATTTATCAAACGCCAATACCTTCATCCCCAGCGCCTGCGCAATCCTTCCTGTTGCCTGCCCGATTCGACCATATCCAATAATACCCATGGTTTTTCCTGCCAGTTCAATAAGCGGATAATCCCAAAAGCACCAGTCCGGATTCTGCTCCCATCTACCCTCCTGCACCGCCTGATTGTGGTGACCGATATGATGGCAGATTTCCAGCAGAAGAGCGATGGCGAACTGCCCCACTGCCTCTGTACCGTAAGTCGGGATATTTGTAACAATGATACCCTGTTCTGCCGCTGCTTTTGTGTCCACCACATTATAGCCTGTAGCCAGCACTCCGATGTAACGGAGTTTTTTGCATGCCTTCAAGGTGTCGGAGGACAGTGGAGTTTTATTCGTAAATACAATCTCTGCTTCACCAATTCTGCTGATAATTTCCTGCTCATCTGTCAGGGAAGTACGGTCATAAACCGTACATTCTCCTATTGCTTCAAGTCCTTTCCAATCCAAATCACCCGGATTTAATGTATATCCATCCAATACTACAATTTTCATTGTCTCACCTGCTCTTTTCTGAAATATATTTTTTAACAGGGACACAGTGTGCCCCTGTTTTTTATGTTGTCTTATATTACTGTCTTTTTTCTATTCTTCTCTGCTGTCTTTTACAATTTTTCCGTCTTTTACAGTCATCACAACTCTCTGGGTAGACGTCAGGTCCTCCAGCGGATTTCCATTTAAGATGGCAAAGTTTGCGCGGTATCCTGTCTTAATATACCCTACCTTGTCATCCTGTCCGATTGCCGCCGCTGCAACGGAGGTCGCTGCCTTCAAAGCTTCCGCGCTGCTCATGCCGATTTTCTGGAGATTCATAAACTCCAGGGCGTTGGTGCCGACTTTGATGCCCAGGGTTCCGGCGTCTGTGGAAAAGGCAATCTTTACACCCGCTTCATACGCTTTCTTCACACTCGCCCAATGACGCTCTGCTGTCGCAGCCAGAAGGTCAAGAACGCCCTGGCTTTTCGCTGCTACCAGTTCTTTTGACGGAGTGGGAGTCGGGGAAAGGAGGGTCGCCAGCATATAGCGGTCCTTCTTGAGCATGAGCTCGATTCCTTCTTCATCGATGCCTGTCCCGTGTACGACCAAATCTCCGTCTGCTCTTAAAAATCTCTTAATAGCCTCCGCTCCTCTCAAGTGCGCGTGTACCGGTGTGGCATAATTGTGTGCCTCATCGATTGCAGCCTCAATCTCTTCCGGAGTAAAGTCACATGCCTGTGAATTTCTTCCAATCATACGAATCGGCGGGCTAAGCTGCAGTTTGATGTGGTCCACACTGTGATACATTAAATCTCTCACTGCTTTTCTCATCCCGTAAGGACCATAGGGCTCCATGGAAAAACCTACGAAATGCGCCTTGTTAGTGGTAAGCTGCTTTCCTGCGATATACAAATCCGGACCTTCTATGTATCCCTTATTGATGGCTTCTTTCAACGCGCACTCGATGAAATTGTTGCCGCCTCCGTCAATAACCGTAGTGAATCCCGCATCCAGCATCCTTCGGCAGTTGTAGGCGCCCAGATAAGCGACAGCCGCCTGCGCGGTATCCAGCCGTTCTCCTCCCGGAGAAGTGGTGGCAAGGGACTCCTCTTTATCTGTCACCTCTTCCAGAAGCATATGCATGTGGCAGTCAATAAATCCCGGTGTCAGAGTATACCCCTTCAAATCCACGATTTTTCCGTTCTCTACGTTTTCACTTCCAGGAGTCAGAATATCCCGGATGATTCCGTCCTCAACTACGATAGTACGGTCTTTTAAAATCTCGTCATTTGCTCCGTCAAATACATCTACATTTTTAAAAATCATCCTGTTCATGCCACTGCTCCTCCTTCACTTTTTTCTTTCTTTTCTAATTTCTTTTTGATTCGTTTATCTAAAAATGCTACCATTACCGGGCATAAAATCGCTGTCACCACACATGCCGCGGAACACTGTGCTGTCGCTGCGTTCGCATAAGGCGCAAAACTTGGGTCTGCTGTCGCAATTGCCGCCGGGGTTGCCACAGAATTTCCTGCTGCAGTACCCACCGCTGCACCTACCGCCGTGCGTTTCCTGAGAATCAAGCAGTAGATGAGATTTACAAGGAAGCCGGAGAATACCAGCACCAGGATACCGAGGAGGATACCTGCAACGCCTGCCTGAATAACTGTCGTAAAGCTCATACCTGCTCCAAGTACAAAGGAGAAGAAAATAATGATGAAAGGAAGCGCTTTCTCTGCCATTTCTTTAAAATCTTTATCCAGATTTCCCCATACTACTCCAATGATAATAGGCATTATCGTTGCCAGCAGGGTCAAAAACGGAATATCGGACATGCCTGTCGCTCCCAACGCCACCATGGTAAGGAAAGGTCCGTCATTGACTGACAGGACAGATACCGCGCCGACATCCGTGGAATCACCGAACCGTGCCGCCAGTGTCGCATAGATAGACCCGGAAGAATTAGTGAGCACAGCAATCAATACTACCGGAGTCAGTCCCAAAAAGCCCTCCGGACCAAATACTGCCTGCACGCCCCATCCAATTGCCACGCCGATAACAAATTTCAGGATTGTCAGAATCGCTCCCTTATACAGAGGAGCGCCCACCTGCTTAAAACTGATGGAAGCACCGCAGCATATGAGGAACAATCCCATCAGACAGTTGGTGCCATCTTTTAAAAGTCCTGTCGTAGCTCCGCCTATCTGCAGCGCGCCCGGAATAAATGTATTTATCACCACACCGAGCAGCAAGGGGATTACCATGATTCCGCCCGGAATTTTATTCATCAATTGTACCAGTTTCAAAATAAACGCCTCCTTTTCTCTCTTCTTATCCTTCTGTTTCTTCTCCTCTTACTTCGATTTTCGCGCAGTCCTCATAACTTCTTATCAGCGCTCCCAAATCATCCTGTCCGTATCCGCAGGCGCTGCTCCAGGTGAAAATCTGTTTCACAAGAGCGCTGACAAACATGGGACTTTTTACCTCTTTGCCAATGTCCAGGGCGATAGACAAATCTTTGATGAAAATGTCCACCGGACCGCGGGCTTTAAAATCTCTCTTCATTATTAGCGGCAATTTATCCCGGAACACATCGTTACAGCCTGTGCATTTTGAAATCACTTCGTAAATCTGCTCCGGCTTCAGTCCTGATTTCACAGCCATTGTCACAGCCTCTGATACAATCGCCATCCCTGTAGCTATCATGACCTGGTTGATGCTCTTCATGACCTGTCCGTTGCCAATCTTCTCGCTGACATGGTAGGTATTCCCCGCACCCATCGCTTCCAGAGCATTCTTTATCTTTGCAAATGTTTCTTTCTCTGTTGCTGCCATCATAATGAGCTTACCTTCAATTGCCCCGGTCTTGCCGCCGCTTACCGGACAGTCCACATAGGAGATTCCTTTTTTCCGAACAGCTTCGTTGATTTTTCTCGTCTGTTCCGGTGAGATGGTGCTGGATACCACAAGAATCTTACCCGGCACCATGGAAGAAGCAAGACCATCCGCTCCGAGCACTACGCTTTTTACCTGCTCATAATTCATTACCATAACGAAAATAACGTCCGCACTGTTTCCCAGCTCTTTTAATGACTTTGTACCGATTGCGCCGATTTCTTCCGTTCTTTTTACCGCTTCCTCAAAGACGTCATAAGTATAGACTGTAAATCCGTTTTTCAGCAGATTGTGAACCATATTATACCCCATGTTGCCGAGCCCTACAAACCCTATCTTCACGAACCTTTCCCTCCTTTCTACCGGCAAAGTTCTTCCGCTGTGCGGATGATATTTTCCGATGTAATTCCATTTATTTTCAACAGCTCATGATAAGGAGCTGACTGTCCAAACTGGTCCTGTACACCGATACGCTTTACGATTCCTTGTCCAAGCTCCGCCGCCACTTCACACACAGCGCTTCCCAGTCCGTTTATGATATTGTGGTCTTCCACAGTAATGATTTTTCCAATTTCCTCCACGCATTTTTCCACTGCCTCTTTGTCTAACGGCTTGATAGTGTGCATATCCAGAAGCCGCACGCTCATCCCTCTTGTCTCCAGAATTTCCGCTGCCTCTTTTGCTATGCAGACGGTATCGCCGTTGGCGATGATGGCGATATCTTTTCCGTCCTGTATCTGATGTGCCTTTCCAATCTCCAGTTCAATGGAATCGTCATAGACAAAGGGAATGGCATCTCTGGTAAACCTTAAGTAGACCGGACCTTCATATTCTGCCGCTTTGCGAATCAGATTTCTCGTCGCATAGTAATCCGCGCCCATAATGACAGTCATATTGGGGAGCGTACGCAGGATTCCCATATCCTCTATGGACTGGTGGCTGGCACCATCATTGGCGGGTGTCAGCCCGCCGTGTGAGCAGGCGATTTTTACATTCAGTTTCGGATAACAAATTTCCTGACGTATCTGTTCGGACATTCTCATGGAACCAAACACTGCATATGTACTGATAAATGGTATTTTCCCGGTGGTGGCGAGCCCCGCCGCAATACCACAGGCATTTTGCTCGGCGATTCCCACATTTACATGCTGGTTTGGAAATGCAGAGGCAAAGGCGAGTGTCTTGCATGATTTTCCCACATCCGCATCTACGATATAAATATCCGGATTCTCTTTTCCCAGTTCCAGCATCTCATCTCCAAAGGCTTCTCTTAATGCTTTTCCGTTCATGATTCAAATCCCCTTTCCAAATCTTCCATCGCGATTTTATACTGTTCATCATTCGGCGCCTGCCCGTGCCAAATCGGTACATTTTCCATAAAGGAAATCCCCTTGCCTTTCACGGTGTTGCAGACAATCGCTTTCGGTTTGCCGTTTTTATTGGCTCTCACGGTATCCAGTGTGCCTACAATTTCTTCCATCGCGTGACCATTGATGCGGTATGTCTCAAATCCAAACGCCTTGAATTTTTCCTGTAAATCCTGAGTCGGCATGATGTCCTCGCACTCCCCGTCGTTTTGCAGACGGTTGTTATCCACAAATACCACCAGATTATCCAACTGATATTTCACCGCGGATTCCGCAGCCTCCCATACCTGTCCTTCCTGACATTCTCCGTCTCCTACCAGAACGAACACCCTGTAATCCTTGCCGTCCCGCTTTCCTGCCAGAGCCATTCCTGTCGCGCAGGAGATTCCCTGTCCTAAAGAGCCTGTGCTGATATCGATTCCGGGGCATTTCTTCATATCCGGATGTCCCTGAAGGATAGAGCCCTGCTTTCTCAATGTCCCCAGAATCTCCTTGTCAAAATATCCCTTCGTCGCCAGAGCTGAGTAGAGAATCGGGCAGACATGTCCTTTGGACAATACGAAACGGTCTCTGTCCTCCCATTTCGGCTCTTCGGGGCGTATATCCATCTCCCTGAAATACAATGCTGTCACAATATCTGCCGCTGACATGGAGCCGCCGGGATGCCCGGACTGGGCTTTGTAAATCATGGTTAAAGCTGTCTTTCTCAATTCCTTTGCCTGTTCTTTTAACTTTGCAACTGATACATCTTCCATTTTCTCCGCCTTTCCAACATCCCAACATAGGATGTTGATATTTTAAAATTTTGCACGGATATATTTCCCGTGCCTGTCAGTTATTTTCAACATCCTATGTTAGGATGTTAATTGCATTATACAAACCCGTTTTCAAAATTTCAATAGTTTTTGGCAGATTCCTTTCGATTTATGAAACTTTGCTATTTTTTACTTCTTATTTTTGTGCAAACATCCCAAAATCCCATGTTGAGTGTTTTTTCTCTATATTCTTTCTGTAAAAAGCTGTTATAATCATTATCATAGGAAATGGCTGCACACAATATAAAGTTTATGCTACGGAGGATTTTACATATGGAAAAAGAAAAACGTTTTTTAGCGCCAATATACAGTACTTCTGTTGTACAGATTGTCATTGACCGAATCAGCAATGCTATCATAAGCGGGGAATTAAAACCCGGCGATAAGCTTCCCACCGAACCGGAGCTTGCCTCTCTTTTTCAGGTAGGACGTAACTCTGTGCGCGAAGCTGTGCGTATCCTGATTGCCTATGGAGTATTGGAAATCAAACGACCGGAAGGGACGTTTGTCTGCACCGACTTTTCTGCCAAAATGATAAATCCCATGCTTTACCATATCATCCTGCAGAAAGAAAATGCCTACGATGATTTGATTGAATTACGAAAAATGGTGGAGAACGGCATCATGCACATTGTGCTGGAAAAAGATTTGACGCCTCAGGAGGTGGATGTCATACAGCGCTGCTGCGATAGTCTCATCCAGGTGCTCAAAACTACCCCTGATAACACTCAGACAATTTTGGACCTCGACATCGCTTTCCATGATGAGATTGCCAAAGCGACCCACAATTCTCTCATACAGGTCATCAACTCTCTGGTCGCGGAGCTCACCAAAGATTCCCGCGCCAAAACCATTGAAAAGGTCATCCAGGCAGGAGATGCCCAGTATCTCATTGACACGCACGAAGAGCTGATGCGTGTCATCGCCACACGGAATTTCGAAGAACTGGACAGGGCATTGAACGACAGCTACTTCTTCTGGAAGGATATTTACCGGGGATAAGCCTCCCCGGTTTCAGACGGTGCAGCCTAAGCTGTCACCGTTTTTTATCTCTTCCCGGAAACTCACTCCGACATCTGCTTTTCCCTGTCTGCTCTTATCAGCTTTCTGAGCGCTTCCACCGCCGTCCGCACTGCCAACTCCGTATCATGCGCGATAGGGTTATCCAGTCCTGCCGCCGCTCTCTCCTGATTTCCCACCACGAGAAAGACCGAGCCCACACGCACACGCAGACTGCTGCCGACGATAAAGAGCGCCGCTGATTCCATCTCCGATGCTTTGCATCCCATGCGTTTCCACGCTTCCCATTTCTGCGTGAGCTCATAGCTGACCGGTTTCACCTCCGGTTCATGCTGTCCGTAGAACGAGTCCTTACATTCCACCACACCCGCATGACAGGGGTAGTCCAGCTCTTTCGCCGCATCGACCAGTGCATTAACCACATCCAAATCCGGAACTGCCGGGTATTCTATGGGCGCGTACTCCCTGCTGGTCCCTTCCATACGGATTGCCCCGGTAGACACCACGATATCGCCGCCTTTTACCTCCAGGTCAATACCTCCGCATGTGCCAATCCGCACAAAGGTATCCGCGCCGCTCTTTACCAGCTCCTCCAGCGCGATGGAAGCAGACGGTCCGCCTATGCCCGTGGACGTTACGCTTACCTTTTCCCCATCCAGGTATCCCGTGTATGTGATATATTCCCGGTTGTCCGCCACCAATTCAGCACGGTCAAAATATTTTGCGATTTTCGCGCAACGTTTCGGGTCTCCGGGCAGGATGACATAGCGCCCCACATCCCCTTTTCTAATCTGCAGATGATACTGCAGTCCCTCTTCTCCTGAATAATTCTGCATAATCTCTTCACCTTCCTGTTTTTATTTATCGTCAAAAGAGCAGCACATCAGCGCTGCCCTTTTTTGAATGGGATACCGCTCGCTTTCGGCGCGGTCGCATTTCTGACAAAGAGTACAAGTACCAGGATTGTCAAGATGTACGGGAACATCGCCATAATCTGTGACGGAACCAGCTCCGCCCCGCCCAGAGTAATCGCGAGTGCCTGCGCGAATCCGAACAGCATACACGCGCCGTAAACACCGTATGGTTTCCATTTTCCGAAAATCACTGCCGCCAGCGCGATAAATCCGTGTCCGCTGATTGCCGTAGGCGTAAAGTTTGAGATGATTGCCAGTGTCATGGAAGCGCCGCCGAATCCTGCCAGAACGCCTGATGCGACCACACATGCATACCGAATCTTATAGACACTGATTCCCAGTGTATCCGCCACCTGGGGGTGTTCGCCTACCGCGCGCACACGCAGTCCCCATTTTGTCTTATACAGGACAAACTGGATGACAAAGAGCAGCGCCAGTGCAATGATGACGGTAATATCCACATTCAGATACTGTAATACTCCGCCGGAGGTTTTTCCCAGTATTTTTGGAAGTTTTTCCGGCACAGAGGGGGTGTTTGTGACACCAAACATCTGCCTTGTCATAAACAGCGCAATGCCCGGTCCCACCAGGTTCATGGCAATGCCGGAAACCGTCTGGTCCGCCTGCAGGGAGACGGAAGCCACCGCGTGCAGAAGCGCCAGGAGCCCGCTGGCAATTCCTGCGCATAAAAAGCCAATCCACGGATTTCCCGAAACGAAGGTCACACAGACCGCGGTCGCCGCTCCCAGACTCATCATTCCTTCTATCCCGATGTTTGTCACACCGCTTTTCTCACTGATGAGTCCGCCCAGCGCGCCGAAAACCAGCGGGGTGGAATACATCACTGTGATACTGATTAATAACAATATATTATTCACTCTTGCGCCCCTCCCTTCCGGCAATTTTTTCAACAATCATCGGGAACAGATTCGCGATTGCCACGAAAAATACAATTGTCCCTATCATAATATTGATGATTTCAGACGGTGCCCCGATGGAGGACTGGATGGAACCGCCGCCATAGGAAAGCCCCGCGAAGAGCAGTCCTGCGAAAATGGTGCCGATGGGGGAGTTTCCTGCCAGCATCGCCACGGACAGCCCGTTGAACCCATAGTTCTCTGTCACAGCCAGGGTCATCAGGTTGTGTGAGACTCCGGTAACTGTCAGTGCACCTGCCGCACCTGCCACAGCGCCGGCAATCATCATGGCATGAATCATATTTTTTTCCACGTGGATTCCCGCGCACCGGGCAGCTTCTTTATTCATGCCGACACTGCGCAGAGTGTATCCCTTGGTTGTCTTCTTTAAGATGATGAAGATAACGATTGCCGTCAGAACTGCCAGCAAAATACCGATATTTAAGTCCGTCTTTCCTACCGTCTCCAAAAGCAGCGGATTCTGCCGCACCGCTTCTTTGCCTGCTTCTGTGTTCTTCCACTGATAGATAATGTCCATCCCCGATTGGTTAATATCATACGTAAAGGATGAATCCGGCTTGTGGAATCTGTCCAGAGTCACAATGAAATTTGACCCGTAGAACGCAATCCAGTTCAGCATGATTCCTGTGATGACCTCGTGGATTCCGAATTTCGCCTTTAAAAAACCAATCAGAGCCCCATAGAGAGCGCCTGCAGCCACACCACTTAAAACAATCAGCGGGAACAGGAGAATGAAGGGCAAATCCACCAGGATACCCACCACAGTCGCCACAATGGTTCCAATGATATACTCCCCTTCTGCTCCGATATTGAACAGTCCTACTTTGAAGGCAAACACAACACTCAATCCGGTCAGGATGATGGGTGTCGCCTTTACAATGACATTGACAATGTATTTTGGTTTAGAAAAAATTCCCTGAAACAAAATGGAAAATGCCTCCAGCGGCTGATACCCCGTACATGCCAGAATTACGGCAACAACGATGAAACCGCAGATAATGGCACAGAGCGTAATCGTAATCTGTTTTTTAAATAGTTTTACCAGTCGTTCCATCATTCACTTCCTCCTGCCATGTAGAGTCCCAGTGTCTGCTCATCCGCCTCTGCCTGCTTAAACGTCCGCGCAATCTGTCCGTCGTAAATGACCGCAATGGTGTCCGCCACACTCATGACCTCGTCCAGTTCCAGCGAGATGAGAAGAATTGCTTTGCCCTTATCCCGTTCTTCTATCAGAACCCGGTGCACGTACTCAATTGCTCCCACATCCAGACCTCTGGTCGGCTGCACCGCTACCAGAAGCGCGGGGTCATTGGCAATCTCACGCCCGATGATGATTTTCTGCTGGTTTCCTCCGGAGAGTCCCTCTGTGATATTGTGCTCACACCCCGCCGGACGGATATCGTAATCTTCAATGAGACCTTTCGTAAAGTTCTCAATCTCATCACGTTTTAAAAATCCCCGTTTCGAGAACCGCGGCTTTTTGTATGTCTCCAGAACCGCATTCTCCGACACATCAAATTTCAGGACCAGACCTCTTTTCTGGCGGTCCTCGTGGATGATGCTGATACCATTGTCAATGACATGTTTCGGTGTGGTATTCTGCACCTCCTGCCCGTTAATGATGATTTTTCCTTCCTCCGCTCTGGAAAGTCCGGCGATGGCATCCACTAATTCTTTCTGTCCGTTCCCATCGATGCCCGCGATACCCAAAATCTCACCGGCACGCACACGAAGGGAGAGTCCCTTGACAGCGTCCAGACCTTTATCATTCTTCACCCGAAGATTCTCAATAGCAAAGACCTCTTTCTCCGGTCTTGCAGGGGTCTTATCCACCTTCAGTTTCACGGTTCTGCCCACCATGGCTACCGCCAGGTCTTCTTCGGAAGCGTCCTCCACCTTCATAGTGTCGATATATCTGCCCTTGCGGATAATCGTGCAGTACTCCGCGGATTTCTTGATTTCCTTTAATTTGTGCGTAATGACGATGATGGTTTTGCCACTGTCCGCCAGCTTATGCATGATACGGATAAGTTCATCAATTTCCTGCGGAGTAAGCACTGCCGTTGGTTCATCCAGAATAAGGATATCGGTTTCCCTGTAGAGAGCCTTCAAAATTTCCACTCTCTGCTGCATACCTACAGAAATATTTTCGATGAGGGCATCCGGGTCCACCTTCAAACCATACTGTTCTACAATCTGTTCTACCCGCTTTTTCGCCTCTTTCATATTCAGTACACCGAACTTCCCCGTGGGCTCCATCCCAAGCACAATATTCTGTGTCACTGTAAAGTTCTGCACCAGCTTAAAATGCTGATGTACCATTCCTATTCCATTTTCCAGCGCTACGTTGGGATTGTCCATTTTTACTTCTCTGCCTTTTATCTTTATATGGCCTTTATCCGGCTGATAAAGACCATATAAAATATTCATCAGTGTACTTTTCCCTGCACCGTTTTCTCCGAGAATAGAATGAATACTGCCTTTTTTCACTTCCAGCTTCATGTCTTTAAGAGCTGTAAAGCTGCCAAATGTTTTTGTGATGCCGTCCATAACGACTGCATATTCATTCCCGTTTTCCACCCGCTGTATCCTCCTATTTCATAAACTGCTGATACTCGTCCTCTGTCGTCGGAACGACAATCTCACCTTTCTCGATAAGCGCCTGTACTTCCATCGCTTTATCATACACGCCTTCTGCCAGATTCGGGTTCTCTTTCGGGATACCTACCGCTTCATCCGCAAGCCCGTAAGTGAAGGACTGTCCGCCTATATCTTCTCCGTCTTTCACCTTCTGGGAAATTTCTTTTGTCGCTACACCCGTAATCTTCAGGGCAGAGGTCAGTACATTGTCAGGAGCAAGATATGCCTGGTCTCTATCCACGCCGATAATCCATTTGCCTTCTTCCTGCGCTTCTTCAATCGCACCCTTACCTACGCCGCCTGCCGCATGGAACAAAACGTCACAGCCGGAACTGTACATGGATTTTGCTATCGCTTTTCCTTTCGCGGAATCAGAGTAACTGTCCGCATACTGCACATTAAGTTCTATCTCTTTTCCTAATTCTTTTGCCGCGTAATCAACGCCTGCGCAATAGCCATACTCAAAGAAATCTATCGTCGGACTTTTCATACCTCCGATGAATCCCACCTTATTCGTCTCTGTGGTGAGACCTGCGATATAGCCCACAAGGAAAGAGGAATCCTGCACATCGAACGTAGAGCAGATGACATTGTCCGGCGTCTCCTCGCCAAAGTCATAGTCAACAATCGCAAACATCTTGTCAGGATTCAGTTCCGCCGTCTCCTTAAGAGAATCCGCCACATTGTACCCCACTCCCCAAATCAGGTTCAAATCTTCGTCTGACAGCTTGTCAAAATTTGTGGGATAGTCCGACGCCTGCGTGGATTCCAGGTAATTCACTTCCACCCCATTTTCTTCTCCAAATTCCTTCAGACCTTCCCATGAAGATTGGTTAAAGCTCTGGTCGTTGATTCCGCCTGTATCACACACCATAGAAGCCTTAAAATCTGCACCTGCACCATTCCCTTTCGCTGTGCCGCCGCTTCCTGCGCATCCTGTCATCCCTATCACTGTAATCAGTCCCAACGTTGCTGCCAATACTCTCTTTTTCATAAGGTTCTCCTCTCTCAAACAACCAAAATGTTGCCGAATCCATTTTCTTCTGCTCTTTTTCTTAATGATTCCATATAAATCATTCCCGGCGCCTCATATTGCGCAAATGCTCCCCGCACCCCAAAGCTGCGGAAAGTGATAAGCTTCAGGCGCACTGTCTTAACCTTCTCTTTGATGGTCTTTCGTATGCCGTCTATCGTCCGCTCCGCATCTACCATACCGGGCAGACATACGATACGGATTTCCTCCAGCTTGTCCATCTCGGATAGATATCTTAAATTTGCTTTTACATTTTCATTGGAAGCCCCGGTAAGTCTCCGGTAAGTCTCTTTCTCCCAGGATTTCACATCCAGCATGACCCCATCGCACAATTCTGTCAGCCTTTGATACCGTTCAAAGGGCACCATTCCGTTGCTGTCAATCAGACAGCTTAAGCTTTCCCTGTGCGCCAGCGAAAATAGTTCCTCCAGAAATTCCGGGTACAGCATACACTCTCCGCCCGACACAGTGATTCCCCGGATAAAGGGGATGCTCCTTCTTACCTCATCAAACATTTCTTTCGCGTCCATCCAGCGAATCTTGGGAGTCGCATAATTGGGACACACCGCGATACACTGGTCGCACTGCACACATTTTTCACTGTCCCAACACACCTTGCCCTCCCGATATGCAAGCGCTCCTGCCGGACATCCCTTCACACAAATCCCACAGTCCACACACATCCTCTGTGTCTCCGGATTGTGACAGTACCCGCAGTGGATATTGCATTTCTGCAGAAAGATGGAAGTCCGGTTCCCGGGACCATCCACTACACTGAAGGGGATAATTTTATTAACTGGAACTGTCATCACACTGACCTCACTTTGCGGTCCGCCAGACGGTTGTTCTCATAGTTGGGACCGCCGAGCTGGGTTGTGTTCTGGATGACTACATCTCCTTTTTTGTATTTCTCCATCTCGGAACGCTTCACAAGATAGCCTGTGATTCTCACCAAGTCACTGTCTTTCTCATAGAAACTCATGTATTTCACACCTTCTTTGAAGGCTCCCTTTACCACATCCAGCACCGCTGCGGGGTTCTTTCTTCCTGTGGTCTCCATGGCAAAGATATCGCCGCACCCCGCTGTGATGGTCTTGTGGAATCTCGCACTGTGGCGAAGGTGTGCATAGAAATCATCCGGCTCGTCCCCCACCGGTATCCTCACCCCGGAAGTAATATGGATATCCGTCTCCAATCCCACCTGAGCATGAACCATAAATCTGCCTCCGGTCACCTTGGAATAGCGTGCCGGGAAGTCTTTTACAAAAGCGGTGATGCGATTCATAATCTCCTCGGCAAAATCGTCTGCCTGCGCATCGTGTCCATATTTTTTTCCTTCCGCTTCAAACAGGATATTCACACCTTCCGCCAGTCCCGTCACACCGAACATGCCGACGAATTTATCCGGGTCCACCAGTCCCTCCCGCACAAGGAAGGAGCTTTCATAAAATCCCGACTCCTCCACCAGGAAGCGCAGTCTCTCGTTCATGTAATTTCCCATTGCTTCCAGGCATTCGGGAAGGAGGTGATTCAGGAAATCTTCCCGGTCTTCTGCCAGCGGCGCCAGTTTCGCAAGTGTGATTCTCGTCAGTGTATACGCCCCGCCTCCTACCGGAAGAATGTTATAGCAGCTCGAAATCCCGTAATCGCAGGAATACGCTTCCCGGTTCAGCCTGTCATTGCAGATAGCCGGGTTCGCACAGAACAAGGATGTATACAGAGCCTGCTCCGCATATACGTCCGGTGTAATTTCCGGGTCATATTTTAATGTCAGGTTCGGCACCGCGTTCTGCAGTTCCTTTTCCAGTTCCAGAATCAGCCTGCCCGCTCTGCTGTCCTTAGGTCCCAGATTCGCGTGGCAGAAGCTGTCCGTGATGGTCCTGTCCAGGAAGTTTAAAAACAGCCTTAATTTTTGTTTTACCTCCTCATCGCTCATGCCATCTATGAATAAGTCCACCATTTTGTCCAAATCTCCCAGATAGACCGGGAAGCTTGTGATGGAGGGCACATGATGATAAATAATCTGCAGATTCGACAGCAGTTCATCCAATGTTTTTGGCGGCTTCACGCCGAGAAATTCACTTCCGTTCTCTATGTATTTCATATAATCCGGCATGACATATCTCGGCCTGTATGGCGCATGTCCCTCGAATAAATCATTAATGGCGCCTTCTTCCATGAAGAACTTTGTCCTTTCCGGTATATCCAGAACGTCCAGCGAATCCTCCGCGGCATGCGCCAGAGCGACTACTTTCTGCTCATATGTCATCGCCCTGGATGTCACAATTTCCAATACATTCTGCATGTTTTTCACATCTCCTTAATTACATCTCTTTTTCCTGTCTTTAACAGTATCTGTCTTCCCTGCACGCAGCGCTGTCTGTCTCTCCTTTTCACCGGTAACCAGTTCCATCGTATCAGCCATCTTCATATACTGCTCTTCACTCACCAGGATTTTGTGCCCCGCCAGCTCAATAAAATTTTCCTCATTGAGCTTTTTCAACGCTCTCTGCACAGTCCGCAGAGAAAAGCCAATCTCGTCGGCGATTTTCTGTTTCGTGATACGCAGTACACACCTGTCGTCTGAATCCAGCTTTTCATATCTTTGAATCAAATACATCTTAATGCGTTCCTTACCGTCAAGCTGCATATATAGCCTGTTTTCACGCCCGCTCTTAACCAGAAGCTGAAAGTCTATCTTTGCCCGTTCATAAAATGCCTCCGGATGTGCCTGTATAAATTCCGCATAGCGTCCTACCGGCACCACCACCAATACACAGTCTGTTTTGGCAAACAGTGAGGCAATAAACGAATCCATCTCTGCAAAAATCTCCATCTCACCGAAAAAGGTCGGTGCTGTATTCTCCTGAAAAATATACATGTTCCCTGTCGGGTATTCCTCGAACACGCATACCTTCCCGGCTACCAGTATGTAAATTCCGTCTATTTTCTCATTCTGTGTGATGAACCGCTTTCCGGTCCGAACCTTGACTATAGAGGCTTTCTTCAAAATTTCTTCTGTTTCTTCCTTGAACAAAGACCGGATATATTCCGATGTTTTTCCCGGATAGTTCTGAATCTCCTGCAAAATATCTCGCTGTCCCATGGCGCTTTGTACCTGTTCCTTCCAATTTTCTTCAATGCATTGTTTTCTCAATTGGCTGTGTCAGTGTACCCCTTGTACACCTCCTCTGCTCTCCTCTGAGAGTAACCACATTATAACAATCCTGCCTTTTTTCGTAATACGACACATGTCGCTTTTCAGTTAAACTCACTTATTTTTGGAATTATTCCACATATTTTTTCCTTCGATTTATGCAAATTCCATAAAGCTCGTTTGTGCAATTCTTATAATTTCGCACTGTCGTTTTTCTACACTGCAGCGTGTGCATCCCCCGGAGGGCTTTTTGTTCAATAGGAAATTCTTCCAAATTTCCTATTGAACAAAAAGAGGAACCGTGACTCATAAACTTCACGGTTCCTGCTGCTATAGCGATGATAAATCCACTTTATCTGCACTCTTTACTATATTTTCTTTATCTTTTTATCTCTTTCCAGAAGCTCTCGCCATCACCCTTGTACTCGACACCGAATATGTCTCCCAGGGTTGCCGCGATATCCGCATAGCTTTTGCGGGTTCCCAGATTGACGCCCTCTTTCACGTCCTTGCCGCAGCACAAAAATGGCACATATTCTCTCGTATGGTCTGTTCCGGGGAAACCGGGGTCGCATCCGTGGTCAGCCGTAATCATCAGGATGTCTCCTTCCCGCATGGCAGGGAGAAATTCTCCCAACTGCCTGTCAAAACGGTTCAGCGCGTCTGTATATCCTTCTATATCATTGCGGTGCCCGTACACCATGTCAAAGTCCACGAGGTTTACAAAGCACAATCCTTCAAATTCTTCCTCCAGCAGGCGAATTGTCAAATCCATATTTTTGTCGTTTCCTTCGTTGGGGAAGGTGCGGTTTATGCCTTTGCCCGCGAAAATGTCGAAGATTTTTCCCACGCCTATGGTTTCATATCCCTTGTCTTTCAACATGTCCAGGATGGTATCTCTCGGCGGCTCCAAGGAAAAATCGTGGCGATTTACGGTGCGGGTAAAATCAGGCGCTTCTCCCACAAACGGGCGCGCGATGACTCTTCCCACCGCGTGCTCTCCTGTGAGAATTTTTCTCGCGATTTTGCAGCCCTCATACAGCTCTTCAAGTGGAATAACCTCTTCATGTGCGGCAATCTGGAATACACTGTCCGCCGAAGTATAGACAATCCACTTGCCTGTCTCCATATGCTCTTTTCCATATTTCTTGATGATTTCCGTGCCGGAACCTGTGTGATTGCAGATGACTCCTCTCCCTGTCGCCTGAGAGAACTTCTCCAGAATCTCCTCCGGAAATCCATCCGGATACACAGGCATGGGATGTTCTGAAATCACCCCCGCGATTTCCCAGTGTCCCACTGTGGTATCCTTCCCCGCGGACTGTTCCTGCAGTCTCGCGCAGCTGCCTGCCTTGGGTGTCCCCTCTTTGGCAAACGATGTGCCTTCTATCTGAAAAAGTCCCAGTCTCTCCATATTCGGCACCTGCAGCTTGCCGCTTCTGACACAGGTCCCGAAGGTGTCGCTTCCTACGTCGCCGAAACGGTCCGCATCCGGCTCATACCCTACGCCGGCGCTGTCCAATACAATTAAAAATACCCTTCTGTTCATAGCTTTGTGCTCCTTTCTCGTGAATCAAGATATTAGCAGTCCTATTATATCAGCGCTTTTGTTCTTTATAATATGACATATGTCCTTTTTTCATAAATTCGCTTAATTTTGGAATTATTGCACAGATTTCCCGCTTCTATATTGTGCAAATTTTATAAGTTTCTTTTGTGCAATTATTACAATTTTATGTAGTCATTTTTCTACATATCCAAGGATAATATAAGAAGATAAAAGAAAAGCAGACCTGTCACCGTGTAACTCTAATCAGTCCTCTCTCAATATAGCTTTTTACCGCCAAATCAATTGTTTCAATACAGGTATATTGGGGGGTGATTGCGTTTGTCTCATATCCGGCGTTTACAAGCATGGGGATTAGATATGTACCGATATGTCCTGCTGTTCCGATAACAATTACTCTCATTGCATTTTCCTCCGTTCATTCCGATAAATGTATTCAACCTCTCTTTGCAAGAGTACATACGACTGTTACATCATTTTCCTTATTATACCTCATTTTCGCTTGAATCTAAAATCTCAATATGCTATATTATGGATAGAGAAGGGAAACCATAAGTGGCTTACCCTACAATATGTTAAGCTATTTTTTCAAACGGCCGTCATTATTGCGAGTAATGGCGGCTATTTTCTTCCCTTGAAAATCTGATAACACAGACTCACAAGGGCTACAATGAATATACAAAACTGTATTAAATCAGCGTATGTAATCATTGGCATCGCCCCCTTTCTTTCGTTCGGAGGGTCTGCCCCTCCGAATAAATTCGAAGGGTAAGCCGCCTGGCTTCGGTTTCCCTATCCATATATTAACACCGCTTCATCGACCCGACAATACTTTTATCCTTTACCTCAATCTCCCTTATCCCAACCTTTTACTTTTCTTTCTCATATGCTATAATATGCGTCAGGGACAAAGCACGTCAGAAAGGAGAAAATTATGAGTGCGCACAATCTTACACTGCTGACAGACCTGTATGAGCTTACCATGATGCAGGGCTATTTTGAGACACAGGAAAATGAGACTGTCATCTTTGATGTATTTTTCCGTGAGAATCCGAATAAGAGCGGCTATTCCATCATGGCTGGTCTGGAGCAGGTCATTGAATATATTAAGGACCTTCATTTTTCCTATGAAGATGTTGACTATCTGAGAAAACTGGGGATTTTCAGCGAAGACTTTCTGCACTATCTGAGCGGTTTTCATTTCAGCGGAAATATTTACGCGATTCCCGAAGGGACCGTTATTTTCCCGAAGGAACCTATCATAAAGGTCATCGCTCCCATCATGGAAGCGCAGCTCGTGGAGACGGCAATCTTGAATATCATCAACCATCAGTGCCTTATCGCAACCAAGACCGCCCGCGTTGTCTTCGCCGCACAGGGCGATGGCATCATGGAATTTGGTCTGCGCCGCGCCCAGGGACCGGATGCCGGGCTGTACGGGGCAAGAGCGGCAATGATAGGCGGATGTGTGGGGACTTCCAATGTTCTGGCAGGCAAGATGTTCCACGTGCCGGTCATGGGCACCCACGCTCACAGCTGGATTATGAGTTTTAAGGACGAATATACCGCATTCAAAGAATATGCGAAATTATATCCGGATTCCTGCACGCTCCTGGTGGATACTTACGACACACTGAAATCCGGTGTGCCCAACGCCATCCGCGTTTTCCGGGAAATGAAAGAAGCAGGCATCAAGCCGAAGAGCTACGGAATCCGCCTTGACAGCGGCGACCTCGCCTATCTGTCCAAGAAGGCGCGCAAGATGCTGGATGAGGCAGGCTTTCCGGATGCAGTCATCGCTGCCTCTAACGATTTGGATGAGCTGCTCATCCATGACCTGAAGATGCAGGGAGCTGCTATCACTTCATGGGGTGTGGGGACAAACCTCATCACCTCCAAAGACTGCCCGTCCTTCGGCGGTGTCTACAAGCTCGCCGCAATCCAGAACGAAGCAGGAGACTTTGTACCGAAGATTAAGATTTCAGAAAATACAGAAAAAATCACCAATCCCGGAAATAAGACCATCTATCGTATCTACGACAAGGACACCGGGAAAATGCGCGCGGATTTAATCTGTTTTGCGGATGAGGTCTATGACACTTCCGAGGAGCTTTTGCTGTTCGACCCCAATGCCACATGGAAGAAGACCCGTCTGGCAGGCGGTACTTACACGATGCGGGAAATCTTAAAGCCCGTCTTCATCCACGGCGAATGTGTCTATGACTCACCTTCCGTCATGGAGATTGCCGAATACTGCCGGCAGGAGAAGGAAACGCTCTGGGACGAGACAAAACGTCTCTTTTATCCGCATAAAGTTTATGTGGACCTCTCCCAGAAGCTCTACGACACCAAGACAAAGCTGTTGGATGCCATGAGCGTATAAAACGACAGATATTCAGCATCCTGTGGACTTCTCCTGTCATGAACCAGTCCGCAGGATTTCCCTGTATTGGGAACACTTTATATCAGAGGGAGATGACTCCCGCCTCTATAGGCGGTGAGTAACAAATCCGT
>UQKK01000052.1 GCA_900541505.1 uncultured Ruminococcus sp.
CCGCCTCTATAGGCGGTGAGTAACAAGTTCGTATCAGTGGCGAGTCTTGAATCTGGGATGACTTTACGGATTCAGCTTGCCCGTGGTTCCGGTTTAAAATCGAGATGTATAAACTTTCCTGTCTTTCGGGATACTAAGAGTGCAGCTAATGTACTGTTTCATTGAATTTCAGCATAGTGAGGCAGTACACTGGTATTACGGGGAAAGGCGAGGAAAAGATATGAATCAGATAAGAGGAAGCCAGAGCATACAGTTTTCGCAGGCGCCCTTTTTAATCAGCAGCGCTTCGGTGGCAGGGAGCAAGGAGTCGCAGGGACCGCTGGGCAAACTGTTTGATATGGTAAATGAGGATGACCTGTTCGGAGCAAAGACATGGGAGGAAGCCGAGAGCACTATGCAGAAGGAAGCATGTGTGCTGGCATTGGGGAAAGCACATCTGGAGGCCAAGAAAGTGCGCTATCTATACGGAGGAGATTTGCTGCGCCAGGGGATTGCCACATCCATGGGTGTGGAGGCACTGCAGATACCGATGTTCGGACTGTACGGCGCATGCTCCACCTCAGGAGAGGCGCTGGCGTTGAGTGCTATGAGTGTGGCGGCGGGATATGGAGAATATATGCTGGCTGTCACCTCCAGTCATTTCGGGAGTGCGGAGAAAGAGTTTCGGTTTCCTCTGGGATATGCCAACCAGAGACCGCTGTCCGCCCATTGGACCGTGACAGGCAGCGGCGCGTTTCTTGTGGGAATACAGAAAAGCCACGTGCGCATCACCGGAGTGACGATTGGAAAAATTGTGGACTACGGACTGAAAGATTCCCAGAATATGGGAGCATGTATGGCTCCGGCGGCAGCGGACACCATTGCGCAGAACTTAAAGGACTTTGGCAGGAATGTAGAGGATTATGACCGAATCATCACGGGAGATTTGGGATATATCGGGCAGTCCATCCTCTTTGACCTGGCAAAAGGTAAAGGGCACGATATCCGAAAGCAGCATATGGACTGCGGAATGACAATCTTTGACCAGGAGACACAGGATACCCATGCAGGCGGCAGCGGGTGCGGGTGTGCGGCGGTGACGCTTTCGGCATTCATTCTCCCCAAGATAGAAAAGGGGGAGTGGAAACGTGTGCTTTTTGTGCCTACCGGAGCACTCATGTCTACGGTCAGTTTCAATGAGGGAGCGAGCGTTCCGGGAATCGCTCACGGGATTGTATTGGAACATTGCTAGCGCCGGTATACACGGGACAGCATGTCGGAAGCTGCAAGATTCTGCGGTTTTTGCTCGCTGCGCGTGAAATGTCGGCGGCAGAAGGAGGAAATAGATATGGACTATGTAAAAGCATTTTTAATTGGAGGGCTCATTTGCGCTGTCATCCAGATTCTTCTGGACCGTACTAAGCTGATGCCGGGGAGGATTATGGTGCTGCTGGTATGTTCCGGCGCAATCCTGGGATTTTGCAATCTCTATGAACCGTTCCAGGAATTTGCCAAGTCCGGGGCGAGCGTGCCCCTTCTGGGATTTGGCAACGTCCTCTGGCAGGGGGTAAAAGAAGCAGTTGATAAACATGGCTTTATCGGCATTTTTATGGGCGGCTTCAAAGCCAGCGCTGTGGGGATATCCGCGGCTCTTATCTTCGGTTATCTGGCTTCCTTTATCTTTGAGCCGAAGATGAAAAAGTAGCAGTTATCGTTCGGCACATATCGGTGCCATTTGCAAAACATGCGGGCATGTTTTTTTGCTTCCCGTACACTGTATGGCTGAACCGATACACAAATAAAGGGCAATTGAAAAATTTTGTTGTTTTTTGGGGATGATAATGTTATCGTAATGGTGTAGCACGTTTTTTGAGCTATGAAGGATAAAATGAGAGCCATACCTTAGGAGGAAATTATGAGTTATGTAAGCATCATCATCCCTTTTGTCGGGGGTCTGGGCATGTTCATCTATGGCATGCAGATTATGGCACAGGGATTGGAAAATGCAGCCGGAAGTAAGATGAAGACTATGCTGGAGGCGTTGACGAAGAATAAATTCTTCGGTGTACTCCTCGGAGCGCTGATTACAGCAGTTATCCAGAGTTCTTCCGCTACCACGGTTATGGTCGTGGGCTTTGTCAATGCAGGCATCATGAATCTGACACAGGCAATGGGTGTTATCATGGGTGCCAATATCGGTACGACAGTAACCGGTTGGCTTGTCTCCAGTGTGGAGTGGGCGAAGTTTTTAAGCCCAGGGAATATCGCGCCAATCGCGGTCATGGCGGGCGTCATCGTGATGCTGACCGGGAAACGGCGTTCCACCAAAGACATTGCCAGTATCATCATCGGATTCGGACTTTTGTTTATCGGAATCACGACCATGTCCTCAGCGGTATCTCCGCTGCAGGAGTCAGAAGGATTCCGCAATATATTTGTGGCGCTGGGACACAATCCGTTTCTTGGAATCATAGCCGGCGCATTGGTGACAGCTATCATTCAGAGTTCTTCCGCATCGGTGGGAATATTGCAGAGCCTTGCCGCGGCAGGACTGGTTCCCTTTAACGCGGCAGTGTACATCATCATGGGACAGAATATCGGTACCTGCGTGACCGCCATCATGTCCAGTATTGGTGCGAAGAAAACCGCGAAGACAGCTGCAGTTATGCATCTGCTCTTCAATATTATAGGAACGATTATCTTCAGTATTGTGGGAATTTTGTTCTTTGCTGTTATCAATCCGCAGGCGGGCACAGGTATGATTACGCAGACGCAGATTAGTACCGTGCATACGATTTTCAACATTGGTACGACAATCATTCTCTTCCCGGTGTCTGACTGGATTATCAAACTGGCGAAGAAGATTGAGAAAGAGGATAAAACACAGGTGGATGACAACAAGGTTCTTCTGGATGAAAGAATGTTGGAGACACCGAGCATTGCCCTACAGTCAGTAGTCAGTGAAGTCTGCCGTATGGGAAATATTGTTAAAAATACAATGGACAGGTCCAAATCCGTGATGTTTACCCAGGATTATCAAAGCATTCTGGATATCAAGGAGGAGGAAAATACGGTGGATGGTCTGTGCAGCGGCATCACCAACTATGTCATTAAGCTCAATTCTCTCTCTATCAATGAAAAAGAGCATCAGCATATTGCCAGCCTTCTGCAGATTATCTCTGATGTGGAGCGGGTCAGCGACTACTGCGAGAATATTTCTGAATTTGCGGAGACACTGAAGGAGCGGAAAGCCAAGTTCTCTGATGTAGGGAAGAAAGAACTGGAGGAAATGATAGATGTCTGTGCGGACAGCTTCCGTTATGCGGTGGAAGCCCTGGCAGAGAACAGTAAAGAAAAGGCAATGAAGGTCATTGAAAAGGAAAGCCAGGCAGATGAATTGGAAATCCGTCTGCGGGCGGAGCACATGAAGCGTCTGGCGAACAACCAGTGCGATACCGATGCGGGAATCGTATTTTTGGATGCACTGGTCTGCCTGGAGAGGATTTCAGACCACTCCAGGAATATCGCGGAGGAGATACTTACGATTTCTGTGTAAAAAGGTGCACATAAAAGTGGGTTGAATAAAAAATAAAATATTTAAAGTGAAGTTTATTATTTTAAGGTTTGGCGAAATACGTCAAACCTTTTGCATTATAATAGGAAAGTTCCTCGGCTCTGCTTATGGATTGAAAATTTAATTGCTTAACTAAATATGACAAATTATATTTCTGCTCTTGGTTCTGCTTTTTTTGCATGGTATAATATCAAAAAGCATTATATTTCTGAATGTTCTGATACAGTTTCCGATAAGAATTACCGTCAAAAGTTATATGAGGAATTTCATATTGCCTCTGAATAGAATATACCGTCTCTTTACAAGGACACACACAGAGGACGTTACGGACAGATAAAGGAGGGATTGAAATGGGGGATTTTATATCATCGACAGCGGGAATGAATCTGATATGGCTCATACTTTTTATTGTTCTGCTGGTGATTGAAATTTTTACGGTAGGTCTGACTACCATATGGTTTGCGGGAGGGGCGCTGGCAGCTATGGCGGTGAATACGCTGGGAGCCGGGTTTTCGGGACAGATGGCGGCATTTTTGATTGTCTCCTGCGCACTGCTTGCGTTTACCAGACCTTGGGCGATGAAATATGTGAACAAAAAGCGGATTAAGACGAATTATGAAAGTATGATTGGAAAGATTATCAAAATCACTGAGAGGGTAGATAATCTGAACCAGACCGGAAAGAGTGTTGTAGACGGTCAGGAATGGACGGTGCGAACCCAAAATGAGAGGGAGATATTGGAAAAAGGGGAACTGGCGAAAGTAGTGGAGGTTTCCGGGGTAAAATTAATGGTAGAGAAGTGTGAGGAGGAATAGGAAATGGCAGATTTGGCTTTTGTAAGTTTAGGCTTGGTATTGTTTCTGATTGTCGTAGTCATTGTGGTGCTGGTCCTGATTTCCTGTGTTAAGATTGTGCACCAGGCGCAGGCAATCGTACTGGAAAGGCTGGGCGCTTACCAGGCGACATGGAACACGGGGCTGCATTTTAAGATTCCCATCATCGACCGGGTGGCGAGAAGGATTGATTTGAAAGAGCAGGTGGTGGACTTCGCGCCTCAGCCTGTTATCACAAAAGATAATGTTACCATGCAGATTGACACGGTAGTGTTTTATCAGATTACGGACCCGAAAATGTTCTGTTATGGGGTTGCGAATCCGATTGTGGCAATTGAAAATCTGACAGCCACGACACTGCGAAATATCATCGGTGATTTGGAGCTGGACCAGACGCTGACGTCCCGTGAGACCATCAACACAAGGATGAGGGCGGAGCTAGACCTTGCCACAGACCCCTGGGGAATCAAGGTCAACCGTGTGGAACTTAAAAATATCATCCCGCCCACAGCAATCCGCGATGCCATGGAGAAGCAGATGAAGGCGGAGCGTGAGAGACGTGAGGCAATCCTGCGTGCAGAGGGAGAGAAGAAATCCACTGTGCTCGTGGCTGAGGGACAGAAGGAATCTGTTATCCTGGAAGCGGAGGCGGAGAAGCAGGCGGCAATCCTGCGCGCGGAAGCGGAAAAGGAAAAGATGATACGTGAGGCGGAAGGTGAAGCGGAAGCGATTCTGAAAGTACAGCAGGCAACTGCCGACGGCCTCAGATTCTTAAAAGAGGCAGGAGCGGACGAGGCAGTGCTGACGCTCAAGAGCCTGGAGGCATTTGAGAAGGCTGCCGACGGAAAGGCAACGAAGATTATCATTCCTTCCCAGATTCAGGAGATAGCAGGGCTTGTGAAATCCATCACCGAAGTGGCGGCAGACGACAGGAAGCCAGAATAGAGGAAACAGAGAGATGGTACATTTCATCCAAAGAGACGGATAAGTGTACCGTCTTTTTTTATTTAATAGAAAACTCTGTTTCCTATTAAATAAAACCCTCCGGGAGGATGCGCACTGCGCGCAATTGGAAAATGGCTGCTGACGCAGCCGCGCTTCGGCGCGAGAATGTGCGAAGCACATTTTTTTACATAGATTTAACATAGGTATGATTTTACATTTTACATTGCTTCTTTATGATAGCTACTGTGAAGAAAATAAACAAAGACAAAAAGCTTACAAAATCAGATTGAAGCAAAGGAGATTTTAAAAGATGAAAATGAAAAAGTTTATTGCGGCGTTATCTATGGTAAGTATGCTGGCAGTGGCAATGACAGGATGTGGTTCCAGCGATTCAGGAAGCGAAGGCGGTTCCGATTCTTCCGCATGGGACAATTCTAATGATATTACAATCGTATCCCGCGAGGATGGTTCCGGTACAAGAGGAGCATTTGTAGAGTTGTTTGAAATCGAAGAAGAAGTAGACGGCGAAAAAGTGGATATGACAACAGAGGCGGCTCAGATTACAAACAGTACATCTGTTATGCTCACCACAGTATCCGGGGATGAATATGCAATCGGATATGTATCTCTCGGTTCTCTTGACGATTCTGTCAAAGCATTGAAGATTGACGGAGCAGAGGCGACGGCAGAGAATATCAAATCCGGTACATACAAAGTTTCCAGACCGTTTAACATTGCGACAAAAGAGGGGCTGGACAACGAAGTGGCAGCAGATTTCATCAGCTTTATCATGAGCGAAGAGGGACAGAAGGTTATTGCTGACGAGGGATACATCCCGGTGGATGATGTGCAGGCTTATGAGGGAACACAGCCGTCCGGCAAAGCTGTAGTAGGTGGTTCTTCTTCTGTATCACCGGTAATGGAGAAGCTGGCAGAGGCATATAAGGCAGTAAACCCGAATGCAGAGATTGAGTTACAGACTTCTGATTCTACAACAGGTATGACATCTGCAATCGATGGCAGCTACGACATTGGTATGGCTTCCAGAGAACTGAAAGACGAAGAACTTTCACAGGGGCTGACTGCAACCGTGATTGCGACAGATGGTATCGCGGTAATCGTAAATAAGGCAAACACAATGGACGACATGACATCCGACCAGGTGAAAGCAATTTACACAGGAGAAGCAATTTCCTGGAGCGATATAGCAGAGTAAGAGGAAAATAAATATGAAATCAAAAGCATGGACTGAAAAATTCATGCAGGGAGTGTTCTTCATTGCCGCCTGCGCTTCGGTGCTGGCGGTAGCTCTCATTTGTGTGTTCCTGTTCGCAAATGGAATCCCTGCCATGAAAGAGATAGGATTTGCAGAGTTTCTCACAGGGAAAATGTGGAAACCAAACAACGATATATATGGCATCTTTACGATGATTATTGGAAGTTTATACGTGACGGCAGGGGCGATTCTTTTTGGAGTTCCGATAGGTATCCTGACGTCTGTTTTTATGGCAATGTACTGCCCGAAGGCAATCTATAAACCTCTGAAGGCAGCGACAGAGCTGCTTGCCGGAATCCCCTCCGTTGTGTACGGTTTCTTTGGTCTGGTGGTACTGGTACCGTGGGTACGGGAATTTGGAAGAAGTTTAAAACAGTCAGGTCTTGTGGATTCATCGGGAGACGGCAAGGGAATCCTCACCGCTTCCCTTCTGCTGGGAATGATGATTCTTCCTACTATCATCGGAACCACAGAGAGCGCAATCCGTGCGGTGCCGGAGCATTATTATGAAGGCGCGCTGGCTTTGGGAGCGACCCATGAGAGAAGTATTTTTACTGTTATTATCCCGGCGGCAAAGTCGGGTGTGATAGCAGGAATTGTGCTGGGAATCGGGCGCGCCATCGGCGAGACGATGGCAGTTATCATGGTGGCGGGGAACCAGGCGTGGATACCGGATAATGTGTTAAGAGGTGTCCGCACACTGACGGCAAACATCGTGATAGAGATGGGATACGCGACAGGGCTGCACAGAGAAGCGCTGATAGCGACAGGAGTTGTGCTGTTCGTCTTCATCCTTATCATCAATTTCAGTGTTGCCCTGCTTAAGAGGAGGACGGAACATGAGTAATCGCACGTCAATTGGAGAAAAATTTAAGACCTATCTGAAGCATCCGGGGTCTTTCATATTAATGCTGCTGGTGATGGCGGCGACAGTGTTGACATTTCTGGTGCTGCTGTTTCTGATAGCATATATCCTGATAAACGGTGCACCGCATCTGAAGCCTTCGCTGTTCTCACTGCACTATACATCAGAGAATGCTTCGCTCATGCCGGCGCTGATAAATACAGTTATCATGACATTTTTATCCCTGCTCATCGCCATTCCGTTTGGCATCTTTTCCGCTATTTTCCTTGTGGAATATGCGGGCAGAGGAAATAAGTTCATCGGTGTGATACGGCTCACCACAGAGACGCTTTCCGGAATCCCGTCCATTGTATATGGCTTGTTCGGTATGCTGTTTTTCGTAAACACTCTGGATTGGGGATTTTCCCTGCTGGCAGGAGCGTTCACCCTGTCTATTATGATTCTGCCGCTGATTATGCGTACCACGGAGGAGGCGTTAAAGGCAGTGCCGGATACTTACCGGGAAGGAAGCTTCGGCGTGGGCGCGGGGAAACTTCGGACCGTGTTCCGGATTGTCCTTCCTTCGGCAATTCCCGGTATTCTGGCGGGAATCATCCTGGCAATCGGAAGGATTGTCGGAGAGACAGCGGCTCTCATCTACACGGCGGGAACCGTGGCACAGGTGCCTTCCAGCGTGATGGGCTCCGGGCGCACCCTGGCAGTGCACATGTACAACCTGTCCAATGAAGGACTCTACATGGACCAGGCATATGCCACAGCGGTCATCCTGCTCGTACTGGTAGTGGGAATCAACACGATTTCAAGCGTGGCTGCGAAGAAGTTAACGAAAGCATAGAAAGGTATGGAAAATGGGAAAGTTAAGTATACAAAATCTGGATTTATATTACGGGGATTTTAAAGCTCTGAAAAATGTGAACCTGGAAATCGAGGCAAATAAGATTACAGCGTTTATCGGACCCAGCGGATGCGGGAAGTCCACGCTTTTAAAATCCATCAACCGTATGAACGATTTGGTGGAAGGATGCCGCATTGACGGCAATATCCTTCTGGATGGAGAGAATATTTATAAAGGGATGGATGTGAACCTGCTCAGAAAACGGGTGGGGATGGTATTCCAGAAGCCGAACCCCTTCCCCATGAGCATTTACGACAATATCGCCTATGGACCGAGAACCCACGGAATCCGCTCCAAGGCAAAGCTGGATGACATCGTGGAGAAATCTCTGCGGAATGCCGCAATCTGGGATGAGTGCAAGGACCGTCTGAAGAAGAGTGCCCTAGGGATGTCTGGCGGACAGCAGCAGAGACTGTGTATCGCGCGCGCCCTGGCAGTAGAACCGGAGGTGCTTCTGATGGATGAACCGACATCAGCGCTGGACCCCATCTCTACGTCAAAGATTGAAGACCTTGCGATGGAATTGAAAAAAGATTATACTATTGTTATGGTGACGCATAACATGCAGCAGGCAGTGCGCGTGTCCGATAATACCGCGTTTTTCCTGCTGGGAGAAGTCGTAGAATACAATGATACGGAAAAATTATTCTCCATACCGGCAGATAAGAGAACAGAAGACTATATCACAGGGAGGTTTGGTTAAGTTATGCGAAATCGTTTTGACAGACAGTTACAGTTATTGGATGAACAGCTTACACATATGGGAGAGCTGTGCGAGGTCGCCATTGCCAAAGCAACAGAGGCTTTGCAGAAGGGGGATACCGACCAGGCAAAGGCAATCATGGCGGCAGATGAAGAGATAGACCAGATGGAAAAGGACATCGAGAGGCTCTGCCTTAAGCTTCTTTTGCAGCAGCAGCCCGTGGCTAAGGATTTACGGAGGATTTCCGCGGCTTTGAAGATGATAACAGACATGGAGCGCATCGGCGACCAGACTTCGGATATCGCGGAGATAGTCATTTCCGGCAAGGAAGCTCCGGGAGTGGATATCGAGAAGATTGGCGTGATGGCAGCAGCAGCCAGCAAGATGGTGAGAGAGAGCGTGACCGCTTATGTGCAGAAGGATTTGGAGCTTGCGCGGAAAGTTATGCTGGAAGACGATACGGTGGATGCTTATTTCAATGAGATAAGAGATGAGATGATTGCTTTTATCAAAGAAGAGCAGGGACACAACGGCAGAAAGATTTTCGACCTTATCATGGTGACGAAATATCTGGAGCGTATCGGCGACCATGCGACCAATATTGCGGAGTGGGTGGAATTTTCTATCACCGGCGTGCACAAGGATGGTGCGGAAGTCCGGTAGTAAAGCGGAACAGGAAGTTAAAGGAGATTGGAAAATGATATATTGCGTGGAGGATGACGACAACATCCGCGAACTTGTGATATATACACTGGAGTCCACCGGACTGAAGGCGAAGGGATTCGCCGAGGGAACTGCATTTATGGAAGCTTTGGCGTTCGATACGCCAGAGCTTATTTTGCTTGACATCATGCTGCCGGGGGAGGATGGATTAAGCCTGCTCAAGAAGCTGAAAGGCTCCCCGAAGACTGCGGATATCCCGGTCATCATGGTGACAGCAAAAGGTGCGGAATATGATAAGGTCATCGGGCTGGACTCCGGGGCGGACGACTATGTGGCGAAGCCCTTTGGCATGATGGAGCTGGTATCCCGCATCAAGGCGGTGCTGCGCAGGAGCGGCAAGGTGCCGGATAAGGCGGACCTGGAGATAAACGGGGTACATATGAATGTGAAGAAGCACGAGGTGACAGTGGACGGGGAACCGGTGACGCTGACTCTCAAGGAATACGAACTTCTGGAACGCCTCATGCGCAACCGCAATATCGTGCTCACAAGAGACCAGCTGCTGATGGATATCTGGGGATACGATTTTGACGGTGAGACGAGGACCGTGGATGTGCATATCCGTACTCTGCGGCAGAAACTTAAGGATAAAGGCTGGATTATTGAGACTGTACGAGGGGTAGGCTACCGGGCAGGAGGAGAGAATGAAGGCTAAGATTCAGAGGAGCATGGTGTTTGTGCTGACAGGGACACTCCTTCTTTTCTATGTCCTTTTGTCGGTGCTTCTGTACAACCGCAATCTGTCCCTGCTGCAGTCAGAGGTCAGGCAGGAGGCACGGTATATCCGCACAGCAATCAATATTTCCGGGACGCAGTACCTGGAGGAACTGGACGAGGTGGATTTGAATACCCGTGTGACGCAGATTGATGAGGAGGGAAATGTTCTCTATGACTCCAGGCGGGCAGGGAAGACGGAAGAGAACCACAGTTCCCGCAAGGAAGTACAGGAAGCTTTGGCAGAAGGAAGCGGCGAGGATATCAGGGTGTCAAATACGATGAAGGAGGAGATGTATTACTATGCCCTCCTGCTGGATGACGGCACCGTCCTTCGTGTGGCAAAATCCATGGACAGCCTTGCCTTTACAGCGCTGGATGTGCTGCCCTATATGGCAGGGCTGATGGCGTTGATGATTATCATAGCAGTAGTTTTGGCAAAATGGCAGACAGCGCGCCTGGTTCAGCCCATCAACGAACTAAATCTGGAAAAGCCGCTGGAAAATCCGGCATATGAGGAGTTGATTCCGTTTTTGGAAGCGATGGACAGACAAAATAAAGAAAAAGAAGCGGTCGCGAATATGAGAAAAGAATTTTCCGCCAATGTCTCTCACGAGTTGAAGACCCCGCTCACCTCAATTTCCGGCTATGCGGAGATTATGAAAAACGGGCTGGTGCGCCCCGAAGATATTCCGAATTTCGCGGAGCGTATCTACAAGGAGGCGAGACGGCTCATCACACTGGTGGAGGATATCATCAAGCTGTCGAAGCTGGATGAAGAATCGGTGGAAGTGGAGAAAAGCGAGGTGGACCTTTTCGAGATGTGCCGCGAGATTGTGAGCCGGCTTGCGCCCCAGGCGGCTGCCAAAAAGGTGCGGCTGTCTGTGACAGGGGAGCCTGTGACATATTTCGGAATCCGGCAGATACTCGATGAGATGGTGTACAATATCTGCGAGAATGCGGTCAAATATAATGTGGAAGGCGGCAGTGTCACCGTCTGGGCGGGAAATACGCTGGAGGGCGCGAAGGTGGTAGTGTCTGACACCGGGATTGGGATTCCGGCGGAGCATACAGAGCGTATATTCGAGCGGTTCTACCGCGTGGATAAGAGCCACTCCAAAGAAACCGGAGGCACCGGACTGGGATTGTCCATCGTAAAACATGGCGCCCTACTGCACGGGGCGAAAGTGACAGTGGACAGCAAAGAGGGGGAAGGGACCCGCATGGAAATCCGTTTCCCCAGGAACGCTTAGCCGGAGAGACTGCGCGAACCAGATAGTGGGCGGCAGTGTACACCTGCGGGGAAGGCGCACCCGATAGAAGGCGTTCAGCCGGGCAGCAGGGCTCTGGGCGGTTCATGAAACTGGGCTTTGTAAGCCCTGGAGAAGGTCGAGTAGTCCTGGAAGCCGCACAGGAAGCACGCCTGTGTGACCGGGGTGCCGCCCAGGATGAGTTCGCGGGCGAGCAGAAGCCTGCGGCAGGTGATATAGCTGCCGATGGTATAGCCGGTCTCCGACTTGAACAATCGCATCATATAATATTTACTGATATAGAAGGTGCGGGAGAGATGGTCAATGGTGAGAGGTTCCGTCAGATGGCTGTTGATGTAATGCAGGATATCCACCACCTTTTCGTTGCACATGGCATTATCCAGAAATTCGATGCGGTCTTTCATGGCGGCACGGTTCAGGTGAATCATAAATTCCAGGAACAGAACCTGGCGGTACAGCGAGCCTGCGTACTCGGTATCGGCAAAAGACTGTTCCAGCCGGTTTGCGATTTTAAAGAGAGAGCTTTTTTCAAGGGAAGGGATACGAAGAACGTTAGACCCTTCCTTTTTTGCTTTCTTAAAACAGTAGCTTAAGTCGTACTCCTCCGTGTGATAGGCATCCATAAAGGCGGGGGAGATATAGACGATGATGCGCTCGTAGGGGACGGAAGGGTCCGCCTGCACACGATGGATGTCGCCGCGGTTTACAAGGACAATGTCGTATGGCTTAAGAAGATAGGTCTTTCCCTCCACATAGTACTGGACATTTCCACTGATGAAAATAGTAATTTTATGAAATTCGTGATAGTGGAAGGCAAACTCCTTCTGCACTGCATCCGTGAGATGGAACAGCTTAAAATCGCTGTTCAGATAGCCGCGCTTGTTGTATTTCTCCATAAAAACCTCCTTGACCGCGGTATGTTTGGCAAGTGTGTGTCTTCCGTAAGAGGTTAGCGGTTCAAACCGCGCCATTCCTGGTGGATAAATTGCCCTATACTTATATTATAGGGCATGATTTGCAATATAGAAAGCATAATATAAGTATTATAGGAAAAAAATGCCTGATATAATAGAGAAAATAGGAGGTGTGCGCGTATGAAGATTACAGTGGAGCGGTATCACGGACTGGGAAACGACTATCTGGTATATGACCCTAACAAGAATGAGATGGAATTAAACGAGCGCAATGTAAAGGCGCTGTGCAACCGGAATATGGGGCTTGGGGCTGACGGAATCCTGGAGGGTCCCATCCTCAACGATAAGCATATGGGAGTGAAGATTTGGAACCCCGACGGGAGCACGGCGGAGAAGAGCGGAAACGGAGTGCGCATTTTTGCTAAATATTTAAAAGACGCGGACTATGTGCAGAAGAAAAATTACCTGCTGAAGACAGACGGCGGGATGGTGGAAATCACGTATTTAAACGAGGCGGGCAGCAGGCTTCGGGTATCCATGGGGAAATTGAGTTTTGCAAGCAGTGATATCCCGGTTATCGGTGAAGAGCGGGAGGTCATCAATGAGGACATGGTATTCGGCAAGACCCTTTACCCCGCGACCTGCGTCTCTGTGGGAAATCCCCACTGCGTCATCCCCATGCAGGAGATTTCAAAAGAGCTGGTGTGCAAGATTGGAGAACATTCGGAGAAGGCGCGCTATTTCCCGGAGCGGGTGAACACCGAGATTATGAAGGTGGTAGATAACGGTCATATCGCGATTGAGACGTATGAGCGCGGCGCCGGCTATACCATGGCAAACGGGACCGGGGCATGCGCGGCTGCGGGAGTCGCCTATAAGCTGGGATTGAGTTCCAACAAAGTCATTGTGCACATGCCGGGCGGAGATTTGCAGATAGAGATAGACGAGGACTGGAAAGCATATATGACCGGAGAAGTCTTCTATATCGGGAAAATTACACTGGGCAGTGAATTTTCGGAGATGCTCAAGACATTGTAAAAAATGAAGACCTGAACCGTGCAGACACATAAGAGTGTGATGTCTTTCGCGCACCGGGGAAGGGAACATGAGTGAAAAAGCCGTGTGGAAGCCGCAGTTTGACGGAATCTGCACGGCTTTTCCATTTGCCGGAAGCAGGTAATCTATGGAGAGAATCGGGCTTGTCAGAGAAGAAATTTTGCACAGAGTATATTTTTGGACTTGAAAAAATATCCTGTTGTGCTATGATGGGTATAACAATGCGATGAGGAGGATTCACATGCTGATAGAAATCGATTTTAACAGTGAAGAAGCCATATATATACAGCTCCGCAATCAGATTATCATGGGGATTGCGACTTCCAAGGTGCACGAGGGGGATTCCCTGCCGTCCGTGCGGCAGCTTGCGCAGAATGTGGGAATCAATATGCATACAGTCAACAAGGCGTACACCGTTCTGAAACAGGAGGGGTTCATCAGCCTGGACAAACGGCGTGGGGCGGTCATTGCATTGAATATCGATAAGATAAAAGCAATGGAAGAGATGAAACACCAGATGGAGATTATTCTTGCGAAGGCAAGATGTAAGAATATTTCCAGGGAAGAAATCCATACTCTGGTGGATGAGATTTTTGACGAATATGAATGACCAGGAGGACGATATGCAGAATCATTTTACAAAACAGGCGCAGAGTGCCATTCGGTATGCAGGCACGATGGCGAGGAAATTAAAGCATCCTTATATCGGGACAGAGCATCTGCTGCTGGGACTGCGCAGTGAATTTACGGGAGTGGCAGGTCAGATTCTGGCGCAGAATGGCGTGGAGGAGGAGAAAATCCTCCGGCTGATGGACGAACTGATTTCGCCGGAGGCGGATGTACTGGAGGGAAAATACCCGAAGGAGAGTCCCAGACTGACATATATTTTGGAGAACAGTGAGAAAGAGGCGCAGCGTCTCCACACAGGCAGCGTAGGGACAGAGCACCTGCTGCTGTCTATGATACGGGATGTGGAATGTGTGGCGACGAGAGTTTTGATTACCTTGAATATCAATCTGCAGAAATTGTTCCAGGACATCATGGCTGCCGCGGGGATGGACCCCAAGGAGTACCAGGAAGAGGTGCAGGAGGAGACCCGTGGAAGGAGCACCATGCTGGAGCAGTTCGGTACAGACCTGACGCAGAGGGCGCAGGAAGGGAAGCTGGACCCGGTGGTCGGGCGTGAGGAGGAGATTTATCGCCTCATGCAGGTGCTGGGCAGACGCACGAAGAATAATCCCTGTCTGGTAGGAGAGCCCGGTGTCGGCAAGACAGCGATTATCGAGGGGCTGGCACAGCGTCTCGCGGCAGGCGTAGTTCCGGAATCGATGAAAGGGAAACGCATTTATACATTAGATTTGCCGGGGATGATTGCAGGTTCCAAATACCGGGGGGAATTTGAGGAGCGGATGAAGGGATTGATTGCCGAAGTAGAGGCAAACAGCCACATCATCCTGTTTCTGGATGAGATTCATACGATGATTGGTGCAGGCGGCGCGGAGGGAGCCATCGATGCTTCCAGTATCTTAAAGCCGTCCCTGGCGCGCGGGGAGCTGCAGTTGATTGGCGCCACGACCATCAGTGAATACCGCAAATATATAGAAAAGGACGCGGCTTTGGAGCGCAGGTTTCAGCCTGTCTCTGTGGAAGAACCCACCAAAGAACAGTGTGTGGAAATTTTGAGAGGATTACAGACACGCTATGAGAATCACCACCGCGTGGAGATGACGGAGGAAACATTGCAGGCTGCGGTGAACTTATCTGAACGCTACATTACGGACAGGAACCTGCCGGATAAAGCCATTGACGTGCTGGATGAGGCGTGCTCCCGCATGAGCCTGAAGGGATATAAGGTGTCGGAGAACTTAAATGAGACAGAAGCACAGGTGCGCAGCCTCATTAAGGAAAAGGAAGAAAAAATCAAAGAGGGACAGTTTGAGGAAGCTTCCCAAATCCAGGCGAAACAGTTAAGAGCAGAGAAAAAACTGGAGGATATGAAGAAACGCTTTGCAAAGAAGACCAGTGCGGCGCATCCGCAGGTATCTGCGCAGGATATTGCGGAGGTTGTTTCCGCGTGGACAAAGATTCCGGTGCAGAAGCTGGCGCAGAGTGATACAAAGCGTCTGCAGAAGCTGGAGCAGGAGCTGCATAAGAGAGTCATCGGACAGGAAGAGGCAGTCAGTGCGGTGGCGCGTGCTGTGAAGCGGGGAAGAGTGGGGCTAAAGGACCCAAAGCGTCCCATCGGTTCGTTCTTATTCCTGGGACCCACAGGTGTGGGAAAGACAGAGTTGTCCAAAGCTCTTGCCGAGGCTTTGTTTGGGAATGAAGAATCCATGATACGTGTGGATATGTCGGAATATATGGAGAAACATTCCGTGGCAAAGATGATTGGTTCTCCTCCGGGCTATGTGGGACATGAGGAGGGCGGTCAGCTGAGCGACCAGGTGAGGACCCACCCCTACTCTGTCATCCTCTTTGACGAGATAGAGAAAGCGCACCCGGATGTCTTCAATATCCTGCTCCAGGTGCTGGACGATGGGCATATCACGGATTCTCAGGGGAGAAAAGTGGATTTCTCCAACACGGTCATCATCATGACGTCCAATGCGGGGGCGAAAGCCATCGTAGAGCCGAAGAAGCTAGGGTTTGCCACGAAGGAAAATCCGGCGGATGACTATAAACGCATGAAGCAGAATGTGATGGACGAGGTAAAGCAGATTTTCCGTCCCGAATTTTTAAACAGGATAGATGAAATCATTGTATTCCATGCTCTGCAGAAAACACATATGAAGCAGATTGTTTCCCTGATGTGCAAAGATTTCAGCAAACGTTTGAAATCCCAGATGGACATCCGGCTCAAGCTGCGGGAGTCCGCGCGCAATTATATTGTGGAGAAGGGAACGGATGCCAAATATGGGGCAAGACCGCTTAGAAGGGCGCTGCAGACAGAGTTGGAAGATAAGCTGGCAGAGGCACTTTTAAACGGAGAGATAAAGGAAGGGGACAATGTGGAAGCCGGTGCGTCTAAAACAGGACTTAAGTTTTACACAAAGCCGTAGTTGGCTCGCAGTGCGGTTTTACGAATGATGCGGGCTGAACTGCAGCCTCCTTTAAGACAGAGGATGAAAAAGCGGTAGAAAATTAGAAGGTTTTATTATATAATAAAACAATAAAAGCCGGAGAGCTTTATAACAGAAGAATTGCAAAATACCTAGGAGGAGAAGGAAGATGGCAGCAGTAAAAGAGTTATTACGCGCGGAAGGAGACGGAACACTTAGTTTTGGAGATTACACATTGCAGTCGAAGACAAAACTGGATAATTTCGAATTTGAAGGCGATATCTATAAAGTAAAAACATTTTCTGAGATTACCAAATTAGAGAAAAACGGGATGTTTGTTTACGAATCTGTACCGGGGAGCAGCGTGGAGCGTTTCAAGGAGACGGAGACAGGAGTCATTTTCGAGGTGAGTGCACCGGAGGATGTACAGTTTACACTGGAACTGGAACCGGAGAGCGAGTATGAGGTTTTCATCAATGGGAAGAGCGCCGGAAAGATGACGACAAACTTGAGCGGGAAATTGAGTGTAAGCATAGAACTTGGCGCGGAAGAGAGCGCACAGGTTAAAGTAGAAAAATGTTGATGATTGTGAAAAGCGCATAGAAGCCGTACATTTGGGGTGGATGAGGAATCCACCCCAAATCTGGTATAAAGGGAAAGGATAAGAGAAAGGATGTCAAAGGGAAAGAAAAGTATATTTTTCTGTCAGAACTGCGGACATGAGGAGGCAAAATGGCTGGGGCAGTGTCCCGCATGCGGAGAGTGGAACTCCTTTGTGGAGGAGATGATTGGCGACGGAGTCACGAAAGGAGTCAGTAAAGGGGCTGCCGCTTCCGCCAGAGCCGTGCGGGAAGCGGTGCCAATATCCCTCACGGAAATCACTGCTTCAGATGATGTGCGCATTGAGACAGAGATTCGGGAATTAGACCGGGTTCTGGGAGGCGGAATCGTGCCCGGCTCCCTTGTCCTGGTAGGCGGAGACCCCGGAATCGGGAAATCAACCCTGCTGCTGCAAGTATGCCAGAAGCTGGCGAAGATGAAGAAAATCCTCTATATTTCAGGGGAGGAATCCCAGACGCAGATTAAACTTAGGGCAAACAGGATGGGAGATTTTGGCGAGAGCCTGCTTCTTTTGTGTGAGACAAATCTCGGTATCATCCGGGGCGTCATTGAGAGGGAGATGCCGCAGCTGGTAATCATTGACTCCATACAGACCATGTACAGCGAGGAAGTCTCTTCCGCGCCGGGAAGCGTTTCCCAGGTCAGAGAGTCTACCAATGTATTTATGCAGCTCGCCAAAGGATTGTGTATCCCCATTTTTATTGTGGGGCACGTAACAAAGGAAGGGACAGTGGCGGGTCCCCGTGTTTTGGAACATATGGTGGACACGGTGCTCTATTTCGAGGGGGACAGACATGCCTCCTACCGAATTCTGCGCGCGGTCAAAAACCGTTTCGGCTCTACCAATGAGATTGGGGTGTTCGAGATGCGGCAGAACGGGTTAAACGAAGTGGAGAATCCGTCAGAGTATATGCTCAGCGGAAAACCGGAGAATGCGTCGGGTTCCGTGGTAGCCTGCTCCATGGAAGGCACACGCCCCATCCTTTTAGAGATACAGGCGCTGGTCTGCAAGAGCAATTTCGGTATGCCAAGGAGGACGGCAGCGGGCTGCGATTATAACCGGGTCAACCTTCTGATGGCGGTGTTGGAAAAGCGGATTGGACTGCCGCTCTCCAACTATGATGCCTATGTCAATATCGCTGGCGGAATCCGCATGAATGAACCGGCGATTGACTTGGGGATTGTGATGGCGCTCGTATCCAGCTACAAGAACCGCCCTATTGATGAAAAAGTCATTGTATTTGGAGAGGTGGGATTGAGCGGGGAGGTCCGTGCCGTAAATATGCCGGAGCAGCGCGTGGCGGAGGCGAAGAAACTGGGGTTCGAGACATGTATCCTTCCGGAGGTATCCGTAAAGATGGTAAAAGGAATCCGGGGGATTAAGATTGTCGGGGTCAAGACAATCAATGACGCTATGAATTTTATTTGATATAGTAAGGAGAGTGACAATATGTATTCTTATATTCGAAAAGCAAAGTATCATGAGACAGACCAGATGGGAATTATCCATCACGCGAATTATATCAAGTGGATGGAGGAAGCGCGTATTGCGATGCTCGACCAGCTGGGATTTCCGTACCGGAGATTTGAGGAGACGGGATATGTAAGCCCGGTGCTCGCTGTGACCTGCGATTATAAAAAGAGCGTGAAGTTTGATGACGAGGTGAAAATCGTGGTGGGGCTTAAGAGTTTCAATCGCCTCAAATTTACGCTGCAATATGATATGTACAACCTGTCGGAAGGGGAAGTTTTAAGCACACGCGGTACGACGACACACTGTTTCTTAAACAGAGAAGGCAGGCCTGTCGTTATGGACAGGGAGATGAAGGAGTTTTACGAAGCACTCCGTACTGCCGCAGAGGAATGAGAGAGAACTTCCGTAGGATGACAGATGGAAATCAAGCTGCCCCGTCTCTTTGCCGGACCTGTATATGCCTGTAAAGAGAGGGGCATTTTGACAGTAAGCGGAAGATGTTAGAAAAAGAAGTAAGATGTTGAAATTGCGTGAATTGTCTGAAATAAATAAAATATAGAAAAAACGTTGACAATTAAAAAACGTTGTGATAATCTATACAAGCTGTCGCTTGAGAGAGCCGCTAAGAGCGGAAGACACA
>UQKK01000053.1 GCA_900541505.1 uncultured Ruminococcus sp.
TGTGTCTTCCGCTCTTAGCGGCTCTCTCAAGCGACAGCTTGTATAGATTATCACATCCCAATTCAGCTGTCAACCTCTTTTTTCATTTTCGAAATTTTCTTTATTTTTACAATTTTCAAGGGTATTTTTACATTATTTTATATTTCCAAACGGCAGCGTCAATATATAAAGGATAGCACGCCTCAAACCTTGTACACTAACAACATCCAAAAACAGGAAAACATCCTCCCCAATATCTCCAGTCCGGATATTCTTTCTCTTCTTTAGAAATATTTGATTTATTCCTAAAATCTTTCTATAATGATGAATGTATTCTTTTTAAAGATACTTTTATATATGAACATGTCAGTACACTAGAAACAAAGGAGGATACTATGGACTTTATTCATAACGAAAACCAGATTGCCGTCTATTCCGCCAATAATGAATTGCTCGCAGAGGTGACTTTTCCTTATATAGAAGACGGAGTCGTGGAAATCAATCACACTTTTGTGGACCCGTCTCTTCGGGGACAGGGCGTTGCGGGAAAGCTTATGGCGGAACTCACAGACGAGCTGAAAAGCCGTCACTTAAAGGCAGTTCCTACGTGCTCTTATGCTGTGGGATGGTTTGAAAAGCATCCGGAGTTCCATCATTTAAGAAAATAGAGCTTTCTCATTCTGTAAGATTTCTAAAGATACCGTTTTATCTTGAGGAGTCTCTCTTCTTAACAAAGCCAGAAAAATCCCGCCATTATGACGGGATTTTTCTTTTTCCTGTTTATAAATTCCGGAGAGGTTGTCCGGTTTTATTATGCATTCTTTTTGGCAATCGCTGCCTGCGCCGCCGCAAGTCTTGCAATTGGCACACGGAACGGTGAGCAGGATACATAGTCAAGACCAAGCTTATTGCAGAACTCTACAGAGCTTGGGTCTCCGCCATGCTCGCCGCAGATACCGATGTGGAGCTTCGGATTAACCGGTTTGCCCAAATCGATAGCCATCTTCATCAGCTTGCCAACGCCAACCTGATCCAGTTTTGCGAACGGATCGTTCTCAAAGATTTTAGCGTCATAGTAAGCATCGAGGAACTTACCAGCATCATCACGGGAGAATCCGTATGTCATCTGTGTCAGGTCATTTGTACCGAAGCAGAAGAAGTCTGCCTCTGCCGCAATCTCGTCTGCTGTAAGAGCAGCTCTCGGAATCTCAATCATGGTACCAACCTCGTATACAAGGTCACTGCCTGCTGCCGCGATTTCAGCGTCTGCTGTCTCAACAACGAATTTCTTCACATATTTCAGCTCTTTGATATCTCCAACAAGCGGAATCATAATCTCCGGCTGTACTTTCCAGCCCGGATGAGCCTTCTGTACATTGATAGCCGCGCGGATAACAGCCTTTGTCTGCATCTTTGCGATTTCCGGATATGTGACTGCAAGACGGCATCCACGGTGACCCATCATCGGGTTGAACTCATGCAGGCTGTCGATGATTGCTTTAATCTGCTCTACAGTCTTGCCCTGAGCGTCTGCCAGTTTCTTGATATCCTCTTCCTCTGTCGGTACGAACTCATGAAGCGGCGGGTCAAGGAAACGGATAGTAACCGGGTTTCCTTCCAGAGCCTCATACAGTTTCTCGAAGTCGGACTGCTGCTCGGGAAGAATCTTCTCCAGCGCAGCTTCTCTCTCTTCCTCTGTCTCCGCGCAAATCATCTCACGGAACGCATCAATTCTGTTGCCTTCAAAGAACATATGCTCTGTACGGCAAAGTCCGATACCCTCTGCGCCGAGTTCGCGTGCTTTCTTCGCATCATCCGGTGTATCTGCATTTGTACGAACCTTCATAGTTCTGTATTTGTCAGCCCAGCTCATGATGCGTCCGAATTCACCTGCGATTGTGGCATCTACAGTCGGGATGATTCCATCGTAAATAGCTCCTGTAGAACCGTCTAAGGAAATCGGGTCTCCCTCATGGAACTCTTTTCCATTCAATGTAAACTTCTTATTTGCCTCGTCCATTGCGATTTCACCGCATCCGGATACACAGCATGTACCCATTCCACGCGCAACAACCGCTGCGTGAGATGTCATACCGCCGCGAACTGTCAGGATACCCTGAGCAGATTTCATACCTGTGATATCTTCCGGTGAAGTCTCCAGACGTACCAGAACGACCTTCTCACCTCTTGCAGCCCACTCTACCGCATCGTCCGCTGTGAAGACAATCTTACCGCATGCAGCTCCAGGTGAAGCGCCGAGTGCTTTCGCCATCGGTGTAGCCGCTTTCAGAGCAGCCGCATCGAACTGCGGGTGAAGCAGGGAATCCAGGTTTCTCGGGTCAATCATAGCAACAGCCTCTTCCTCTGTTCTCATGCCCTCGTCAACCAGGTCGCAGGCAATCTTCAGAGCGGCTTTCGCTGTTCTCTTACCATTACGTGTCTGCAGCATGTACAGTTTACCGTGCTCTACTGTAAACTCCATATCCTGCATATCTCTGTAGTGTGTCTCCAGAGTCTTGCATACACTCTTGAACTGTGAGAATGCCTCCGGGAATTTCTCTTCCATCTCGGAAATGTGCATAGGAGTGCGGACACCTGCAACAACGTCCTCGCCCTGCGCATTTGTCAGGAACTCTCCAAAGAGTCCGTTCTCTCCTGTAGCCGGGTCACGTGTGAACGCAACACCTGTACCACAGTCATCACCCATATTACCGAATGCCATCATCTGTACGTTGACAGCAGTTCCCCATGAATACGGGATATCGTTATCACGGCGGTATACGTTCGCTCTCGGATTATCCCAGGAGCGGAATACTGCCTTGACAGCTCCCATAAGCTGCTCTTTCGCATCTGACGGGAAGTCTGCACCGATTTTTTCTTTATATTCTGCCTTGAACTGTCCAGCCAGTGTTTTCAAATCGTCTGCTGTCAGTTCAACGTCCTGTGTAACACCTTTCTTCTCTTTCATCTCGTCGATGAGCTCTTCGAAGTATTTCTTTCCTACTTCCATAACAACATCAGAGTACATCTGGATGAATCTTCTGTAGCAGTCCCAAGCCCAACGCGGATTGCCGGAAGCTTCTGCCAAAGTCTCCACAACTTCTTCGTTGAGTCCCAGGTTGAGGATGGTGTCCATCATACCAGGCATGGAAGCTCTCGCACCGGAACGAACAGATACAAGAAGCGGATTCGTCTTGTCTCCGAATTTCTTTCCTGTGATTCCTTCCAATTTCTGGATAGCGTCCATAATCTGTGCCATAATCTCGTCGTTAATCTTTCTGCCATCCTCATAGTACTGTGTACAAGCCTCGGTCGTAACTGTGAATCCCTGTGGTACCGGGAGTCCTAAGTTTGTCATCTCTGCGAGGTTTGCGCCTTTTCCACCAAGAAGGTTCCTCATTGTAGCGTCGCCTTCTGTGAACATATAAACCCATTTTGCCATGTTCCAATGACCTCCTAAATAAAATTTTAGAAATAAAATTGCATTAAGCCGCATATAATATTCTAATTGTTTTACATACTCCCGTCAAGCGTTTTATCTGCAAATATGCACAATCTTTACCCGCTTGTTGCTATTCACAGCCGACTCCAAATTATCAGCGGAGGTGTCGTGCTTGCACGTAAACCGCTTATGCCGATTTGGAGGCAAGACTGTGAAGCAGCAACACCTGTTTTGCAAAAGAAAAGACGGTCATTCGACCGTCCATCCCGCACTCTCCAGATTATCGATTGTCGCCTCCAGAGAGAGTTGTGTAGTATCCTCGTTATCAACCGGCAGAAGTCCCTGCTCCATAGCCGCTTTCAATGTATCTTCATCTGTAGGAATCACAATCTTTTCTACCATCTGCCCTTCTGATTCCTGACAGCTATACTCAATCCCCTCCATATCCCCATACAATTCTTCTGCTGTTGCCACGTTTTCATTAATCACGGCAATCTGTTCTTCTGTGTAAGCTGACAAATCAATTACTGATTCCTGGGTAATCTTTGTCACGACATCGCCTTTTGCATCAAATGTCATGGTTACCACAGCACCGTTCTGTTCCATCGTAGCAGTTGCGGCACCCTGAATCTCTTCCTCTGCGCCGCATGCGGTTGCCCCCAATATAAATACACACCCCAAAAGTACACACAATTGCTTTTTCATCCCAATTTCCCCTTTCTGCGATTTAAGTTAAATTTATTATAACACGCAGCATAATGCGGAACAATTGAATTTATAGAAATATTGAATTTATAGAAATATCTTTACCAGCGAGATTCCCACCGCCGCCACTGCTACAATCAATTTCAGCGTGTACTGTGAGATTTTCTCTGCATTTTTGCTTCCCACAATGGCACCCGCCGCCTCTGTTGCCACTATAAAGGGAAGCAGAAAGAAAATTTCCCGGTTCCCCGCTTCGTGGAGCAGATACCCCGCAGCCGCCGGAACCACGATGAAAATAGAATTAAACAGGGACATCCCCACCGCCACGCGCGCCTCAAATCCCAGAAGGGTCAAAACCGGCATGACCAGAATCGGGCCGCCTGCCCCGGAAGCCGCGCACACCACCGATGTCACCACGCCGAGCAAAAACCAGAGTATCGGTGAAAGTTCTGCTTTCTTACTATCTGCACCGAAAGCCGCCCCGCCTGCGCCGTACATGGTCTTTGCCCCAAACCCTTTCCTTTTTCTTTCCTCTCCGGCACTGCACGCATTTTCCGCCCGCCGTTCTTTCCGAAGCCGCAGCAGAATAGAGATACCGGATACAAGAACGACAAGATACAGTATCAGCTGCATCGCGCGTTCCGGAATCAGGACATTCACCCACACGCCTCCGACAGCACCCAGAAGGCTGCCCGCAGACATCACCGCCACCGGTCGGATTTCCAGGTTTCCGCTCTTATGATATCCGTAAGCGCCCAGTACGCTGGACACCACGAAAGCAGAGAAGCTCAGCGCCAGAGATTCCGATGCCGGCATACCCAGAAACCCGGTATAGAAAATGGGGAGCAAAAACCCTGCGATTCCGGTCATTCCCACACAGGTGCCAATCGCCAGATTCACAAGCGCAATCAGCGCTACCATCAGTCCGTCCATCATTTCTTCCCTCTCCCCCTCTTACTTTTCCTTTGTTCTTACTTCTCTTTATTTCTTATTCTTTGATTTTTACTTCTTTATCTGGATGTTTCTGTTCCTTTTACATTTTCAGAAAGGCGCGGTATCCTTTTACTGCCTCGTAGACATCCGCCTTGCTGGTCACCTCGTAAGGAGCGTGCATATTCAGCACCGCCACACCGCTGTCGATGACTTCCATGCCGTAGTTTGCCATGATATAAGCGATGGTTCCGCCGCCGCCCAAATCCACTCTCCCCAGCTCGGAGAACTGATACGCCACGTTTGCCTCGTCCATCACACGGCGCAAATCTGCCAGATACTCCGCATTGGCATCATTGGAGCCGGATTTTCCCCTGCTCCCGGTGAACTTATTAAAGGTAAGACCGTTGGCGAAAAACGCGGAACTTCTCTTCTCAAACGCCTCCGCGAACATGGGGTCATATGCCGCGCTCACATCAGAGGAGAGCATCCTGGAATTTGCGAGAGCGCGGCGCACCTTCAGCTCCGATTCGCCCTCTGTCAGCGCGACAAGCTCCGCCACTGTGTTTTCAAAGAAACGGGAGTGCATTCCTGTTGCGCCCACACTGCCAATCTCCTCTTTATCTACCAGCAGACAGCACCCGGTACGTTCGGATTCTTCCACATCGAGCATGGCAAACAGGGAGGTAAATGCACACACTCTGTCGTCCTGTCCGTAGGAGAGCACCATGCTCTTATCCAGTCCGCAGTCCCTCGCCTTTCCTGCCGGCACGATTTCCAGCTCTGCGGAATAAAAATCTTCTTCCTCCATGCCGTATTTTTCTTTCAAGAGCCGCAGGATGTTTTTCTTCACCGCATCTTTTTCTTCCTTTTTCAAATCATCCGCCTTCTCTATAGGGCAGTTGCCAATGAGCAGGTCCAGCTTCTCTCCCTCGATAACTTTTGACGCTTTCTTCTCCATCTGCTCCTGTGCCAGGTGAATCAGCAGGTCGGTAATGACAAATACAGGGTCTTGCTGTTCCTCTCCGATTGTCACTTTGACAACACTTCCGTCCTTTTTTACGACCACGCCGTGAAGTGCGAGTGGCTGTGCCACCCACTGGTATTTCTTGATTCCCCCGTAGTAATGGGTATCTAAGTAGGCAAGTCCTTCATTTTCATAAAGAGGGTTCTGCTTTACGTCAATCCTCGGAGAATCGATGTGCGCTCCAAGGATATTCATGCCCTCGGACAGCGGCTTCTCCCCCATACGGAAAAGAGCAATCATCTTGGACATGCATACCGCATACACTTTATCGCCTGCTTTCAAGCCTTTTTCCTGGGCAAGCACTGTCTTGATATCCTGATATCCCGCCTTCTTCGCCATCTCAACCGCCAGTTCCACACATTCTCTCTCGGTTTTGCCTCTGTCCAGACATTCCTTATACTTTTCATTGATATCCTGTAATTCTGCAAGCTCCGCTTTTCCGTAAGTGGTCCAAATATTTTTCGCTTCCATCTGATTCTTCCTCCGTTCTACTACAATATATTTATGGTTAATCTATTTTAAAATCATGTTCCCCTCAAATCAAAAATCCTATTCCTTAACCGCCTTACCCTTCGAAGCCAAAATCCGATTCCCGGATACCCTCTCCCCTCAGAGCTTCAAATCCGATTTCCGAACGGCTTTTTCTTTCGGAGAACGAGGGGGAATATCCTGCGTCAGAATATTCCCCCTTACTGCTTTTTCTTTTCCTATTCCGGTTTTACCACTCAAACTTCTTCTCAAAATATGCTTTGAGTTCCGTAATCTTTACTCTCTCCTGCTCCATGGTATCGCGGTCACGCACTGTCACCGCGCCGTCCTCCTCTGACTCGAAATCGTACGTCACACAGAACGGTGTGCCAATCTCATCCTGACGGCGGTAGCGTTTTCCGATATTTCCGCGGTCATCAAACTCGCAGTTATACGTCTTAGAGAGCTCCTCGAAAATTTTCAGCGCGCCTTCGTTTAATTTCTTGGACAGCGGGAGTACCCCGACTTTCACAGGAGCCAGCGCCGGATGGAAATGCAGCACTGTACGCATATCCGGCTTCTCCTCTGTTCCAATATTCTCCTCGTCGTATGCGCTGCACAGGAAAGCAAGGACCATTCGGTCCGCTCCGAGAGACGGCTCAATAACATAAGGAACGTATTTTTCCTTCTTCTCATCGTCAAAGTAGGTCAAATCCTGCTTGGAAACCTCCATATGACGGGACAGGTCATAGTCTGTCCTGTCAGCGATTCCCCACAATTCTCCCCATCCAAACGGGAATAAAAATTCTACGTCCGTTGTCGCCTTGCTGTAGAAGGAAAGCTCTTCTTTCTCATGGTCGCGGTAGCGCACCTCATCCTCTTTCAGTCCCAGAGAACTCAGCCAGTTTAAGCAGAAGCTCTTCCAGTAGTCAAACCACTCCAAATCCGTATCCGGCTCGCAGAAAAACTCCAGCTCCATCTGCTCGAACTCTCTCGTACGGAAAGTAAAGTTTCCGGGTGTAATCTCGTTGCGGAAGGATTTACCAATCTGCGCAATACCAAACGGAATTTTCTTTCTGGATGTGCGCTGTACATTTTTAAAGTTCACGAAAATCCCCTGCGCTGTCTCCGGGCGGAGGTAAACGATGTTCTTGGCGTCCTCCGTCACTCCCTGGAAGGTCTTGAACATCAGGTTAAATTCGCGGATATCTGTAAAGTTATGCTTGCCGCAGGAAGGACACTTAATATCATGCTCCTCGATGTAGGCAGTCATCTGCTCCTTGGACCATGCATCCACGCTGCCCTCCAGCTGAATACCATTTTCCGCCGCATAGTCTTCAATCAGCTTATCCGCGCGGAAACGCTCTTTACATTCCTTACAGTCCATCAGAGGGTCGCTGAATCCTCCCAGATGTCCGGAAGCCACCCATGTCTGTGGGTTCATCAAAATCGCGCAGTCCACACCCACATTATACGGACTCTCCTGCACAAACTTCTTCCACCATGCCTTCTTGACATTGTTTTTCAGCTCCACGCCGAGATTACCGTAATCCCAGGTATTAGCAAGCCCCCCGTAAATCTCGGAGCCCGGATATACAAATCCTCTCGATTTTGCCAGAGCCACAATCTTATCCATTGTCTTTTCTACCATTATAAACTTCCTCACATTCTCTATACAATCATAAGCGTCAGTGTACAAAGGGCAACACAGTCGATGAAGGGCAGACGCCTAAAGCGTGTTGCCCTTTGTACACTGACGCTAACGTTTTTATTATACCTGTTCCCTCTCTTTTTGTAAAGAAAAGCCAGGAAAATTCTCCCTTAAAGCAGAGTCTCCAGGATTTCCAGAGATTTAAACTTCTTATCTATGTATACATCGCAGTATCTCTCCATGATTTTTCCCAGTTGGTCCAACACATCATCCGAGACTATAAATGTATATAACTTCTCTATTTTGCTGCTTTCTATATATTGCATGCTATATAATGTAGACTTGTGCAGGGAAATGCCATCGATGATATCCCCGGCACATTCCCGGCAGACCAGCCCGCCTTTTTTCACACTGAAGAGGTTTCCGGGAGTCTCACTGCCGCAGTTCACGCACTGGAAGACCTGTGGTCCCTCCCCGTTCAGACAGATTGCCTTCAGCTCAAATATGTAACGGATGAGGCAGTTTGGTATATGGGGATTTACGAGCGCCTTCAAGGTCTGGTAGAGCAATTTTAACATTTCTCTCTCATCGTTGGCTTCCCGCGTATAATAATTGGCAAACTCCAGAAAATAAAAACCGTAATAGGCTCCCGTGATATCTTCCCGAAGCTCCGCGAAATAATTGGATATGCTGGCAGACTGTATCGTGTAGGACGTCCGCCCCTCATACATGGTAAATTCTCCGAAGGAAAACGGATTCACAGCGCCGATAAGGGGGCTGTTCGGTCTCCTCGCCCCCTTAGCAAACGCTGAAATCTTTCCATGTTCTTTTGTAAGGAGGACGACTCTCTTGTCGTATTCCCCCACCGGCGCTGCGGACAGCACCATCCCTGTCAAAACAATCTGATTCACATTCTATGCCTCTTTTATAAGTACGATTTTTCCTGCCGCCCCCGTTCTCCCTCATACAAACAGCCGTCTCTTTCTGCGGCGCCGCAGTCTGTACAAACGTGATGGGAGCATGCTTCCTCCTGCCTGTAGAGGAGATAGTCCTCCACCTTTCCCGTCAGCATAAACTGACTCCAGTATTTTCCTTCCATCGGCTCACCTCGTCATATGTGATTATTCTTATGTGCTGTTCTTAGGTTCCCCGATTCTTTCAGAAGCTATACTACGCAAAATCTGCCAGCGCTTTTTCGTCCAAATGCCTTGACAATCGCTTTTTCATCCAAACCCCCCGACAATACGCTTACTCCTATCGCACTGCCTGCAGGTAAAGCGCTCCCGAAATCTCTCTGTCAGTCTTCGTCCTGCCTGTAGCCGAAGTTTTTCATCAGAAAATCACTGTCTCTCCAATTTTTCTGTACCTTCACCCAGAGCTTTAGATTTACCTGGCAGTCCAGAAGCTTTTCTATCTCATAACGGGCTGTGCTGCCGATTTTTTTGAGCATGCTGCCCTGCTTTCCGATAATGATGCCCTTGTGGGAATCCCGCTCACAGATGATGGTGGCATCAATATGCATGACCTTTTTCTGCATTTTCATGCGGTCAATCGCCACCGCAATCCCGTGGGGAATTTCCTCCTGCAGGCAGTGCAGTGCTTTCTCCCGGATAAGCTCCGCCACAATCTGGCGTTCCGGCTGGTCCGTGATGGTATCCTCATCATAAAACTGGGGACCATAGGGAAGATATTGCAGGATAACCTTCACCAGTTCTTCTGTATTATCCCCCTTGCGCGCGGACACCGGCACAATCTCCGCGAAATCATATTCTCTGCGGTAGGTGTCGATTGCCTGCATGACTTCCTCCGGCTTCACCATATCCGTCTTGTTGATGACGAGGACGACCGGTGTCTTCACCTTTTTGAGCTGCCCGATGATATGCTGTTCCCCTGCTCCGATGAAGGTGGAAGGCTCCACCAGCCAGAGTACCACATCCACTTCATTCAGTGTGCGTTCCGCCACATTGACCATATATTCGCCCAGCTTATTCTTCGCCTTGTGGATTCCCGGTGTGTCCACAAAGATAATCTGTCCCTCCTCAGTTGTCAGCACCGTCTGGATGCGGTTTCTTGTGGTCTGTGGTTTATTGGAGGTTATGGCAATCTTTTGTCCAATCAGATAGTTCATCAGTGTGGACTTCCCTACATTTGGTCTCCCGATGAGCGTCACAAACCCTGATTTAAAATTTTCTTTCATTCCTGCTCCTTTTCTTTTCGTAAACGCGCTGTTTTAGGAAAACGCCGATGAAAGCGTTTCCCGCGCCGAAATGCCATGCTTTCGCTGTCATTCCTCAGAACAATGTCCTCACCTCTGAAAACATTTCCTTGTTCGCCTCAATCTTATCCTCGCTGCCGATAACACAGAGCATATCCGCCTGAAGGAGTGCTCTAACCACATCGGCGAGGGCACGAATATCTTCCTGCCCAGCATTTAAAATCTCCATCCGTTCTTTGCGCATCATCTCTTCTGACACGTGATTCATGTAGAGATTCATGGAACGGTCCCCCTTGGCAGCCGGTGTCATGGGACGGTCGATGTTGCTGATGGTACCGATGATATATTTATTCATATCCCGTTCGCTGACGGTAAACTCTTCCAGATATTTGACAACTCCTTCATACACTTCCATGGTCTTTTCCAAATTCGGGTCGCGGTAGGATACCAGATATCCCTCACCGATACGGTTGAAATTGCTCATGCACCCGTACGCACCGCCTTTGACCCGGACATTCTGCCACAGATAATCATAACTTAAAATCACTTTGAGTATCTGAAGCGCTCCATTGTACTGTGCCCCTTCATCGACGAAATTGCCGACTCGTGCTACATACTGTACTTTTGAGGAAGTCTGAAAGCCTTCGTTTCTCTTCTTACAGTGCAGAATGCAGTGTGTCTCCTTTGGTTTCTCCCCGTTATTCAAGGTATGTTCTATCTTTTCAAAAGCAGACACCGCCGGAAGCACGCCTTCTTCCGAGGATGTGTAGCTTATCATCAGATTATCCGCCCGGAAAATAGCGGAAGAAATCTTTTTCAATTTGTCAATCAAATCCGCCTTGTGCTCCTCGAAATGTTCCTCGATATCCCGGACCACCTCGTAAAAGCCAATCCCGTCGGTATCATCCTTGAACTTCGCCATGGGGGAGGCATAGGACAGAGCGCGCAGCGCCGCCGTCGTATGTCCGGACGACTGGAAAGACATGGTGAGTCTGGATTTGAGCATGGCGAGAATCTCTTTCAGCCGTTTCTCATCATCCAGTTTGGATTCCATAAGGATTTCTCTCATCATGGCAAACAGCACATCCATCTGCGGATAAAGAGCTTTCCCTTTCATCTCAAACGTTGCTTTGAAAACTTTTTCCTTTACTTCGACAACATCTGCGTATAACTCCAGGGAAGTCCCGATTCCTCCTGTGTGCACATTGATTTCATTGAACAGCTCTCCGTACTCGTAATGGTTCGTATCAATGATGCCTAGCACACTCTGCAAAATCCCCACATACGGCAAAAGCTCCTCCTCGATGCCCGACAAGTCGAACATCAAAGTCGCATAGCCGATTCCGTTTGTCTCCACATTGTGATGAATCATCGGCACATCTCCGGCTTTTCTCTCACTGTTTAAGACAGGGGCAATTTCCTTGGAGATATCCTCTCTTTTCAGGACCGGAATCTTCTCCAGGTCTTCGGGGGAGGACTCTTCCTCCTGGTACGCCTCCAGTGCCTTTGTGTCCGCCGCCAGCTTTTCCACCTCTGCAGGGGAAAGACCTTCTTTGTATGCGCTCAGTTTTTCCTCCAATTCCCTGTCGAGCCGCGCCGTGCGTCCCGGTTCGGGCTTGATAACAACAATGGCGCCATGGGTATTCTCAAGCAGATACTTCTCAATCAGCCCCTCGAAATATCCGGTGCCAACCTGCTCCTTCAAAAAGGTGAAGGTGGGAATCGCCTGCATGTGGATGAATGGCTTTGTCTCGTCATACAGCCAACTGTCAAAGAGCTGCAGACCATACATCAGCCCTTTTGGATAATTCCCGAAATCCGCCTCCCGGAAACGGAACTCGTGGTAATTGATTCCCGCCTCCAGCGCTTTCTTGTCAATTCCGCTTTTCACGATACCTTTCAGTGTATCCTCGATTACCCGGATGAACTCTTCTTTCTGTTCCAGGTTGGCATTCTTGGAAATCACGGAAAATATCGGCTGGTATATGCCATTGTCGTAGGAGCCCATGATGTCTTTTCCGATTCCCTTATCCAGAAGTACTTTTTTGAGCGGTGCTCCCGGCGCGGAGAGCAGCGCGTAGTCCAGTATCTGGAAGGCGAGATACAGCTTTTCATCCAGGGAAGTGCCAATCACTTTATTGTAGGAGAGATAGGTATTATCCTCCACAGGCTCCCCGCTGGAAACCGAATATTCCATCTCCACTTCCTTCATTTTGTCAAAGGGTTTTTGAAAACGGATTTCTGAATCCACTTCAATGGCGTCGAAATCAGAGAGATATTTTTCATCCAGCCAGCGCAGTTTCTCCTCCATATCCATCTTCCCATAGAGATAGATATAACTATTAGAAGGATGATAATACTTTCTATGGAAATTCAAAAATTGCTCATATGTCAAATCCGGAATCACTTCCGGGTCGCCGCCGGATTCATTTGCATAGGAGGTATCAGGGAAAAGAGAATTTAAAATCACTCTGTCCAGCACACCCTCCGGTGAGGAAAACGCGCCCTTCATCTCATTGTACACCACGCCGTTATAGACAAGCTTTCCATCCACATCATCCAGCTTATAGCTCCAGCCCTCCTGCCGGAAAATCTCCTCGTGCTGATAAATATTCGGATAGAACACCGCGTCCATGTACACGTGCATCAGGTTCTGAAAATCCTTGTCATTGCAGCTCGCCACCGGATACACCGTCTTATCCGGGTAGGTCATGGCATTTAAAAAGGTGTTCAAAGACCCTTTCACAAGCTCCACAAACGGGTCTTTCACCGGAAAGTCACGGGAACCGCAGAGCACCGAATGTTCCATGATATGGGGAACTCCGGTACTGTCTGACGGCGGGGTGCGAAATCCGATGGTAAACACCTTATTTTCATCGTCATTCTCCATCAGGAGTACCCTTGCCCCGCTCTTTTTGTGCCGCAGCAGCACTCCTTTTGATTTTAAATCTGAGAGGTCCGCTTCCTGCACGACCTCATACGTTTCTAAATCGTATATGCTCATCTTCTCAACTGTCTCCTTGTCCTTTTCTTATTCTCCTAACAGAATGTCCAAAATCTCCTCATTTGAAACACCCTGTGTCTTCCGATACGTGTTATTATAGCATTTTGTCCGTGGCATGAAAAGGGTACAAGGAACGAACGCCTTTTGATGCGATGATATCGGTTCCCGTCCCTGCAATATTTTCGATGATGACGGCTCCCGCCTCAATGGGTGCCGTTACTTCTGTTTTTTTCAGGATATCCATGCAGTCCCGGATTTTTTCTTTAGGAATTTCTCCCTTTGTCCGTACCGGAACGAGAGGGGTTTCTGCTTCTTTCACCCGCACCGTGGTGGTCAGCGTGCGCATGGGGTGGAGCAGTTCATTCACCGCATAGTCTGCTCCTCTTTTGCAGCGGTTTCCCGATACCGACACGTTTTCTCCTGTGATATCCGCTGTCAGCCTGCAGCCCACCGGACAGCAGATACAGATAAGAACTTTCTCTGCCATCTCTTAATCCTCCTTTATCTGAATCCGAATCCTGCGGATTTCTCCACATTCTTCCAGTTCTTCCCGCTTTATCAGCACTTCTTCCATCTCTCCGGGAGATAATGCCTGTGCCTTTCTGCGCTTTAAAAGCTTCTCATCCACGTAAGTTTCCACATGGCAGTCCTTAAATACTCCCGTCACCCGGAAACGAATCTTCAGAACCTCTTCACATTTTTTTACATTCACACAGGAGGGCACAGTGTAACGCACACCCTCTCCGGCGCAGATGGAGGCAACGCTTAAGGCAATCTCTTTCTTTCCGCTGCACGGTTTCTTTTCCCGGACATAGCGCGCCGCGCTTTTTCCCGCTGCTTCTGCCTCCTGGGACACAAAATCTACCAAGTCATGGACGTGGAGCACATTTCCGCACGCGAAGATACCTTCCACACTTGTCTGGAAGCTCTCATCCGTCAGAGGACCGTTCGTCACGGGATTTAATTTCACTCCCGCCTGCTTGGACAATTCATTTTCCGGAATCAGCCCCACCGACAAAAGAAGTGTATCGCAGGGGTATTCCTCCTCCGTCCCCGGTATAGGCTGCCCCTTCTCATCTACCTCGGAGAGCACCACCGACTCCAGACGCTCCTTTCCTTTTATCTCTGTCACAGTATGCCTCAGCTTCAGCGGAATCCCATAGTCATCCAGACACTGGACAATGTTGCGCTTCAGTCCTCCGCTGTAGGGCAAAAGCTCTGCCACCGCGTGGACATGCGCGCCCTCCAGGGTCATCCTTCTTGCCATGATGAGTCCGATATCCCCGGAGCCCAAGATGACAACCTCTTTCCCCGGAAGATACCCCTCCATGTTCACCAGCCGCTGCGCCGTGCCTGCTGTGTAGATACCCGCAGGGCGAAATCCCGGTATGTTCAGCGCTCCTCTCGGTCTTTCCCTGCAGCCCATGGCAAGGATGACAGCCTCTGCTTTCAGCACAGTCACACCCCGTTCGTCGCTCACCGCTGTGACCTGCAGATTGGGGGAAACCTCTGTCACCATCGTGTTCAGCCAGATATCAATTTTCAGTTCCTCCACCTGCCGCTCAAACCGCGCCGCGTATTCCGGTCCCGTCAGTTCCTCCTGAAAAGTATGGAGCCCGAATCCGTTGTGGATACACTGATTCAAAATGCCCCCTAATTCTTTGTCGCGTTCCAATATGAGAATCCGTCCGGCGCCTTCTCTTTTTGCCGCGGCTGCCGCCGCCAGTCCTGCCGGACCTCCTCCGATAATCACAATCTCGTAATGCTCCATTTTATTTTTCTCCCGTCACCATTCTGGATTTCCCGCCTTTTTTCGTCACTTCTTCGAGCGGAATGTGAAGCTCTTCTGCCAGGATTTCCATCACCTTCGGTGTACAGAATCCCCCCTGGCATCTCCCCATGCCCGCGCGCACCCTGCGCTTGACGCCGTCTAAAGATTTTGCTCCGGGAGTTCTCCGAATCGCCTCCAGAATCTCCCCCTCTGATATCTGCTCACAGCGGCAGATGATATTGCCGTATGCAGGATGTTCACGAATCAGAGCATTTCTCTCCTCCACCGATAACAGCTGGGGATTTAAGATACCCGTTCTTGTCTCACAAAAATCTTCTTTTTCTTTCAGTCCCAGTCTTTCCCTCACAATTCCTGCCGCCATCATGCCAACCGCAGGCGCGCTGGTGAGTCCCGGCGACTCAATGCCCGCGCAGTCGATAAAGCCTTTGGCGTCCTCAGGCTCTCCAATCACAAACTCATGGGCATCCTCGTGGGCGCGCAGACCTGCAAAGCTGGTAATCACCTGTCTTACAGGGAGATTCTTTACGGTCCGTCCGGCGCCTGTCCTGACCGCTTCCAAGCCCTGCGCAGTGGTATCCACGCCGTCCCTGTCGTCAATATCCAGGGCTGTGGGACCGCAGAGCAGATTACCGTGCACAGTAGGACTTACCAAAACACCCTTTCCAAATTTCCCCGGCAGAGAAAAAATCGTATGCCGCACATGGTTTCCCGCCTCCTTGTCATACAGGAGATATTCCCCTTTTCGCGGTGTGATATGGATTTTCTTTTTGCTCACCATATTATGGAAAACATCCGCATAGACTCCCGCCGCGTTGACGACACATCTCGTCTCATATTCTCTTAATTCTCCATCCTCACTCACAACAATTTTCCAGCCATCTTCCATAGCTTCTATCGTTTCCACTCTCTGACGGAAATAAAATTCCACTCCATTTGCACAGGCATTTTCCGCCAGGGCAATGGTAAGCCCGAAAGGACAGACGATTCCCGCATCCGGTGCATACAGAGCGCAGACTGCCTCATCCGAAATGTTTGGTTCCATGGCGAGCAGTTCTTCTCGCTCCACAATGCGCAGATTTTCTACCCCGTTCTTCCTTCCTCTCTCATATAATTCATCAAGCTTCCCCCGGTTCTCCTCCTCGGTGCACACCACAAGAGAGCCGTTCTTTTGAAAGGGGAACTGCAGTTTTTCTGAGAGCGCCTCCATCATCCGGTTTCCCTGTACATTCAGCTTTGCCATCAGTGTGCCCGGCTGCGCGTCAAAGCCCGCGTGGACAATCCCGCTGTTCGCCTTGGATGTGCCGCCGCACACGTCTTCTTCCTTCTCTAAGACGCAGGCTTTTACCCGGTATCTGGACAGTTCCCTTGCCACTGCCGCCCCGGTCACTCCCGCACCTATAATCACTACATCGTACATTTATCTTCCTCGCTTAAAAATTTATCGACTATCGCATTAAATCTCTCTGGATTTTTACTCGCTATGAAATGGTTCCCCGGCACAAAGGCAAGCTCTGCATTCGGCAGATTGTTATAAATCAGCTTGGTGTGCTCCTTTTTTATCATATCCTTTGTCCCTGCGATTACCAGCGTCCTCACATGCATCTGCTTCAAATCCTCCGGGGCAATATTGGGGTCATTGACCATCAGCCCCAGCATCTCCGCATTTCGCTTCGCTCCACGTTTCGCAAAAAAAGACGCCGTCTTATATCCCAGGATAATGGGAATCTGTACAGACGGTACCACACCCTTTCCATTTAAATTAGCGCCGTTTAAAATCAGACGCTTTACCATATGAGGATAGCGCATGGCAAAAATCAGGGCAATGTTCCCTCCATCGGAAAACCCCAGGAGATTTACGCGTTCAAGCCCCTGCTCCTGCAAAAACTCCCGCAAATCTTCCGCAAACTGCCGGATGGTAAACGGCGCCGTTCCCCGCGCCGATTTTCCATGTCCCCGTGTATCGACGGCTATCACGCGGTACTTCTTTTTAAAATAGGAAATCTGATGTTCAAAATAACTGCCGTCCTCCCCGTTTCCGTGCAGCAGAACAAGCGGCTCTCCAATGCCCTCTTCCCTGTAATACAACTGTATGTCCATCTCAGCTCTCCTATTCTTTCGCCCAGCCGTAGGAATACTGAACCGCTCTCTTCCATCCCGCCAGCATGCTCTCTCTTGTTTTTTCTTCGATATCCGGCTCGAAAATCCGGTCAATCTCCCAGTTTGCTTTGACTTCTTCCATACTCTCCCAGTATCCCACCGCAATTCCAGCGAGATAGGCTGCGCCCATGGCAGTGGTCTCCACACAGCGTGGACGCTTCACCGGCGCATAAGACAGGTTCGCCTGGGTCTGCATAAGGAAATTGTTGGCACTCGCCCCGCCGTCCACTTTCAGGGCAGATAAGGCAAGCCCGGAATCCTCCGCCATGACCTCCAGGACATCATTGACCTGGTAGGCTAAAGATTCCAATGTCGCGCGGATGATATGATATTTGTTGACGCCTCTCGTAATCCCCACGATAGTGCCTCTGGCGTACTGGTCCCAGTGGGGAGCTCCCAGTCCTGTAAAAGCGGGCACTACGTAGCAGCCGTTGGTATCCTTTACCTTCTGCGCCATATATTCTGAATCCTGAGAAGAATCAATCAGTCCCATCTCGTCTCTTAACCACTGGATTGCCGCCCCCGCGACAAAGATAGAGCCCTCCAGTGCATAGGTGACCTTCCCGTCCAGCCCCCAGGCTATGGTCGTCACCAATCCGTTTTCCGAAAAAACCGGCTTCTCCCCGGTGTTCATGAGAAGGAAACATCCCGTGCCGTATGTATTTTTCGCCTCTCCTTTTTCAAAACAGGTCTGCCCGAAGAGCGCCGCCTGCTGGTCCCCCGCTGCTCCCGCAATGGGGATGGGTGCTCCGAAAAATCCCGCATCCGCTTCCCCGTAAATACAACTGGATGGTTTCACCTCCGGCAGCATACACGCAGGAATATCAAACTCCCGCAGAATGTCCTCATCCCATTTCAGTGTGTGGATATTAAAAAGCATGGTCCGTGAGGCATTGGAGTAGTCGGTCACATGCACTCTGCCTTTTGTCAGCTTCCAAATCAGCCATGTCTCCACGGTGCCGAAGAGGATTTCTCCGCGCTGCGCCCGCTCTCTGGCACCCTCCACATTGTCCAGTATCCATTTTATCTTTGTGCCGGAAAAATAGGCGTCGATGACAAGCCCTGTCTTCTGACGGAATTTCTCTGTCAGCCCTTTTTCCTTCAGTACATCACAATATTCCGAGGTGCGCCTGCACTGCCAGACAATGGCATGGCAGAGGGGCTCTCCCGTATTTTTGTCCCAGACAATGGTTGTCTCTCTCTGGTTTGTGATTCCGATGGCAGCAATGTCCGCGGCTGCAGCGTGGATATTCGCCATGGCAGCCTCCGCCACCTCCATCTGTGTGGACCAGATTTCCTCCGCATCATGTTCCACCCAGCCCGGCTTCGGGAAATACTGGGTAAATTCTTTCTGTGCCACGCTGCATATCTCACCCTTTTTATTAAATAAAATACATCGGTTGCTCGTGGTACCAGAATCAAATGCCATCACATATTTTTTCATACCATCCTCCTACAGTCCAAATTCCTTGTAAAGCTTCTCTAAAAACACTTTATCCTTTGTCGCCTTTTTCACATCTGCAACGCGGTCTGCCTCTAAAAGTCGGGCATATAAAGTATTCAGGCGTTCCGAGGCTTCCACCTTACCAGCCTTGACACCCTCTTCCCGCGCTTTTTGCTTTTCGATAATCTTTTCTTCCCACTCCTGCATGTACTTCACCCCGATTTCTTCGCTGGATTTGATTTGTTGGATGCGTTCCTGCATTTTATGGATTTTATCGCTTTTGCATTGACGGCTGACTTTTTCGGTCGTGTGCTCCATATAATGCAAAAGCTCCACCAGTTCATCACTGACGCCGGTCCTGTCTA
>UQKK01000054.1 GCA_900541505.1 uncultured Ruminococcus sp.
TGGCACTGCAGGCAATCGAGATGGTACTGGATTATCTGCCGGCTTCCTACAACTGTGATATGGACGCGAGAGAGCAGATGCACTACGCACAGTGCCTGGCAGGAATGGCGTTCTCCAACGCACTGCTCGGTATCGTTCACTCCATGGCTCACAAGACTGGCGCTGCATTCTCAACAGGACATATTCCGCATGGCTGTGCAAATGCAATTTATCTTCCTTATGTTATCAAATATAATGCAAAAGACCCGGTAGCTGCAAAACGTTACGCAGAGATTGCACGCAAGATGGGTCTTGAAGGAAACTCTGAGAAGGCTCTTATCAACAGCCTTGTTGCTAAGATTGACGAGTTCAATGTAAAACTCAATATTCCTAAGACTCTGAAAGAATTCGGAATCGATGAGAATGAGTTCAAAGAGAAAATTGCGAAAATCGCAGAGCTGGCAGTAGGTGATGCATGTACAGGTTCCAACCCGCGTGCGATTGACCCGGCTACAATGGAAAAACTGTTTACATGTACATATTACGGAACAGAAGTTGACTTCTAAGTTTCTAAAAGGATATGATGTGCAGAGGACTGATGGCGATGAACGGCTGTCAGTCCTTTATCATGCTTTGAGGGGCATAAATGATGCGCACCCAGGCAATAAAGAATACTTGCCTTTCCGCGTTAAATAGCGTATGATATGGAAAGGGTGATTTTTTACAAGGAGGAGAAACATGTATAAGATATTAAAAGCTGAAAAACTCGCCGATAAAATCTTTCTGATGGATGTACATGCACCGCGTGTCGCGAGTCACTGCCAGCCGGGTCAGTTCGTAATCGTGAAAATGGACGAGAAGGGCGAAAGAATCCCGCTGACAATCTGTGATTACGACAGAGAAGCGGGCACCATCACGATTGTTGTACAGGAAGTCGGCGCTTCTACTACAAAGATGGGAGAATTAAAAGCGGGCGACAGCTTCCGCGATTTCACAGGTCCTCTTGGATGTGCTTCCGAGTTCGTCCATGAAGATTTGGATTCACTGAAAAATAAGAAAATGCTCTTTGTGGCAGGCGGAGTCGGAGCAGCTCCTGTCTATCCGCAGGTGAAATGGCTCCATGAGCATGGAATCAAGGCAGATGTCATCGTCGGCGCGAAGACGAAGGACATGCTGATTCTCGAAGATGAGATGAAAGAAGTTGCGGGAAATTATTATCCGTGTACAGATGACGGCTCCTACGGACATGCCGGAATGGTAACGACAATGATTGAGGAATTAGTGAACGGCGGAAACCATTACGATGTCTGCGTTGCCATCGGACCGATGATTATGATGAAATTCGTATGTCTGCTGACAAAGAAGCTGGAACTTCCGACAATTGTCAGCATGAACCCGATTATGGTAGACGGAACAGGAATGTGCGGCGCCTGTCGTCTGCAGGTAGGCGATGAGATTAAATTTGCCTGCGTTGACGGACCGGAGTTTGACGGACACCTGGTAGATTTCGACCAGGCGATGAAGAGAAGTCAGATGTACAAGACAGCAGAGGGACGTGCTATGCTCAAACTGCAGGAAGGTGATACGCACCATGGCGGCTGCGGACATTGTGGAGGTGACGACTGATGGGAGATGTATTGAAGAAAGTTCCTGTGAGAGAACAGGACGCAAAAGTACGTGCGACAAACTTTGAAGAAGTTTGTCTTGGATATAATCAGGAAGAAGCGATGGAGGAAGCGGCAAGATGCTTAAACTGCAAGAACGCGAAATGCATCCAGGGCTGTCCGGTAGCGATTGACATCCCGGCTTTCATCCATGAAGTGAAAGAAGGAAATATTGAGGAAGCATACAAGGTAATCGGAAAGTCTTCTGCATTGCCGGCTATCTGCGGACGTGTATGCCCGCAGGAGTCCCAGTGTGAGGGAAAATGTATTCGCGGAATTAAAGGCGAGCCGGTTTCCATCGGTAAGCTGGAGCGTTTTGTGGCGGATTACGCGCTGGAGAACGACATTAAACCGATAGGGGCAGAGACGAAAAACGGTCACAAAGTGGCTGTCATCGGTTCCGGTCCTTCCGGACTTACCTGTGCAGGCGATTTGGCGAAGATGGGATACGATGTGACTGTATTTGAGGCGCTCCACGAGCTGGGCGGCGTGCTTGTATACGGAATTCCGGAGTTCCGTCTCCCGAAACAGAAGGTCGTTGCCAAAGAGATTGAGAAGGTAAAAGAGTTAGGCGTAAAATTTGAGACAAATGTTGTCATCGGTAAATCCACGACTATCGACCAGCTGATGGAAGATGAGGGATTTGAGGCAGTATTTATCGGTTCCGGCGCAGGGCTTCCGATGTTCATGGGAATACCGGGTGAGAACGCAAACGAAGTGTTCTCAGCAAATGAGTACCTGACAAGAAGCAACCTGATGAAAGCCTTTGATGATGCTTATGACACTCCAATCGCGGCAGGAAAGAAAGTCGCGGTAGTCGGCGGCGGAAACGTGGCGATGGATGCCGCAAGGACAGCGCTGAGACTGGGTGCGGATGTACATATTGTATACAGAAGAAGTGAGGCAGAGCTCCCGGCGCGAGTGGAAGAGGTTCACCACGCAAAAGAGGAAGGCGTTATCTTTGACCTTCTGACAAACCCGAAGAAAATCAATGTGGATGAGAACGGAAATATCCAGAGCATGACCGTTATCAAGATGGAACTGGGTGAGCCGGACGCTTCCGGAAGAAGACGTCCTGTAGAGATTCCGGGCTCCGAGTATGATATTGAGGTGGACACTGTCATCATGTCACTCGGTACTTCCCCGAACCCGCTGATTTCCTCCACCACAAAGGGATTGGATACAAACCGCAGAAAATGTATCGTTGCAGATGAGGAAAACGGACAGACATCCAAAGAGGGTGTGTTTGCAGGCGGTGACGCAGTGACAGGCGCAGCGACGGTTATCCTCGCTATGGGTGCAGGAAAAGCTGGCGCTAAAGGAATTGACGAATATCTGAAAGGCAAAGACAAATAGGAAATCATACGGGGTGAGGCGAATTTTCCCTCGATACGGATTTCTTTCGATACAGACAAAAATATCTGAGTCTTGTCTGTATCTTGATATCAAAATGGCGGCTCCGCAGGAAGCTGTATTCCGATTTTCGGAATATGCAGTCCTGCGGGGCTTTTTGAGTAGGAAAGAAAAGTTCTTCGGAATTGCCTGTAATAGATGCACTCTGCGCTGGTTTTTATTTTGCTGTATGATTTTTTATATGGTGGGAAAGCTAAAATGTAAAGTTGTTGTAATGAGAAATATTGATTTTTTCATTACAACAACATATAATGAAGACAGAAAGGAGTGTTGTATATGGCACATACAGTAAATGTAAATTTCCGCATGGACGAGAATTTAAAAAAGAGTATGGAAAAGGTTTGCGCTGATATGGGGCTTTCAATGACAACGGCTTTTACGATTTTCGCGAAAACAGTCAGCAGAGAAAAGCGTATTCCTTTTGAAGTGACAGCCGACCCTTTTTACTCAGAGAGTAATTTGGCACATCTTCGCCGTGGGATTGCGGCTCTTAACAGCGGTAAAGGTGTAGAACATGAACCTATTGAGGAACCGGAAGAATGAAAAAGATTTGTCTATCGTATCTCAGATGGAGTTCTGGAAATCCTCTCATGCCGGGGGCATTATGATGATTGATAAGAGGGAACCGGATGAGGCAGCTATGCAGTTAAGATTATCGTGTTCAAAGGAGATAGAGCAATGTTAAAAACTCAACCAGCAGGAACTACCGAGATAAGAGAAGAATTATATAGCCTCGCGGAAGAAGAGTACCGGAACTTTAATCAAAAGCTCCTGCCCGGCGTCCCCAACATTCTGGGTGTACGTCTCCCGGCATTGCGCAAGATGGCGAAGCGAATCGCCAAAGAGGATGGGCTGGGTTATTTGCAGAAAAATCAGGACTTGGATATTAAGACAGCGCTGTATGAAGAAATCATGCTCTACGGGCTGGTTCTGGGCTATATTCGGATGGATACGAGAGAGCGCATGATATATCTTAAGAAGTTTATCCCCAAGATACAGAACTGGGGTGTCTGTGACAGCAGCTGCGGCGGATACAAATTCATGGAAGAGGATAAAGAGACATGGTTTCCTTTTGTGAAGGCTTACGCGAAAAGTGATAAGGAATATGAAATCCGTTTTGCTCTTGTCTCCATGCTCGGACATTTTATCGATGAGGAGCATATTGATGAAATCCTCTCGGTGTGTGACTCCATCCACCATGAAGGCTATTACGCGAAGATGGCTGCGGCGTGGGCTGTATCTATGTGTTATGTGAATTTTCCGGAAAAGACGGAGAAATTTCTTCAGAACAACCGCATGGATGCCTTTACGCACAATAAATCCATCCAGAAAATACGGGAGTCATATCGTGTGACAAAAGAAGAAAAGGAGCGGCTGAAACTGCTCAAGCGAAAGGAGAGATGATGATGCGCCCGATGCGTCTTGGAAAACGGGAAATCACTGAGATAGAAGAATTAAAAGAAGTACTTGAGACGTGCAAAGTGCTCAGGCTTGGAATGACAGATAAGGAAGGAATGTTCATTGTTCCTGTCAATTTCGGGTACGAGCTTGAGGAAGAGAATAAGGAGCTGAAGCTCTATATCCACAGTGCCGGTGAGGGAAGAAAAGCAGAAGCCCTGGCGGAAAACAGTGAGGTGGCGTTTGAGATGGACTGCTGCCACGAACTCATCCAGGGGGATTATACATGCAGTTATTCCTATGCCTACAAGAGCATTATGGGAACGGGAAAAGCATGCCGGCTGGAGAGCGCGGAGGAGAAGATTCACGGACTGCAGGTTCTGATGCACCATTTGGAGCCCGGAAGCGATATAAAGTTTCAGGATGGAATGCTGGACCGGGTGGCGGTCTACCGCATTGATGTGACTGAATTTACGGGAAAGAAACGCCTTCCGAAGTGAAACGAAGAGCGCAGGAGTGCATGTGGTAAATATGTCGCTGAAGCGACTGCGCCCGGCGCATAAAGTGTTCAAGGGGCTTTTGCAAGATGAATGTTTCATACAGGGTATTGAGGGTGGTTATTAAGACCTGCCAATATCTTGCAGAAACTTTAAGTTTTGAGACAGCCTCTTGAACATTTTGTGCTTGTTATATTCTTATTGGTAGATACCGTTTACTGTGACAGTAAATACTGCGGCTTTCCCGCTCAAATCTGTATTGAGTGAATAGGGGTCCGGGAAAGTAACGTTAACTTCCACCGTATCTCCGGGGTGAGCGCCGACAAGCTGCTCCTCAAAGCCGTCAATATAAGTGCCTGACCCGATAGTCAAATCTGTTCCGGCGCCGTTTGTACTTCCGCCATCGAATTCCACACCGTCCACAGTACCCACATAATCAATATTGACCGTATCACCGTCGGCAACTGTCAGAGATGTATCGGAAGAAAGAGTGCCCGATGAACCTGTCTGGGTATCGGAGGAGCCGGAAGTCTCTCCGCTGTCTGAGGAAGTGCCATCCGAAGACTGCCCGTCGTCCGCAGTGCTGCCGGAAGAATCGGAAGTTTGCTCCGTATCAGTGGAGGTCCCGGCAGAGTCGGTATCTTTGTTTGTCACAGCATCCCAGATAATGGCGGCTGCTAAAATCACAGCGACCAAAACAGGTATAAAAATGATGAAGAATTTCTTGATTTTGCGGCGCTGTTCCTGCTTTTTCCGCTCAAGAGCACGGCGCTTTTGTGCCATTTTTTTGTTTTCCTTTTTCATGTCCCTTACCTCATTTCTGCTTCGTTTTCAAATAGGTACGATTTGTACCGCTGTATTTTATTTTCTCACAAAAATATGTCAGATTTGTGATTATTTTTAAAAAGATACATGATATACTATTCTATACGGCAGCTGCATTATGGCTGTGCAGAACAGACAGATAACCATGAAAGGATACGACAGCAGGGAGGATGACATAGATGGAGAAATATTTTGACGGAGAGCTGTTTTTAAAATATGTGACAGAAAAACTGAAACTGCGTATGGAAGAAATCGAAAGGTCTCTGACAGAAGGGCAGAAAGAAATCGAAAATATGCAGGAGTACTACTGGGAAAATTATGCGGAGATGGACCAGTATGGCTATGAGGATTTCGATAACCGACAGGCACTTTTGCATCAGGTCAACGCAAACCGGGAAAAGGCAAGGTTAAAACATCGGTTTGAACGGATGTATGATGCTCCCTTTTTCGGAAGGGTGGATTTTCTGTTTTCCGGGGAAGATAAGGCGGAGCCTTTTTACATTGGTATCGGCAATTTCGCTGAGACAACAGGCGGCACGCCCCTAATTTATGACTGGAGGGCGCCGGTCAGCAGCCTTTTCTATGATGCGGACGTTGGCGAAGCCTCCTATGAAGCGCCAGCAGGGGAGGTAAAAGGACGTCTGACCTCCAAATGGCAGTATAAGATACGAAATCAGAAGATAGTCTATGCGTTTGAGTGTGACACAAAGATTGACGATGAGATTTTAAAGCAGGAACTGGGAAACAGCGGTGATACCCGCCTGAAAAACATCGTGCGCACCATCCAGAAAGAGCAGAATGCCATCATACGCAACACAAAGGACAGGATTTTGGTGATTCAGGGAGCAGCGGGAAGCGGCAAGACTTCCATAGCCCTGCACCGCATCGCTTATCTGCTTTACCATGACAGAAAAAACCTGAAATCCTCCAATATTCTCATCCTCTCGCCAAACAGTGTTTTTGCGGACTACATTTCACATATCCTTCCGGAGTTGGGAGAGGAAAATATCCGGGAGATGAGCTTTGATGTGTTCGCCTATCACGAACTAAAAGATACCATTGCGGATTGTGAGGACAGATACCACTATCTGGAATGGCTGATGAAGTACCCGGATAAAGAGGAGGCGGAGATTTTCCATCGGAAACAATCGGCGGGATTTGTGGGAGAGATAGAAGGCTTTCTGGCGGTGATGGAAGACGAACTGGCAGATTTTAAAGAAATCGAATTTAAGGGAATGAAACTGACAGAGGAAGAACTCATTCATTTGTTTTATTTCAAATTTCAGGATACCCCTCTTTTATCCCGGATGGAGGCGGTGATGGAATACTTTATTGACGCCTATGAGACACTGCATGGCAGGGATATTTCCGAAGAAGAGCAGGAATATATCCAGAAAAAATTTGACAGCCTTTATGTGACAAAGGATGTTTACCAGATTTACAGCCGTATGCTCAAGTGGTGCGGATTAGAAGGATTGCTGGAGGTTCCTTTGGAGAAACGGAAAATTCGCTATGGGGATGTCTACCCTATGTTGTATCTGAAATACAGGCTGAAGGGGAGTAAACAGCACAAAAACATCAAACATCTGGTCATTGATGAGATGCAGGACTATTCTTATATGCAGTACGTGATTTTGAAAACCCTCTTTTCCTGCAGGATGACCATACTGGGCGACCGGGCGCAGACCTTGGACAGCCGTCCCCAGGATGTACTTAGATTCCTGCCGAAAATTTTTGGCAGGGACATCCGCTGCATAGAGATGAAAAAGAGCTACCGCAATACAGTGGAAATCGCAGAATACGCCCAGAATATCAGCACAGTCAGGGATTTAGAACTGCTGAACCGCCACGGGAAACCTGTGCAGGAGCAGACATTTGACTCGGATGAAGCTCTTTTGGACGCGGTAAAGGACAATCTGCAGAATCAATATGAGACCGCCGCACTTCTGACCATGACAGAAGAGGAGGCCTTTGATTTATATCGCCTTTTAAAGCTCCGGGGAGTGGAGGTAAACTATGTGGATAGGGACAGCAGCGTATTCAAGAAAGGGTTGACCGTGACCACCTTTTATCTGGCAAAAGGACTGGAATTTGACCAGGTATTCGCGGTCTGCGGGAAAGAATCCAATCCCCTTTCCAGACAGGCGGCATATATCTGCGCCACAAGAGCACTCCATGAACTGTATATGTACAAATTAAGTTATTTCGGAGAAAACAAATGAAAATCACAGTCATAACCGTTGGGAAAATCAAAGAAAAGTATTTAAAAGATGCCATAGCAGAATATACAAAACGCCTGGGGAAATACTGCCGCCTGGAAATCATAGAGGTGGCGGATGAAAAGACCCCCGATGCGGCGAGTCCGGCAGTGGAAGAGGGAATCCGGGAAAAGGAAGGTATGCGCATCCTCAAATATATCCGGGACGATATGTACGTTATCACACTGGAAATAAAAGGAAAGCTTTTGACCTCCGAGGAGCTGGCAGAAAAAATCGAAACCCTCGGCGTACAGGGGAAGAGCAGTATCGCCTTTGTAATCGGTGGCTCTATCGGGCTGGGAGAGGAAGTGCTGCGCCGCTCGGACTTTGCCTTAAGCTTCTCTAAAATGACCTTTCCTCACCAGCTTATGCGGGTTATATTGCTGGAGCAAGTGTACCGAAGTTATCGAATTATCAATGGGGAACCGTATCATAAATAAATGCGGTTTTAAACCAGCTGTTGCGGCAATTATGATGAGCGTTGCGTGACTTTAACAGACAGACCTCCTAAAATGGGAGCATAAAATAAAGGAGGTCTTAGTTATGTTGAAATCTATGGGGAAAAATAAGAAGTATATTTGGCAGGTGATTACCATTGGATTATTTGGCATAGCAGGGGTATTACTGGGGTGTGTTATAATGTGCGTTATAAAAGTATCAGATCGTTATCCCAAACTGTTCAGGTGGATCCGATGGATTTTCTTTACTCTTTTTATTTTTGCAGGTATATATGGATTTCTGTTTGAGAGGAAATGGGATATGGGTTTTGTCATGATATGTGCCGCCGCAGCTATTGCGGTCAGCAGCATGTCTCATTGTAACAGGAGATAGTGGAGGATATATGGACATTGCAAAAGTGATAAAAGAGGCGAGGATAAAAAAAGGACTGACGCAGCAGGAACTGGCAGATTCTGTATATGTTACCAGGCAGACGATCTCAAAATGGGAGCTGGGGAAAAGTGTACCGGATGAGGCGTCGCTAAATCTGTTGTACCAATGTTTGGAGATTGATGATAAAGAGAGAAGCATATTAAAGAAATTTGCGGCTGATAAACAATCTTTGTTTTTAATTGTTATAGCGATTGTTTTTTCTCCGGTAGTAATAGGAATCCGCTATTGCTTATTTAAAATGGGAAAACTGGAAGATACAAAATTCAAAATCATGATTCAAAGTATCGGCTTTGTTTTGTTTGCTCTTTATTTCAGAACTTTGAAAGATCATGTGGCTTATATTCTGCTTTTTACGGTATGCATTGGCTATATAACTTATCGGTATTATCTGCTTAGTCTGAAAAGAAATGATGATTAGTGGGTGTTTTATGTTTATTATAAGAGTCTGTCCTGAATAAAATAGTATTATCATACAAAGGAAAGCACAGCGGAAGAAAAGCTGTGCTTTTTCTGTACATAATGAAAAAGTCTTAGTATAATATAATATAGAATTTGTAATAAATACTGTTCAGTGAATTAATATAGAAGGGCGATAAATCATGTGCACAAAAAAAGAACTGCAATTCAGTATTTTTCTTATCCATAATCTGGCGGAACATTGGAAAAAGTCTCCGTCAGATGTTTACAATATTCTGAATCAAACTCATATTTTAGATGATTATATATTTGTGTGCTACGATACACTACACACATTAGGAGCAGAATATCTGGTTGACGACATTACAGATTTCGTGAAAGAAAAAGGGATTGCTGTATGATTTTGTATCATGGAACAACAGAGTGCAAGTCAGACTTTACTTAAAAATGAACTGATTTATCAAAGGTCATATCAGGTGGAGCGATGAGCGATAGAAAGAATATTGATTATATTTACAAACAGAATCTGGAGGAATCGATTATTGAGTATCTGTCTGAGGAGAAAAATATAGAATTGCATCGGGCAATGCATATATATTACCAGAGTAAACTGGCGAAGCAGATTGAACAGGGGGCTTATGGTATAGAGAATATGTTGCACTATTTACGAAAAGCAGGCGAGGCGCTGGGCTATAACAAAAAGAAAATGTCATATTGTCAATAAATTTCAATATAAAGAAAACGCTGATTTGAAAACAAAGGTCTTTGATGAAATGACAGAAGAATGGCTTCAGTTCGTGGTTGACTGCCGCAGAGGAATAAAACATGAATATGATATTGTAGAAGGTCCCATGGCGGATGATACGATATGGGATTATGTAGAAGATTATATGGCAGGGCGGATATCGAAAGCTGCGTTTTGGGAATTAGTTAAGTTTAAATATCCGACACATCAGATTGTATTTTGTACAGAGAGGGCATTACAGACAATCAAGTTTGAAGGGAGTTATTCATTATGACAAATAAGTTTTTCCCAGACGAAGAAATAACCGAAAACGATTTGTATTTTCTGTGTTATATGATAGAACGGGTGGCCAGAAAGCTGCATCAGAGGAATAAATATGTTGTGAATCACATTTTAAAAGATGAATGGGAGCGCTTGATCAGTCTTGCCAGCGTACTGCATTGTGAGAATCCGAAAAAAATTGAGGCAGAATGGATTGAGGAATATAAACTGGAAAAAGGTACTTTTGATATCACAGAAGTGGATAAAGAACTAGTAGATGAGATTCCTTCTGAGACACAGATGGGAAAAGTATATATGAGATTGATCCTGTCAACACTTCAGCCGGCAGAAGATTATATAGACGGCATGATACGGGTGTATAACGATGAGATATGTGAAGTGATCGACAATTATAACGGTAGTGCATATTATGAGCCCTCTTATGTGATTACAAAAGCATATAATAATGGAGGATTTTAAGAAAGGAATTGAAACCGCACTTGAATATGTTATGAAGAACCGTATCATAAATAAGTGAGAGTTTTGCGCCGGGCATGAGGCGATGAGACATACTTCAAAAAGAGAGCAGCAAATGATAATCTGTTCTCTTTTTGTATGAGAGAGAAAGACAATGACAGAGAATTAAGCGAATGATATAATGTAAGAAAATCAGGACGGGAAATTTGAATTGGCCGAGCAGAGCGAGGGAGGCTTCTTGAGCTTTTGCTCAAGAAGATGATATAGATAACTTGGAATTTAGGTAGGTAGCAAAATGAAACTCTATAAATATAAAACTCAAATACATCTTGTACCTAATAAAGGCGGAGCATATGTTGAATTCCCGTATGATATCAGAAAAGAATTTGGAAGCGGAAGAGCGAAAGTTCATGTGACCTTTGATGGTATACCCTATGATGGAAGTATCGTGAATATGGGGATTAAGAATAGTGACGGCAGTATATGCTATATCATTGGTATGTTGAAAAATATTAGAGAGCAACTTGGAAAAACAGAGGGTGATGAGGTAGAAATAACAGTTGCCAAACGATAAATCCCAGTTTATAGAACTGAGAAAATTGAAATTTGCAGAGGTAATGAGATGAAAGGTGATTATATATTATATGTTGTATTTGCAATTATGGCGATTGCCTTTTGGAATGGAAAAGGTAGTTGGTTATTTGCAGGATATAACACGATGAGTGATGAGGAAAAGCAAAATTATGATTACAAAAAATTGTGTAGAGTAATGAGTTGTTGTGTGGGAATTGTTGATATACTTTTGATAATGTCAGATATAGTGTGTGATAATGAAAAATTAGAAAATATTTTCGACCTACTAGGAATTATTGTGGGTATCGTAACGGTAATTTTAGTAAATACAGTATGTAGAAGAGAGTAGGATAGAATCAATTATAAAGGCGGTATTGGCGTGAAGCTGATGCCGTCTTTTACATAGCCAGACGGAGGTTTTACTTCTGTTTGTCGGCTATATAATAACTCAACACAGTAGAAGATTTCATAAATAAGTGATATAATCATAGCTACATATCCGAATTTGTGGAGGTGTATCTAAAATGAAATTGGCGGATTTATCAACGGGACCAGATTGGATAGTATTGGTTGTTTTTATAATACTTGCTGTACTTTCCATTGTTTTGATTTCTGGACATGGGAGCTGGCTTATTTCTGGATACAATATGGCTTCCAAAGAAGAGAAGGCAAAATATAATGAAAAGAAACTATGCCGAACAGTGGGAATAGGAATGTCTGTTATAGCAATTCTTCTTTTGATTATGGGATTGTTGGAAAGTGTTTTACCAGCATTTTTTGTATATATTTCACTGGGTATTATTTTGGTTGACGTCTTGGTAATTATCATTTTAGGAAACACAATATGCAGAAAGTAACAAATAGTAATTTCACGCATTGTTTTGTGGAGGAATTGTTCGTGGTAAGTAAATTAAGATATGGTAATACAAATACATTTTTTATTCGTGGAACAAGTGGTAATTTGCTTATTGATACGGATTATGCAGGAACAATTCCAGCTTTCTTTAGAGCGATTAAAGCGAACAACATAAAAATCAGCGATATTTCTTATGTTTTAGCGACGCATTACCATCCCGACCATATAGGGCTAGTAAGTGAATTGATGAAGCAAGGAGTAAAACTTCTTTTAATTGATACTCAGTGCGCTTATGTTCATTTTGCAGATAAGATTTTTAGTAAAGATAAATATTTAGATTATGAACCGATTGATTCTTTTAAAGCAACGATTGTTAGTTGTGAAAATAGCAGGAAGTTTCTTAGAGAGATAGGCATTGCCGGAGAGATTATATCGACCACAAGCCATAGCGAGGATAGTATTTCTTTGATATTAGATAATGGTGTTTGTATTGTGGGGGATTTAGAACCTATTGACTATTTGGAAGCCTATGACGAGAATATCAATTTAAAAATCGATTGGAAACTGATTATGAACTATAATCCAAAAATCATTTACTATGCTCATGCAAATGAAAAAGTATTATAAGAGGAAATCCCAGTTTATAGAACTGAGAAAATTGAAATTTAGGAATAGAGAAGTATATGGTAAAGTTTTTTCATTTGTTTAAGAATTATTATTTAGGAATTTCTTTTGCGGGAATTATTGCATTTGTTATTCAGGAAATTCCGTATATGATTATGCCGCTAATAAAGATGGAATCTAATCCTATAATGAATATGCCGAATGCAATTCCTTGAATAGAAAAAGCACAGGGTATATTTGGTGTGTTGTCCATGATTTCGTTGATGTTATTTGTTAAAGATAACGATAAATTCTTTTCAATAGCTACATACAAAGAGAAAGGCTTTTTTGCAATAACCGTTATAATGATATTGATAAATTTTATGGGCTGGGTTTTTTATTACCTTGGTTTTCAATATAGCTGTTTGATTGTTATAAGCCAGTTTGCGGTTGTCCCGTTGTACTACTTGTTTTTCGGATTATGGAAAAGCAATTATTTATTAGTTGGGACTGCTTCGGTATTTTTTATAATTCATACTGCTAACGGTTGTTTGAATTTCATTATAAAAGGATGATAAACCATGTGCACTAAAAAGGAATTAAAATTCAGTATTTTTCTTATTTATAATCTGGCAGAAAAATGTCAGAAAAAGCCGGCTGAAGTTTATAAGATTTTAGATGAAACGCATATATTAGATGATTACATTTTTGTATGTTATGATACTCTGCATACATTAGGAATAGAATATTTGGTTGAAGATGTTACAGAGTACGCAAGGGAAAAGGGTGTTTCGGTATGATTTTATTCTATGGAACAACTGAAATTATAGAAAATCCCGATGACAGGTGAGTCAAAATGAGAAATAAAGAAAATCTTGATTATATTTATAAACAAAATTTGGAAGAGTCTGATTGCCCCAGCTTATCAAACCGTAAAAAATGGAAGTTGAGGAAAAGAAAGAATGAATATAGCAGCAAAATCGTGGTGGATAGAGATAATTTCTTTATCCGCTTTATTTTATACTTTTTGAGCTATCTAAATAAAGCGTTTTTGCTGTCAAAAAGCACTATATTATTTTAGATAAACAGCAGATAAGGTATACGTGATTTACTCATTTAGTGGCATTTTACGCACGATTTTGTACCTCTTACAATAAAGCAGTTGAGAAAATAATACGAATGATTATAATAACCAAAGGAGGTGCGATATGGATATTCAGATTATTGAACACATAAAAGAAACATTAAGTGTAATTATTCAGTGTAATAAGATTGATGCCGAAGTAATGAGATTAAAATCGCATATCGAATCATTTGACAATAAATTGTATGCTCAAAAAGATGGTACGCAATTTAGGATAATTTTATCAGAAGTATTATACTTTGAATCTGTAGATAATCATACATTTTTATACACGCAGGAAGATGTTATGGAAATCAAACAAAGGTTATATGAACTAGAGGAAATTTTATCCGATAAAGACTTTATACGAATTTCAAAGTCACTTATCGTAAACATAAATAAAATCCGCTCCTTAAAACCAGAGTTAAATCGCACCATTTTAGTAACATTGTGTAATGGAGAGTTATTATATATTTCAAGAAAATATGTGCCGTATGTACGGAAACTATTATCAATATAGGGGGATAGCAATGAAAAATAACAAAAATGATATCATAAAATTTTTCGTTTGGATGAGAAATGGGATTGCCTTTTGTACGACATGGCTTCTTGTCATCTGGATAGCATACTGCAATATTTCCAATCAACAACAAATTTCAGTAAATATGTTAACTAAACTACTGTTTTTTGTGATTGGTGGTGTGTTGATTTTTAATATTCTTTTTACAAAAGTTTTTATTAAGAATTGGACTTTCACAAAAAGATTAACCTGCTTTATGGTATTGTTTAGCTTATATGAGTGTTTAAACTTTTATTGGATTGGATTTTTTAGCGGCATAGGAACATTTATTCAATGGTTAGTTTTTATCGGAATTATATGCATTCTTTATTTTATCTGTATTGCTATATACCAGTGGTATAGCAATAAGCAAGGAGAAATTTATACGCAAGCCTTGATGAAGTATCAACAGCAAAGGATAAAAGTAAATGGAAAATAGAAAAGAGTTAATATTAACCTTGCAAGAACTGAGAGAAGATAATATAAGAAAACAAAAAAGAGGATTGCATTTTATTGTTGCTTCTGTTTTCATTTGGGTAGCAGTCTTAGGTATCCATATATCCTCGTTTCCGATTATGTCAAAAAATTTATTTACCTTTTGCTGTTCAACGCCATTAGTGCCATTGGCTTTTTTATTCTCGAAAATTTTGAAGATTGATTTTCAAAATAAAGAAAATCCACTTTCAAGATTGGGGCTGCTAATTTCACTTAATCAAATGATTTATATATTAATTGCTATGTGGGTATATGCGGTTATACCAGAAAAAATGCTGATGGTTTATGCTATAATTTTTGGAGCACATCTTTTACCATATGGTTGGCTATATCAATCAAAAACATATTATGTTTTTTCTGTATTGATACCGATTATTGTATTATTGCTTGGGATATATGCTCCGGCATTTTTTATAGCAGTATTTATGCTTACCACAGAGATTATTTTTTGTATTTTACTGATTATCGAAAATAGGAAGGTTGAATGTTATGAAACAAATTAAAGCAGAATGGGTATATTGTTCTGTCTGCGGCAATAAAACCCGTACTTTGATACGAAGAAGATTCCGTAATGCAAAACTTTCTTCTTTACTGTCCGAAATGTAAGAAGGAAACAATCATCAATGTTCTATAAAAGCAGCAGATTGTTATCCAAAACTGTTCAGGTGGATTCGATGGATTTTCTTTACTCTTTTTATTACTGCAGGTATATATGGATTTCTGTTTGAAAGATAATGTGGCTTATATTCTGCTCTTTACGGTATGCGTTGGCTACATGATTTATCGATATTATCTGCTTAGTCTAGAAAGAATACAATGACAGAGAATTAAGCGAATGATATAATGTAAGAAAATCAGGACGAGAAATTAGAATTTGAATAACACAATTTTATAGCCTCTTAGCAGAGGTTATAGTCTATCAATAAAATCCTCCAAAAGCCTTGAAAATAAAGGATTTATCGCAATGTGTTCGCCTTATCCCTTTATATGATTTCACACAAGTTTACTCTCTCCCTGACTGCTTATAAGGGCAAAATCAAGGGAAAGAAAATCCCATAACAAGATATAACAGAGTGTGGCAATCGGAGAACTGTGACATATGTGCGAATATATTATAGTGGAGGATTTTTTAATGAACAAGTATATTTATGATGAAAGCAATGGTCTTTGGTATGAACTGCAAAGAGATTATTATATCCCTTGCCTGACCTTACCAGCCGAAAAAGAAAACAAACCTATCGGTTTATGGGGGCAGCGACACAAACGATATTTACAGGAACATAAGAGGGCGTTTTACGCCACGCTACTCACAAGTGGCAAGTTGAATGCTTATCTTGCGGATGTCGATAAACAGGCGGAGGAACGCTTTGAAAGGATTGTAGAACAGATGAAGCAGGCACAGGGTATCACGGAACGCCTAAAGGCGAAAAATGCCTTAGAATGGGTTGGACAGATGAATAACATTCGGGCTTGTGCTATGGAGATTGTGGAGAGGGAAATTATATTCGCATAAGTAGACAAGGCGGCAGGGAGTAAATTCTCTGTCGCTTATTTTTACTGTATTTTCGTTACGAAACTTGACAAAAATCTCTCCCTTTATTATAATTTATGTTATATAACAATAATTATAAAATGGCGGAGAGGTGAAAAATATGCCACCAAAGGTGAAAATTACAAAAGAGATGATTATAGATGCAGCATTTGAGATAGCACGAAGTGAGGGAGCAGAAAATATCAATGCACGAACTGTATCAAAAAAATTAGGCTGTTCCACTCAACCTGTTATGTATCATTTTAAAACAATAGAGGAATTGAAAAAAACTGTATATGTTAAGGCAGATGAGTATCATTCCGAATATATAACTAATATTCAGAGTGAAAATCCGATGAAAGATATTGGACTGAATTATATACGCTTTGCTGAAACAGAAAAAAATTTGTTTCGGTTTCTATTTCAAACAAATGAGTTTATAGGAAAAAATATTTCTGAGTTGATAAATTCTGAAGAATTACAGCCTATTATAGCTATACTGAGTAAAGAAGTAGAGGTCAATACAGAACAGGCGAAAACCATTTTCCGTTCATTATTCCTGATTGCACACGGATATGCAAGTATGTTTGCAAATAACGAAATGACCTATGACGAACAGACGATTATATCTGATTTAGACTTGGTATTTGACGGAACAGTTTATTCATTGAAAGGAGGATTATAATGTATCGTTTATATAAGAAAAATGAATTAAATTTCTCATTGGTTTGGATTATTTCCTATGTTGTTTTGTTTAGTGTTGCTGACAGCTTTTCTGCTTCGCTTGGCACTGAAAAAATAATTGCTGCACCCGTTGCTATAGTTTTTACATTGCTTCTTTTAGTTTTTGTGAGTAAACACAACTTAAAAGAAAAATACGGTCTGTGTTCTTTTAATGGAAGCCTTAGAAATTTCTTATATTTTACTCCGCTACTTCTAATTATGAGTATTAACCTATGGAATGGCGTTACGATGAAGCTGTCTGTTTTAGAAACTGTGTTATATATTTTAAGTATGCTCTGCGTTGGATTCATTGAAGAAATTATTTTTCGTGGATTTCTGTTCAAAGCATTATACAATGACAATGTAAAGTTGGCGATTGTTATCTCAAGTGTTACTTTTGGAATTGGACATATTGTAAACTTACTGAACGGAAAAGATTTAATACCTACACTCTTACAAGTTTGTTATGCAATCGCAATAGGTTTTCTTTTTACAATTATTTTTTACAAAGGAAAGAGCCTTTTACCGTGTATTATTGCACATAGTTTTGTAAATTCTTCGAGCGTTTTTGCTGTTGAAAATTCTTCAATGAAGTTTCATATTATTTCAAGTGCAGTATTATGTATTATTAGCTTAAGTTACGCACTGTGGATATTGAAAAAAACAAAACAATTTGATGAATATGAAAATAATGATAGGCGGTGATGATATTATATGCCAACTATTATTTCAGAATGGATATATTGCCTTGTATGCGGCAATAAAACCCGTACTATGATACGGGAAGATACGGAATTAAAAAACTTTCCTCTCTACTGTCCGAAATGTAAGCAGGAAACAATCATCAATGTTCAGGATATGAAAATTACACTTGCAGACAGTAAATAATTATGTATACCGCCGCTATGGATAACACCATACACGGCGGTTTTTGAATGCCTATCGGCTATCTCTGTCAAAGGATTTCTTACGCTGTCTTTGGGGCGGTTTCTGCTTATTGCGTTCCTGTATCTCACGCAGATGTTTTAACACGCTTTGCTTTTCGGGCGGTCTGTACTGTGCCTTAGCGGTGGCTGTCGGTTTCCTGCTGACTTGACGTTCCCATTCGGCAAGGTCACGGTTATATTGTTCTACAACACTTTCCATTTCTCGGAAAGTACGCATAAACGCCTGCACATCGGGATAACCGTCCTCTTTCAGAATATCGGGCAGCTTATCCAGCTTAACGGAGATTTTCTTTTCCGTCTGCTGTATCTGCTCGGTAATCGTTTTACGCTCGTTGCCCTTGAAAATCCCTTTTGTATCGGCAAGCTGCGCTCTCAGTTTTGGAAGAATATCGTCTTGTAAATGACGGATTTCCTTTGCCCCCTCATGCGCTTTTATCATCAGGCTTCGCATATGGCGGAACTCTGCCATATCAATATCAAGTGTAGGCTTGGGCGGCATATCCTTTTCCCTGATAAGGCTTTGCAGAAAATCTTTTGCCTTTGCCACAATCCCACGGAACAGATTAGGTAACCAGCCTTTGCTCATGATTGACTGACTTGCTTTTTCGTGTATCTCGGTCTGCTTGACTTCTAAAATCTTTGCTTCGGAAATACCCGATAACAACGCCATATCCGCTGTCCTGTTCCATTCCTGCCTTGCGGTGTTATCCGCTTCAATCTCGGCGGCTTTGGGATTGTTCTTACCGATTTTCTTGGTGGGAAGATAAACGCTGTTCTTATCAAACACCTTTAACTGCTGTTCGGGATCGGAGATATGCCGATTGATAAGGTCGGTGTAAATCTCTTTTAGCTCCCGAAGAAAAGGCTCACTTTTGAATTTATCATCTTTCACGGTAAAGAGGTGGCTTTCGTAAACCTCGCCCT
>UQKK01000055.1 GCA_900541505.1 uncultured Ruminococcus sp.
GAAGAGGTTTCGGTCTCTTCCCTTTATTTTTGCCAATGATAATTATACTCTAAGGTATGGACTTTGGCTCATTTCCCGGTTCCGTACCAAATTTTCAATTCTGGACACTGGTCCCATTTCTGAAACGGATAGAGTGCCAAAAAGAATAAACGACTGTATATCTCCAAAAGTTTTTTGAAAAAGTGACATGAATCATATGAATACATCCTGAGCGGGAGAAGAGGCCTATACCAGATGAACTGTTCCCGCTAGTTTGGATTTTTACGTAACATGGAGAAAGGGTATCGCTCCATCATCTAACCAGATGATTTTGCGACACCCTTCTCAAGTATACATCCGCAAATATATACCCCAATTAATACTTATACTATACACTCAGTGGTAAAAAAATGCAAGTTTTATATATAATTTTTCAAAATATTCATCCGAAATGATACGTCTGGATGAATTACAATTGCCGCCACATTGGAATTAACAGATTTTCTGTAACGCTCCACTATTTTCTCAAACGCTCTAATAAATATTTTAATTTCTGTCTTAGATACCCTGAGTAATTTCATATAGTAACACATGAGGATAATATAGTCCCCAATCGTTTTAAAATTCACATACGGCAACCCCATCTCAAACTTCAGGCATTGTTTCATAGCATTGTTGGGATCAATATTACGAAATCTTGTGTCAAAAACTACAGCATTGTGTGCAATTGCATTTCGCAAATCCTTCAGCGTATAAATATATTTGTATATCAACTCTCTGTTCGTATCACTAGAAATATTTAGTCCTAAGCGTTTAGAAATATCGTCCCTAACGTCATATGTAAGACACGATAGCAGGTACCCAAAATCTCCCATCGTCATGATTTCAAATAGCGCCCAAACAGGAACATCCGAAGATCCCTTATTATAAAAATGTACTATTTTAGGATTGTTTTTCTTATATGCATATGCAAGGTTTGACTGGATAGATTTTTGCAAATTCAGTTTATTCTGTTGCATTTTCTTTTTCTGTTCCACAGTCGCATTAGCTGGTGCATTATGATATCCGCTGACAGCTTTATCATACATATTCTGAATAGATTCCGATTTTGATTTTGTCAATATACTTTCTAATGCGATATTTTTCACTGCAGTCTCAATATACATCATTTTCGCATAAAATAATGCTTTCAAATCGGAATCATATTCAATGGTCGCATAGACTTCGTCATAAGAAACAAATGGTAATCTCTTTTGTGCATTTTTAAAGAAACGGTATCCTTTATATCCATGAAAATACCCTGTATTAATTAGCTGACGTTTCTGTTTTCCTCCACTTATTTTAATTCCACTGTCGTCGCGAAGATGCCGCATCAAAGCATCTGTTGTTTTATAACTCATAATATAGACATCTCCCCTCATTATAGATAGTATTGTTATAATTTGAATACATACAACATCCGTATGCCCTTACCCCTTTTCTTTCACATGGAAATGTATCTGCCTTAGTTCTTCCACATCATCGCAGATAGGATGCAGCGGACACAAATCGCAGTCCAGGATAATATTTTTCAGGATATGGTCGAAGGCATCCGTGATTGCCTCCGCCCTCTTTCCCTGCTCCATCAGCTCTTTTATCGCCGGGAGCGCTTCTGTGATAAACAGTACCTGGACATGTTTTGCTCCCAGCTCTCTTTTATACTTACTGATGATGATTCTGCCAATGGTGGCAAAGTCAAGTCCTCTCTTAACTGCCTTCTTGCTGACGCGGACCTGCTCTCTTCGCTCCATGCTCGACGAGAGCATCATGTATCCCTCCGGGATAATTTTAAAGCGCGCAAATTCCAGCTTCTTGATTTCCCGGTACGCCTTATCCTCATCCTCCGGGAAATCCGTCTGGATAAAGGTAATTCTCGTAAAGGGCACATCCTTTTTTATCTCCTGCAAATCCGGTCCGTACAGCAGAATCTTATCTTCCCCCACGAGTTCCCGCGAGGAGGTCACAGCCTGATAGCAGGTAGAGGGAAAATCCCTGCTGCCCAATTCAAATGCCACTTCCTTTTTCAGCAGAAATTCATTGTCAGAAAGCAGCTTCCACCGCTTCGGCTCTTTTTTCGTCAAGTCCCGGCAGCTGCAGGGCTTTAAAATTTCCCGCGTTGCCTCGATTACTTTGTCATATACCTGCATGGCTAAATCTTATCCTCTACCTTCTTGGAATTATGGTAATTCGTCAGCTTGTCATAGACAAATTCCACCAGCTTGGAATCCGCGTTGGTGATGTAGATGGTAAAGAGCACCCCCAGGATGGCAGTGCAGGCGACAAGCAGTTTCAGTAAAATCCGCACTGTTCTTTTCATGCTAACCGCTCCCTTCTCTATAAATCCAGCCCTTTCTGTCTCGCAAACTCCGCCGCTCCTAAGGCACCCATAAGCTGCGGGTCAATCGGCAGTTCAATGACTTTGAGACGCAGTACTTTTTCAATCGCCTTTTTCAGTCCCTCGTTCTTGGCGCATCCTCCGGTCAGTGTCACCGCGTCCTTTGCCCCTGCCTTCTTCGCCATGACAAAGCACCGTTTCGCCACCGCCTGCTGGATTCCCGCGGCAATCTCATCTCTGGGCTTTCCCTCGCCCACTAAGGTGATGACCTCGGACTCGGCAAATACTGTACACTGCGCTGTGATGGGAATGACGTTCTTTGCCGAAAGACTCAGTTTTGAAAATTCATCCAGCGTGACCTCGAACGCGTTTGCCATGGATTCAAAAAAGCGCCCTGTACCCGCAGCACATTTGTCGTTCATGGCAAAGGTCTTCACTGTCCCGTCCGTATCCACGGCAATGCCCTTGACGTCCTGTCCGCCGATATCAATGATGGCGCGCACGGAGGGGTCTGTCACATGGACGCCCATGGCGTGGCAGCTGATTTCTGAAATATTTTCATCCGCCTGGGGCACCTTGTTCCGCCCGTATCCTGTCCCGATTAAGTATGTCAAATCCGAAACCTTTGCTAGCCCCGCTTCCTCGATGGCTTTGTCAAGCCCCGCCTTGGCGCTCTCGGCGCTGTTTATCTTGCTCTTGATGGTATTGCTGGAGACGATATGCCCCTCCTCGTCTAAAATCACTGTTTTCGTGTAGGTTGAGCCCACATCACATCCTCCGAAATATTTCATCTTCTCCTACCTCCTTACCATGTTATCTCGTCGTCATAGTCTACGTAAGTCGGGTCAAGCGGTTCTTCCCTGAATACGGTTGACATATATTTGTTTACCGCGTCGCGCATCGCCTTTCTGGAAACCGTCCTGGGGTCCATCAAATCGTGCTGTACCCAGATGAGGTGGATTCCCCTCTCCCTCGCCTGGTCCTCGAACAGACCATGCAGCCCGCCGAAGTTCTTGCAGGACACGTGGTCGTACATGATGACAATATTGGCATTGAATTTCTCACACATCTTCCAGCACTCGTCCAGGGCGTTCACATAGCCGCCGTTGCTGTGGGAGCGCATCATCATCCGCTCATATGCCATCGCCATGTCTGTAAGCGCCTGCTCCTCATCGCCGATATGATAAAAATGATGGCTTAGCATACACTCCATATCCACCAGCGTGCAGATTCCCCAGGTGTGCTGCGCCCAGGTTGTAAAGTGGGTGTAATAGTGTGCGGGACAACACCAGACAATGGCGCGGTATTTGTAGTCTTTTCTATCCGCCTCCTTGTCTTCCTGGTAGCCTTTCAGCATCATCTTTGTCACTTTTTCGTCCTGTTTTATCATATACGAATCCAGACAAGCAGCCGTCTGGAACTCGTACTCTCTCTGCAGGGAAAGGGCGCTGCCTACCACCTGGGGATAAGGCGTACAGTTCACATCCCATTTGTCCAGCATACACTGGGTAGATTTATTGTACTCTTTTGCTTTCTCCCAGAACGCATCCCAGTCCCATTTCACATGGTAAGTCTCTTCAATGAAACGAATACAGTTCTTCAAATCCTTCACCGCGTAGACATTCGCCTGGGGCTCATTGAACCGCTGGGGCGGAGTCAGGGTAAAGCTTGGCAGTTCTCTCATATAGCGGTCCATAAAGAGCGCCGCTCCCAAAGACCCGTCACAGGGCATGGAGCTGGTGATAAAAGAACTTCCCACCCTCGGATAATCATTGACAATCGCGCATCCGACTTCCGCTGACGGCAGCGGGCACACATCCGGCGCCATTCCCATCCGCTCCGCCGCGTCCACATAGTAGAGGTTCGCGTACTGGTCCACCTCGCCGGGCAGACAAACCGGGGACATGGCAATATCTATCCAGTCCAGCATGGGGAATCCCGCCATGATAATGGACGGCGTCATCTCGTCAAACATCACCGTTTTTGCCCGCAGCGCCGCCGCGCGCTTATTTTTCGGAGAATTTAGATTTTCATCCCGCTCCAGTATGCTGGCAATGACTTCCACAGAATTATGTACCACACTGTAGAACTGCTCCTGGGTGTACCGAAGCTGCTTGCCGCGCAGCCCTAACTTGTGCCTGTCCAGCATATTGGCGACTGTCAGATAGGATGCCATCCACGGATAGCGGGCAAAGGATTTCATCAGAGCTGCCGGATGTTTCCCCAGCTTCGCCAGCATGAAGCCATAGACTTTCAGCCAGGAGGCAAAATCATATGCCGTATCCTTCACACCTTTCCACTCTCTCTGATTCAGAGAACGGTATCCTTCTGTATAATAATCTCCCAGCCCTTTGTTGTGCAGCTTGACTCTGGGCTTTCCGTAATGCTTCAAATCTCTCACCACATCCGGGGCCGCCTTTTTTATTTTCTGAAACAATGCTTTTTTCTTCATGCTCTCTGCTCCCCCTTCCTGCGCGCTTTGATTTTCTTAATCTCCAGACTCTCCACAAACGCCTGCACCCTGGTTCTCAATTGTCCGCTGGACTTTGCCTGATAGGGACGGTCGATGGACAGCGTGGGAATCTGGTACTCCTCCGTGAGCACATGGCTCTGCAGTGTCCGCTCATAGGACCAGTAGGTGCAGAACTTCATTTGCTCGTAAATGATGCCATCCGCATGATATTCCTCCACCAGTTTCGCCTCCTGCTCCTGACGGAAACGGATTTTACCAGGCGTCACATACCTCGGACATGCAGTCTGCGCGATATTGAAGCGCACAATCTGGGTCAGCACATCCTCCGTATCATTTAGAGGTATCTCCTGCCGTCCCGGAATCGAGCCGTAGCAGAAACGGTCCGCCGCTACATAGGCGCCGCTCTCCTCCACCAAATCAATCATGTCCGGGTCGTCAATCTCCCCGCCCACAATGACAACACGGGCGCGGAACTTTGACTTTTTATCCGGCTTTCTCGTCTTTAATTCTTCCAGAGTCTCTCTTAACTTATCCATAAGTAAATCGTGGGGACACACATAGGTGGCGAGCACAATCTTGTGGAACTCCGCCCCCGTAATGACCGGGTTCTCTGCCTTTCGCATCTCTCCCATCTCCGTGATGATACGGCAGAGTTCATTGTGCGCCTCCACTGCTTTGCGCATCGCCTCGTCGGAGATATCTGTGCCGTACCTCTCATGGAGCGGGACCAACACCTTCCTGCGAAGCTGCTCCACTACGTGTTCCACGGTAATCTCCTCATCCTTGCCGGGGACATCCACATAACTGATAAAAAACTTCTCCTTATCCGCGCCTTTGATATCCAAAAGCTCCATATTCTCATAGCAGCGGTTCATACATTCGCAGATGTCCACCCCCGCGATGGCGTCCAGGAACTGGAAACCGCCCTCTATCGCTCTCTCCAAAAGCGCTCTGGAAAATTCACAGGCACTGCTCGCCAAGTAGTAGGTCGCAATGTCCGTGGAACCCATGCGGGGCGCCCGAAGCCTGACGGAAAAGCAGTTGTCCAGATTCAGAAGCACCTCCGGGATATGGAAACACGTATATCCCACGGCAATCCTGCCATCTGACTGGGCTTCCTTTACCAGGTCATTCAGGGCATTGTCCAGCAGCCCTTCAAAATAGAGCATATGCTTTAAATCCTTCATAAACGTCCTCCTTACATCCTCCATGTCAACGCTGCCGTTTCACGATAAAGCCGCGCATTTTATGAGCGCCTCTCGCCTCACGGCAGTATCCCGAATTTCCTCATGCCCTCTCTCACCTTGCAGACGATGGGGGAATCCGCAGGCAGCTCTAGGATACTTCGTCCCTCGAAATCATAGAGCGCCAACGCTTTATCCGGCGGGATTGCCGCCAGCAGTTCCATATCTCCCAGGGCAATCCGCTCCACAAGGGAAGGCTCCTCAACGCGGTTTAAGATGAGTCCGATGCGGTCATATTTCACCAAATCCATCGCCACATCCTCTATGGTTCTGATGACCTCTATTCCTTTTTTGCTCGTATCGGACACCAGAAGCAGATGGGTCACTTTCTCCATAACCCTCCGGTTAATCTGCTCAATCCCTGCCTCCCCGTCGATAACCACATAGTCAAACTGTCCTGAAATCATGGTGATGACATCTTTTAAATAGGAGTTGATACGGCAGTAACATCCCGCGGACTCCGGTCGTCCGATTGCCAGGAAGGCAAAGCCGTCCTTCTCCACCAGCGCCTCCGCTATCTTGTACCGGGATTCGGATAAAAGCTCCATCGCCTCCTCGTTCTTCCCGCCCTCCACATTTTTCACGATTTCGATGCGGATGTCATCCAGGGTCGTCTCCGTCTCTATCCCCAGAGCAGTCGCAAGCCCCACAGCGGGGTCGGCATCGATTGCCAGTATCTTCTTCTCCGGAAACGTCTCCGCCAGCAGTTTTACCAGCGCCGCCGAGATGGAGGTCTTGCCGACTCCGCCCTTTCCCGTCAGCGCGATAATCTTCGTCTCTCTGTCCATAATTGTCTGTCCTTCCTTTTAAGTCTTTCCTTCTTATAGCAAATGCATTGCCTGTTAAATGCGCACCCTCAAGTGATGTCCGCACTGTCACCTAGATGCGCACTGCCAGGTGATATGCCCCGCGCACTGCCTCCAGGACTCTTCCCGCCCTGCTGCTGTCGCCGATGTTGTACATCTCCTTCGCCGCGCGCGATTTCCCTGCCTCAAAGAAGAAACTCTCATCCGCCTTGCCGCCCATTGCCAGCACAACCAAATCCGCCGGGACATGGATTTCTTCTATCTCTTCTTTTATCTTCTTCGCCATGGGGTTCTCAATGTTCGGCGGAAGCAGCGGCTGCCATGTATTGTAGGGGTCCGGGACTGTGTCGGACTGGTTCTTTTCCACGTACACGCCGTCACCCGCGAAAGCTTTTACCTTCGCGCAGTTCATCAGCTTCACACCCGCCTTCTCCATATAGTGGATGAGATGTCCCCTGTTCGCTGTACAGACGCCAGTCATAAAATAGGGCTGCATCTCCAACACAGTCACATTCTTTTTCTTCTCCCAGGCGAGCCAGTGCGCCACTTCGCATCCTACGACTCCGCCGCCCACGATGACGATATTCTCGGCTCCATCCGCCAGCTTGGGGTCTCCTAAAAGGTCCACACCCAGAACCAGATTTGCCTCGTCCTTTCCTTCGATATTCGGGCAGATTTCCTTCGTCCCATAGGCAAAGACCGCACAGTCATACTCTGCTTCCTTTATCTGTTCTGCCGTCACCTCTGTATTTAATTCCACCTTTAAACCGCATGTTTCCCTGCATTTTTCTACCTGGGTGTTGAGATAAGTCAGGTAGTTGCGGATATCAAACTTAATCTCCGGGACACTGCCCGCTACAATCCTTCCGCCAAGCTTATCGGTCTTCTCGTACAGGGTCACGTCATGCCCTCTCTGTGAAGCGATTAAAGCGAAGGTGATGCCTGCGGGACCACCGCCGACCACCGCGATTTTCTTCTTCTCCTGCGCCGGCGCGAAGGTATCCGGAAAACGCTCCTCAAACCCGGTGCGGGGATTTACCGCGCACTGCGGATGCCCGCCCAGGATAAACTCATTGACACATCCCTCCTGGCATCCGATACAGGGACGGATATCCTCTACCCTGCCGGCAAACGCCTTGTTGCACCACTCTGCATCGGCAAGGAGGGGTCTTGCCAGCATGACCATATCGCAGTCCCCGTCCCGAAGCGCCTGCTCCGCGATGTCCGGGTAGCCAAGTTTGCCCACAGCCACCACCGGCACATCCAGCCCTGCGTTGGATTTGATTTCATTTCTGCGGAAAAATTCTTTGGCAATCTTCGCCATATCCAGAAAACACCCTGCCGGCATCCCTTCCGGCGGATGGGGCAGCCACCAGTTGTCATAGCAGCCTAAATCCACATCGAACATGTCCACTCCCGCCTGCACCAGCTTCGCCATATAGCGCAGGGTATCCTTTATCGTTCTTCCGTTTCGGAATTTCTTCAGACTGGGGACCTCGTCCATGCGCTCTCCATATGTCTCCGACAGAGCCAAAGACATATCGATGCGGTACATGATGGGGAAGGAATCTCCCGCCCGCTTGCGGATTTCCCGCACAATATCCAGACCGAACACCTCCGGGTTCTTATATCTGCCCGCCTGCCTTCTGTTAAATGCCGGGTTTGTCATCTGCTCCAGGAGATACCCTTCATGTCCGTGCAGATAGATGCCGTCCAGTCCCATCTCCATGGCATCGGCTGCCGCCTGTCCGCAATTCTTTACAATCTTCATCAGACTGATGTCTGTCAGCGGCACACAGGGAAGCTCCGGTATGTAAAAGTTCGGATTCACGGAAGACGACACCGGAATTTTATGCCGGGTCATGACACAGGTCGGCGGTCCCACTCTCCCCAGCCCCGGCGTCACCTGTATGAAAATCTTGCTGCCGTAGGCGTGCACGCCCTGCGCTAAGTCTCTCCACCCCGCGAAGACCGTTCTCGCGTGGTCGATGCGCGGGAACATGGATAAATCGCCTTTCTCCGTCACCGTGGGGTCAATGCCGTGGCTGACCGGAATCAGCCCCGTTGTCAGAAGCCCGGTCCCGCCTTTGGCACGGGCGAAGAAATACTGCAGCATCTTGTCATTGGGCCGCCCTGACTCCTCGCACATATTTAAGTTTCCCATAGGCCCCATGACGACCCTGTTTTTGATGGTAATACGATTCACCTTGATGGGTGAGAACAATTTCTCATAGGGATAGAGTTTCTTCGTCATCTCCCCGGAGCGAAGCTTCTGATTCTTCTCCGGCTTTGTCACCCAGTCACCGTAAGTCTCTTCCAGTTTCCGTATCCTTTCGTCGTACTTCAATGTCTGCACCTCCTGCTTTTTATGTAAATCGCACTAAAATGATATTATAATGATAGCATTTTTATTCACATTATACAACGGATTCCCCGCAGTTTCGTGCAAATTTTAACAAACAAAAACCGCGTGTCTCATCCGGTACACGACACTTTTCTTCTATCTGTCTGGAATCAACTCCGTTAATTAATTTGCAGATTTTGTTAATTTATTGACATTCCCTTGACTTCTACTACTGAACTGATTATAATATTTATATGGGAATGAAGTTCTCCCTCGGCGTTGCCGAAACCGCTTTATAAAGCTAATGACTTCTGCATTTATGCAGAAGTTTTTGTATTTAAAGCCGATAATTTCTGCGTAAGTGCAGGAATTGTCGGCTTTTTTGTGTGAAAGGAGCAGTTTTATGGGATAAGATTAGAAGCCTTATGTTTTTAAGAATAAATTATATTTTTTATTTTTCGCTTAAGAAAAATGATTGCCGTATTGTTACGATAAATGATTTGGGGCAAGAGTTGTTTGAAAGCGTGCTACGGTAGTCATTAACAATCAATGTAGAAAACACAAATAAGTAAGAAATTGTGATTACTTTATTTATAGGAGGATTTTTATGTTAACATCACTTGCCTTTATTTTTTTGATTGGGCTATCTATGGCCGCAATCTGTCAGAAATTAAAGTTGCCACGCATAATTGGTATGCTGATTACAGGCATTGTTTTAGGACCGTATGTATTGAATTTATTAGATCCATCTATTCTGTCTATATCGTCTGAATTACGACAAATGGCACTCATTATTATTCTTTTGAAAGCAGGACTTTCTCTCAACCTCTCGGACTTAAAAAAAGTGGGGCGTCCTGCAATTATGATGTCTTGTGTGCCTGCAAGTTTTGAAATTTTAGCCTTTTTCCTTTTTGCACCTTATTTGCTTGAAGTTTCAAGAATTGAGGCTGCTGTTATGGGGGCTGTTCTTGGAGCTGTTTCACCTGCTGTTGTTGTGCCAAGAATGGTACAGTTTATGGATAGTAGATACGGTACGCAAAAAAGTATTCCTCAATTAGTAATGGCTGGTGCTTCTTGCGATGATATTTTTGTCATCGTTCTATTTACTACTTTTGTCAGTATGGCACAGGGCGGTCAAGTTCATATTATGGATTTTGTGAATATCCCGATTTCAATCATACTTGGAATAGCATTAGGGGCTCTTGTTGGATTTTTACTATCTATATTTTTTGAAACAGCATACGCACATAAACATTGTGTCCGAAACAGTATGAAAGTGATTATTGTTCTTGGTATTTCTTTTATGTTGATGGCTATTGAATCTTGGGCAGAAGATTTTGTATCCATTTCGGGATTACTGGCAGTTGTAAGTATGGCTTGTGTGCTTAAACTGAAAAGTATTGCTTTTGTTTCAAAAAGATTATCAGAAAAATTTGGCAAGCTATGGATAGCTGCCGAAGTTATCCTTTTTGTTTTAGTGGGTGCTGCTGTTGATATTCGTTATACAATGGGAGCGGGTTTGTCAGCTATCGCAATGATTTTCCTTGCACTTATATTTAGAGGAATTGGAGTTTCTATTTGCTTAGTTAAAACAAACTTAAATTGGAAAGAACGCCTTTTCTGTGTAATCGCTTATTTACCAAAAGCAACCGTACAGGCGGCTATTGGTTCAGTACCTTTAGCTATGGGATTGCCCTGCGGTCAGATTGTTTTATCTGTTGCGGTATTGGCAATTCTTATTACTGCCCCACTGGGAGCGATTGGTATGGATTTAACATACAAAAAATTACTAACACGAGAGGAAGTAAATAAAAGTGAAGCAGTTAGAACAGAGTAAAGGAATGATTACACTTAAAGGACAGAGAAGTTGTTATTTTCCAGTCAAAGAAGGGATAAACATAATTTCTATTTATGTTCACTCTGGAAAACTTCGACTTAATCATTGTTCTTATACTCCAGACGGAGGAACATGGCTGAGTTCTCCTTCAGGTGGACGACAGGCTCATTATAATATGGAACAGGGACAGAAGTATCAAATTGCAGTTGATATTAAGAGGTCATTTGAAAAGCTTGATAAGATTAATGTAGTAAATATACAGTTCTTTACTCAGTTGACTTTTGAATATGAGATTACAGCAATTTAAGAACAGTTGTTTTCAATCGTTCCAAAAGAACAATACTTCATAGTTGAAAGCTAATGAAAAAATATTCGGATAAGCCTACCAAATAAAAAAACGGAGCTTTGGTGGGCTGTTTCTTCACGCCCAGATTAACAGTTCTCCCTCCAGACCCGTCTGAGTTTGGAGGGATTTTTTTGTGTTGGTCTAATACCGCAACGCCGCTACTAATTAGAAGCGGCAGCTATCTACATAATACCACGGATTAGTGAGGATAACCTGTTAAAAAAATCTTTGCTTCTGCGTGGCACTCTTATACCCTAAGAACAGATGTCAAATATCTACATAATAGAAATAATAATGCCCATATCCGCATTGGTTTGACGACCTTTGCGAATTTTCTTTTGTCGTTTTTTGTCGGGATGCAGGACAAGCCTGTTTTGGGCGTGGGCTGTCGTTCCCCGCCTCACAATCTGAATTTTCAAAAAAATTCAGATTGGAGGAAAACAAGAATGGCATATAACCACGGACGAGAAGAAAGGAAATGGCGTATCTGGAAAGAAGCCGAAGAAAAGATATTGAGGGACTGCGGCGTTCCAGAAAGCACCATTGAGGAAATCCGCATTTACGACAGGGCTGACTTCAATTCCAACAGGCGGTTTTACCGTTGGACGAATGATGTGGCGGAATATCTTAAGGATATGCAGGATAAACAGAAACCGAAAGAGATTGCTACGATAACAGATTTATTGGATGAAATTGAAAATGAAAACCTGTACCGTGCCTTGCTTACGGTGGACAAGCGTACCCTGCAAATCGTCCTGCTGAAAATGCAGGGATATTCTCCAAAGGAGATTGCACCAATCGTTGATTTATCGGTGGGGGCTATCTATGCAAGGTTAGACCACCTGCGGAAAAAGCTGCGAAAAATCTTATAGTATCTAAAGCCTTACTGTTTCCTGCGGGCTACTGGGTGAGAGTAAAACAAACCTCTCACCCATTTTTTCAGCAGGAGGACAAGGCGATGGCGATACCTAAAAGGTCATACTGGCTTCGGGAGGTAGTGACGGAGGACGGAACGAGTTACCATATCAGTTTTCGGAAATTATGGAGGAAACCCTAAACTGGCGGGCGGTAAAGCCACCAAAGAGTATTGAGGAACTTATTCTTGAAGAAGAACGGGCAGAGTTGATCCAGAGGGCAATCCATACGCTGCCAGAAATCCAAAGGCGGCGTTTCCTGCTCTACTATGAGTATGAATATAACTATTATGAAATTGCCGCTATGGAACATTGCACTGCTTCTTCGGTAGGTCAATCCATTAACCGTGCAAAAGAAAAAATAAAAGCACAGATGAAAAAATATCTCTGTGCCTAATAGGAATTATACAATGCCTTTGTATCTTCGGATATGAGGGCATTTTGTTATATGTTCTCTAATGGAATTTTGCAGATTTTAAAGAAAGAGAGGTGATTCGTTTGTTACGTCCAACAGCGACCGAAGTAAAACCGGTAGAAAATTATAAGTTGTTACTAAAGTTTGACAATGGGGAAACAAGAATTTTTGATGTAAAACCATATATCAACGGTACCTAGTATGGAGAATTAAGCAATAAAAATTATTTTCAATCTGTGAGTGTCGATGGTTTCACAGTTGTATGGCCAAATGGTCAAGACCTATGCCCAGATGAATTGTATTATTCCAGCGTTCCTGCATAATAATTGCGGCAGACTTTCGGGTCTGCCGTTTCTTCTACAACACCTCTCCCATCACCGCACAAAAATATCCATCCAGCTCTTCCGGCGTCTCTTTCTGTCCTCCTTTTATCCACCACAGAACCATCTCCACAAAACTCCCGGAAATATGATTTATCAGAAATCCCTCCGGCAGCTTCAGACTGCTGCATCGGTGTTCCTCCACAACGCGCTCCGCCACCAGTTCATTCAAACTGTCCTTGAAGCAGCGCAGGAAAATCTCATTGCTCTCACAGGAGAGCAGCCCCAGGATATTGCGGTCATTCTTTTCCAGATGCTGCAGAAGATGGCAGAAAATCGTCCGCGGCGCGTGGGGCTCCCCTTCTCTGCCGGAAGCAGTCCCGTTTTGTCCTCCCTTAAACCCGTGAGTGTGTACCTGCCCCACCGCGCTGTTGATAATATGACCGAACAATTCCCCGCACAGTGCCTTGAGCAAATCATCTTTTGTCTCAAAATGGGCGTAAAAAGTACTTCGCCCCATGTTTGCCCCGTCAATGATTTCCTGCACCGTGATGTGGTTATAATGCTTTCTCTCCAACAACTCTCCAAAAGCCTGGAATATCGCTTCCCTCGTCTTCTGCTGTCTTCTGTCCATAACCGCCTCCCGTACAGATTTTAAAAAATGTTCCGTATCTTACAGAACCTCATTTCTGCTTCTTGTTTTTTCTTCTCACACCATTACAATAATAATCGAACAAGTTGTTTTTTAATGAATATATTGTACATCACCCTTTCCATCACCGCAAGAAAGAAGGAGAAAAATATGACAAAAACATCCCCAACCCCAATAAAAAGAATCAATGATTTTCTGGCAGGGCTTCCTATGACCGCAGTGAGCGGACTATCGCTCCTCTTAAGCTTCATCTTTCCCAAAATAGGGGTGACTCTCCCTGCGGACCCCGCCTGGGTTTCTGTGTTCGTCAGCGGTCTGCCCCTTGTATATCTGGCAGTATACCGTGTCCTGTACAATCCGGGAATCCGCAGGATTTCCTCCGCGCTGTTGATTGTCATCGCCATGTTCGCGGCAATCTTTATCGGAGATATCTTTGCGGCAGGGGAAGTGGCCTTCATCATGGCATTGGGCGCTGTTTTGGAAGATATGACCACCAACCGCGCGAAAAAAGGGCTGCACAAGCTGCTTGCACTGGCGCCCGCTAAAGCCCGCCGCATTCGAGACAGCCGGGAAGAACTTATCCCGGCAGAACAGGTACAGCCCGGCGACTGCTTACGCATCTTCCCCGGCGAAACAATCCCGGTGGACGGCGAGCTCTTAAAAGGAGAACTTTCTGTGGACCAGTCCGTCATGACTGGAGAGTCTCTCCCCGTGGACAAAGCCCCCGGCGACGAGGTTTTCTGCGGCACTATAAACTGCTTCGGCACAGCGGACATCTTCGCCTTGCGCACAGGAGAAGATACCTCGCTTAAAAAATTGGTGCGTCTGGTACAGGAGGCGGAGGAAAAGCAGTCGCCTATACAGCGCACCGCAGACACCTTCGCAAGTTTCCTCGTTCCCGCCGCCCTGCTGATTGCCGTGCTTGCCGGAATTTTCACAAAAGATATCATACGGGCAGTGACAGTGCTGGTGGTATTCTGCCCCTGTGCTCTGGTGCTCGCCACTCCCACCGCTGTCATGGCAGCCATCGCCCAGGCGACCCGCCACGGCATCGTCATCAAATCCGGAGAAGCACTGGAGCGAATGGGAAAATCCGACACCATTGCCTTTGACAAGACTGGAACCCTGACCTGCGGAAGCCTTCAGGTCAGTGACATTCTGCCCTTCCATATCACGGAGGACGAGCTTTTATCCCTCACTGCCGCCGCGGAGTCCTTAAGCGGACACCCCTTAGGTAAAGCAGTCGTCCACTGCGCCAGAGAGAAAAATCTTTCCCTCCCAGTTGCCTCCTCCTTTTCTCTGTCCGCCAGCCGGGGGATTTCCGCGGTTATAGGAAACTGCCGGATTTTCTGCGGGAACGAACTCTATGTGGAAGAAATGGGGCTTGCGCTCCCGGACTGGGTCCGCGCAGAGGCCGCGCACCTGCGCGCCCAGGGAAAGGCGGTCATCATCACCGCAGAAAAGACCTCTCCTGCTACTATGTTACAAGATATGGAAAAGGGGCAGACTTCTGTCGGAACGCAGGATATAGAAAAGGCACAAAGTCCCGTTGAAGCACAGGCACAGACAAAGGATTCCTGCCGCTGCCTCGGTCTCATTGCCCTGTCTGACACCCTGCGCCCGGAGGCAAAGAAGGCTCTTTCCAGGCTTCAGAACCTTGGCGTTCACACACTTCTGCTTACAGGAGACAGTGAGCAGACTGCCCGGTATTTTGCGAAACAGTCCGGTATATCGGAAGTCCACGCGCAGCTCATGCCTGATGGAAAATTGAAATACCTGGTACAGCTTCAGGAAGAGGGGCACATGGTCTGCATGATTGGAGACGGGGTAAACGATGCTCCCGCTTTGAAGGCTGCTTCTGTGGGCATTGCCATGGGAGCCATGGGCAGCGACATTGCCGTGGAAGCGGCGGATATTGCCCTCATGCAGGATGACCTTGCGAAACTCCCTTATCTGAAGCGGCTCGCCAATGCAGCGATACATACAATACAGGGCAGCATCGCACTCTCCATGTGTATCAATGCCGTTGCCGTGACAGCCTCCGTCATGGGGCTTTTAACGCCCACCACGGGAGCACTGGTGCACAATGCCGGTTCCTGCTTTGTCATCCTCATTGCCGCCCTGCTCTATGACCGAAAATTTGAATAAGGGACAGATTTCCAAAATCTGAAATATTGGAAATCTGTCCCTTATCGGAACATTTCATCTGAAAAGAAACGAGAGTACCGCCTTCGTCCTGTTTGGTGACTGCGGTACCCTCAATAAAAACTCTATGCTTCATTCATATTCGCCAGCTTCGCCGACTGGTCCGCGGCGATGAGGCTGTCGATAATCTCATCCAAATCTCCGTTTAACACGGTGTCAAGCTTGTGCAGAGTCAGCTTGATTCTGTGGTCCGTGACACGCCCCTGCGGGAAGTTGTAAGTACGAATCTTCTCCGAGCGGTCGCCGGTACCAATCTGGCTTCTTCTGGCTTCCGCTTCCGATGCCTGCTGTTTCTCCATCTCCAAATCATAGAGTTTGGAGCGCAGCAGCCGAAACGCCTTCTCCTTGTTCTGGAGCTGGGATTTCTCCGTCTGGCTGTAGATAACGATTCCTGTCGGATAATGGGTCAGACGCACCGCGGAGTCCGTGGTGTTGACACACTGCCCGCCGTTTCCGGAGGCGCGCATCACATCGATTCGGATATCTTTCTCATCGATTACGATATCCACCTCTTCCGCCTCCGGCATGATTGCCACTGTGACTGTGGAGGTATGGATTCTGCCGCCGCTCTCGGTCTCCGGCACACGCTGCACACGGTGCACGCCGCTCTCATATTTCAGACGGGAATAAGCGCCCTGACCGGAAATCATGAAGACACACTCTTTGAAACCGCCGATGCCGTTCTCATTCAAGGAAATGAGCTCTGTCTTCCAGCCTCTGTCCTCCGCATAGTGTACGTACATCCGGTAAATCTCTGCCGCGAACAGCGCCGCCTCGTCGCCGCCCGCGCCCGCGCGGATTTCCACAATAACGTTCTTGTCATCGTTGGGGTCCTTGGGAAGCAAAAGAATCTTCAGCTTCTGCTCTAATTCCTCCATGAGCGCCTTGGATTCGTTTAACTCCTCCTTGGCTAATTCCCTTAATTCCTCGTCCGATTCTTCGTCCAGCATAACAAGGCTGTCCTCGATATTCTGCTTACATTTCTTATATTCATTATATGCCTCTACAATCGGCGCAAGGTCGCTCTGCTCTTTCATAAGACGTCGGAACCGCTCCGGGTCATCTGCCACGCCCGGCTCCTGAAGTTCCCCCATGATTTCCTCATAGCGGATTAACAAATCCTCCAATTTATCAAACATCTTCCTCATTATCCTTTCTCAAATCATTCACTCTACCTATCATACACGCCCAGGACCACCCGGTCAAGTCCCGCCAAATCCTTTTTCACCGTCACATCCCGGTATCCCTTCTCCTTCATCAGAACAGAGACGTCCGCCCCCTGGTCACAGCCAATCTCAAAGAGCAAACGTCCGCCCTTTTCCAGATAATTTCCGGCAAGTCCGACAATCTTCCGGTAAAAGAACAGCCCGTCCTCTTTCCCATCCAGCGCGAGCACGGGGTCATGGTCTTTCACTTCCGGCTCCAAAGTCTTTAACTCCTCTGTACGGATATAGGGCGGATTGGAGAGTATCATCCCGAAGCGTCCGCTGACTGCCTCAAACAAATCCCCCTGCGAAAACGCCGCCTCAACCGAAAGAGCCTCGGCATTTTTCTTCGCCGTTTCGATGGCTTCACCGGAGATATCCGCGCCAATCCCCTCCATATTTTCTCTATCTTTTGCCAGGGAGAGCAGGCTTAAAAGGATACAGCCGGACCCGGTGCACATATCCAATATCCGCCGCTTCCCACTCTTCTTATCTGAAGGGACTTTCCCTTCATTCAGGAAGGAAAGCCCTGTTTCCACGAGGATTTCCGTATCCTGGCGGGGAATCAGCACATGTTCATTGACCTGAAAGGTCAGTCCCATAAACTCCTGCTCACCGGTCAGATGCTGTAAAGGGATACGCCGGCTGCGCTTTTCTGTCAGTTCCTCATAGCGCAGCGTTTCCTCTTTTGTCAGCTTCCTCTCCGGATGCAGATAGAATCCCGCTCTGTCCACTCCCGTCACATGCTCCAGAAGATACCAGGCGTCCAGGTCCGCTTCCCGAACACCTGCCAGGGCAAGCTTCTCCCGCCCCCGGTCGTACATCTTCTGTATATCCATTTCCACGCTCACAGGTTCTCCTTCTGCCAGGTCTTCCAGTCAAAGACCGCTTCCACTGCCCGGATGGCAACCTCTATCATACTGTCGTCCGGCTCTTTTGTCGTTAGGTTCTGCACCCACATTCCCGGCTTGCTTAATGCATTGACAAACGCATTGTCACTGTTTCCCGCCAGTTTGATAATCTCATAGGATACCCCCGCTATGAGCGGAAAGAGGGCTATCCGGATGAGCACCCGCACAACCTGGGACTCTGCGGTGATAAAAAAGCAGAAAATGATACTCACAATCATAACGAAAAACAGAAAGCTGGTTCCGCAGCGCTTATGCTGCTTGGAGCTCTTCCTCACATTGTCCACTGTCAGTGAAAGCCCGCTCTCGATACAGTTGATGCACTTGTGCTCCGCCCCGTGGTACATGAAGGTCCGCTGGATATCCTCCATCCGGGACACTAAAAGAATATATATAAGGAAGATTGCCACGCGGATGACACCCTCCAAGATGACCAGCACCATTCTGGAATCTACCGCTTTTTTTACGAAGCTGCTTAAAAAGTACGGCAGCACCATAAAGATTGCCACCGCAAGAACGATGGAAACTGCCATTGTGATGCCCATGAACAGCTTATCCTTCTTCTCCTGCTTGAGTGCTTCTTCCTCTGTCATCTCCCGAACTTCCTCCTCATCGTCAAAGAAGCTGGCGGAATATGTAAGGGTGCGCATCCCCAGCACGAGAGAGTCGATAAAATTAAAAATACCCCGTATGAACGGAATCTTGAGCGGAGTCTTCCACGGGATACAGCTCTTGTAATCTTTTACGTCCACCGCGATGTCTTTATCCGGTTTTCTCACCGCCACAGCGTACTTTCCGCCATTTCGCATCATGATACCTTCCAGTACTGCCTGACCGCCTATATTTGACGACTTCATAATGTCTCCTCCCAAAAGGTTCAAGACTCGCCCGCGAGTCTTGGCGCGGGATTCGGGTCAGCTCTGCTGACATC
>UQKK01000056.1 GCA_900541505.1 uncultured Ruminococcus sp.
AGGTGGACATTCCCGGAAGGATTTTGCGCATTGTCGGAATCAACGGGGAGGAAAAATCGCCGGAAGAGGTGGAAGCAGTGCTCGCGGAGCGCAGAAAAGCGTGGAAGCCAAGGGAGAACCGCTATAAACACGGCGTGCTGAAACTCTTTGCTGACAAAGCAGTCTCCCCCATGAAGGGTGGTTACATGGAGTAACCGCTCCGCAAAGTCAGACCTCATCGGAGGGAACCTTGCGGAAGGAACCGGCGTTTTTCCCGGTATATTTCCGGAAGGTTTTGGAAAAGTAGGCGTAGCTGTTGAAGCCCACTTCCGCGGCAATTTCGTTGATGGGCTTGCTGGTGTAGGTGAGCATGGTGGTTGCCTTTTGTATCCGCAGTTCAATGAGATAGTCGGTGAAGCTTTTCCCCACTTCCTTTTTGAATTTGGCGGAGATATAGTTGGGCGTCCGGTCAAATTTTTCCGCCACAGACTCCACGGTGAGCGGCTCGCGGAAATGGTCATTCAAATAGACGCAGATATTCTGGATGATGCCGGAATAAGATTCTGCCGATATCAGAGGGCTGGTCTTGAGGGACTGGAGCACAAAGGTGCGAAACGCATGTAAAATCGTATCAAAATGCGTATGCGGCGTAAGCACGTTTTGCTCAAACTCAGGGCTGCCCTCTAATTTTGTGTGCCGGATGAGGTGAAAATACAGGCGCTTAAAAAAGGCTGTCACCTCTTCGGGCTGGTACCACTGTGTGGAACATTCTTTCTGTATTTCCGAAAAGATGCCGTTTATCTTTTCCTCATCAATGGATTGAAGCGCGGAAACGGTCTGCTCGATGTAATCCTTCTGTCGGGCTTCCGGGAAGGAGGGCATGGAAAAAGCGGCATCCTCCTGATATAGAAGGATACTTCCGGCGCCTTTGTAGAATGTCATATCGATTGCCCGCCATGCCTGCGCATAGGCGGTATGTACCTCGGAAATACCTACGGTATTGGAGATTCCGGCGGTGACGGCAAGTTTTCTGTCAGAGAGCTTTTGATTGAGGCTCCTTAAGACATTGCGAAGTTCGGTAAAAAGGGCGTGGTTTACCAGGGTAGAGTAGTCGCCCTGTTCCAGGAGAAGATAGCAGTTATCTCTTGCCGGAACAGGCATGAGACATCTTACGCTGTTCAGGCAGTCTTTGAACAGGTCAGCGGCAGAAACATCAATATCAGGCTCTCCGCCTGAAGAATCCGTACTTTCTATTCTCAGGACAGCGGCAAAGAGAAGATTATTTTCTACACAGAGTCCGTATTTGGATTCCAGAAGCTTTTTGACCCGGTCCGGATGGTTAATTTTTTCGCCTAAAGAGAGGGCGTTTAAGAAAATCTTCTCATATACCCTGTAATAGTCCTGGCTCTCCTGCCTTTCGTTTAAAAGAATCCGCATATTTTTCATGACTAAATCAATGAGCTTCTGGGGCTTGACCGGTTTCAGGATATAATCATCCGCGCCCAGACGGATTGCTTTCTGGGCGTATTCAAATTCCGAGTAGGCGCTCAGGAGGAGATAGCGGCAGGGTTTGTCCAGCGTGCGGACTTTTTCCAGCAGTTCGATGCCGTCCATGTTCGGCATGCAGATATCAGCGATGATGATATCGGGTGCAAATTCTTTCAGACTTTCGTATGCCTCCAGCCCGTCCGCGCATGCCGCCACTTCGTCAATGCCGCACTTGAGCCAGTCAATACCCTTGGCAATTCCTTCCCGGACCTGGCGGTTGTCGTCAACAATCATCAGTTTCATTGGTATCCTCCTCCGGTCGTACCGTAATCTTTACTATGCTGCCCCAGCCTTTTCGGCTGTAAATGTGAAGTCCGTATCCCTCTCCGCAGGTGAGACGAATCCGTTCATTGATGTTGCGCAGGGCAAACGCTTTTTGGCCGCTGCCGTCTTGGATAAGCCTCATCAGTTCCTGCGCATCGCATCCTGAACCGTTGTCCGCCACATAAATCATCAAATCCTGACCTTTCGACCTCATGCGGATTTTTACTTTCCCGTTATGCTGCACATTTTTCAGACCGTGGTTTACGGAATTTTCAATCAGAGGCTGCAGCAAAAGCTTGGGAATCCGCAGAGAGTAAAACTCTTGCGGCACATCCAGCACAAATTCTATGCGGTCGCCCATCTGACATTCCAGCAGAAAAATGTAATTTTTGATAAACTCCACCTCCTGACTGACGGAAATAATATTCTTGTCAAACTGGAGGATGTGCCGGTAAATATCGGCAAGGGATTCCAACTGCTCGCTGACCTCATAGTCCTTGTTCTGGAAGGCGAGCCAGTGGATGGAATCCAGCGCGTTGTACAGAAAATGCGGGTTCATTTTCGTGAGGAGCATCTCCCGCTCCGCATCTTTTGTTTTGATGGTCTGCAGATACACCTGGTTTATTAAATCATTGATGTGAGCTACCATGTCCTCAAATCCACGTTCCACATTACCAATCTCGTCGTGAGCGGTCTCATAGGATTCCTTTTCCAACACACCGCCTTTGACGATGCTGATACGGTTGGAGAGCCGCTGCAGGGGGTTCAGGATGGTCTTATTCTGTATGATACCATAGACGACGCCGAACAGGATACAGAAGAAGAGCACGCCCAGAATAAAGAGAAGCTGTGTGGTGTAGATATCCAGCTTGTCCATGGTCTGGACGAGATACCAGCCTCCGGTCTCACAGCGGGCATAGAGGACCATCTGTCTGCTTGTGGGGGACACAGAGAAATAACCGGAGTTGTAGAGCATGTCTTGTTTCTCCATCAGCTCCCAGCATTTGCTGCTGTCTTTGGAGTCTGTCTGCTTTTCAAAAAGAACGTCTCCGTTCTGGTCATAGACCAGCACATTCTCGATGATGTTTTCCCCGGCTGCACCTGCTGGGGCAATCGCTTCCAGAATCTCGTCCACATCCAGATAAATACGCACAATCCCCTCTTTTTTGTAGGTCATATCCTGCAGGATAGTGGTGTAGTAGGTCAGCTCATCCAGCAGATAGCTGTTGATGCCCCGCTGAAAAAATACTGAGGATGTAGGCTCCCAGCTTGAGAGGGGTGACTCTGGTTCTTCCTCCGGGAGCAGATATTCGGAGAGGTATTGGTCGCCCCTCTGAAAAAGGAGTTCTCCGTCCTGGATGACAGCAATACAGTTGCAGTAGTCAATTTGCTCTGCCGCGGCGCTCATACGCTCTGAGGCGGTTCGGTAATCCATGACCGAGGCGTCCCCTTCCGCGATTGCCTGTATGGAGCTTTCGCCTGCCAGCGACTTTGCCTCCTGCTCCACCATGGTGTGGAGATTCTCCAGTTCTTTCGCGGATTTGGTAAGCTGACTAATCTGCGCCTCGTATTGATTCTGGGCGCTCAACTTGGTGACGCGCACAGCAGTGAAGAGCCCCAGCAGAGCCATGGGGATAATCATGCAGCCAATCAGGGCAATCAGCATCTTTTGCCGGATAGAAAGGCGGTTAAGTATATTTTTCATAAAAGATATTGATTTACGGAACATATCAAACACCTCATAAAGCAGGGAGTGAAGCGGAATATCTGCGGATATTCCGGATATAGATATTTTACCATAAACGGGGTGGGGTATCAAAAGAAAGAAAAGGGAACTGCCATTGAGAGGAGAAAAATTCACTTCAAATGGCAGTTCCCGATTTTTTTATCAGGAATCCAGATATGCGACTGCGCTGTATTCTACAGGCAGTCCCTTCTTATACCGTTCCATAAATTTCTCATATCCTTTTACAGAATCCGGTGTTGGTTGTATGACTGTGGTCGTGAAGTCCTTAAATACGATGTTATTCAGATAGTCATCCAGTGTCATGCCTTCCCGCGCTCTATCGAGATAAGCGGCAAGAAGGGCAATGCCCCATGCGCCGCCCTCACTGGCGGTCCGGCATACGGCAATGGGTACGCCCATAGCGGCAGCAAGAATTTTCTGCGCGGCTTCTTTTGTTTTAAAAATGCCTCCGTGTCCAATCAGACAATCGATTTTAACCTGTTCTTGTTTCATGAGGGTATCCATTCCCAGCTTCATCGCGCCGAAGGCGGTATACAAATGGACTCTCATAAAATTCGGTAAATGGAAACGGGCATTTTCGGGATGAAGGAAAAGGGGACAGCCCTTTGTCAGACCCACTCCGTGTTCGCCCGAATAAAAGCAGTATGCGAGCAGACCGCCGCAGTCTTCGCTGCCGTCCAGTGCCTTTTGAAAAAGTACTTCGTATAATTTGTCTTCTGTGTAAGGAACCTGAAAGGCTTCCAGACATTCGCCGAACAGGTGAACCCAGGCGTTGATATCAGAAGTACAGTTGTTTGAATGTGCCATGGCGACTGGTTTGCCGTCGGGAGTTGTTACGATGTCAAGATTTTCATAAACGCGGGTCAGCGGCTTTTCCAGAACCACCATCGCGAATGCCGAAGTCCCGGCGGAAATGTTTCCTGTTTTTATTCCTACACTGTTGGTCGCTGTCATTCCGGTCCCGGCGTCTCCCTCAGGAGGACACATTTTACAGCCAGCCTGCAATCTCCCGGAAGGGTCGATGAGGCGTGCTCCGTGTTCAGTGAGGCTGCCTGCTTCTGTGCCGGCAGTAAGAACGCCCGGCAGGATGCGGTCAGTCTGCCACGGAAAATGATAATCGGAAATCAGTTCGTCAAATTTCTTTAGCATCTCTGTATCATAGTCGTTTTGGTCCGTATCAATAGGAAACATGCCGGAGGCATCCCCGATTCCCACGACTCTTTGTCCTGTCAGTTTCCAGTGTACATATGCGGATAAGGTGCAGATATAATCAATCTTATCCACATGCTCCTCATGGTTCAAAATCGCCTGATACAAATGCGCAATGCTCCAACGCTGGGGAATATTGAACCGAAAAAGCGAGGAGAGCTGTTTTGCGGCTTCAGTGGTGATATTATTTCTCCAGGTACGGAACGGGGTCAGCAGCAGTCCGTTTTTGTCGAAAGCCATGTAACCGTGCATCATCGCGCTGATACCTATGGAAGATAAGCGGGTCAGCTCTGCGCCGTAGGATTGGGATACATTGGAAACAAGGTTTTTGTAGCAATGCTGAAGTCCGTTCCAGATTTCCTCCTCTCCGTATGTCCAGATTCCGGATTCCAGATGATTTTCCCAATCGAAGATACCGGTTTCCAATATATTGCCGTCCGGATTGACGAGAACCGCTTTTATGCGTGTAGAGCCAAATTCAATGCCAAGCACAGCCTGACCGCTCTCGATAAACTGTTTTATATCTGTTTTCAAATTTATACCTCTTTTTCTTTATGGTTTCTCATTAAAATTGCCATCATAAGCGCAAAGATAAAATAAATAATCGTGCATATAAACTCGGCGGTTTTCATCGTTTCTGCCGAAATTGTGCCTGCCCAAAAGATACATCCGGTGATTACCATGCCTGCTAAGGCTGCATAGCTTATCCAACTGCAGAATTTCGCGGCGGGTGTTTTCTCTGCTTTTTCTGTATCAGATTCCTGCTTATTGACATATTCCAGCAGAGCTTTTTCGTACAGCATCTCCTCTTTTTCTTCTTCCGGATACTGTTCTTTTGCTCCAAGCAGTCCGGCGAGAATGGTATAACTTACCATGGCAATTAAAAAGGTAGGAATGAACCAGAAATTCTGATGAATCGGGTTGGTAAACAGCATGATTACAAAGAACAGAAGGCTCAGTCCCCATGAAATCAATGCAGCCCAGTTTATCTCATTTTTGCGGTACAAATTCCAGTAGCGGGTGTATCCAATCTTTGGAAAAATAAAGTGTTCTGTGATACAGATGGCTCCCATGCCGGCTACGAGCAGACCCAGATAAGTCAGGACATCAGCGGCGCTCTGTACACACGGGAAACAGGATACAGCGGTAATGACCGTACCGACAATATAAGTCATTTTCTTATATGTAAATTTAGGAAAAACAGAGTTAAAGGAGAGCGTAACCCTATATATGGTGGGATTGGCAGTTGTCCATCCGGCGATGATGACTCCCAGCAGACCCGCATATCCTAATACCGTAAAACTTACTTCACCGGAATCTAACAGCGCGAGGTTGGAATTTAGCAAAATCGCGGCTGTCGCGCCCATAACACCGGCGCTAATCCATGCAAAATAGTGTCCCACAAACATGCCGATTACGGAAATATAACCGTATTTGGGTGATTTGGCATAGCGCAGTACAGACATGTCATTGAGTCCGAGATGAAGCGCAACGTTGCAGGTCCAGGCGAATCCGACTACATGGATGATTCCCAGTTTCTGACCGCCGGCTGCCGCTCGCTCTGCCCACACCTGAGTGTCAAGGAGACGGAAGAAATCCATTGGGGAATGAATAGCGCCATAATCTACAGCCTGCGCAAGCTGGGGGAGTACACACAGAAATCCAAGGCTGAACAGAATAATCATCCATGGAACACAGGCGGCGGCAAAGCGGGAAACACCCTCAAAACCATTTGCGGCAATAAATATAATGACAGCGCCGAGAATGAGGACGACTAAAATAAATTTGATGCTTGTCGGATACCATTCGTGCTGGATGGGGATATCAAATACCCTTCGCACAGCGGTTGCGGAGATACTGATACCTGTTGCTCCCAGAGCTGCGAATCCCAGTCCGAATACCAGATTATACAGCTTTTGCACTTTTTTCCCCACAACTCTGTGTAAATAAGAATAAAGGCTTAATCTTGTGTCTGTGGCAAGCGGCGCGCATAAAAGGGCAAAGCACAAAGTTGCCAGAAGATTTCCGATTGCCAATCCAATCAGGATGTCTGAGGCGGAGCAGCCGTACTGTACCAGGGTCGCTCCTATTACAAATTCTGTTGCGGCAATGTGTTCTCCTCCGTATAATCCAAAAAATTTGCCGGCGCCGGAAAGGTCCCGGTCGGCTACCGGCCAGTCGCATTTGGGGGTGTTTTGTACTTTTTCTAATAAATTCATCGAAGTCCTCCTGTTTTTTATTGAAAGGGCAGTCCGAGATAAAACTGCCAGGTCCTCTTGATGTTCTTAGTCTGATATTATGAATCGATAGATTACCCTTAAAATTTAATCGCTACTTTGAAATCTCCGTATTTTCCGGTGGCATATTCAAAGGCGCGTTCCCATTCCTCAATAGAGAACATTTTCGAGACAATCCCATCGGTCTTCAGATTGCCGTTCTGGATATTTTCAATCACAAAAGGATAGCAATAGGGACTTAAATGGGAACCAAGTACATCCAGTTCCTTGCGGTCGCCGATGATGGACCAGTCAATGGTCGCGGGTTCCCCAAACACGCTGAATTCTACGAATCTACCCAGTTTGCGGACCATATTTAAACCCTGCTGTACACTGGAAGGATGTCCGGTGGCTTCGATATAAATATCACATCCGTACCCGTCTGTAAGTTCCAGGACTTTTTCTACAACATCTTCCTTGCCCGGATTCATCACGATATCGGCACCAAATTCTTTCGCCTTCTTCAATCTGTTGTCTGCCATATCAAGGGCAATCAGTTTTGCCGGATTCTGCATTCTGGCATAGGTAATCATACCAAGCCCCAGCGTGCCGGCACCGGAAATGACTACGATGTCTTCATTGCGAATCTGCGCCCGGTCAACCGCATGTTTGGAACAGCCATAAGGTTCTATCAGTAATGCGTCTTCAAGCGGAAGATTTTCAGGCACATCCGAGATGACAGCGGTTTTGGGATATCGCACATACTCCGCCATACCTCCGTTGTTTCCCTGTTGGAAGCCAAAAGTAGCGTGTGGCTGGCACATCCAATAACGTCCGCTTTTACAGAATTTACATTCGCCGCATGGCACAATCTGGTCCGCGGTAATCCTCTGACCAAGTTTAAAGCCTTTTACATTTTCACCGATTTCTACGATATGACCGAGAAATTCGTGACCCGGAATAAACGGTGGCTCTACCCAGGAGGGCTGTACTTCATCGCCCCAGAACATAGAGGCACCATGATAACATTTTAAATCTCCGGCACAAACCCCACAGCCTTCTGTTTTGATAATGATATCATCAGGACCGCATTTGGGAGCCGGGTAATTTAATTCCAATTTATAATTCCCTTTTCCGTATGCAACAAGCGCTTTCATAGTTTCCGGTACATTACTCATATAAATCCTCTCCTTCGTGTGCTTTGTGTTATTAGTTAAGTAAATCTGATTTACATAACTGAAATATATAATTAAATAACATATATGTCAATAGAAAAAGAAAAATCAGGATAAATACAGGCGTATTGCACAATTTTTTTCAGATAAGTTTGTGAAAGTTAAATAAAAAGAGGTATCGCAAAAAGTGGAGAATGAAAAGATTTTGTTTTAAAAGAGCGCAAGGTGTATCCGTTTCTTTGATACACGATGCGCCCTTTTGATTTATAAAGATATAAGAAAAACAGATTATAAAGCTTTCCAGAACTCATGTATAAAAGGAAGTGCGCTTCCGAGAGCAAGCGCTTCCTTTTTCACCTGGCAGACACTTAAATATTCTGCATTGTTTTCAAAAGTATTTCGTTTCGCTGCCATATCTTTTAATTCTTCCAGATAGTCTTCCAGATAAGGTCCCACATAACCGCCGAGAATGACCTTGCAGTCAAACAACATCCGTATGTTATTTACGGCGATGGAAAGATAGTACATATAATTTTCCCAGACAGATGCACACGTTGTATCGCCCTCCTTCAAAAGACGGAAAAATTCAGACAGGTCGCCGTCAAACGGGTCGGAAAGGAGTGTGGCATTACAGTAGGTTTCAAAGCAGCCTCGCTGACCGCAGTAACATTCTCTGCCTTCAGGGATAATTGTCATATGTCCGATTTCGCCGCTCCTTGGTCCTTCTCCGCTGTATACTTTATGGTCGATGAGAATGGAACCACCGATATTATTGCTTAAACTGATGTAAAAGGCATCGGAAAGTTCGTGTCTGCGGGACACTTCCGCATAGCCCCCCGCATCTGCATCGTTGTATAAACGGCATGGATAGGGGATATATTTTCCAATCTTAGAGACGGTGACATCTGTGAAGTTAAGAATCTTACCGTAAAAAATCTTTTTGTGGTCTTCCGTAATAAGTCCGGGAACTGCGATTCCAACCCCCACAACAGTAGTTTTATCAATATTTTGCTCCAGGAGGGCTTCTTCTATCAAATTTCCCAGATTCTTCAGATAGGCGTCCTCCAGGGAAAACGAACAGCGAATCCTCTTTGAATAGATGATACTTCCATAAAGATTTACTAAAACAACGGTAATGTGGTTGCGCGTCAGGTCGATTCCTACAGCAATTTTGCTGCCGGATACAATCGCGTATGTTTTTGCCTTTCTGCCGCCGGTGTGTCCTACAGCGCCGCTTTCGTAAATCAGTCCCAGTTCTGTAAGCTCCGTCAGATTCTGCCGCACGGTTGGTCTGCTCAACGTTAAGGCGTATGAAAGTGCGGAACTGGAAATGTTCCCACTTTCACGGATTTTATTGAAAATACGATTGCGGTTTTCGTATTTTAAGTCAAGATGAATGTTTGATGTTTTCATCAATGTATACCTCATTTTAAAAAGTTAAGAAAATTTGATTTGTGAATCTGTTTTTCAAATCAATCATACTACAGGCGGATATTTTTCGCAATAAGGTATATTACTGCCATTGGAAGAAGGGAAATTGCTTAAAATAAAAAAGGAGTTTAAAAAATGAGCTATTGAAAGGATAATTTCGTATATAAATATAGAACGAAGAACGAGCCGGTACTATAGGAGGATTTAAAATGGGAAAAATCAATATGAAAGATGGAAAATTATTTATGGACCGCGGGAAGATGTCCGAACAGAAAGACATATCCGATATGGAAAGGCTGACCGATGATGATATGGCGGATGTAACAGGCGGTACCCATGTTTCCTTTGTATATTATAATTTCAGGAATAGACACGATATTCTGAAATGTGAATTTTGTCTTGGCAAAAGATTCTCGGCCGGTAAGGATCAGGTTTATTGTGAGAGCTGTGGTCGCCCTACAAAAATTAACTTGGCAGACTGGGGGTATGAAGTTTTCTTTTCCTAAATTAAAATTTTTCTTCAGGATTCTGTCTTGAAAGAGCGTCCGGAGTATTTGCTTCTTTGATACACCATGCTCTCTTTTGATTTATATAAGAAAAATAAAGTATAAAGATTTCCAGAACGGATGTATAAAAGGAAGTGCACTTCTGAGAGTAAGCACTTCCTTTTTACGTGACGGACACTTAATAATAAAGCAGGGGGATGGCCTGCTCGTCAGGACAGGGGAACTGTGTTATAATGGCGTCAGTGTACAAGGGCAGCTCGCTTCAATCGCCTGCCCTTCATAGATTGTATTGTCCCTTTCACAATGACGTTGCCCTGAATGAATAGAAATACGGGTTAAAAATGAGGAGATTGGAGAATTTTAACATGCTGATTGGTATTATCGAGGATGACAGGCTCCTCAATGAATCCCTGAAAATCGCGCTGAACAGTGCGGGATACAAGACTATATGCGCGCATACGAAGGCGGAGGCTCTGGCATGCCTTGGCACTGCGGAAGATTTGCTGCTTATTGACATCGGTCTTCCGGATGGGGATGGAATCAGTCTCTACCGGGAGCTTTGCGAGCGCCGCAGGGTTCCGGCGGTCTTTCTGACTGCCCGGGATGAGGAGCGTGATATGCTGGCGGCGTTTGAAGAAGGAGCGGAGGATTACGTGGTGAAGCCCTTTTCTGTCAAAGTCCTTATCAAGCGGGTGGAGGCGGTGCTGCGCAGAAGCCGCGGGGATAAGCTGCTGACATGCGGGGAGATTTTTCTGTACCCGGACAGAAAGCAGGTATTTCTCTCCGGCAGGGAAGTGACGCTTACAGCGAAGGAATACTGCCTTCTGGAGTATCTGATGATGAACCAGGGGCAGGTGGTGACGAAAGAGAATATCCTGGAAAATGTCTGGGGCGTGGACGGCGCGTTTGTGGTGGACAACACGGTCAGCGTGACTATAAACCGCCTCCGAAAGAAACTGGATTTGAGAGAACAGGATTCCGGCTATATCCGTAATGTTTTCGGGTTGGGATATCGGATTGGAGAATGAGAGCCGTACGCAGAGTAGGGGAAGATGTCTGCAGAACGTGAGACGTGTGCGGGATAGGAGAATGATATGGCAGTTGGAATATTTATCGCAGGGCTGGCGGGGCTGACAATCGGCGCGACGGTGATGGCTTGGCGGCAGAGGAAGAAGAGACAGGAGGAGCTTCGGCATATTTTGAAGCTGATGGAATGTGTCATAGAGGGTGATAAACTCGCTGTCTCAGATTCGGACCAGGAGACAATGACTGCGAAGCTGACTCATCAGCTTGTCCGCATACAGGAAATTGTGCAGGGAAAGGTGGAGCATGCCGAGAAGAGTCGTGACGAGATTCAAAAGTTGATTTCTGAGATTGCCCATCAGATGCGCACGCCGCTGACAAATATCGAGACTTACGCGGGATTTTTGCGGGAAAGTCTGGAAAAGAAAGCAGAAAATGACGATTTGCACATGGAGTACAGTTATGTTTCCGCGATTGAAGAAAGCGAACGAAAGCTTTATTTTCTGGTGGAGAGCTTTATTAAGATGTCAAGGCTGGAGCAGCATATCATACAAATCCACAAGGAAGCGGCATACCCGGCAAAAACCGTTCAAAATGCACTGGGGCAGATTCAGAGCCGGGCGGAGCAGAAGAAGATACAGTTTACCGTCAATCTGCTTTCAGAAGCGCAGTGCCCGCACGATACCAACTGGCTGGGGGAAGCGGTTTATAACATGCTGGATAACGCGGTAAAATACAGTGAGATTGGAGGAAAGATAGAGGTTTCCATGTGGGAGACGGAAATGTTTTTAAAAATCCGGGTGAGAGATTACGGGATTGGTATCCAGGCTGGCGAGGAAAACCGCATTTTTCAAAGATTTTACCGGGGAAAAAATGTTACCACACAGGAGGGATTTGGAATCGGTCTGTATCTGGCAAGGGAAATCATAAATCTGCACAGCGGTTTTGCGGTGGTCAGGCGTATGCAGCCGGGCGTGCAGCTGGAGGTGAGCCTGCCGCGATAATTTCAGGTTTGTTAGAAGATTGTTAGATTTACTCCGTATACTGAATTGCAGAAGGAGATGAAAGATATGGAGATGGTAAAAGGAGTAAACCTGAAGAAATATTATGTGACAGATACTTACGAAGTGCACGCGCTGGATGGAGTGTCCCTCTCAGTAGAAGAAGGGGAGTTCCTTGCGGTGGTGGGGACGTCCGGCAGCGGAAAGACGACACTTCTGAATATGCTGGGTGGGCTGGATGAACCCACGGAGGGAGGCGTCTGGATACGCGGCAGCAGCCTGCGGGATATGAGCGGCGAGGAACGCACGATTTTTCGGCGCAGGAACATCGGTTTTGTCTTTCAGCAGTATAATCTGGTGCCGGTACTCAGTGTATATGAGAACATTGTGCTTCCCCTGCGTCTGGACGGGCGGGAGATTGACGGAGACTTTCTGGATGAGGTGGTTACACTTCTGGGAATCCGGGAAAAGCTTCAACGCCTGCCGGAGAGCTTGTCAGGCGGTCAGCAGCAGAGGACAGCCCTTGCCAGGGCGCTGCTTACAAAACCGGCGGTATTGCTTGCCGATGAGCCTACCGGGAATCTGGATTCCGTCACCAGTATGGAAGTAACAGGACTTTTGAAAACATGTGCTTCCCGTTTCCATCAGACCGTCATTGTAGTGACACATCAGGAGGAGGTCGCGCAGATGGCGGACCGAATCATACGGATGGAGGACGGGCGCATATACGACCGAAAAAATACCGGAAATGTCGGGAATACTGCGAATATTGGAAATACCGGGGAAGGAGGGGGCAGACAATGAGAAAAAGAAGCGCTACCCCCAACGACAATACCTCCGTTACCCGGATGCTTGCCCGGCAGTTTGGCAGATACAACCGGGGGAGGAACCGGATACTTTTTCTGGCGGTCGCAGTCAGTATCCTGACCCTGACCGTGACATTCGGTATTTCTTATGGAAAAGTGCAGGCAGAATATCTAAAATCCGTGCGGAAAGCGGGAAATGCCGCATCCGTGTGTATCTCCGGTGCCGATGGAGAACAGTACCGGATGATACAAAATCTGGGATACGTTAAACAGGCGGCGAGGAGTGTGACCGTAGGAGAGGCGAAAGTGGAACAGAGTGAAAAGGAAAAGACGGAAGAGAAAGCAGAGCGACCCGGGGCGGCGGATGCGAAAGAGAAGCAGAGCTCTGCGGGCGGGCAGGATGGGGTTTCTGTGTGTACGATTCAGTGGACGGATTTGACAGGCTGGGGGGAGATATTCTGCCCGGCTTACACAGAGATTCATGGAGTCTATCCCGAACGTGCACAGGAAATCATGCTTTCTGTCGATGCTCTGGAGGCAATGGGGATTGTAAAACCTAAAGAGGGAATGGAGATACATCTGGAAGTGTCCCTCGGACTTTTCCAAACAGCGGATGAGACTTTTTTCCTCTCTGGGTGGTTTACCGATTATGCACAGGAGAAGGACAGTCTCTCTGCGGGCTTTATTTCGCGGGAAAAGCTGGAGGAATGGGGCTATCATCCGGACAGGGAGTCGGATATCCTGATTCGTCCATCGTCACGCCTTGACTGGAGAACTGTGGAGGAACAACTGTATGAAGATGTGCCGATGCGAGATTCAGGGCAGAAGATAACTGCCATGAATACATCCATATATGAAGCAGTCAGCCAACTGGCAGGCGGATACACAATGGCGGTTTTCTTTGCGCTTCTCATTCTGTGCGGCATGTTTTTTCTGGTGCGCAACGTCATTCAGATTTCCATGATTGGGGATATCCGGCAGATGGGGCTTTTAAATCTCATCGGCACAACAGAAAAGCAGATTCGCAGCATCTATTACAGACAGATTCTGCGTGTGCTCATTCCCGGCGCATTTACCGGCGCGGCTCTCTCCGGTCTGTTTTTACTCACGATTTTGCCATACATGCTGGGAAATCAGTATCTTGCAGAGTACGGCGCCGGGAAGGAACTGCACATGTTCCGCCCGGAAATTTTGGCAGCCTCCGTGCTTTTAATTGTGCTTTTGACCATGGCAGTATCGGCGGGAGTCATCCGGCATGTGGTCAGTATGTCCTGTGTGGAAAGCGTGCAGTATACGGGATTGCTGAAACGAAAAGGGAAAAAATATCTGCGGAGAAAAAACGGCAGGAAAGACAAATATGTGGATGGAATGTCTGTCAGCTTTTTAAAAAAGACAAAACAGAACAGACGAAAAGGAGAAAACAGCGAACTGGCTGCCATGGCTTGGCGCAATCTGACGAGGTATAAAAGCCGGTTTGTTCTGACAATTTTGTCGCTGTTTTTGGGGATGGAGACTTTTCTGGCAGCAGTTGTAATCACTGTAGGGAGCGATTATGTGCATGTCATCGAACAGCGTCCGGATTTTCTCATTGCAGGAGAGTTCAGCCAATGGGCGCAGGAGGAAGGATATGGGAAAGAATATGAGTCCCGCGATGCGGGGGAGGACCCAATGCTCACAGAAGGAAACGGGATTGCGCTGCTTTATGACAATGATTATGACGAGTTTTCGCCCATTTCCGCAGAAGTAAGAGAACAGCTTCTGAGTTTGGACGGAGTAGATGAAAAAGCCTCTTATGTAATGGAGGGAGCATATATGTTATCCGCAGTCTCTCAAAAAGGAATCGCGCCGCTTTTGGATGAGGCGTATTTTGCTGCGGCGGGAGAAAGCGGGGAGTCAGGAAATTTAGATGATTTAAGTGATGGTTCTCTGATAGAGGGAACGACAACGGATGTGATTCAGATTCTGACAGCAGAGGAGATGGAGCGATTAGAGCGATATGTGGAGAAAAATCAACTCCCGGCGGATATGGAACGTGTAAAAGATGGGGTCGGAGTGCTGATTCTCCACGACCATATGCTTTCCCCTGCGCAGGAAGAGCTGGCAAAAGACAGCGTGGGAGAACCGGTTTATTTTACAGGTCTGCTCTCCAAAGAGGATAGGATATCGCTAAACCAGATGACGCCGGAGGAGCGGGACAGCGAGGATTTTAGCGGAGAAAAATCGGAAAGCTTCGTGCTGAGCGGATACCTGGATAACCGCGCAGAGGGATTCCCCCACATTGCGCAGACGTGGCACGGCGCAAAGGGAAGCATTTATTATCTTATGAGCGAGAAAGGCTTTGAAAAACTGCCTACAGAGAAAAAGACCCTTTACATGGAGCTGCAAGTGGACAGCGAAAAAGAACCGCAGATAAAAAGTAAGATTCAGCAGATTGTCAGAGAAGAAAATGCCCGCCGCTCTCAGATAAGAGGGACAGGAATCAGTGAGGAAACCGGGGAGTCAGGAATTTTCTGTATCAGTAAATCAGATTTGCAGGCAAAGGCCGCCAGTGATATCCGTGGAAGCCGTCTGCTCCTGGGCTGTATCAGCATGGCGCTTCTCTTTGCCGGTCTGACAAACTATTTCAATGTTGTGATAACAGGGCTTCTGGCGCGGAAAAAAGAAATGGAGATTTTGGCAAAAATCGGCATGACGCACAGACAGAGAAATAAAATGCTCTTTTTTGAGGGCGGATATTACTGCGTGATTCTGAGCGGGCTTATCCTCACGGTGGGGAGTGCGGCGCTTTGCCTGGTCCGCCTCTACATGGAGGAGAAACTCTCCTATTTCGTCTTCAGCTATCCGGTGGGGTGGACGATAGCGCTGCTTGCGTGCCTGGCGGCGGTGTGCGCGGCGGCGGAGAGAATATGCAGCGGTTGTTCTTTTATATAGACAGCCGCCTTGACTTTTCTTCACTTTTTCATTATATTATTGAAAAAGTGTTCCCGCAGTTTGGCTGCGGGAGAGTGTCTTTACAAGGGGGAAATTTGAAATGAAAAAGCTATTTTTGGGAATCCTATGCACAGCAATTGTTTTCATTGCTGGTTGCGGGAAAGAAAGTGAAGAATTCTCTGAGACGAAGGCAACAGAAAATACTGAAGAGACAGGAAAACAGGAAGAATCCATGCAGGAAGAGGATTCTCTGTTTTCATATGAGGATGAGGTATGCCGATTTGAGATAACAGATGTGATTCCGGAGGCGAAAGACGGTTACCAGATTGATTTTGTGATTGAGAATAAAAATACAGAATATGAAATAAATTTCTGCATGGAAGAATATACAATGCAGGGTTACACTGTCGGGTCATTGGCGGAGTATCTGTTTTCCAATCAGATGAGCACAGAAGGCGGAACCATTACTGTGGCGGCAGGAGAACGGAAGGAACTGACAGCTTTTGTTGATTGGGCAGAACTGGATAGTATGGGAATTACCTCTGTAGATGAAATTGATTTCAATCTGCGTGCATGGAACTGGGATATCATAGAGGAAGATTTGGTCTACCAGCATTGCGTCGTCCTGCCGACAGGATTGGCGGCTGATGAGGTAGTATATCCGGAACGAAAGCAGCATGAGGGAGAAACAGTGCTGGTAGATGAGGATGAGGTACTGGTTGTGCTTTGCGGAATGGAGACAGATGAAGAAGGACTAGCGGTTTTTCAGTATTATATTGAAAACCGGATGGAGCAGCAGGCAACCTTCGAGATACAGAATACAGTGATAAACGAGAATGTTGAGAGTACTTTTTCATATGTATGCTATTTAAACGCAAATAAGCGAACCTATATTTCTTTCGCACCAAACAAAGAAATACCGGCATATGATGTAAAACAGGTTCAGCAGGAGCTGCATATTTCCTCTGAGGGTCAGGAATATACATACGACATTCAGTTCTTCTTATAGATGATAGAGAAAAAGATACCCGTATAAATCGCTTACCGATATTGACAAGCGGGCGGAGGGTATCTTTTTTGCCTGGTAAATTAATATGCTTGCCTGCCGCTGGTATTGTCCTTGAGCATCACACCATATCATGGTACACTATAGAAGAAAACTGCCGTTGTATATCAGACATAAAAGACTGATGCACAGAAATAAAAGCAGAATACAGCGGCTTATCGGTTCTGCGGGAACTAAGATTAGATAAGAGAGGTCATACAAATGATAAAAGTAAAAGAATACACCGGGCATATCCGAAATTGGAAGGCTTTGTGCGAGGAACTTAAGATTGCACCAAATCTGTCCAGAGAAGTGCGCGAAGAATTGATTATTTTGAAAGCATATGAGGCATGGGGCTGCGAGATGGGAGACCATCTGTATGGTATGTTCGCGTTTGCATTGTGGGATGAGGAGGAAAAGAAACTCTTCTGCATGAGAGACCATTTCGGAACAAAGCCGTTTTATTATTATGAGACAGCGGATGGAGATTTGCTTTGCAGTACAAGCATCCGCAAAATTATGGAACAGCCGGGCTTTGTCAAAGAATTGAATGAAGAAATGCTCCAGATATACATGAGTCTGACTTATGTAGCGGGAGAAAATACATTTTTCCGCGGACTGAAAAAGTTGATGCCGGGCAGATACCTTGTATGGCAGGATAGAAAACTGAAAATTGAGCGTTACTGGAAACCGGAATTTCATCCGGATGAGAGCAAATCACTGGAAGACTGGGCGGACGAAATTCATACGACCCTGCAGAGCATTATGCCGGAGGTGAAGGATGAAGATGAAGTAGCGGAGTCTTTCCTTTCCGGAGGGGTGGACTCCTCCTATGTGCTTGCGATGTCTGATGTGGAAATGACAGATTCCTGCGGATATGAGGAAGAGCGATTTGATGAGTCAGGGCTTGCAAAACAGACGGCTGATGTTCTGGGACGCAAAAATTCCAGATGTCTGATTACACCGGAAGAGTACTTTGGGATTGTACCCTACGTGATGTACAATATGGAACAGCCTCTGGGCGACGCTTCTGCCATTGCCTTCACTCTGGGATGCAGGGCGACTGCACAGCATACGAAATTGTGCTATTCAGGCGAGGGCGCAGATGAATTTTTCGGTGGATACAATATGTACCGCAATGCAGAGCGCTATGGCGAAAATCTGAAGACATTTTATGTTGGAAATACAAACATCATGAAAGAGGATGAAAAGCGCAAAATTCTGAAGCATTATGACCCGGATGTGCTGCCTATTGAATTGGCAAGGGGCATCTACGAGGAGACAGAAGGATTAGACCCGCTTACCAAAATGTCGGATGTGGATATTCAAATTTGGCTGGAAGGGGATATTTACCTCAATGTAGACAAGATGAGTACGGCAGCAGGACTGGAAATCAGGATGCCGCTCACAGACCGGAGGATTTTTGATATTGCATCCCGCATGCCATCTAAATATAAAGTGAACAGCGAGCAAAATAAGGTGGCACTGCGTACTGCGGCTGCAAAAGTTCTGCCGGAGGAAATCGCGTTCCGCAAAAAACTTGGCTTTATCGTACCGATTCGCATTTGGATGGCAGATGACCGCTACAATCAGGATGTCCGCGCAAAATTCAGCAGCGAAATGGCAGAGAAGTTCTTCAATGTAGAAGAGATTCAGGCGATTTTCGATGATTATGTGGGAGGAAATTCCGATAACTGGAGAAAAGTGTGGACCATTTATACATTTCTTGTGTGGTATGAGGAGTACTTTGTGAAGAGATAGATGGTATAGAAGAAGAAAAAGGGAAGCATAGAAGAGAATAAGTCGGTATCGGTGTATGGCTTTTTGTATGCCGGTTTTATAAGTCCGCCATGGTAAAGGCGCGTGAGTAGAAATAGATTCATATTTTATTTTGAAAGGGAGAGGGTGTTGCAAAATCATCAACCTAGATGATTGAGCGATGCCCTCGCTCTATATTCTGCAAAAATCCAGCCCAGTCCTCTGCATTTGTGGTTCCA
>UQKK01000057.1 GCA_900541505.1 uncultured Ruminococcus sp.
GCGAGGTGGGCTTTAAGGGCATCTGCCGGAAGGTGCTGATCTTCCTGCTGGTTGGGATCGCCAACATCCTGGATGTGCAGGTGATCGGCACAGGCAGCGTCCTTCGCACGGCGGTCATCTTCTTTTACCTCTCCAACGAGGGCGTGAGCCTTCTGGAAAACGCGGCGCACCTGGGACTTCCCGTGCCGGAGAAGATGAAGGAAATCCTGGAACAGCTCCATGACAGAGCGGAAAAGGAGGAAAATTAAATGGCTCATACAAACAGTTCACTGGTATCTTACACGAAACTCAGCCCCAACCACTCCGGGCAGCGGACACACAGCATTGACCGCATCACGCCCCACTGTGTGGTGGGGCAATGCTCGGTGGAGACACTGGGCAATATCTTCCTGCCAACTTCCAGGCAGGCAAGCTGTAACTATGGCATCGGCGTGGATGGCCGTGTGGGAATGTATGTGGAGGAGAAAAACCGCTCCTGGTGTTCCTCTTCCAGCGCCAACGACCAGCGGGCGGTCACCATCGAGTGTGCATCCGATACCACAGAGCCGTATGCCTTTAAGGATGTGGTTTACCAGAAGCTGATCACCCTCTGCGTGGATATCTGCAAGCGCAATGGCAAGAAAAAGCTCCTCTGGCTGGGTGATAAAGACAAGACGCTCAGTTATGAGCCGAAGTCTGATGAGATGGTGCTGACCGTCCATCGCTGGTTTGCCAATAAGTCCTGTCCGGGCAGTTGGATGTATGCCAGGATGGGCGATCTGGCAGAAAAGGTCACGGCAGCTCTCGGTGGTGGTGCCAGTGGTACCGATGGTTCCGGGTCTGCACAGGGAACACAGGCCTCTGCTTTTTCCGGGCTTTCCGAGGCGGATGTTGTAAAGAGTGTAGGGGCATTGTTTACGGCGGATCAGAAGAAAACGGGCATCCTCGCATCGGTTTCGATGGCGCAGTTCATACTCGAATCCGGCTACGGCAAGAGTGAACTGGCGCAGAACGCCAATAACGTGTTCGGCATGAAATGCTCCCTCTCCGGCAATACCTGGAGCGGCTCGACCTGGGACGGCAAAAGTAAGTACACCAAGCAGACGAAGGAGCAGAACGCTGACGGCAGTTATGAAACTGTTACGGCAGATTTCAGAAAGTACCCTTGTGTGGAGGACTCCATCAACGACCACAGTGCATATCTCATTGGGGCGAAGAACGGAAACAAACTCCGATATGACGGTCTGAAGGGCTGCACCGACTACAAGAAAGCTGTGCAGATCATCAAGGACGGTGGTTATGCCACGAGCCTGACCTATGTGGAGAACCTCTGCTCCATCATCGAGCGGTGGAACCTCACGCAGTACGATGTGAAGGAGTCTGGGACGGCAATCGCCTGGTACCGTGTCCGTAAGACCTGGGCAGACTCCAAGTCGCAGAAAGGTGCGTTCAAGATTTTGGATAACGCCAAGAAATGCGCTGACGCAAATCCGGGATATAGTGTGTTTGATGTAAATGGTGTAAACATCTACACATCGAAAGCAACAACTGCCGAGGTTCCGTTCCTTGTAAAAGTCAGCATTTCTGATCTGAACATTCGTAAAGGCCCTGGGACTGACTATGACAGGACTGGCAAGTTTACTGGCATCGGGGTGTTCACCATTGTTGAGGTGAAGTCTGGCAAAGGCTCCACGGCGGGCTGGGGACGGCTCAAATCCGGTGCGGGCTGGATAAGCCTTGATTACACAACAAAGATTTAGTCGGAACACGAGAACACATAGGAACAGCAAATTCCTATATCTTCGTATATAATACACATTTTTATATACTCCATTTTCGCTTGCAAAATTTATGATGTAATAGGATTTCTCGTGTTCCTCATGTTCCGATCGTTGAAAATAAATGGTTTTTCAGAACAGGTATGGCCTGTGGGTTTCTCTTCGGAGAGCCTGCAGGCCGTTTTTTTATGCCGTAACGGTGGGGTTGAATTTCTCGGTAGTGAGTGAGGGTGATACCACTAGACCTATCCCTCGGAAGGAGCGAGAAGAATATGACCGATAATCAGAAAGCGCAAATCATCAAACTCCGTGCGGCTGGAAATGGCTATGGCAAGATTGCCCAGACGATTGGCATTTCGGTGAACACAGTAAAGTCTTTCTGCCGTAGGAACGATATCAACGGGGACATGGCAGCCGTACCTTCCGTTATTTTCACCGGGGAGACAACTGCCTGTGAGAATTGCGGTCGGGAGATTCGACAGATCGCAAAGCGTAAGAAAAAACGCTTTTGCTGTGATAAGTGCCGAAACGAGTGGTGGAACAGCCATCTCGACCAGGTGAAGCGGAAAGCTGTCTATGATTTCAGATGCCCACGCTGCGGTAAGGAGTTTCATATCTACGGAGACAGGCGCAGAAAATATTGTAGCCATGAATGCTACATCGCCGCCCGTTTCAAAGGTGGTGATGGCGATGAGTAAAGAGGAATTCCGCAACGAAAAGCTCTATCAGACCACCATGCACCTTGCTAGAAAGATGCTTGATGAAGGCATTATCTCGGAGGAGGAGTATCGTCAGATCGATACAATTTTCCTTGAGAAATATAAGCCTGTTTTCGGCACATTATTCTCGGATATATCGTTGACTTCCAAGGCGTAAAGAGTGATATATAGTGTCGGAAAGGAGTGATTTCATGGCAAAAATCACAAGGGTCGAGCAGGCAGTGCCGACCATAAAAACGAAGAAGAAAGTTGCTGCCTATGCCCGTATCTCGATGGAATCGGAACGCATGAACCATTCCCTCTCCGCACAGATCAGCTACTACAGTTCCCTGATACAAAAGAATCCTGACTGGCAGTACGCAGGCGTGTTCGCAGACGATGGAATAAGCGGCACCGGGATTGCCAAGCGCGATGAGTTTAAGCGTATGATCGAAGCTGCCGACAATGGTGAGATTGACATCATTCTTACGAAGTCGATCCAACGTTTCGCCAGGAACACGGTGGACTTGCTGCAAACGGTACGGCATTTGAAGGATATCGGCGTGGAGGTGCGTTTCGAGAAAGAACACATCAATTCCATGAGTGGTGACGGCGAGTTGATGCTGACTATCCTTGCATCTTTCGCACAGGAAGAAAGCCGCAGTCTTTCGGAGAACTGCAAATGGGGCATCAGAAAGCGGTTCGAGAAAGGGATACCGAATGGACATTTCCGAGTGTACGGTTACCGTTGGGAAGGTGACGACCTGGTCATCGTGCCAGAGGAAGCGGAAATCGTGAGACGCATCTTCCAGAACTTCCTGGATGGCAAGTCGAGACTGGAAACGGAGCGGGAGTTCGCCGCCGAGGGCATCACTACAAGAGAGGGATGCAGATGGGTGGATTCCAACATCAAGGTGGTTCTCACGAATGTGACCTACACGGGAAACCTTCTCCTGCAGAAGGAATTCATATCCGATCCCATTTCTAAACAGCGGAAAAAGAACAAGGGACAGCTTCCGCAATACTATGTGGAGGACACGCATCCAGCCATCATCGACAAAGCGACCTTCGACTATGTTCAGTCAGAGATCGCTCGGCGTAAGGAACTGGGACCGAGGGCGAACAAGAGCCTGAACCTTACCTGTTTTTCGGGGATGCTGAAATGCCCGTATTGCGGTCAAAGCTATATGCACAACAAGCGTACCGACCGGGGCTTCATGGAATTTTGGGTCTGCGGATCGAGAAAGAAAAAAGGCGGTCGGTGTCCCGTTGGAGGCAGCATCAACCACGAAAACCTCAAGAAAACCTGCGCCGCTGTCCTCGGCTTAGATGAGTTTGATGAGGATGAGTTCCATGACAGAGTGGACTTCATCAACGTGCCGGAACGCGAGATGCTTGAGTTCCATCTGAAGAACGGAGAGGTCATCACAAAGGCCTGCCCGAACACGGGACACAAGGATTGTTGGACTGCGGAGTACAGAGCGAAAACCTCCGAGAAACGCAGGAAGAAACCAAACTGCAAAGGCTCCTCCGCCATAACGGGCAAGATCAAGTGCGTTGGGTGCGGATGCAATTTTCGCAGAGCCACACAGCCGTCCTCCACATCGGATAGCGGTAAAGCCCACTACTGGCGATGCGCCGAACGGGATGGATGCGGAACGGTCGGATTGCGTGAGGATGTGCTGAAGCCCTTTATAGCGGAGACGCTCGGCATAGCCAAATATGACGATGGCGAGTTTGACAGACAGATAGACCATATTGATGTGGTTTCTGCAACGGAGATGGTTTTCTATTTCAAGGGCGGCAGAACAGTCAGCCGCACATGGGAGCAACCGAAACGGGTCGGCAGACCTTGGACGGATAAGCAGAGAGCCAAGTTCAAGGAGTCTATCAAGGGCAGGTACACACCGGAGGTGCGGCAGCAGATGAGCGAACACATGAAACAATTGCGGAAGGAGCGTGGGAAAGCATGGCGCGAAGAAAAGTAACGGCGATTCCGGCTACCATCAGCCGGTACACAGCCACGCCGATCAACAGCACGAAGAAACGCCGTGTTGCCGGGTATGCCCGCGTCTCGACCGACCATGAAGACCAGACCACAAGCTACGAGGCACAGGTAGATTATTACACCAACTACATCAAGAGCCGGGACGATTGGGAATTCGTTGCCATATACACGGACGAAGGAATCTCGGCAACGAACACAAAAAAGCGCGAGGGCTTTAAGACAATGATTGCCGATGCCCTTGCTGGGAAGATCGATCTCATCGTTACCAAGAGCGTGAGCCGTTTCGCAAGGAACACTGTAGACAGCCTTACTACGGTACGAAAGCTGAAGGACGAGGGCATTGAGATTTATTTTGAAAAGGAAAACATATGGACGCTGGATTCCAAGGGCGAGCTGCTCATAACGATCATGTCGAGCCTTGCACAGGAAGAGAGCCGCTCCATTTCCGAGAATGTCACCTGGGGGCAGCGCAAGCGTATGGCAGACGGCAAGGTCAGCTTTGCTTACAGTCGCTTCCTCGGACTGGACAAGGATAAAGAAACCGGCAAGATCGTGGTCAATCCCGAACAGGCAGAAACTGTGCGGCTGATTTTCCATCTGTTTCTTGAGGGCATGACACCACACTCTATCGCTACGGAACTGACGAGCCGGGGCATCAAAACGCCTGCGGGCAAGGATGTGTGGAACCAGCAGACGGTGCGTCGAATGCTCTCAAACGAGAAGTACAAGGGTGATGCTCTTTTGCAGAAGGAGTTCACTGTGGACTTCCTTCAGAAGAAGATGAAGAAGAATGAGGGCGAGGTCCCGCAATACTATGTGGAAGGTAGCCACGAGGCAATCATCAGCCCTGCAGTGTTCGATATGGTGCAGGCGGAACTTGCCAAGCGCACGAAGGGAGGTTCACGCTACAGTGGCGTGAGCATCTTCTCCAACAAGATAAAGTGCGCCGATTGCGGCGGATGGTACGGCTCGAAGGTCTGGCATTCCACAGATCGTTACCGCAAGGTCATCTACCGCTGCAACCGCAAATACAACGGTGAGAAGTGCCAGACTCCTCATGTTACGGAGGGCGAGGTCAAGGCAGCGTTCGTCTCGGCTTACAACCAGCTCGTGACCGAGAAAAAAGAGATTATCGCCAATGCGGAAGTCATCCGCAAAACGCTCTGCGTAACCGATGCCCTGCAGGAAGAAAAGGGCAAGCTGGAAGAAGAAATGGCGGTGCTTGTGGAAATGACGCAGAACATCGTGGCGGAGAATGCCCGTGTTGCGCAGGACCAGGACGAGTACCAAAAACGCTACGATGGACTGGTTCAGCGGTACGATACGGCAAAGGCTCGGTACGATGAGGTAGTGTCCGCTATCTCCGCCAAGGAAGCGCAGGGCGAACGGCTATCGGACTTCATTAAGGTACTGAAAGCCCAGGACGGCACCATTAGCGAGTTTGACGGCAGCCTTTGGGGTAGCATGGTCGAGTTCGTCACGGTCGGTAGGGACAAGGAGATTATGGTCACCTTCCGGGATGGCACGGAGATACAGGTATAACAGATACACGGACAGAATTGGCACTCGGCTGCGGTCGGGTGTCTTTTTTTCGTTAGGGGGTAGAAAAATTCATAAATCTGTGATACAATAAATTGTAGTGCAAGTGCAATATATGTTACTACAGCAAAGGAGAGTCGGAATGCTGAAGAATAATGTAGAAGTCGATGTAAAAGTGAAATGTATAGAGGGCGATGTTACCCAAGCAAAACTGGCAGAAGAAATAGGAACTTCGGCACCGTATGTCAGTCGGCTCATAAGGAATAACGAAAAAATTGTCAATAAGACCTTTCTCCAGCTGATGGAAAAGCTGGGATACGATGTTGAGTTGACCTATGTAAAACGCGGGGAGGAGTGACGCAATGGTGCATTTGAGCAGATTGGAAGAAATAAAAGACCTGCGGACAGTGTGGTCCCATGAAGCCTTGGACTTTACCCCGTGGCTCTCGCAGGATGATAATATCTCTCTCCTTGCTGATGCTATAGGGCTTGATATTACTGTGGATGAGACAGAATCCTCCGTGGGCGATTTCAATGTAGATATTTTTGCGTCCGAGACGGGTACGGACAGAAAAATCATCATAGAGAATCAGCTGGAGGACACCAATCATGACCACCTCGGAAAGCTGATAACCTATGCGTCCGGCAAGTCGGCGGATGTTATCGTATGGGTAGTGAAACACGCTCGTGAGGAACATAAAGCCGCCATCGAATGGCTGAATAACCATACCGATGAGAAAATCGGATTCTTCCTCTGTGAGATCAAACTGTATCGCATCGGTACATCCGAGCCTGCGGTGAAGTTTGAGGTCATTGAAAAGCCGAACGACTGGACAAAGGAAGTAAAGAAAAACGAGTCCGCGAACGAGACTCAGCAGCAGAGATTTGATTATTGGGTGGCGTTCCAGGACTACGCTTTCCAAAACGCACAGTTTGCAAAGAATTTTAATCGCCGGAAACCGTCTATGGATCATTGGATGAACTTCAGCGTGGGTTCTTCTGCCTGCCATATAACCGTATCGCAGATTCAGAAACGGAACGAACTGGATGTGGAACTGTATATCAGTGAGGATAAAGACCTGTTCCACACCCTCTTCGATAATAAGGATGCCATCGAATCCGATGCCGTATTGACCTTTGACTGGCGAGAACTGCCGGAGCGTAAGGCCAGCCGTATCGTCATTGAAAAGAGCGTGACCTTCGGAGACAAAAGCCAATGGAACGCACAGTTCGATTGGATTATTGATGTCATGCTTAAAATGAAGAAAGCGTTCAAGAAATACTTGTAATTGTGGAGGATGTAACTCATGGCTTTTGATTTCAAAAAGGAATACAAAGAATTCTATATGCCGAAAAATAAGCCCGGCATCGTTACTGTGCCGAGCATGAATTATATAGCGGTTCGCGGACAGGGTGATCCGAACATCGAAGATGGAGAATACAAGCAGGCTATCGGTCTACTTTATGGCATTGCTTTTACCATCAAGATGAGCAAAAAGGGCGAACACCAAATTGACGGATACTTTGATTATGTTGTACCGCCACTTGAGGGCTTCTGGTGGCAGGATGGCGTGGACGGCATTGACTATGCGCACAAGGAAAACTTCAAATGGATATCCGTTATCCGACTTCCTGATTTCGTGACAAAAGAAGATTTTGAATGGGCGATCAAGGAAGCCACAAATAAAAAGAAAACCGACTTCTCCAAGGTTGAATTTTTTACCTATGACGAGGGTGAATGCGTTCAGTGTATGCATATCGGTGCCTATGATGATGAGCCTGCTACTGTCGCACTCATGCACGAGTATATGGAGAACCAGGGGTATGCTCTCGATATTACAGATAAGCGCCTGCATCATGAAATTTATCTCAGTGATGCAAGGAAGGTCGCTCCTGAAAAGTTGAAGACTGTAATTCGGCATCCCATAAGAAAGGCATAAAGATGAAACAAATAAAAAATTCGGAGTACGAGGAATTGCAGAAGTATCTCCGTGATAAAAATAACGGTCACATACTGACGCCGGATGGGCTGCGATTTATCTGTCAAGCAAATAACTACGATCCTGAGAAAATCGGTAGACATATGCTCGAAGTGATGGTGCGGCAACAGAGCCAACAATGATTACAGAACAAGGGGGATTACATGGCTATGGAATATACGCCAATTGAAAAACAGGCACTTGATATGATGAAAAGGACAGATTTTAAGAATTTGTCGAAAACAGACGTCTTGAGTATCGCGTCCAAATTAAGTGAGCTACGGCCGGATGTTGCAAAAGAAGTCATTGCACAGTTTCCTGAGTTTGTAAAATTGATTCAGTCATCCATGTCTGAGTACAAGGATATCTTGGGAAGCATAATTTCAAGCGATGATGAGAGCATAAAGCAGGTTTACGCAACAGCTGATAAGGAATTGGATATTTCGGCAGATAGCAGAAAGCAGTTCTATGATTTTGCCGAAAAAGTTCACGCTGACTTAAGTAAGTGCTTGGATAATCCGAAATTGAGTTCCGAGGAACGAGAAGCCATTCTTGAAAAAGAAATGGAGATTCTGAAAACTGTAAGCGAAAAGGATACTGAGATTCGTTCGCAGGAAACAGAAACGGTTCGTATGGTTGACAAGAAAGATTCGGAGAGGCGGCAGTTTAATTGGGGCATTGTAAAAGTCGCAAGTTCTGTCCTTGTAGCAGGGTTAGTGATAGGAGTAGGTGTACTCGGTGGCAATGTGAATATTAAGCTTCCGAAGAAATTATAGGAGCAAAAATAATGATATTGGAAACAGAAAGACTTATCCTGCGTCGTTGGGAAGAAAGCGATGCAGAGGATTTATATAAATACGCCAGCAATCCCGATGTGGGACCGATTGCGGGATGGGCTGTTCATACGAGTGTGGAAAATAGCAGAGAGATTATAAAAGGGGTGCTTTCTGCACCAGAGACATATGCCGTGGTTTTAAAGGCTATAGGACATCCAGTTGGTAGCATAGGATTAATGCTTGGCAAGACAAGCAATATCGGCATTTCTGATACGGAGGGTGAAATCGGATATTGGATTGGCGTTCCATATTGGGGACAGGGTCTTATCCCAGAGGCGGTTCGCGAGATAATGCGATATGGCTTTGAAGAACTGAATCTCGAAAAGATGTGGTGCGGATACTTTGATGGGAATGAGAAATCGAAACGTGTTCAAGAAAAATGTGGATTTCATTACCATCACACTTCAGAGAATGTTCCTTGTGCATTGGAGGGTGTTCTACGAACAGAACATATAACTTGTTTGACGAAAGAAGAATGGTTGGAAAAGAGATAATTTTCAGTTTCACGAGGAGACCGCAATGTACGCACAGGCAGCGATAAAACCGAATACCTTGCTCCGTAACGGTGCAACTCATATCGTTATGAGGGGTGTGCAAAAATGCACATGTGCGGGTGCATCGTTACGGGATAGAAATGCCCTGTCGTTATGTTGTATCAAATTAGACACGGCAACAGACCCTGCTTGTGGAAGTGGAAACTTTTTAACAGAAACCTATATCAGCCTGCGCCGGTTAGAAAATGAAGCTCTACGGATTTTGTCTCATGGACAGATTTCTTTTGGTGATGCAGATTGGAACCCCATTCAGGTTTCTATCGCTCAGTTCTACGGAATTGAAATCAATGATTTTGCCGTTACTGTTGCAAAAACTGCTCTTTGGATTGCCGAAAGCCAGATGATGAAAGAAACTGAGGACGTTGTGCATATGTCCCTTAATTTTCTGCCCTTAAAATCTTACACCAACATAACAGAGGGCAATGCTCTGGAAATAAATTGGGAAGATGTTGCTCCGAAATACAAGTTATCTTTTATTATGGGTAATCCTCCATTTGTAGGGGCACGGCTCATGGAGCAAGGTAGTGATCAAAAAAAAGAGGTTCAAACTATTTTTGGAAACATCAAGGATGTTCAGGATTTGGATTATGTGACATGCTGGTATAAATTAGCCTCTCAATACATTCAAAACACCAAAATACAAGTCTGTTTTGTTTCAACCAACTCGATTTGCCAAGGTTCCCAGGTTCCGATACTGTGGAATGTATTGTTTCATGATTATCATGTTCACATCAATTTTGCATATCAGACATTCAAATGGGATAGTGAATCTTCATCACAGGCAGCAGTTCATTGCGTGATTGTAGGATTTGCTGGGTTTAATCGGAATGAAAAGTGGCTTTTTACAGATGGATCAAATGGGAAAATCGTCTCCAATATTAGCCCATACTTGGTAGAAGGAGAGGATATTTTCGTTGTAGCAGAAAAAGAATCTCTTTGCGGAATGCCCAAAATGAATTTTGGAAATCAACCACGCGATGGTGGCTTTTTCGTCATTAAAGAGGATGAATATCATGATATTATGGAAAAAGAGCCAGAAATTCAAAAATGGCTTCATCCTTATATTGGAGCAGATGAGTTTATCAAAGGGAAAAAACGGTGGTGCCTGTGGCTTAAACACGCTTCGCCAAAGGATATTATGAACAGCAAAATCCTTTCTGAAAAGGTAGAAGCTGTACGACAATTCCGACTTTCTTCAAAAGCGAAAACAACGAATGGTTATGCAAAAGTACCTCAGTTATTTGCACAAATCACACAGCCAGATGATGTCGATTTCCTTATTATACCGAGTGTTTCATCAGAACGGAGACGATATGTACCCATTGGCTTTGCTACATCGAATATTATTTCGTCTAATGCCGTACAAATTGTCCCTGATGCAACCTTGTATCACTTTGGTATATTGACCTCAAATATCCACATGGCATGGATGCGTGCGGTTTGCGGTAGATTAAAAAGTGATTATAGGTATTCCAAGGAAATTGTATATAACACATTTCCTTGGCCAAACCCAACAGATGCGCAAAAAATCAAAATCGAACAAACTGCGCAGGCCATCCTTGATGTACGAGCACAGTACTCTGATTGTAGCTTTGCAGATATGTATGGAGAAAAGATGTACCTGTTCCCTGAACTGCTGAAAGCCCATCAGAATAATGACAGAGCAGTTATGCAGGCTTATGGTTTTTCCATCAAAGATATGACAGAAAGTTCTTGTGTAGCTGAATTGATGAAGATGTATCAAGGGCTGGTCAATCGTTAAGAGAAATATTATGAAAAATTTTATTTCAGAAATCAAAAAGATAAATACCGATGGACTCATATATGAGTTTTCAAAAATATCCATCGATATGTTTGCTAAACTTGAGTGTGCAAGAGACGTGGAATTGCCACCGATTTTACGTTATGGAAAAATGCAAAGACCAATTGTTCAGTTATTAGCATGGGACTTCCCGAATATTGCATTTCTTTCAGTAAAAGAGAGCAATGATTATCGTCATGCCAGCAGAGTATCTACTGTTGGCCAACTGATTGATTTATATCGGGAATATGACAATAAACATTCAGCTGCTGAAAGCATTAAAAATGCCGATGCGGATGGATTATTCCGTGTCCTTTTAGGAATGACAGCTGAGCAATTTTTATATCAGAATTGGCGGTGGATATTTGAAAAATTCAATAGAGATTATTATATCCTTTTAGCTGCTACAGATTTTGAACACAGAGGACAAATAGATACTAATACGGTTGTAAAAGATGTTTTGGGCTATTCGGCGGACGATTATATCGCCATACTCTTAATGGTTTTTTGGTTATGCAGTAAACACCCTGATCCTCTTTCTGCCCCAGAAAATTTATATTGTAGGAAAGAAGATACGATTCTTACCCGTAATAATATCACCCGGTTTATTGAATACTACTCTTGCACTTATAAAGAATTACGAGAGAATTCTTTGGGAAAACAACTACTGTATTCAAAGCCTTTTATCAAAACACAAAAAGATGGTTCTTATCTGTCCGTTAGTATGTTTCTTGTTGCAATGTTAGTTGGAAACGGCCTTTATTGGCTTGTTCGGAATTATTATCTTAAACAAGGGACTCAAAAATTTGTGAATACATTTGGGCTGTTGTTTGAAGATTACATTAAAGATTTAGCCAAAAAATATTTTGAGGCTTTTCAATGGGACACGCTGTGCCCCGGGTCAAAAAAGGGTGCAGATTTTATTTTTGATTTTGGTCCGCTTCAAATGCTTATTGAATCAAAATCTTCTTTACTTAAATTAGATGCAAAGCAACAGGTTCCCAACATGGAATCTACAGACACCTTTTTTACCAACACAATAAGTGAAGCATACATACAGTTAAACAGTAGCTATGAGCAGTTGAAAAGCAAGATATCGGTCCCTTTGATCAAAATTATTTTGTTATATGATGAATTTTCTAATACTTCTGTCATTGAGACATCTATGAGCAAAATATTTGAAAAAGATTCTTTATGTTTTGTTATGACTATTCGTGAGTTAGAAATGTTACTATATATTCATTGTAATGATAAGGCCAAGGAGCGACTATTTTTAGATAGGCTGCTTGAATCAATAAAACCCGGAAGTGTACGAAAAAATATAGGAGCTATATATAACGAGTTAGCTATATATAAGAATCCTCATCTCACTGGAGATATGGATTATTTTTCTAAATTGATGGGGCACTTAGAAAAAAACCTTTAACAAAGGTAAGCGTCAAATAAGAAGGTGTATCGAAATCTCTGTATATTACCTGTAAACTATTGATTAGAGTTTGGGGAGTTGACTCTAAAAACTTTAAATCTTTATGGAGCAGACTTATGGATCTTTCTTCTTTGACGCTAGACAAACAGGTGAAACTTCAATACTGGCTGGATGTGATACGGCAGTGCAGGGCTTCCGGACTAACAAATCAGATTTGGTGTGAACAACACGATATCTCTTTGAAAAGTTATTATTACTAGCTTTCCAAAATTCGAAAGCTTGCCCTGGAAGAACTGCCCCGCAAGAAAAACGGAATCTACATGTGTACAGATCAACAGTCAGGCGCTTTAACGGAATCCCCGGCTGAGTTTGCGGAGCTTTCATTTCTGGACAGATGCATTTCCCGTTTCACGCCAGCAGCCATTCTTCATATCGGATCCATAACAGTGGAACTTTATGAAGGCACATCTGCTCAGATGCAGGAAAACATTTTGAAAACCGTGCAGTCAAAGGCAGTTCAGAAATGGCTTCCGCATAAGTCTGGAAGCGCTGAAAATCCTCAGAAATACTGGGGAATCTGACGGTTTCATGGTATAATAACACTATCGAAATGAAAGGGTTTTCTGGTTATGCCAGCTACGGAACAGGAGTACAAAGATCATATCAAAGAACCTTGACACTATCAAAAGTAGTAGAAATATTACTCATAGCTTTGCTTTAAAGTTATTGAAGTTATTTCGAGACCATTCAGTACACATTAATTCCCGAAATGGAGAGTTGATAAGACAATATACTATTACAGATGAAGAAGAACTAACAATCGTAATATTTGGATTATTATATGCATCTCGATGTAATAATTTCCATGGAAATGTGGCTTCAAGATTAAATAGTTTAAATGCTGATAAGGAAACTTTTGAGATGTATACAGAAATGTTTTTAATAGAATATATGATAATAGCTGTTATTCTTAATATAAAAAAACTTTTGTCTGATGACGTGTTGAGAGAAGTACATACAAACTTTTTGCTGATGTTGTAAGTGTAATTATAATTAAGTGTTTGGAGACAGAGGACTAATCTGCCTCTTGTTATAAATCACTAGCTTTTAATCATCAAATCTAACTATTTGATTCAAATCGTCACATTCCAAAATTCTTGAAAGCTTTTCAAGGGTGTTCAGTGTAATGTTCTTATTCTTTTTTAGAGAATCCAAGGTTTTATTATCGATACCGCTTTTTAAAAGCTGGTATTGAGTGATACCTTTTTGTTCCATGGTTTCCCACAGCGGACTAAAATCTATCATATTGAACACCCCTTTCCGTTTAAAGATAATTCAATTATAGGTGCTACCGTTGGAAAACAGTATTGTGGAGATATTCACAATACTGTATAATAGATATGTGAACGGGAGGATCCTATTATGCATGAAGGGGAAAAAATAAATAAGAGACTATGTAAATTTTTTATTGAGATATTTGAATTCACAGATGAACAATTAGCAGCGATAGATTGTCAAATTCCCATGACACAAGAGATTTATGATTCTATCCTGGATCGTTGTATGGAACTGGGAACGGCTGCGGATGATTTGTTTAATCGGATGCTACTTGAATATCCAGACTTTATGTCCGTTTATGCCCAAAAGATAGAAGATGAAGTAAACGAAAAATATGCAGATATAGATATACCAGAATCTTCCCCGGAAGAATTAGATGCTGGCTGGGAAGATTTATATCGAAGGATCCGAGAAAAATATGGCGAAGATGCAATATAATAAAATGCATTTTCAATCATAAGTTGAATATGGCCGATACGCATTCAGTTTGAAACTGGGTGCGTTTTTTTTGCCTTTTTTAAATATCCTATATCCAAACACTGTATAATCTTCGGATTTCCTTTCTATATGTGAGGGAAATATTTTTTGAAACAGAAAATTAAAAGATTTTTCGAATCTCCTTGTATTTCTGCCTCTGACGATTGGGTTAAGTGAGGGGATCTTTAAAGAATAAAAAAGATAAGAGCGGATCTGATCGAAAAGAATGAAATGATTTCTTTTTGCCGTTGTATAATAGCCGCTCCCGGTTACGTAAAGTGAGAGGGTTTGATTCTATAGGGCAAGATCCACCCGTGTTAAGCGGTTATGCCATTTCTGGCAATCCTCTAACTTACAGGTTGAGCTCTTGATGGGGATTTTCCCAGAGCAAGATCCACCCAGTAATACACTATCGTGTTTTCCTGTGTAGGGCTCTTGCCTGGGATTTCGATTCCCCATACCCTCGATGATCTGCCGATCTGGCAGATATTGGCGTCCACTGGAAAGTGAGACGCAGCACAAAAGGTAGATTCCGGCAGGGCTGCCGGTTCTCCCATTTGTGGTGTTACTGAAGTAACAGAAATAAGAAAGGAGGAGAAGCCATGAGAAAAAAGAGAATGGAACAGGAACTAAATCACCCGCATTTTGTCGGAGTCCGGTTGTCGGATATTGAATTGGAACTTCTGGACAGGAAGGCAGAGATTCTGAGGGTGTCCAGATCCGAATGCCTGCGGAAACTTTTGGTGGAAAAGGAGATCGTGCATCGGGTAGAAGTGGTCGCCGATATGGAAGAACTCCGAAGTCTGGTGGGGGCATATGGGAAGATCGGTGTGAACCTGAATCAGATCGCACGGTACTTCAATACGGGCGGGGAGCGTTCACTGGCTATGGAAGATGAAATCCGTCATTGCATTGCGGAATTGTTTTCACTCAGGGAAGAAGTGTTGAAGATGGCAGGGGATTTTGAACGGGATTATCGGGGCAGTTAAAGTAGTCCAGATGAATTGTTCCAAAATGATACCGAAACACGACCAAACAGCGTTTTCTGCCGTCAGACAGGATAAACCCCAGGCAAATATATTTAAGGTCAAAAAAGCCTGCCGTAAAGGGCAAAAAATGCAAAAAATGATACCGAAACGTGACCATATTTCGCTGTCCTGTGCCGGACACTGGCAGGATGGCAGAGAGGAGGAATGTCTGTGCCGAGAATGAGCAAGAAAAGAAAACAGGAATTGGCCTTTTTTCTCAATGAAAGAGGGCGCATCGCCCACAATGACATCTGCCGGAAATGTGTTGGAGACTGCAAGCAGAGTTTCCGGACCGTGATTGTCTGTTGCCCCTGTTATGAATCCAAGCGAAGCCGCCGGCGAAAACTCAGACAGAAACAAAAGGATGGATGTGAAGAATAGAAACCAGATGGAATATTTGACAGAGCGAACCCTGATCAGGGATTTCATTCCTTACCCACGGTTTCTGTTGGATACGAACCTGACTCAGACAGCCAGGATTTTGTATGCTCTGTTGCTGGATCGGTCCAAGATTTCAAGGAATAACGGATGGAAGAATGAAAAAGGGTATATTTACGTGATTTACCCAATCATGGATTTGGCGCAAGTGTTGGTAAAGAGTCATATGACCATTAAGAAAGCTTTGAATGAACTGGAAAATGCCGGACTTTTAGAAAGACAAAAGCAGGGATTTTCAAAGCCCAATCTGCTGTATGTCAGAATTCCGGCAGAGGGAAAGAAAAGTGTCCCTGTGAAGGAAAGAAAACTATCCCCCATAGGGAAAGAAAAAGATACTTATGAGGGAAAGAAAACTGTCCCTGTGAGGGATAGAAAAGTATCCCCTAATAAAATGAGTAATAGTCAAATGATATATAGTCAAATAAATAAAGAGAGAGAAGCGCGCTCTGCCTATGGGAAATATCACAATGTGTTTCTCTCCGAAACAGAATATGGAGAATTGAAACAGGAGATCCGGGAAATAGACAGGCTGATCGAGGAACTGTCCAGTTATATGCGTTCCAGTGGAAAGCAATATGCTGATCATGCTGTTACCTTGAGAAGATGGGCAGAACGGTCAGCCCCGGTAAAAAACATTCCGGATTATACCTGCAGTGAGGAGGAAAGTCTATGAACAAGGTGGTAGAAGAAACAGTAAAGAACATGATGCAGCCGGGAGAAAGAACCAGGGAGGATTACATCGGAGAAGACGGGCTCCTGTATTGTGGACAATGCCATGAACCGAAGGAGGCTTATTTCGATCAGGAGAAAGTCGGAGTTTTGGGAATAAAAAAACATCCGCGTGAATGTGAGTGCCGGAGGCAAAAGAGAAAAGAGGAGGAACAGTACCGGGAACAACAGCGTCATGAAGCTGTAGTCAGAGAATTGAAGGAACATTGTTTCTCGGATAGATCCATGAAGGAATGGATATTTAAGAATGATAAGGGACTTTCCGAAAATACCGTGCTTGCAAAGCTTTATGTGAAAGACTGGGAAACCATGAAGGCGGAAAATACAGGCTACCTCTTCTGGGGAGCAGTGGGAACCGGAAAAAGTTTTCTGGCGGGCTGTATTGCCAATGCGCTGTTGGAACAGGAGATAGAAGTACGTATGAACAATTTTGCGGAAGTGCTGAATGATCTGTCTGCTAATTTTTCAGAGAAGAACACATACATAAAAAATCTGTGCAGAGTTCCGCTGCTGATTCTGGATGATTTTGGAATGGAGCGGGGGACAGAGTACGGACTGGAACAGATCTATGCGGTGATCGATGGAAGATATCGGAGTGGGAAGCCCCTGATCGCGACGACCAATCTGACACTGCAGGAGTTAAAGAATCCGCAGGATACAGCGCATGCCAGGATTTATGACCGGTTGCTAGAGATGTGCGTGCCGGTTCAGTTTAAAGGTGAGAGTTTACGGAAACGTACGGCTCAGGAAAAGCTGGGGCGGATGCAGAAAAGAATAAAGGAGGAGATGAGGTAAATGAGACAGACAAAAGAAAGAGAGAGCAACTGCCGTCTGGCAGTGGATATTGAAGGTCTGGCCGCTATGCTTTCCTGCGGACAGATGACTGCAAGGAAGATTGCGGAAGATGCGGGAGCCCGGATCACCATCGGCCGCCGGGTATTGTACTCCGTACAGAAGGTGGAGAAATATCTGGAAGCAATAGCGGAATAGAGGAACACGGATGTGCGTGGGGGTGGTTTTGTGCTATACTTTTCATAGACAGGACAAGACCATTCCCCACAACAGGGAGGTGTGAGTATTACAGAAGTAACAGTTCAGCACGCGCCATTCGCAAAACCGCACTTACGTGCTAATGATGGCTGTCGCCATTGTTTTGCTCATTCACAGGCGCTCATCACATCTGGATGTCAGTCACCGGATTTTTATGCAAGCATAAATCCGTCTCCTGGCACCAGATGGCTGAACTGTTCCAGAAAGGAATGGTTTTGTGGCAAGAAAAGACAATAGAGGAAGAAATCTGAGGACCGGGGAATCCCAGCGCAAGGATGGACTCTATATGTACCGGTACAAAGATGAACGGACCGGCAGACGCCTGGCCGTTTATTCTCCGGATCTGGCTGAACTCAGGAAAAAAGAAAAAGAGATTGAGAAAGACCAGAGCGAAGGAATTATGACCGATACCCAGTGCAAGAACATGACTCTCAATGACCTGTTTGAGATCCACATGGATACCAGAAAGCTGGCGGAGAGTACACAGGCCAATTACAGAAGGATGTGGAACAGTCTTGTGAGGAATGAACTCGGACAGATGAAAGTGGTACAGGTAAGGCCATCTCATGTACGTCTGTTTTATTCCCGGCTTAGCAAACAGAAATATTCCCACAGTACCATCAAGTTTCTCCATAATATGATCTTACCGAGCTTTGAGGTGGCTGTAGATGACGATATCATCCGGAAGAATCCGGCCAAGAGAACGCTGGGAGACTATGGGGAACCAGAAAAGAAACGCACCGCCCTGTCCTTTGACCAGCAGAAAAATCTGCTGAACTATGTAAAGAACAGCGAGGTATTCCATATCTATCTGCCACTTTTGCAGGTAATGATCGGAACCGGACTCCGCTGTGGGGAGCTGATCGGACTCACCTGGAAGGATGTAGATCTGAAGACCAGGACCGTATACGTGAATCATCAGCTGATCTATAAAAACTATGGAGACGGGTGTGATTTTCATGTGACCATGCCGAAGACAGAAGCCGGGATCCGGGAGATACCCATGAGCAAGATGGTGGCAAAAGCCTTTGAGACCCAGAGACGGCTGAATTTTC
>UQKK01000058.1 GCA_900541505.1 uncultured Ruminococcus sp.
CGTTTCTCTGTTGAGAAACTCCAACGTACTCAACAGGGTCTATCCGACCCGCAATTAAAAAGAACGCCCGGCTCTTCTGCCAGACGTTCTCTCGCTTTTCTTCTTTCTATTTCTCCACCGCAGCCATATCGTTGTGCAGCAGCTTATGTTCTTTCCCTTTCAAGAGACCTTCATATACCGTGGTGACGATGGGGTTCTCATTGGAAAGTTTAATCTGTGCCATGTTGTCAATCTTGTACATACCTTCCATTCTTGCCTTCTTCGTCCTCGGCCCGATTGGCACGGGCTGTCCGCCTCCGGCGATACACCCTCTCTTGCACGCCATCACTTCCACGAAATCATAGTGCGCCTCACCGGATTTGATTTTATCCAGTATTTCCGCCGCACAGTGCAGTCCGTTCACTACCGCAATCTTCACTTCGCGGTCACCCAGCTTCACGGTCGCTTCTTTGATTTCATCCGCGCCGCGCACGCCGGTGAAACTGATTGCCTCCAGGTCCTCCGCGCGGTTGCTGTTGATGAGACGTCTCAAGACTGCCTCGGTCACACCGCCTGTTACGCCGAAAATTGCTCCGGCACCGGATGCCAGACCGAAAGGCATATCCATCGCCTCCGGTTTTACCTGCGCGAGGTCGATTCCGGCCGCCTGAATCATACGGGTAATTTCCGTAGTCGTCAGCACATAGTCCACGTTCTGCTCTCCATCTGTGAAATGCTCCGGTCTGGTAATCTCCGCCTTCTTCGCCGTACAGGGCATGATGGAGACAACCATGGTCTTCCTCGGTTCTTTGTCCGCTTTCATCCGGGCGTCCTCTTTAATCAGCGCGCCGAACATTTCCTGCGGGGAACGGCAGGAAGAAATATTCTTGCGAAATTCCGGATATTTATTCTCACAGTATTTCACCCACGCAGGACAGCAGGAGGTAAACAGCGGAAGGTTATCGCCGGACTCCAGCCGTTCTACCAGTTCCTTGGATTCTTCCATAACGGTCAAATCTGCTCCGAAGTTCGTATCATACACTTCGTCAAATCCGATTCTGCGCAGCGCCGCTACCAGACGTCCCAGCGCGTTCTCGCCTTTTTTGATGCCGAACTTATCCCCCACCGCGACACGAACTGCCGGGGCAATCTGCGCCACTACGCGGATATTTTTGTCAGCAAGGATTTTCCATACCGGCTCAACGTCCTGCTTGATGCTGATAGCTCCGGTCGGACATACCGCCCGGCACTGTCCGCAGCCCACACAGTCTGTCTCGGAAAGGTTCTTATTAAATGCCGGAGTCACCTGCATTTTAGAACCGCGGAACGCGAAATCCAAAATGCCGAGTCCCTGAATCTCATCACATGTTCTCACACAGTCACCGCAGAGGATACATTTATTCGGGTCGCGGATGACGCACTCCGAAGACGTATCTTTGGGAAGCTGTTTCTTATTATTCTCAAACCGCACATCCTGGATACCCAACTGTCTGGAAAGCTTCTGCAGGGTACAGACCCCGTTTTTCGCGCAGGTCGTACAGTCACGGCAGTGGGACGCGAGCAGCAGTTCAATAATCATTTTTCTGTGGTGCTGCAGTCTCGGCGTGTTGGTGTAAATCACCATGCCGTCTCTGGGCGTCTCTGAACAGGACGCGAAAACTCTCCCTCTCTCGTCTTCCACCACGCACATCCGGCAGGCTCCGTATGTGGAAAGCTCCGAATGATAGCAGAATGTAGGAAGGTCAATTCCGGATTTGCGGATAACGGAGAGAAGATTTTTTTCATTTGTAAATTCTACTTTTCTGTTGTTTATCGTAATATAACCCATGTCCTTCTCCTCCTAACCTTCAATATGTATTGCGCCAAACGCGCAGGCACTCTCACAGGCACCGCACTTGATGCACTTCTCGGTATCGATTACATACGGTTCCTTGATTCTGCCGCTAATTGCACCTACCGGACAGTTTCTCGCACACTTGGAACATCCCTTGCACCGTTCCGGACTGATGATAAATTTCCTCAATGCTGTACAGGTGTGGGACGCACATTTTTTGTCCACCACATGTTCCATATATTCATCGCGGAACAGTTTCAGTGTACTCATAACCGGAAGCGCCGCGCTCTTTCCGAGACCGCACAGCGCTGTCTCGGTGATGGTTGTCGCCAAATCTTCCAGCAAATCTAAATCTTCTACTTTGCCATTGCCCGCCACGATTCTCTCCAGAATCTCCAGCATCCGCTTCGTACCTTCCCGGCAGGGCACGCATTTTCCGCAGCTCTCATTCTGTGTAAAGTTCATAAAGAACCTTGCCACTTCCACCATACAGGTGTGATTGTCCATGACAACCAGTCCGCCGGAACCTATCATGGCGCCCATTTTCTTGAGCGAGTCAAAATCCAGATTCACATCCAGATGACGCGTTATCAGACATCCGCCGGATGGACCGCCTATCTGCACTGCCTTAAATTCTGCGTCTCCTTTGATTCCGCCGCCGATGTCGTAGATAACCTCCCGAAGAGTCGTTCCCATCGGCACCTCGATAAGACCCGTGTGCTTCACACTTCCGGTCAGAGCAAACGCCTTGGTTCCCGGACTGTTCTCCGGTCCGATGCTCTTGAACCACTGCGCGCCTTCCAGAATAATCATCGGCACATTGGCAAATGTCTCCACATTGTTCAGCACCGTCGGTTTCGCAAACAGTCCCTGCTCTACCGTACGGGGCGGTTTTACACGGGGCATACCGCGGTTTCCTTCAATGGAAGCAGTCAGCGCGCTTCCCTCACCGCAGACAAACGCTCCCGCGCCGCGGTTAATGTGCAGGCGGAAACTAAAGTCTGTTCCCAGAATATTGTCTCCCAAAAGACCGCACTCTTCCGCTTGGGCGATTGCCAGCTTCAGACGGCTGATTGCCAGCGGATATTCCGCACGTACATAAATGTATCCTTCTCTGGCTCCCACCGCGTAGGCGCCAATCATCATACCCTCTATCATCTTGTGGGGGTCGCCTTCCATGATACTTCTGTCCATGAAAGCACCCGGGTCTCCCTCGTCTCCGTTACAGACAACGTAGCGCACCTTTTCCTTCTGTCTCGCTACCTGGGACCATTTGTATCCGGTGGGGAATCCACCGCCTCCGCGTCCTCTTAAGTTGGACTCGGAAATCTCATCGATGACCTCCTGGGGTGTCATCTCAAAGAGCACCTTCTCCAGCGCTTTGTACCCTCCTGTAGATATGTACTCCTGAATGTGTTCCGCATCGATATGTCCACAGTTCTTCAAAACATTTCTCGTCTGTTTCTTATAAAATGGAATCTCTTCCTGGCTCTTGTACTCGATGCCGTCCTGTTTGAAGAGGAGGTGACGAATCGGCTCACCCTTTTCAATCGTCCTATGGAAAATCTCATCACAGTCTTCCAACTGCACCTTTGTATACAAAATACCCTGGGGTTCGATGCGCATCAGCGGACCCATTTCACAGAATCCGTGGCAGCCGCTCTTTTTCACGCCAATTTCCCCGTCTCTGTGCTCATCGCCGTGTGCAATCTCCGGTCCGAAGTGAACTTCCACATCCGGATTATTCTTCACCAGCTCACACATTCTGTCGTAAATCTTGCCGGAGCCTCCCGCCAGACAACCTGTACCGGCACAAATCAGTATCCGGCATCTGCTGTTGTCAATCTTCTCTTTCGAGGCTGCGCGGACCTGCTCTAACGCTTCTCTGCTTTCAATCCTCTCCATCATCCTCTAAGCTCCTCTCAATTCGTGAATCAACTCCGCTGCTGCATCCGGGGTCATCGCCGGGTACACCTTGTCATTGACTGTCAGTACCGGGGCAAGCCCGCAGGCGCCCAGACAGGAAACCGTCTCCAGCGTGAACATCATATCATCTGTAGTCGCCTTCTCACTGGAAAGTCCGAGCTCACTGTAGAGCCTCTCCAGTATCGGGATGGATTTTCGCACATGACAGGCTGTCCCATCACAGACTTTGATAATATATTTACCCTTCGGCTCAAAAGAAAAGTTTTCATAAAACGTAGCGACGCTGTATGCTTTCGCTTCGTTGATACCCAATTTCCCCGCCACATAATCCAAAAGCTCCGGCGGAAGATAACGGTATTCTGTCTGGATGTCCTGGATAATGGGAATCAAAGATGCCTGCTCCGCCCCATGTTCCGCTATGATTTCATCCGCTTTGTCATAGTAGGTCTGGTCTAACATTGAACTCCTCCTTAATCTTTGTATGATATAGTTAAAAAATTATCAATCACTTCTCATTATATGGTAGATTTGTATGGAATTCAACAATTTTCATGTATTTTTTATCGTACATTTTTACCTGTTGCCTGCCCGGTCATATGTACCTTAAGACATGGTATTTACACGCTTTACAGCGCCTTTTCTACGAGTGCGGGTCTGCTGTGCCTAAATTGTCTATCTTGCACAACAGATAAGTTGAACAAAATGCGCATCCTTCCGCAGGATTGTATTGTATCAAAGGCGAAGTTTCCTGCACAATAAAGCCCAGGTCCTCCTGTAAACACGGAGCCTGGGCTTTCCTATATTATTCCTATATTATTTTTACACTCTTCTCACTGCCCTCTCTTTATCGACCGTTTGTGCCCCTGTTAAGAGAGGGTAATTTCTCTGCCTCATTTCACATAATGTATCCGGCTTTCATCGAACCTGTCCTGCTGCGGGCGGGTCTCCGCCGGATATCCAAGCGCGAACACGGCAAACGCCCTCACCGTATCAGGCAGCTGCAGTGTCCCTTCCACCATTTTCATCCGCTCTTCCAAAGGCGCGGTTCCAAGCCACACGCCGCCCAGTCCCAGAGAGTCTGTCTCCAGCCACATATTTTCCTGGGCGATGCTCATATCAATGTGCGCATATTCCGGTCTTAGGATATCCTTTCGGTAAACAGATACAATGACCGCCGGAGCGCCTGCCGCGCAGCCTGAAAATTTGCTCATCTTAGAAAGAGCAAGAATCTTCTCACGGTCCGTCACCACATAAAATTCCCACGGCTGCTGGTTTCTTGCAGAAGGCGCCGCCATCGCCGCCCGCAGGATACGCTCAATCTTCTCCGGCTCGACTTCCCTTTCCTCAAATTTTCTTACACTGATTCTGTGAAAAATCTCATTCATCTCTGTCACACTCCTTTATCGTCCTCTTTTTTGGCAAACTCCTGCCTGTGAGAAACTCCGGCAGCGTTTACAAACTCAAGCTCAATATCCGTGAGAAGATGAAATTCTTCACTCTCTATTTTTTTCAAAAGCCTCTCTTGTAAATCTGTGTCCAGGGAAAAATCCATTTCCTCGGGGATTTTTCTTTTTTCATGCAGTCGAATTATTTTATCTCCCATGGTATCCTTCTCCTATTTCATGTGAATATCTTCCTGTTCTAATTATACGATACTACAGCTAAACTATCTCAAAAATTTAAAAATTTTTAAAACGAGCTATTTAGATGAATCTTTCGTATATAGATACAGGACAAAAAAACAGCTGTGATATTCTGAGGTAGGAGGATTTAAAAATGGCAATAATTAAGGCGGTGGAGAATCTAGACGCCTTCTAAACGCCCAGATTCTCCACCCATTTCTTAATCTCTTTTTCCCCGACATTTCCGGAAAATCTTTTGCCTTCTTTCAGTACCGCTCCCGGACAGGACGGCGCCAGTTCAGCGTTCGTATTTCCCATGCCGCTGCCGCCGGATGTAGCAAAAGGTATCACCGTCTTGCCGCTCATATCATACTGCTCCAGGAATGTGTTGATAATCGTAGGCGCCACATACCACCAGATGGGAAAGTAAAATGTAGCCCGTCCTCTCCAGCCCTTGAAAACACTGGGCTTAACGGCTTACACAAGTGTGTTTTCTGTTCTTTTTTAGTAGCATATTGCTCCGACCTTTCCCATTTATTGTACTCTGGTTTACCCGTTTATACAAATACCTATGTTTAATGCTTTTCCATACGTTTTGTGAATGATAAGAGACAGCGGTTGGTTGATCCGCTGTCTCTATGTATTTTCCTATATTTTATTTTTTACAGGTTTCGAAATTCACTCCGGCTTCTCTTGCTGATAATCTTCTGCAATCTCTGATTTTCAGCATGGAGTGCCTGATTTTCCTGCCGGAGTCGGAAAATTTCTTCTTGAAGGAGATCGATCCGTCCTTCCATTGCTTTGTCTAAAATGCCTCTGCGGGGATTGATGGTTCCGGCCTGCTGTTCCATAGCCCGGTCAATCTCAGCCCTCACGATGGGATTCTTATAGAAGAATCCTCTCGAAGCGCCTGTCATTTTTACGAGCTGCGGAACCGATACCCTCTCTCCCTGATCCAACAGTTTACGGATCGCCCGTTTCGCTGCGGATATCTTTTCATCACTTCGTTCCCGGTTCATTTCAATCATCCTGTCGTATTTGTTCATATTCTTCACCCCATCCATCTAAATTTGCGAGCAGGATTCTGGTCTGTTGTTCCCGTGCTTTTCGGGTTTCTTCAGCCAGAAGTTGATTACTCATTTTTCTGTAATGCTTTACTGCGCTTATGTTTTTATGCCCCAGAAGTTTTGCTATCGTCCAGTCATCCAGATGCATTTCTGTCAACTTAACTCCGTAAGACCGCCGGAACATATGGGAACTGAATTTAAACAGTTTCCCATCATCATCCCGCAGATCTTCACTTTTTATCAACCGCAGCACCTTGTGCTTTATGGTTGTATATTGAAGCGGGCGGCTGGGAGCTTTGGCATCCACGAAGATATACTCGGTTTTACCATACTGATCGTAAGTACAATCGATAGCTTTCTGGATCAGAGCTGCCAATTCTGCACTGATAGGCTTTTCGAATGTTCGTGTTTTTACCTGATCAATCCGGATAATATCCAGCCCGTTTCTCTTTGACAGGCAGTCTGTATGCAGTGTCAGCGTATCAGAGATTCTTGTACCAAGCATTTGGTGGATTACCATACATCGTGCCAACTGGATATCCAGTTTTGTGATATGAGCGTTCAGCCGCTTCAGTTCCTCATCGGAATAAGCTCGGAATACTGGCTGCACTTCCGGCGGGATATCTGTGTTGATGAATAAGGATTCCAGATGGCTGTATCCATATAGTTTGCCGATACTTTCCAATACTGCCCTCAGTTTCAGAATGTCATCGCTGTTTCCTCTGCCGGATGAACCATTGGTGTTGATATAGACAAGATATTCTTCCAACAGATCCCGGTCAACATCGGCGCAGGAATTGATCTTTACGCCTTTCTCCATCAGGTATCCGGAAAACTTCCGGATGGAAGTCAGCTCCCGTTTCACGGTTCCGATTTTTTCATATTTTATATGCAGGAAAATTGCCTGTTTCACTTCCTCCCTTAGACCTTCCTGCAAGATTCCGGTAAAATCCAGAGTTTCCGTTTTATAAATCGGATTTTCTTTAATAGGGATATCCAGTTTTTTCAGAGCCCATATATCCTTTTCCCGCTCCGGTCGCATATCCTCCGGCTGAATGAAACGCAGGAAGCGTTTCAGGTGCTGAAGCACAGGAGCATCCGTCCGGCATATCGTTCCATACAAAGTTTCCTTCTCTTTATAAAATGGGATACCATTCTGCAGCATCCATATCTTTAACAGTTCGATCCATTTGGATGGCTGCCAGCCGAGGAAGCTGTCAGGTATGTTTTTTCGCAATTGAAGGGCTTTGCACACCTGATGGTAATATGTCTTATCATGGCAGATGGTGTTCAGCGACACCTGGCCGCCCCTGTACAGGAAGTAGCATCTGTATTCTTCCCGCATGGTTTCTTTGGGAAGAAAGGAAAGGTCAATAAAATTACTTTTTCCGATGGCTCTTTGCGGCAGATTTCCGGAAGTTTCATAGCATGCCAACTCCCAATAGTACAATCTATTTTCCATCTCTGCCTCCTTTCTTTCTCAAACCAGCCGCCAGATTATGTTCCGGCTTTTGGAAAAATCCCATATTCTCTTTTGCAATCTTTTTGGGCATGTAGTCTATATACTGTTCTGTCATTTCCAGATAATCATGTCCCAGGTAATCCCGTACTCCCTGTATGGATACGCCATTGTCATAAAGCATCGTTGCCACTGTATGGCGGTAATCATGGGACTGGAACAGGTAATCCCCGCCGTCAATCTCATGGTCTTCGCAGAACTTTTTCATCTGATGACGGAAAGTCATGCTCCGGTAAGGGCCGCCGTTTTTGTTCGTAAACAGGTAGTCATCCGGCCCGATCTGGTGGGTTTTGATATAAACTTCCATGATCCTATACAGGCCCTCTGCTATGGGAATCCGCTTATAATTCTTCATCTTTACCTGATACACCTGAATCCAGGTATCATGGTTCTGGCGATAATAGGCATTTCCCTTCAGGGTACATATCTCGCTGATCCGCAGGCCCAGACACCAGAGATGGAGGTACATGCAGCGAAGATGATCCGGGAGCAGATGCAGCTTACCCAACACTTCTTCGCAGACCTCCGGTAAAACGCTCCGGTCATGATGTTTGACGATTATCTTTTTTTGATAAAGCTCTGGCTGGAACGGCATCGTTCCCCGATAATTTCGGGCGATGAGGAACCGGAAGAAATGATTCAGCCCGGATATATATGCATTAAAGGATTTTGCGGAAATCCCGCTTTCCTGCAATTCACCGAGGTAATCTTCAATCTGTTTTGTCGTACAGCTTGCGGCATCCTGACCTTGTTCCGATAAACGTACCAGGAAACGCTCCAACAGGCAGTATCTTGTCGTTATCGTGCTGATGGCCTGACCGGTAACGCCGATCTGGTATTTCATATATTCCTTGGCGTACCTGCGGTTTTCCTTGTGACTGATCTCTGTGAAGGACACACTAGTCACTGAACTGCTCCGATTCAGCCGATGCTCCGCAATTCTCAATCCATCCAGGTACCAGATATTCGCCTGCCAGTTAATCTGTGCATTATGCAGGAAGACTGTTTTCCGGCATAAATTCAGGATCGCAAGCATCTGGTGTTTATAAGTTTCGCTGGGAGCGTGTTCGGTCAGATAAGAGTTGAACATCTGCTCCTGTGTCAAGTCCATATCCTCAATATCCTGGATCTCCTGCTCGGTACAAAAGTCGTACAGATATTGAAGTCCAGTCAATCGTTGCCTCCGTTTGATCGGATTTTTCGTAATGGCAAGGATTTCATTCAATGTTGTAAAAACCTGTTCTTTTACATGCCATGCACAGGGTTTTGTGAAATCCCAGACCATATTAGACCGGTTCCTGACGGAATCCAGTTCCATCGCCAGTTCCTGATCCGGATGATAGGGAAGGAACAGAATTGTTTCTTCCAGCCGCCACCGGCATTGGTTCTTTCCCGCCAGGGTTTTCATTCGTCTGCGGATATCCGCCTGTTTTGTCCTGTCATACGCAAGGAGATAACGGTCAGCCGATTGGATCTGGCAGGCGGAGAACAGATAGTTCTGATATGCTTTCCGCAGTGGATAGTCCATCTCCAGAATATCCTGAATCCCCATTTCTGCCAGGAACTTCTTCAGCCGGCTTTTGGCGGTTTTAGCTACATCTTCGCAGGAATCAATGGTTTCAATGATCTGCTCCGGCAACGCTTTTGGCTTTTCTTCCTGTCGCCATTCCCGTATTGCGTAGGCAGGCATTTTCTATCACCTCCCCTATAAAAGTTCTTTCACACCATACAGAGCGGAATGCTTGGCGTAGAACTCCTGGCTGGCTTCGATCAGCTCATCATCCATGATGTTCAGATAACGTATGGTAGTATTCAGATGCTTATGCCCCAGTGCCTGCTGGATCAGCTCCAGCCGCCATCCGTCTTTCCGGCGTATATTGGCAAAGTACCGCCGAAGCATATGCGGAGTCAGATCAATCCCTGTCTTTTTCTCCATCCGTTTCAGCATGTCATAGACGCTGTCCACTTTTAAAGGCTGTCCGGCGGTCTTTCCCGCGATATTGATGAACAGATAATTCTGATGCTGCAATAGTTTTCTGTACTCAGCCAGATAGTACATCAGGAAATCGAAGGAGTCATCGCTGATCCTGGCTTTTCGGTATTCTGCGTTTTTAGCTCTGGCATCATTTTCGTTATCTTCACGGAAGTAGACGCCAATCATGCGATTCCGGTAATCAATGTCGTGGACATAGTCTACACCAAGGATTTCCCCGATTCGGAATCCGGTTTCCGCAAGCAGCAGGATGAGGAGTTGATCCCGGCAGTTGGTACACGCCTGAAGGACTGTGATAATTTCATCGTGTTCCGCAGGCCGCACGTTCCGTTCTTCTTCCTGCAGGTAACCTTTGAACGCCTGAAAGCGGAGTCTCTTTTTTACGCCTACCGCATTGACTGCGAAGTGGTAATTATAGGACAGTACCTTCAGGCTCCCAAGCTGTTCATACATTCCCTCGATATAAAGAAAGAACCTGAACACATCTTCCAGATATGCGTTGCAGGTTCCGTTGTGTATTACTTTTAAATTGTTCTTTTCTGTATGGTTCCCGGCTTTCAGCCAGTACAGGAAATCTACAAAGTGTTCATTCTGCCTTTCCAGATCCAGCTCATAAACCTGTGGGATTTCCATATGGATTTCATTCAGGTACTCCAGATAGTAGCATATAGAAAAGGCCGACCGTTTCACCGTATTAGGCGAACGATTGGCCTTGATTTTATATTTCAGATATTTGGATGGCAGCGGAACAATGTCATACGTCTGGCAGTCCTGGATGTAATAATATTTTGTACGCCCTTCTGTAAGGTTTTCTACCTTGTACCGTCTCAAACCGTTCGCCTCCTTTCCTCTACGCAATACACAGTATACCGTGTTGTTTCACAAATAGCTACCACAAAATCCAACCAAAAACGGGATTTTTTCTCCGAAAACCGAAGCACTACCAACAGGCTGTTTACCCGCTGGCAGCGCCATCTGGATCTTCCTCTTTTTCTGTTGGATTCAGCATCCCGTCCAAACCAAAACTGACAGCAACCGCATGATCTATCTGCGATAGTAATTCAGGAGTGATCGGCAGATTCTGATCTGTTGGTTTCAGGTCTTCCTTTTTATTCAAAATTTTTCCTCCCGCTTTCTCTTTGAAAACAAAGAAACTGTGCTGATATTCTGTATTATCTTAATCCAGAAGCACTGTTCTGTTCAATCCCGATGCTGATTGCAAGGGCTTCATTTACCGCCTCCATTGCGTTTTCATCCAACCGGCCTATGTAATCGCCAAGCCTGCTGCGGTCAATGGTGCGTACCTGTTCCAGCAGAACAATGGAGTTACGCCGCAGGCCCTCTGTACTGATTGGCAGAAAAACATGGGTAGGCAACCGGTGTTTTCTTTGTCTGCTGGTAATGGATGCCGCGATCACAGTAGGGCTGAAATGATTTCCAACATCATTCTGTATGATCAGCACAGGCCGGACGCCGCCCTGTTCACTGCCGATAATGGGCCGTAGATCCGCATAGTACAGATCCCCACGTTTAATTTCTTTCAATTCCATGCCACCTCCAGACATTTTCAGAGGCCCATTTCTAAGGCTGCCTGCTGTTCCTCTCTTGCAAGTGCGCCCACTTCCGCACGGGCGACCATTTCTTCTTCCATATCGATATAAGCCTGGAACAATTCCCTGGTCACCATAGGAAACTTTGCAGGCGGCATGTGACCTGTGCGGATAGCATCCAGCAGAGAAACCACCTGATCTTTCAATTCCTTTGTTTTGCACTGTGTAATACATCCGCTCTCCATTTTCAGAAGTGGGCGATCCAGCATGTCCGTCAGCAGAACCTGTCCGGCACGGTCTTTCCATGTATAGAGGAATCCGGAGATGTTCTCCGGAGTCATATTAAAAACATATTGCTGTGTACGGATTCCTTTCAGAGAGCTGACAGTTGCATATCCCACATAGAATCCGTCCATAGCACGTTCTACTTGATTGATCTCATCCATTGTCATGATCCTCCCTCCAATCTGTTTTACTATGTAAAAGGCCGGCAGCCTGGTTTTGGGCAGACTGCCGCCTTGTGATATCAATCGTTTTGTGCTTGCCAGTATTTATCCCCGATTTCCCCTGGCACGGGAACACACCAAACGGCCATGGCTTTGGCCTCATAGGAATCTCACCTCCCCGTGGATCTCACGGGGCCGCCCTCATTGGCTGCGACGGCTCACGGCAGAACAAGAAAAAGCCGCTTCAACGCTCGGCCTGTGACTGGACGGAAGTACCATTATAACCCTCTGCCTGTCATCGCCTTCGGTGCGGTTGCCCCGCATCGTCTGATCCATGAACCGGGAAATCTTCCTTCTTTCTTCTGCGGTGTAAAGAAGTTTCCCTGATTCCAATCATGTGGCTTGCCAGCTCCTGCCGACAACAGAGGGGAAGTATCTGGTATGCTGCATATGCGGTTTTCAAGGTGCCAGAGGGTGGATAGAAAATCCCCCTCACTTTACATGCCGAAAAGTGAGGGGGCCTACAACCGGAAATTTTTAAATTTCTATCATTTTTTTGATTTTGTCATAGAGTTTCCGGAGCCGCTTGCTGATCGCCTGCTGGGAAACGCCATAAATCTCACCGAGTTTCTGCTCGGAAAGCTCCTGGCCATGCCGAAGCCAGAGCAGCTTCTGGTCTTCCGCATCCAGCAGAGGAAGGACTTCTCTGAGCTTGTCCAAAAAGATGTTATTTAGAACTTTCTCAGCCACATCCTGATCCGAGTCGAATAAAACATCACGATCACGAAACTCCTGCGTTGGCAACATATCAATGGAAATGTCCTGATTGTTGATTGACCGTTCCTCCAGATACTTCTGCCGCCGCTGATTCCGGTAGAACTCCTTAAAATCATCCTCTGTCACTTCCATCAGCATCCCGTGCAGAGGAATAAAACGCTTATCCTTATAGGATGAATCACTTTCGCAGAGCGCACAGTACGCTTCATATGTAAGCTCCTGATACCCTCCGTCTTTTATAATAAATACCTTTTTGGGTGCATATTTCACCTGTAGATCCTCCGTTTCGTCTGAATTTTCGGGAAAATCCAGACGGACGGAGGCCCCCTACAGGAAGGGCGGCGCTGCCTGTCAAGCGGCAGCCATCGCCATTTTCCGACAAATAGAAAATGCGCTCGCCAAAAGACGAGCGCATGAAGGCGGCAATATGTACTGTTTTGTGAAAATGGATGTAGAAAAAGAAAAAATAATGTCGAACTAAAAAATACCGCAATCCCTTGGAGGACTGCGGTATGTAATGAATGTGATGTTTGACTGACTCCAGGCGGACAACCGCCATATGCTATATATTTCGTTGCCATGGTTTCCCCTTACGGGGATAACTGACAAGAAATGTGTGTTTTCCCCCTCATCAATTTTTAATGAGGGTATTATAATAGGGAAATTTTAGAAACCGAGTAGGATTCTCTTAGCTTTTGTCAAGCATCGCTAAAAAATTCGACAAGCCATAGCAAAATTTAAGTTAATTTGTAAATATGCTTATTTCTCTTATTGTATTTCAATGCGTGATTGTTTATTTTTGCTGTGTAACAAGTCTAACAAGATTTTCTATATCTTATTTTTCTATTCTACCAAGGGTACACTATACTTGTCAACAAATTTATTTAAGCAGGAGGGTTGGCAAGTGGAATATGGAACCATTCGGATCAAGCTGGATGATCTTTTGAAAGAATCCGGCCTTAGTAAAAATATGTTGAGCCATCGGGCAGAGATGCAACGGACACAGATCAACAACTACTGCAGAAACCAGATCACTCGATTGGATATAGACGTTCTTGGAAGGCTCTGTACAGTGTTGAATTGTGAGATTGGTGATCTGCTGGAATTTGTACCACCAACAGAAAAAGAAAAATAAGTCCCGCGGGAAGAGATTAATCACCCTTTCCTGCGGGTTTTTCTCTTTATAAAATCCTGTAATTGTCAGCTTGCGAAATCCAAAATATTTTTCTCTATTTTGTACAAAAGACACACTAACTCCACCAAAACTCCACCTTCGTATGGTACACTACCCTTGGAGGTGCAAGCAATGTCAAAAATGATTTTGATTATAGAGGATGAAGAATCCATTCAGAATATTATCAAGGCGTTCCTGGAGGACGCAGGCTATACGGTGGTTCTGGCTGCTGATGGCCTGGAAGGTATTGAACAGTTCCGGGCGAACAAGCCCGATCTGGTGCTTCTGGATTTAATGCTCCCGAAAATTGATGGCTTTGCCGTGTGTGAGATTCTGCGGAGGGAGAGCCTGGTTCCCATCATCATGCTCACCGCATTGGATGATGAAGATAGCCAGATGAAGGGCTTTGACGCTCTGGCAGATGATTACATCACCAAGCCCTTTTCCATGCCGGTTGTGATGAAGCATATCGAAGCGGTGCTGCGCCGGGCCGAACAGGGCGGCGCTGCGCCCAATACCGTGATCCGCTATAAGGAAATTACGGTGGATACGGACAGCCTTACCGTCCTTGTGGGAACAGAAAGCGTTTCCCTGACCACCAGGGAATTTGAGATTTTGAAACTCCTTCTGGAGAACCAAGGCCGGGTGGTGTCCAGGGAAAGGCTGCTGGACACGGTTTGGGGCTACGACTATATTGGCGACGAAAAAATCGTAAACACCCACATCAAGAACATCCGTAAAAAGCTGGGTGTGGATTACATCGAAACCATGAGAGGGGCGGGATATAAAATTGAGAAGGAAGATTAGTCAAAGCATCCAGGCCAAGACCTTTCTCAGTATGCTGGCGCTGCTGGTGGTCTGTTGCATTATCATTTACGGCATGGTGATGGTCTTCCTGCCGAGGAATTACCATACGGAACTGGAAGGACAGGTCACTTCCGATTTTTATGACTTGGTGGAGGTTCTGGAGCGGAATGGCTGGGAGGCCAGTTCGAACAGTCTGATGGAATTTTCCATGACGAATAACGCCTCAGTGGAAGTCAACGATAATTATGGGAATAATCTGTTCTCCGTGAATTTTGCCGACATGGAGAACCTGGACACTTCTGCTCCCTCTATGAGCTGTTCCGCAACATTCCAGCAAGGCGGGCAAATCTACCATGTATTTGCCAATGCCGCCCTGGTCGCGGTGGCGCAGTCCTATGACATCCTGCTAAAGCTCATCCCCTTTATTGCCGTTGTGATTCTGTTGATCTCCATCATTGGGGCGGTGGTTTGTTCCCGGTACTATTCCAAGCCGCTGGTCAATATCAGCAACGTGGCAAAGCGGATGACCACCCTGGACATGACCTGGAAGTGTGAAGTCAACCGAAAAGACGAAATCGGTGTGCTGGCCGCCAGCCTGAATGAAATGGCGGATCAGCTCAGCAATGCGCTGGCCAGCCTGCGGTCAGCGAACTGGCAGTTGAAGAAAGATATTGAGCGGGAGCGTGAGCAGGAAAAGCAGCGCGTGGAATTTTTCACCGCCGTCTCCCATGAGCTGAAAACTCCCATCGCCATCATCAAGGGGCAACTGGAGGGCATGATCTATCAGGTTGGCGAATACAAAGACCGCGATACTTACCTGCGCCGGTGTATGAAAACCACCAATGACATGGAGGCGCTGGTCAAGGAGATTTTGTCGGCGGCTCGGATGGGCGGCAGCGATTTCCACCTGGAGCGCACCGACCTGGACATCAGCCAAATGCTGCGAAAGGTCTGCCAGCAGTTCCGTGGCCGGATGGAGGATAAGCAGATGGAACTTCGCATGGACATCCAGCCGGAATACCACTACCAGGGGGACCGGCGGCTTATGGAGAAAGTGTTCACCAATGTGATCGGAAATGCCGTGGCATATTCGCCAGCGGGGGCTGTGATTACTGTCACACAAAAGGACGAGGTGTTTTCCGTGGAGAATACCGGCGTCCACATTGCAGAGGAAGATTTGGAGCGTATCTTCACTCCCTTCTATCGGGTGGACAAATCCCGGAACCGGAATAGCGGCGGCAGCGGTCTGGGGCTGTATATCACCAAAACCATCCTCGACCACCACGAAATCATCCACAACATGGTCAATACGGAAAACGGTGTGAAGTTTACGGCGTTCCTATGGTGATGGCACCATATTATTATCCAAAAGCGTCGGATGCGTATCTCATGGGGTGGCACATCCGGCGCTTTATTATGGATTATCTATGCCTTTGGGTGGATAACAAGTTTATTTTCCGGTGCCATTCAGCCTAATTTCTTATGCTCGCAGCGCCTTTTGAATGTAAGCCTTTCTTTTACGGGAAGTTGCGTTATTGTTAATCTGCGTTGCTTGCCGTATGAGGGCTAATGTGTTACTTTGGATTTATCAAAGCAAAGGAGTGTAACGCACAATGTTTGGAGAAAACTTAAAAACTCTCAGAAAGCAAAAAGGCTTTTCACAGGAAGAATTGGCAACAAGGCTCCATGTAGTCCGACAGACCATTTCTAAGTGGGAGAAAAATTTATCTGTTCCCGACGCCGATACCCTTATCCGATTGGCTGAAATATTGGAAGTATCTGTCAGCGAATTGCTGGGGGCAAAAATTGAAAATGAAAATACCGCCAGTGATGTCGCAGAGCAGTTATCAAGGATAAATGAGCAGCTTGCAATCAAAAATCGCCGCTCACGCCGTATCTGGAAAATCGTTGCCATTATATTGGCGGCTATCGTTTTAATAAACATTTTCATTGCCGTGTTTTTCAGCGTTCCAAACCTCAATGAAGGCATTCAGAGCAATCAGCCAGAGATAACCGATCAAATACAAAACATAGAGGAATGAATGGCAAAGCCAGCCGAACTATTCAACGATAAAATAAACACCACCTGCAAAACAAGCTGATCCGGGCTATCCTAAAGGACAGCCCATAAGAAAACGCCGGACGCGGCGGCCTGCTGGCCCTGCGCCCGGTGCTTTCTTATGGATTTTCCTCTACGCATTTAGAAGCCTTTGCTGGCGGGGATTGGATAATCTGTCCTGCTTACCTGCCGACTACGCCGGGAAAGTCTTACTACGGATGCGCTTTTAACGTCCTAAATGAGTAGACAAGAACGGGATTTTTTGTACCAGAATGGCTTTGCTTGCTGCTGCTTTAGATATGAAGTACAATAGATTTAATTGCTTGTTTCCTGCAGGTTGATTTTTCTTCAAGAAGTTAAAATATGCTCCATTGTTTTTTGGATTCCAGTTTTCTATACTATTATCAGGAGGTAGGGATAATGAAAGAAATCAATCTTGGCCGTATCCTGGTTGAAAATCGCCATAAGCGTGGGATTACACAGGATGAGCTGGCCGCATATATGGGAGTATCTAAAGCCGCTGTTTCAAAATGGGAAACAGGGGGTTCACTTAGATAAAGATACCACACCAATCCCACGCTGACTTTTGCTCAACCAATACAGCCGGAGGGCTGGATAACAAGAAAAGGCGGTATGCGCCCCGTGGAGGGGT
>UQKK01000059.1 GCA_900541505.1 uncultured Ruminococcus sp.
TTTTCCTCCCCGTTGATTCCGACAATGCGCAAAATCCTTCCGGGAATGTCCACCTGTATCAGGTCATTTTCTTCCACCAGAGCAATATTGCCTCCCTCCGCCGCCTCCGGCGAAATGTGTCCGATTGCGGGTCCCTTTGACGCACCGGAAAATCTTCCGTCAGTCAGAAGGGCGATGCTCGCTCCCAGCTCTTTGTCAGAAGCGATTGCCTCTGTGGTGTAGAACATCTCCGGCATCCCGCTCCCTTTTGGTCCCTCGTAGCGGATAATCACCGCATCGCCGGGGCGAATCTGATGCGTCAGCACCGCATGGATGGCGTCCTCCTCACAGTCAAAGGGACGTGCCTTTAAAACTGCCTGGAACATTTCTTTTGGCACGGCGGTGTGCTTCACCACTGCCCCTTCCTCTGCCAGATTTCCTTTCAGGATAGCGATGCTGCCATCCGTGCCGAAAGGTTTGTCAAATGGCCGGATGATATCTTCCCTCTTCAGATTCCATTTTTCCAGATATTTTCCACATTTTTCATAGAAGCCGTTCGCTTTGAGCTCCTCTAAGTTTTCTCCCAGTGTCTTTCCGGTCACAGTCATGACATCCAGATGCAGCATACTCTTGATTTCTTCCATGATAGTCGGCACGCCGCCGGCGTAATAGAAGAACTGTGCGGGCCACTCTCCTGCCGGGCGGATGTTGAGCAGATAGTGCGCTCCCCTGTGCAGCCTGTCAAAAGTATCCGAGTCAATCTCAATCCCGAACTCTTTGGCGATTGCCGGGAGGTGCAGCAGAGAATTGGTGGACCCGGAAATTGCCGCATGTACCATGATAGCATTTTCAAAGGACTCCTTCGTCACGATTTTATCCGGGGTTAAGTTCTCCTTTGCCAGCCATACCGCCTGCTGCCCCGCCTTTCTTGCGAACTCCCGCAAATCCGTGCTGGTAGCGGGAAGCAGCGCGCTTCCCGGCAGCATAAGCCCCAGTGCCTCCGCCATCACCTGCATGGTAGAAGCCGTCCCCATAAAGGAACATGCCCCGCAGGACGGACAGGCATTGTGCTTATAGAAATCTAACTGCTCCTTGGTAATCTCCCCGCGCTCATACATGGCGCTGTACATGCCAATCTGCTCCAGCGTGAGCAAGTCCGGTCCCGCATCCATGACGCCTCCGGTCACAATAATAGAAGGGATGTTGATTCTCCCCACTGCCATCAAATGTGCCGGCATACTCTTGTCGCAGCTCGCGATAAACACGCCGCCGTCAAACGGTGTGGCATTGGCGTGGATTTCCATCATGTTTGCCATCATATCTCTGGACGGCAGAGAATAATTGATTCCATCGTGTCCCTGCGCTTCCCCGTCGCAGATATCCGTACAGAAATAACGTGCTCCATGTCCGCCAGCCTCACTGACGCCTGCGCGCGCCTCTTCTACGAGCTCCAGCAGATGACCGCTCCCCGGATGGCTGTCTCCAAAAGAACTCTCAATGATAATCTGCGGTTTTGACAAATCTTCTAATTTCCATCCTGTTCCCAGCCGGAGCGGGTCAAGCTCCGGCGCAATCTCTCTCAATTTCTGACTTCTTAATTCCACGGCACTTTGCCTCCTATCTAAAATTTACCACTCTGCGATTGAGCCGTCCGGGTGATGCCAGACCGGATTTTTCCAGTTGTGTGGACTTTTATTTTCCTCCAATACGAGCGCTTTGTCAACCTCCACGCCCAGACCCGGCAGTTTGGGAAGCTCCACAAAGCCGTCTGTAAACTTGAAATCTTCTTTATTTTTCACATAATCCAGCACGCTCTTTCCTACATTGTAGTGGATTCCCATGCTCTGCTCCTGAATCACCGCGTTGTGGCAGACCGCATCCACATTCAGGCAGGAAGCCAGTGCGATGGGTCCCAGCGGACAATGCGGTGCCAGCGCTATATCGTAAGCTTCCGCCATAGCGCCAATCTTTTTCACTTCCGTGATTCCTCCCGCGTGGGAAAGGTCCGGCTGGATGATATCCACGCCGCCCGCCTGGAACAACCGCTTGAAATCCCATCTGGTGTAGAGCCGTTCCCCTGTCGCAATGGGAATGTCGCAGGAAGCAGCGATTTCTTTAAAGTCCTCCATATTCTCGCAGAGCACCGGTTCCTCAATAAACATCAAATCGTATTCCTGGAGCTTTTTTGCCAGGATTTTTGCCATGGGTTTATGTACACGTCCGTGAAAATCTACGGCAATCCCGAAATACTTCCCGCAGGCGTCCCGAATCGCGCCCACGCGGTTTAATACGGCATCAATCTTCTCATAGCTGTCAATGTACTGCAGCTCCTCTGTCCCATTCATCTTGACTGCGGTAAAACCCGCCTCTTTTTTCTCCAGGGCCGCTTTCCCCACATCGGAAGGACGGTCCCCTCCTATCCAGGAATATACCCGCATGCGGTCCCTCTGGGCGCCTCCCAAAAGTTCATAGACCGGCGCCCCGAAATATTTTCCTTTGATATCCCACAATGCCTGGTCAATCCCTGAGATAGCGCTCATGAGCACGCCGCCTCCGCGGTAAAATCCGGCGCGGTACAGGGTGGTCCATATCTTTTCAATATCCCCGGCAGGCGTCCCCAGCAGGTAATCCTTCATCTCCTGCACGCAGGCAAGGACGGTTGCCGTATGCCCTTCCAGCACCGCCTCTCCCCATCCGGTATACCCGTCGTCCGTCACGATTTCCACGAATCCCCAGCGCGGGCGCACAAAATATGTATTTACCTCTGTAATTTTCATGTTCTATCCTCCTGCTATCTTACAAGAAATTTTTCACTTCACCATTCTTTTATTTTTCAATCTGTGAAATATGCGCTTCGATTTCCTCCAGCACATCCTCGCCGAGCCCCAGCCTTGTACCAAGCCCCAGGAAAAACGGAAGAGCGCTCATCTCTTTTAAGGTCATCTGCTGAATCTCCGCGCCATCTACCTGGGAAAGCATCGGCACCTTCTCATAGAGATATTTTTTAAGCTCCGGGTTTTTCACCATTTCTTTTACACTGTCCTCCAGGGAGTAGTGGGGGCGGAACGCTTTCTGCAAAGCATAGGTATAGTGGTACCTTCCCGCCTTGCGCACAAAGCCTGCCTCCGAAGTCAATTCCGGATTCTCTTTTCCGTTTTCCTCTACCATGCCGTCCACATAGGGGAGCACAATGTTGGCTTCTGCCCCAAAGGGAACCGTAATCTCCAGTTCCATCCAATCCTGCTGCTCCTTTTTTAGCACTTCCCAGTGTATCCGGTAGGTACCGCAGGCGCTGTCAAACCGGTATGACATATAGGAAAGTTTTGCATGCGGTTTCGGCGCAATCCGCACTTTTTTAAAACCTGCCCCGTCCTTTTCCGGGCAGATTCCCGCGATATGGTGGTACATCCACGCCTCCACGGAACCGTTGGCATAATGGTTCAGAGAGTTCATGCCCGTGCTGCTCATGCTTCCATCGGGATTTAGCGCATCCCATCGCTCCCACATGGTTGTCGCCCCCATTTTTACCGGGAACAGCCAGCTTGGAAATCCTTCATCCAAAAGAATCTGATATGCCATATCCTCTCTTCCGCACATGGAAAGCGCCTCCAGAAGGAAAGGCGTCCCCACAAATCCGGTCTTCAAACTGCAACCGTCCTTCTTCATGCGGCGGATAAACTGTTCTTTTATCCGTTCTTTCTGCTCTTTCTCCTTGACAATCCCAAATACCAGGGCAACGATATATCCGGTCTGGGTATCCATCGAAAGGCGCCCGCTTCCTGTGAAATACTCTTTTAAGATTGCCTGTCGGATTCTCTCTGCCTTCTGTGCGTACTGCTCTGCTTCTTCTGTCTTTCCCAGCACCTTCGCCGCATTTGCCAGCAGCTTTGTGGAATAGAAGAAATAAGCGGAGGATACATAGAAGACCTCCGTACCGCCGGTTGGCATATGATAGCATCCGCCGTCCAGTGCCAGCCAGTCCCCGTAGTGGAATCCATTCTGCCACAAATCCGGGTTTGTCCCCAGCCGGGCATTTTCGTGGTCGATATAGGAAATCCATCCTTTCATACTCTCATACTGTTCTTCCAGGATAGACACATCGCCGTATATCTCGTACAGCTTCCAGGGGATAATAACTGCCGCATCGCCCCACGCTGCGGAAGTCCGCTCATTTCTTCCCACAGACGGCACAATCTGCGGCACCAGTCCGCCTGTCTCCTCTTGCTCCAACGCAATATCATGCAGGTATTTTCGGAAGAAGGGATAGCACTCCATATTCAGGCAGGCGGTCTCCGCAAAAATCTGCGCATCTCCCGTCCATCCCATCTTCTCGTCTCTCTGCGGGCAGTCTGTGGGAATATCCAGGAAATTTCCTTTCTGGCTCCAGAGAATATTTTTCATAAGCTGGTTCAAAAGCTCATGCCCTGTCTCCATCTTTCCAATCTGCGGCAGTTCGCTGTAGAGAACCTGCCCTTCAAAATCCTCCAGCCGCACTTCGGAAATCCCTGTCACCCTGAGGTACTGGAAGCCAAAATAGCACAGACGGGCATGTACCCAGCGCTCTTTGCCATCGGAAATATACTCATACCGCGCCTTTGCCGTGCGGTAGTTCTGATTATAAAAACAGCCGTCCTGCATCACTTCCCCGTGCTCTATAAGTATTTTCGCTCCTTTTGGCTCCCGGCAGAAAAAGCTGATATATCCGGTCATATTCTGTCCCATATCGATGACCGTCTCTCCTGCTTTCGTGTGAAGCACTGCTTTCGGCTTGACGGTCTCCATGATTTTCACAGGGACTCCGAGGCGCTCTTTTAAGACCTCTGTGCGAAGCTGCCCCTTCTGTACGGGATACTCCTGCGTGTCATCAAAGGTCGCAACGTATACTTCTCCGTCATACATATCCGTCTCAATAATCTGGCTTTTTCTTACCTTCCATGTCAAATCAGAGGACAATACACAGGCATCGTCCGCATATAAATCCGCTATCAGTTCAAAGCGCTTGCCCAACCGGTAAAACTCATTCTGGCGGTAGCCATACATTCCCTTGTACCATCCATCCCCGGCACTGACTTCGATGCGGTTTTCCCCCGCCTGCAGGTAAGATGCGACATCGTATGTCTGATACTGCACATATTTATCATATACCGTAAATCCTGGCGCCAGCATCTCGTCTCCCACACGCTGCCCGTTTAAGAAGATTTCATACACGCCGAGGCAGGCAATATAGAGGCGCGCCGTATCCGGCATCTGCTCCAGAAAAAAGCTCTTTATATACACCGGCTGGATGCTCTCATCAAAAGTCGGGGAGATGCTGATTCCCTGAAACGGCGTATCCAAAAGCCCTGTCTCAAACCACTGAGGCTCACTTTCCCCCTCATTACCGAGCTCATCCCACACCTGCACCTTCCAGTAATACCTTGTGCGGGGTTTTAAAGCGACTTGAAGAGGTGTCCCTGTACAGGACACCTCCTTGCTTCTCCCGGTATCAAAAACAATCTTCGCGAAATCAATATCCTCTGCTACACGGATACGCGCGCTCTCCTGAACCTGTCCCTCTGCCTCATCCACCAGATAGGAGGCGCTCACTGTCTTGTACCAGTATCCGAGAGGGTTTGTGATATGGTTGATTTTCAGATTATGTATTCTCATTTTTATACCGTCCTTTTTATGGTTTTAGCCTTTTACACTTCCTGCGGTAAGGGAGGAAACAAAGTATTTCTGCAGGAATAAAAATACAACATACAGCGGAATGATAATCATACAGATAGCTGCACATAAGAGCGGCCAGTTGGTTCCGAACTCTCCTTTGAAGTTCATAAGACCTACGGTCAGCGGCAGACCTTCTGTCGTCGTCAGTGTGGCGGTGTTCGCCCACATCAGCTCGCCCCATACAAAGGTAAAGTTCATGACAATACAGGTTGCCAGCGCGCCCTTCATCAGCGGCAGCACAATCTTAAACAAATTTCTGATTTCTCCGGAGCCGTCAATTCTTGCCGCCTCCAAAAGTTCTTTCGGTATTGTATCAAAGAAGTTCTTCAGTATAACCGTCGTTCCCGGTATGGACCATCCCACATATGCCAGGATGATTGGCAGATATTTCACGCCCAAAAGTCCCATGCTGGACATCATTTTATATAAGGGAATGATGATTGTCTCTGTCGGAAGCAGCTGAATAGCAAAGCATGCCATAATGATTGCTCCTGAACATGGGATTCGCAGTCTTGCCAGAGAGTACGCCGCCATCGTGGAAATAATCTCAATGGCAATCAGAGAGCAAGCCGCGATGATGATACTGTTCATAAAATATTCCCCGATATTTCCCTGGGAAAATGCTTTGATAAAGTTTTCAATGCCAAACTGTTTGGGAATCGCCCAAATATTAGCAAAAAATTCATCCAATGTCTTAAAAGATGTCATCAGGGAGAACAGGACCGGAAATATCCAGATTACGACCATCGCAATCAGTACTATCCTGCACACGATACCGAATACCGGTACTTTTTTCCCTTGTTTTGGCTGCTGCATAACGGCTGCTTTAGTACTCATATTTCTCGCCTCCTATTCCTTTTCTTAAGATGAACAGAATCACAACAACGATAAGTGCGTAGAATACACTGTTAGCCGCCGCAAGTCCGTATTTGTTGAACATAAACGCCTGCTCTATGATTTTCAGCGGCGCTGTCTTGGAAATATCTCCAGGACCTCCGCCTGTCATGGAGAATACAATATCGTATGTCTTGAACGCGCTCATAACACACATGGACAGTGCCAACTGAATCGTCGGTTTTAAGAGCGGGAGGATGATATAGCGGATTTCCTGTCTGTACGTAGCGCCATCCAACTTGGAAGACTCAAACAAATCTGTAGGCAGACCAATCAGACCTGTATAAATCAGCATCATAACCGTACCACTGCTCCTCCAGCCCTGTACGATACCGATGACGACTAAAACCAGTCCTTTCTGTGCCAGCCATGCCTGCTGCAGATTTTCGAGCCCTACCGCCGCCAGCAGGTTATTCAAAAGCCCTTCGTCCGTTGCCAGTACCAGTGTGAACAGCAGACCGACTACAGAAAGCGGAAGCATGACCGGGCTGTAGAATACAAACCGGTAAATAGCACCCTCCACTCTTGTCACTTTATATATCAAGAGAGACGTAATAATACCAAATGCCATCGCCACCACTGTCGCAATTAACGCAATGACAAGGGAATATCCAATCGCTTTCATGCTTGCCTTGTCCGCGAATAATGCGCTGTAGTTGGAAAATCCGGTGAACTCCATATCTGTCACACCGTTCCAGTTATTGAAACTCAATACGATATTCCAGGCAACCGGAATAATCGTGGCGAACATCACCATCACAAGCGCAGGCAGACTGAACAGCCCTCCGATGAGCTGCAGCTTCCTGGTTGTGGAGATTCCGCCTTGTTTTACCACTGCTTTCTTCTCTGCCAAATCGACTCCTCCTTTTCTCCCATGACACAGTTACTGCCCCAAAACAGTCGTTCCGAGGCAGTAATGAAATCCTTTTTGTTTCGCTGTCTTATCCAGCTGTCAGCTGTCTGCTTTTGTTCTGCCGTTAATTTCCTGCTGCTGCCTCTCTGAGTGCTTCCAGTTCATCCAGAGCAGCCTCTCCGTTATAGATATAGTTTGCAGGCATCTGGTTCTGTAAGTAATCAGAAAGTTCTGCGCTGACATTGATAATCTCTGTCGGATAAATCTGGTCTGTACATCTGGAAATTGCGGTCAGCAGTTCTTCATCAATCTCTGCATCCTCTGACATTTTTCCTGTCGGTACCTGTCCGCCTTCTGCACGGAAGGTGTTGATTTCTTCGCTTGTGAGGAACTTCATAGCCTCCACCGCGCCATCTACGTTCTTCGCGCATGTCGGGATAAAGTATCCGTCACATCCGCCAAGCAGCGGGTTTGTCGGGTTGTCGCCCATTGCCGGATAATCGCAGATTGTGTAATCTGTGATACCGGAATTGTCAAGTGCTACTTTGATAGAAGTTGTCGGGAAGAATGCAAATCCTACTTTATGGGAGGACATAGCTCCGTACATCTGGTCCGGAGTCACTGCCAGAGCACCCTCGCCCGGATAGAACAATCCTTCATCAAATACAGCTTTTACCATATCCATTGCTTCTACAATCTTCGGGTCTTTGAAAGAAACTTCTCCGGCATTCCATGCGTCCAGTTCCTCGTCTGTATCCCAAATCTGCATCTCCGCATTTCTTACAAGCCAGCATGCATATTCAGCCTGCACACCTGCTCCTGAAGCGTCTGTGTTATCTTCAATCCTTCTGCACAAGTCAAGGAACTCGTCCCATGTCATCTGCTCCTTGATTTCGCTGTCATCGATTCCCGCTGCACGGGTTACTTCATAGTCAACAATCATTGCCGGATATACGGTCTTATAAGGTACATTGTAAAGTTTGCCGTCATATGTTCCGATGTCGAGCATACCTTCGTTAAATGTGGCAGCCCACTCGTCATCCATGTACTCTGTCAAATCTGTAGCCAAATCAACAGAAGTAAAACTGTTCATCTGGTTCGGCCAGTACTGCACCAGGTCAATCTGCTCATTTGCAGCAGCCGCAGTCTTAACTGTCTGCTCTACATTTGCAGAGTTCCATGTCTTTGTAACGATGTTGTACTTGTCACCCAGTTCGTCAATCAGCTTCTGCTCCACTGCCTCGTTGGTCTCACCCGGATTCGTAATCATAATGACTAAATCCTGTTTTCCCCCGGACTCTCCTGACTTGCTGTCATCTTTGCTTCCGCCGCATCCTGCCATGGATACCACCATGAGTCCTGCGAGCAGAGCTGTCAACACTCTCTTTTTCATGCTTTTTCCTCCTTTTGAATCTCTGGTATTTGTAACATGGTTATATTATAAAATCCATTTTCTTCCGCTTTTATGGCACAATTCTATAATAATATAGTATATTTCTACATTTTGTCTTTCCCATACTTTGTATGATAAATACTGCCGGGGCGCTTTTTGTTTAATAGGAAATTCGGTGAAATTTCCTATTAAACAAAAAAAGACACGGTACTTCAGCTTCTTCCGAAATACCGTGCCTTCCCACAGTTCTTTATTCTCTCATTTCTTTATATCCGAACTTTCACCTTCCCAGGCTCCCATCCGTCTATTTATACATTAAAATCTTTCTCTGACAACAAAATTCTATCTGCATCGTCTGTATTCTTTCCGAATACTCTCTTCACGAGCTTCTTCGCGGAAGCTTTCTGTGAGTGCTGCATCGCTTCATCCATGATATCCTTTACTTCCGCTACCGTAACTGCGTGGTCCTCTCTCTGCAGAGAGTCAATCTTGCTGTAGAGCGCCAGGATTCCCATCTCGTCAATGCGGTATCCGTTCTCCTGTGCGTAGGTCTGTCCGAAGGTAACCAGCTCGTCATTGATGAAAATCGGCACTTCCAGACGGCAGGTGAATTTTCTCCTGAACTCCCGGTTAGAGGAGAGGAGTCTGTCCAGAGGTTTTCTCTGCTCTTCCAGTACAATGAGCAGTTCCCCGGTGTCTCTCTCCATTGCCTTATTGAGTCTGGCAACGGTCTTCTCATTCATCTTGCCCGCTTTTTCAATAATCAGCGCGCCGCCGTACAGTTTTCCGAAAATATCGCTGATTTTCTTTTTATTCAAAGAATCTCCGGTCACGATTGCTACTTTGCCCTGACGGATATTTCTCTGTTTCTGGATTGCCTTGACAACATCAACTGCCAGTACAGTTTTACCGTTTCCTTTATTACCGATGATAAGCAGGTTTCCGGTTCTGGATGTTCCTTCCCTGTTCGTACAGTTTCTGTCCTGCTCCAGCACATCTACAAGCTGCTCACTCATACCGCGCACCGGTACGAAATAGGAGAACAGCTTCTTCTGCTCCTCTGTCAGCCCCGCGCGGGTACCGATGCCGCTCTGTGTTGCCAAATCATAACGTCCGTGTACAACGAAACCAGTATCTGACATCGACAGTGCATCCGAAATCTCATCCAGCGGAAGCGGCGCTGTCTTACCTGTAGCAATCAGCTTCGCTGTTTCCTTCCTGCTGAGCGGTGTAGTCGCAGAGAGAATATCCATCTCATCGTCATCATCGTCCGGAATTTCTCTGTCATCCGGCTCCATGCTGTGCGCCGGGTTCGGACGAAATTCTTCATCTAAATCTGGTCTTCCATTATCTTCTTCCAGTTCATCCTCCGGGAATGTATCGTCTTCTTCCCAATCTTCATTCTCGGGAAGTTCTTCCTCTTCTTCCCAGTCCTCGTCCTCGAGAAGCTCTTCCTCTTCTTCCCAGTCCTCGTCCTCGAGAAGCTCTTCCTCTTCTTCCCAATCTTCATCTTCGGGAAGCTCTTCCTCTTCTTCCCAGTCCTCGTCCTCGGGAAGTTCTTCCTCTTCTTCCCAGTCCTCGTCCTCGAGAAGTTCTTCCTCTTCTTCCCAGTCCTCGTCCTCGAGAAGTTCTTCTTCCTCTTCCCAGTCCTCGTCCTCGGAAAGCTCTTCCTCTTCTTCCCAGTCTTCATCTTCGAGAAGCTCTTCTTCCTCTTCCCAGTCCTCGTCTTCAGTAAGTTCTTCTTCAGCCTCTTCTACGACTGGCTCCTCTTCTTCAGAATACGCCGCTGCTTCGACTTCCTCATCCGGGAAATCTTCGCCCTCATCTAAAAATTCATCGTATTCATCTTCATCTAATACGTCATCATAGTCTTCAAAATCTTCCGATTCATCAGCAATACGCAATTCTTCCGCCACTTTTCCCATATTCTCACGTGGGGTTTCCTCTGCTTTTTTAACAATAGGACGAGCTGGCTTTTCTTCCTCTACAGGAATAACTCCCTCTATCTCGTCAATCATCCGCTGAATATCCGGCGGAAGGATTGGCTCTGCTGCTTTCTTCTCTGCCTTAGGCTCTGCTTTCTCCGCAGTCTGCACGGACTTAGCAGATGCCGCTTCCACCTGGGCAGCCTGCTCCCCTGCCGACTCCTTCTGCGCTGGAGAATCACTTTTCACCTGATTCTCCCAGTCAGCAAAGATATCTTCAAAACTCATCTGTCCTTCAACCTGCTCTTCTGCGCCATCCTCTGCATTCTGCGTATCCACAGGCTGTGTATTTGGTTTTCCATTCATTGTCATTTCTTCTGCCTCGTCTGCTGTAAGTTCTTTCGATTCACCTGCCGACAGTTCTTCCGATTCATCTACGGGCAGTTCTTCCAATTCATCTGCCGATAGTTCTTCGGATTCATCCACTGACAGGGCTCCTGTCGCACCCGCCAATAACTCTTCCTCTTCATCCTCATATGGCTCATCGTCGTCAACCGTGAGTTCTGTCACTGCGCCGGCTACAGAATGTACCTGGTTTGCCTTTTTCTTTGTCTGCTTCTCTTCCTTTTCCTGCGCTACTTCCTTCACGATATTGAGGTCTACGACCGACTCAATCTCATCAATCGCATCCTCAAGACCTGCTATCTCATCGACTTCCATCTCTTTATTGTCATCGGCTCCGGTCTCCTCCGCCTTTTCCTCAGCTTCCTCGGACGGGTGGAGAAGCTTTTGCAGCGCTTCGTCCAAACGCATCGTGCTTCCAATCCGGCTTTTCTTCACAACGCCTGCCGGTCTGTCCTCCGGGGAAACTTCGCCATCTGACTCTGTATCAGAAGCCCCCGCGGAAACCTCCTCCGCCTCGGCACCTTCTTCTGCTTCCGCTGCTTCGGCTTCTTTCTTTCTCTCGCTGTACTCTATGATATTCGGCATCTCTTCTGTTTCAGAAGACAGTTTTTCATATCTGTGGTCATACTTTTCCTGCTGGGATGGTGTCAGCGGTTTATACTGCATCTTCAGTTCCATCGCCTTATAGACATACTGCCCCTCGCTGAACCACAGAATTAAATCATCGCACTCTTCCAGACATTCTGCAGTCATACCCGCTTCCTGATACAGCTTCGCCAGTTCGTACGCCCACTCTTCTATATACTCTGCCTTCTTAAACTCCTCCAGAGCCTCAATCTGCTGCTCCACAGGAGCTCTCTGCGCGCGCAGAATCTGGTATCTGAGGATATGCTGGTTCGGGTCCTTGGGAGCTATCTGCATGAAATCATCATAATAGTCAATCGCCTCGTCTACATTCCCCGTCTTCAGCGCCAGTGTACACAGACGATAAATCACCTTCCTGCTCCCCTCAGCCCGGTGATACGCAATATTCAAAACATCATAGCTCTTCTGATACTCCCTGTTCTTCTCGTAGATATCACTGACATTTGTCAACATCGTCACATTCCGCACTCTCTTCCAGTCAACTGTGTCAGCAATCTCAGCCGCTTTGTCATACGCGCCGTCTTCCATAAGTTCAAGCATCTGTTCTGTCTTTAACTTATATTCATACTTGTCCACTGCACTCACCTCATTAAATATTTATATTTTCTGCAATTTCTGTCCGTTCCCATAAGACGATAATTCTCTCCCTAGTTTACCATACGACTTGCATAATGTCAAAAAAATGCATCCTCAATTGACATTGAAGATGCATTTTATGATTTATTTAATTTTTTCATTCTTTTATATTTATATCGGAGGAATTCTCTTGATTTCTAAATGTTCCTGTAAGACCTTTACCTTTTCTTTATTGATTCTTTGGTCGATTTATTAAGACCAGCTTATTAAATCTTCCCTCCTTCAATAAATTTTAGGTTTATAACGAGAATCCCTTTACCTTCCCCCGCAGGTCGGTGTAGGTACCACCGCATATTCTAAAAGCATCCCTGGTTATTATTTCTATAATTTTTCAACAATTGCAGTACCACTATCCAAGTATTCCAACCGCTTACTCAATTATTCTTTCTATAACTATATGCTTCCCTTTATGAGATGATATTCTGTCTGATGTTTCTTTACACATCTTCAGAAACTCTGTTATATGTGGTATCTCATACAATATATCTGCAAATGTGAAATCTACGCTTTATCCAGATATCTTTCTTCTCCGATTCATCTTTTCATTCTACTTTTTCTGGAATCACTATCTGCGGTAAAGGTCTCTTACTTCACAGGAACCTTCATTTGCCATACCACTGATATATTGATTTGTAAACACTGATATGCTGTCCATTGGACCTTTGCCTCCTTACCTTATATTTTTAACCTAATCGAACACGAGTTGTTCTCTTAGATAAATATCCTTCTGAGATGTTCTGTTTTTTGATTTTGTATCTCTTTTGGATTGACTACATAATAGCATAGAGGCTTTTATTTGTCAACACATTTTCATTATTATTTTTAAATAAATTTATAATTGTATTATTTGAACTGAATTTTCAGATTTTTTATCCAACTTATTGTACCTGTAATCAAAAACAGCTACTGCATATTGAGGCAACAACAAATGACTTCTGACAATTCAGACAAAATAAACAAGGACCTCTGTCAGTGGAATTACTGTCTCATTGGCTTTCAGCATAATGAGACAGTATACTAGGCAGAGCCGGTATTTAATCTATCTTTTCAAACATAGACGCCGGCTGCTTACATAACGGGCAGGTAAATCCTTCGGGAAGTTCCCCCTCATGTATATACCCGCAGACCTTACAGCGATATTTCACTGCACCATCTTGTTCTTTTTCTGTCTGCTTCTCCTGCGCAGCCCCAACTGGTTCCTCCTGATGCAGGGGAGCCGTTCCTAAATCAGCGCTTCTGTCCATATAAGATGTATGGAGCATTTCCTCCGCCAGTTCACTGAGCGGTTCTTTGTAAAACTCTTCATACAGTTTCACAATCTCACTGTTCTCATGGCTGCTTCTGAGCTTCATCTCACTGTCCCGTTTATAGAGACCATCTACCCTGGCTTTTCGCAGTTCATCCCCTTTAAATAAAGTCCCTTTTGGCTGACCGCCTCCACCGATGCAGCCGCCAGGACAGGTCATCACTTCCACAAAGTGATATTCTTCCCCGGTTTCCCGCCACTTTTTGATAAACTGGGATGCCGCTTTTGTCCCGAAAATCACTGCGGCTTTCAGCTTCAGACTGCCGATGGATACCTCTGCCTCTTTTACCGCGTCCATGCCGCGCACAGGCGTAAGCTGGAAAAACTGTGCAGGCGCCGGCTCTTTCATGATATACTGATACGCCGTGCGCAGCGCCGCCTCCATAACGCCTCCCGTATTGCCGAAAATCACACCTGCTCCGGATGCCTCCCCCATGAGCCGGTCAAATTCGGAATCTTCCAGTGCTGTGAAATCTATGCTCTCTTCCTTTGCCCATTTTGCCAGTTCCCGCGTAGTGATGACGTAGTCCATATCCCGCATGCCGTCAATGCCCAGATATTTTCCTGCCGCATTCATCTCTTCCCTGCGTATTTCAAATTTCTTTGCTGTACATGGCGTCACCGCGACATTCACAATCTGTTTTGGGTCTAAGCCCATTTTTTTGCAAAATATGTCTTAATAGTCGGTCCCTGCATACCGATGGGGCTCTTTGCTGAGGAAATGTGCTCAAGCATATCCGGATGGTATGTCTCCGCATAACGCACCCATGACGGACAGCAGCTCGTAAACTGCGGAAGCGGCGCGCTCTGTTTCGTGACACGGCTGATGAGTTCGCTTGCCTCCTCCACAATAGTCAAATCAGCGGCAAAGTTGGTGTCCAGAACATAATCCGCACCAAGCTTCCTCAAGAGCGCTACCATTTTCCCCTGGACAAAGCTTCCGTCCGGCATGTCAAACTCTTCCCCCAGAGCGATACGGACGG
>UQKK01000060.1 GCA_900541505.1 uncultured Ruminococcus sp.
TGTTCGGCAAGGCGGCGGAGAATGTCATCGTCACGCCGGAACACTTTATGCTGGTGGCTGTCGTGGGCGGCATCCTGCTGGTGGCGGCGGTGCTGGTGTCCAGTATCTCGACCATGCGGTTGAAGCCCAAGCAGATTTTGTCGCAGATGGAATAAGACCATCCACCCCCTAAAATAACGAAATGAGGTAATCACTATGAGTATCATGGAAATCAAGCAAGTAGGATATTCCTACGATAATAAAAAGAAAGTCTTAAAAGACGTCAACGCCGAAATGGAACAGGGCAAGCTCTACGCCATCCTGGGGCCTTCCGGCTGCGGTAAAACCACCCTGCTCTCACTGATCGGCGGCTTGGACAGCCCCGGCAGCGGCCAGATCTATTTTGACGGGCAGGATATTGCCAAGACGGGCCTTTCCGACCACCGGAAAAACCATGTGTCATTTATCTTTCAGGCATACAACCTGATCGACTACCTGACTCCCGCAGAGAATGTGTCGCTGACTTCCAAGCTGCCGCCGCTGCCCATTTTGGAGCGGCTTGGCCTGACGAAAGAAGAAGCCAAGCGGAATGTGCTGAAGCTCTCCGGCGGCCAGCAGCAGCGTGTGGCCATCGCCCGCGCCCTGGCAAGCGAGGCTCCGGTGATCCTGGCAGACGAGCCTACCGGCAATCTGGACGAGGACACCGCCCAGGACATTACCGAGATCCTCAAAGAAAGCGCCCACAAGATGAACAAGTGTGTGGTGGTCGTCACCCACTCCAACGAACTGGCGAAGCAGGCCGATGTGGTGTTCCGTCTGAAAAAAGGTGAGCTGCAGGTGCTGGAGCGCGTTCAAGATGGAGCCGCCCAACCCCAATCCCGCAGAAACAACACTCCCCGCAGTGAAAGGAGGGCAAAATGATGGAGATGGACAGCAATCCAATCACGAAACCCTCGAAAAAGGGAACGATCCTTTCCGCAGTTTTTTATGCTCTTGCGGCGGTGCTGCTGATTACAGCCTTTGTCTCTCTGGTGGCCTGCCATCAAAATATCTCCCGGCAGCTTGAGCAGGGCGTCCCTGTGCAGGGAAATGAATTGGCCATTGTGAATCTCTATCTTACAAGCTGTGTGCAGTATTTCGCCTTTGCCGCCGCCATGGTGTTTTGCGGCAAGGCTGCCCACAAGGTGCTGGCGATTCAGAGCGAAGCGCCGGTACAGGTCGCGCCTTATATGCTCAATCCCCCGGCAGAGGCCACCGGCTCCACTTTTACGGAAGAGGTGGAGCCGGAGGAGGACGATACGGATTTTGAGGCTTGGGGATTCCGGGAAAAGGAAGAATAAAAGACGTTGGAGCGCTTGCCAAGAAGCATTCCTCCAGTCATGTTTTAAATAGTTTGTCCTTGGAGGTGATAGTATCGGACATATTATTATGATTGAGCTGCAGGCACAGGACTCAACAGCTTTTCAAGATATTTTATTTGTTTTAAATAAACATCCGGAATTAAAAAAATGGATGCTGGATGATGAGCCGATACTATCATTTCCCGGCCTGGACATATATCCACGTAGAAGGAAAGTTTTCAGGGATCATCAAGAAATCCGGTTAACACATAAAGAATATGAGATTCTTCTTCTGCTGGTTACCAATAAAGGATGGGTTTTAACTTATAATCAGATCTACGAAAAAGTCTGGAACGATTTTCCCACGGGAGGTGAGCGTAACACCATTGGGTTCCATATCTACAACTTACGGGAAAAGCTGTACCAGGCAGCTCCCAATGCTCCCTTTACTATCCGATCTGTCCGGGAAGTTGGATACTGCTTTGAAATACAAGCAGATAAATAAGAGTCAGCAGTCTGATCCATTCAGACTGCTGTTCTTCTTTTCTGCTGTAAATCCCTCTTACAATGGGAAGTTCACCATCTCCTGTCATCATGCCAGGTGCCACCTTTCACCAAAAGGGCACCGTTGCCCCTTGGCGGAAGGTGGTATTTTTACACGGTCACGGTTTCCGGATCTGAAAAAGCAATCTGCTCTTTCCGCCCCTGGAACGGTACCTTTACTCAGTAACGAGAAGCTCCGCCTTTTTCAAATCCTGGATTGTCCGCCGTACAGTAGATGCTGATGTTTTCAACTCGTTGGAAATGTTCCATATCAAAAAGACAACACGTTTTATCCGTGTTTGATCACAATCAACCATTGCTTTCTGTTGACGTTTTCTGTTGCACGTGTTATACTGTTATGCATAAAAGCATAACACTTATAACAGGAGGGGTGAGGATGGATTGAAGCTAATTATTTCAAATGTATCAGGTGTACCCATTTACGAGCAAATTAAACAGCAGGTCAAAGCCGCTATCCTGTCGGGAGAACTAAAAGAGGAAGAAGCCTTGCCTTCTCTCCGTACTCTGGCAAAGGACTTAAAGATCAGTGTTTTGACAGTTACAAGGGCCTATACAGAACTGGAACAGGAAGGGTTTGTCAAGAATGTTCAGGGCCGCGGTTGTTTTGTACTTGGCAGCGGTTCCGAACTTATGAAGGAGCAGCTAATTTGCAAAGTGGAAAATAGCTTAACAGAAGCTATAAAAGCAGCAAAAATTGCTAACCTATCTAATGAGGAACTACATCATCTTTTAGATATTTTATTGGAGGCGAATACAGATGACTAATTATTTGGAAGTAAAAAATCTGTCAAAATCTTTCGACAGTTTTCAGCTTCACAACATTACTTTTACGCTCCCCAAAGGCTATATCATGGGGCTGATCGGGCCGAACGGTTCCGGCAAAACAACTACAATTAAGCTCATTCTGAATATGCTCAAACGCAACGGCGGAGAAATCAAAATCATGGGCTTGGACAATATTGCCGATGAACAGAAGGCAAAGGCAGAGCTTGGCGTTGTGTTTGATACAAACTATTTCAGTGATGATTGGAAAGTTTCTGAGGTAGAAAAATCCATCTCTGTTTTCTATCCCAACTGGAACACGGAGCGTTTTAGTGAAATGCTACGGAAATTTCATATCGCTCCGACCAAAAAGGTCAAAGAACTTTCAAAAGGTATGCAGATGAAGTTGATGCTGGCTTGTGCGTTCTCCTATGACGCAAAGCTGCTGATTTTGGATGAACCTACCAGCGGCCTTGATCCAGTTTCCAGAGATGAATTGCTTCAGATCCTTTCGGAATACATTGAGGACGGAGAACACAGCGTTTTGTTTTCCACCCATATTACTGGCGATTTGGAACGAGCCGCTGATTATATCACATACATCAGTTATGGGGAACTTTTTTTCACCGGCAGCAAGGATGAATTTGTTGATATGTTCCGCATCGTTAAGGGTGGTATGGATGAACTTTCCGCTGATCTACAAGCGAAGGCGGTTGGTGTTCGTACTTTCCCGACTGGCTTTGAAGCTCTGGTCAAAACCGAGGATATTGGCTCATTTACTGCATTGGACATTGAACCGGCTACCATTGACGAAATCGTTGTGTTTACAAGCAAGAAAGGTGAGGATTATGAGTAATATATTGAAAGCTACAAGACTGGATTTTTCCCTTGTAAAACCGTATGTCAAAGTGATTGGGTTTACTATGCTTCTCCCCATCGCTTTTGCAGCAATCAACCGCTCTATATTGACAGGAGTTTCTTTCGCCATGTGCTTTATAGCCATGACAACCGGCTATACCTTCTCCGTCACAGAAAAAAATAGCATGGAACGCCTATATGGTATTTTGCCTGTAAAGAAAAGTGAAATGGTAATGGGACGGTATCTTTTTGTTATTGTGCTTGGAGTTATCGCTTTGGTGGTGTCCCTTATCACACAGCCGATTGTATTACGGGCATTGGGAGAAACCGTTGAACCGTTTGGCATTATCAGCGCAGCCATTGGCGGCCTGTTCTTGTTTGCGCTTTACACGGTATTTCAAATTCCCGGATATTACAAATTTGGCTCTATCAAAGGCCGGGTGTTTATGTATATTCCGGTTGCAGGATTTTTAGTGACTTTGTTTCTTCTTCCTAAACTGCCTGCTGATAACCCCATTATCAACGCGATTGCCAGTTCACCTGTGCTGCTTCTCATTCTTGCGATTGCGCTGGTGGTTGTTATGTATGCTGTGTCGATCTGGTTCTCTGTCCAGATTATGAAAAATAAAGAAATGTGAGGTGGATAGTATGGATTTCACGATTTTAGCAGTAGTGCTTCTGATTGGTGTTGGTATTCCTGTTCGGAATAAACTTATCCGTAAATATCGGGAGGAAAAAAAGAAACAGGATAAAAAGCGGGATGAAAAATGATGGATATGGAAAAAACAGAGTTTATCCGCTGCCCGATCTGTGGAAATAAAACGCGCGACAAAGTTAGAGAAGATACTATTCTGAAAAATTTTCCTCTCTTTTGTCCAAAATGTAAAAAAGAATGTCTAATTGATGTTGAACAATTCCATATATCCGTTATCAAAGCGCCAGACGCACAGCCGCAGAGCCGATAACACACAGGGGCTAATTCCTTGTGGTTATCGGCTCTTTTGAATGGGGGTGCCGCTATCAAGCTATTAAAAACGATGAAGGAGGTCTGCCTATATGAATGAAGTTTTGAAACTGGAACATATCCAAAAATATTACGGCAGTAAAGGTAATGTCACAAAAGCAATTCAGGATATTAGCTTTTCTGTTCAGAAAGGGGAATTTGTGGGGATTATGGGGGCATCCGGTTCCGGCAAGACCACTCTGCTCAACTGCATTTCCACCATTGATACGGTCAGCGCAGGGCATATCTATCTGAATGGAACCGATGTGACGGAAATCACTGAAAAGCAGATTGCCCGGTTTCGCCGGGAGAACCTTGGATTTGTGTTTCAGGACTTTAACCTGCTGGACACTCTGACCATTAGCGAGAATATTGCTTTGGCATTGACAATCAATAGAGTTCCCGCAGATGAGATTGATGGTAGGGTACGAGAAATAGCCGGAAAGCTGAACATCACGGATATTCTTGACAAATATCCCTATCAGGTGTCTGGCGGTCAGAAGCAACGATGTGCTTGCGCCAGGGCAATCATCAATCACCCCAAACTGATTTTGGCAGATGAACCTACGGGCGCTCTGGACAGCCATTCATCCCAAATGCTACTTTCCGCTATCCAGAGTATCAATGAAACGCTTGGAGCGACAATTTTAATGGTAACACACGATGCTTTTTCCGCAAGTTACGCAAACCGTATTCTTTTTTTGCGTGACGGTACTATTTTTACGGAGATTTTCAAAGGCAGCAATTCCCGCAGGACTTTCTTTGAAAAAATTCTGGATGTCCTCACCATGACGGGAGGGGGCGTGAGTGATGTATGCTAAACTTGCATTTCGGAATATTCGCAGGAGCCTTCGGGATTATATCATCTACTTTGTGACGCTTACGCTGACTGCGGCATTGATGTATTCTTTCTTGGCACTGGGACTTTCCCCGGACATTCTTGCTATGACAGAAAATATGTCAATGCTTACCACTGGCATTTTGATACTGTCGGCACTAATTGCCTTTATGTCCTCGTTTGTCATTGGATATGCTGTTCGCTTCATGTTGGGCCAACGCAAAAAGGAATTTGCTGCCTATGAGCTGATGGGCATGGAAGTGAAAACCGTCCGCAATCTATTTTTGGTGGAAAATGGCATAATTGGCGGGGTAGCTTTTTTGCTGGGAGCTTTGATCGGAACCGGCTTATCCGGATTGCTAAATCAGGTTATCCAGAATATTTTCGAGGTTCCGCACACTTATCGGGTTTTGTTTTCTTTCCGCGCATGGGGAATGACACTTTTCTTCTTCATTCTGATGTATGGATTTGGAATATTTCGCGCAGCAAAGGTTATCCGGCGGCAAAAAGTGATTGATCTGCTTTACGATAACCAAAAAAACGAGGAAATCGGTTTTCATTCTTTGCTTCGGAGTGTTCTAACTGGCTTACTCTCGATTGCTGTTATGGTTGCAGGTGTAATTCTGCTGGAAAAAGGACTTCACATCCAGACTAATGAAGCATTGTTGTATTGTGGCGGAGCCTGTCTGCTAATTCTTGTGGCTGTTTATGAGCTACACCGAAAGATCCCGGTTTTGCTGTACCTGCTTGCCAAACGAAACCCCCAGCGAAAATATCGAGAGGAAAATCTGTTTTTCTTGGGGCAGATTGGCAGGCGTATTCAATCTTCCGGGCGTACAATGGCTGTTGTGGCAATCTTGTTGACGATTTCTCTTACAACGATGTTTATAGGACTGACAATGGGCGCAGGCTATAAGGCCAATATGGAGGCGTATTATCCCTATGACGCCGGTGTAGCCATTGACGCACCCTTGACCAAGGATAGCATGAATTCTGTCCTCTCCTTTGTGGAGGAACGCTGCAAGGTGGAGGACAGTGCAGCCTATTACTTATATACAGTTCCCGGTAAAGCCATCGAAGCCTTGTCTTTGTCTGACTATAATCGCTTGCGAGAGATTTTAGGGCTTTCGTCTGTTTCCATAAGTAATAACGAATTTTTAGTTCACTGTGATACATGGAATTATGTGGATGACATCCAGCAGAGATTGGAACAGCAGTCTGAAATTACATTGAATGGTCAAACCTTGACCGCAGCGGAAACGCCGATCTTAACTGAGCCAATGGAGCAGTATCAAATGGCAGGAACAAATGGATATGTGCTTGTCCTGCCGGATAAAGTGGCTTCACAGCTATCCGGGGAGAAAATTCGCCTTGTGATGAAACTGGCGGATGGTGGATACCCGGAACTTAGAAGCGAACTAAGACAGTTTTTGAACAGTGGAGCATGGTTGCCAGACATCCAACCCGGACAGGAACTACTGGAGAAAATGACAATGGGGATAACAGTAAAAGCGTGGGGTGTTGCCAATTCACTGACCGGATTTACAACTCTCTCCTTCTGCGGGCTGTATTTGAGTATTATTTTTATCATTCTTTCCTGCTCGGTTCTGGCTTTTGAACAGCTTTCTTCTATAGACAAAAACCGGAAAAATTATGCGGTGATTGATCGGCTGGGCGTATCAAGTCAGAAACAGGTTGCCCTGATACGCAAGGAACTTTCCACTGTGTTTTTTATCCCCTTGCTATTCCCCATCATACTTACCGTTTTCCTGATTGCAGGAACACAGCTCCTTTTCGGGAAATCGTTTTTGCAGGAAGGACTTGTGTTGTTCTATGGCATGGTGACAATTCTGTTATTCTGTGCTATTTACCTAACCTATTTTGGAGCAACAATGTTCCTGTTCAAAAAGGTAATTCTTCGGCCCAAAATAAGATAGAGATTGTTGAAAGGAACGGTATTGTATGAGCTGGGATATTGATGTTAGCGAAAAATTGTATCAACGCCTTGCAAATGAGATTTTCTTTCGTATTTTACACGGCAAATATAGAACAGGAGATAAAATGCCTTCTTACACCGAGCTGGCAAAAGAAGCTGGAAGTAGCCCGGAAACTGTTAGGAAAGCATTTCGAGAACTACAACATTATGGCGTGATTGAAAAAATGCGGCGAGGTTATTTTGTAACTGCGGATGAAGCGGTTGTAATGGCTTATCGTCAACAATATCTTACAAGCATTGAGAAAAAGTATCTTACTGCAAAAGAAAAAGTTGAAATCTAAATAGTATTATGGTTCTAGTCATCTATCAACCATAGGAGGCGATAACATCAGACGAATTATTATCTTAGAGCTGCCGGATCATGATTCCAAAGCATTTGATGAGATCCTTACCATCCTGCGTAGTTATCCAGAGATAGAAAAATATGAGCTGGCCGGGGAGCCGATATTATCCCTCCCTGGTCTGGAGATCTATCCAAGCAAGCGAAAAGTTTTCCGTGACCGTCAGGAAATCCAGCTCACCGCAAAGGAATACGAAATCCTTCTATTGCTTGCAGCCAACAAGGGGCATGTACTTACATACAGCCAAATCTACGAGAAGGTGTGGGGAGATATTCCCTCTGGAAGTGAGAGCAATACTATCGGCTTTCACATCTGCAACCTACGGGAGAAGCTATATCAGGCATCTCCAAATGCTCCCTTCACCATCCGATCCGTCCGGGAAGTCGGATATTGCTTTGAAATACAAGCAGAGAAATAAGAGTCAGCAGTCTGATCCACTCAGGCTGCTGTTCTTCTTTTTCTGATGTAAATCCCTCTTACAGTGGGAAGTTCACCTTCTCCTGTCATCATGCCAGGTGCCACCTTTCACCAAAAGGGCGCAGTTGCCCCTTGGCGGAAGGTGGTATTTTTGTATGGTCACGGTTTCCGGATCTGAAAAAGCAGGCTGCTCTTGCCGCCCCTGGCACGGTACCTTTGCTCAGTGACGAGAAGCTCCGCCTTTTTTAAATCCTGGATTGCTCGTCTCACAGTAGACTCTGACAGTTTCAGTTCACGGGCAATGGTCGGGATGGAGGGCCAGCATTCTCCATCCCGGTTGGCCCGGTCATAAAGATATAAATACACTGCCACTGCCCGGTGTGGCAGCTCCATGCGGTAGAGAAAATCAAGCCTGCCCATCTTCCTTTACCTCCGTAGATTTTGTCGGATGGAGCATCCGGCTCTCCCGTATGCTTTCATCCCCTTTACGCTCCGTTCTGGCGGCTCTTGGCGCAGTCCGCAGCCCTGTGCCGCCGCCTTTTCTTTTCTCCCTGGAGGATGGCTCATTTCGCTCTGTCATGGCCTGTGCCTGCCCTCCTACCGGTGGGATGGCCTCTGCCGGTGGTGCATCTTCCATCAGCCATTCCGGGTGGTACTTCTTCACGATCCCGTCCAGAATCTCCTGCTTCTCGGCATAGGCCACCTTCCGGTTGCCCTTTTCCTCCACAGCATATTCTTCTTCAAACTGGATGCCCCATTTGAAGAACAGTTTCAGCTTGACCTTCATGGGATAGAAGCCGGTCTTCATCACAATAAACTGACCTTTTGGCATGCTCTTGAGTTCATCCGGTGTCATGAGCGCCCGTTCCATCATCTGTAGGGATTGGGACGGATCGTTCTTCCCCCGGCTGACCGATCCGGACATGACCGTCCGGCTCCCCAGAGCCTTGGATAGCACCTCCGCCGAGGAACTGTTGGGTGCAAAGCCGCCGAAGATGGTGAGCTGGGTATTGTCCACAATAATCTCCGCCCCTTCCTTGCCATAGTTCTTTTCAAGCTGAGCAAAGGATTGGATCACCGGCACGATCTGAAGGCGGCGAGAACGAGAGGCTGAGAACATCATCTCGGCGCTCTCAATTTTCGGAAGGGTGCCGAATTCATCACAGTAAAACACACAGCGGTTTTTCAGTTTTCCGCCCATCTCGTCCGCCACGGCCAGGATCTCCCGGTAGAGCTGCTGGATGATCAAGGAGATCATGAAGAAAGTATTGGGATTTTCCTCCGGCATGATCAGGAAGATAGCGCACTTCTCCCGGCAGAACTTCTCCGCATCAATCTCCGTATCAAAGCATAGGAGTTGCTCCAGTTCGGAATCCAGAAAAGCATTCAATCTGGATAGAGCGGTACTCATAACGCTGGCCATGGATTGTTCAGCAGTATTCAGAGCGGCCCCGGCAAACCATTTGGCTTTGTGGTCATCCGGCAGAAGCTCCATGAGCTGCTGAAACTGATTTTTTCCTTTTTTCTGCGAGGGAGCCAGCAGCTCCTGGATGATCTTGAACACGGAGACGATGTGACGCTTCTCCGGTTCGCAGAACTCAGCGACCAATAGGATGGTCGCAGTCAGCAGACCTTCCGCCGCATCATAGAAATAGGCGTTCTGTCCAAAGCTGGCAGCATCCATTCCGGAGAGGATAATGGTCTTACTGATGATCTTGGCATACTTCTCACAGCGGGCTTTGTAGACCAGCTCCTTCGGGTTTTCCTTGTATAAATCCATATACTTGTTTACCAGATGAAGCAGATTGTTACCATTACTCCGGGTGGGATTTCTCAGATCAATTACCGATACCTGATACCCATAATGCTCTTTGGCGATGGTTCCATAATTTCGCATGACATCGCCCTTGGTGTCGGTTGAGAGAAAGCTCATACCAGAGGCACAGGCGTATTCGATACAGGGATAGAGCCAATAGGCAGTTTTGCCGACACCGGCGGCACCGATCATCAGGGCATGGACATCGCCGGTATCGATGAGGGCTGTGGTTCCGCCCTTGGAGTTGGTACATCCCACCACAATTCCCTGATCTTTTGGTAGATGTTTGCCTTGCCGCCACAGCTCCGGCTCAAAGGGGATGTGCCGATAGGTTTTCCGGATCTCCGCTTTTGTGGCCCACCTCGCAGTACCATGCTGGCCATTGCCAACGGTCTTGCTCTTGATGTTGAGGGTGTACATGTGGGCAATCAACGAGACGCCGCCCAGGACACCAAGCATTACCACAGCTACAAGAATTAAAGTTGCGATATTATCCATAGGACAACACGCTTTCCAGGTTTCTTCATCACTCCTTTTCATTTAGATTTTTATTGCTGCATTGCCATTGATGAGGATTCGGTTTGGCATGATGATTCCCTCCTTTGCATTTCCATTTTCTCACGCTCCACGTAAGTCTCCAGCCGCAGGCAGTCCACTGCCAGGGAGAGCGTATTCTTGATCTGTTCCATCTGTGCCGATTCCGGCAGAATCTCATTTTTCTGAAAAACCTGACCGATTGCCTCTAGGCGCTCCCCGATCTCAGCGATGCGGGCTTTGTAGCCGATCTTATCATGATGAGGCGCATAGAGACGGAGCAGGATCTTCTCATATTGCTGTACGGTGTAAGACTTCTCCAGTGAGGCAAATTGTTGCTGGCCCAATAAAAAAGCAATCCCCGCCATTTCAGAGGATTGCATGATGATATCCCTGGGTTGCTCCAGGGAGAGCTGCCTCAGTTTTTGGTATTGCTCCCGCAACGCATCCAACGGATACTTGGGACATCGGTCACCGGCAAAGGCGATGGCCAGCTCCTGGCAGAGCGTTTTCATCCGTACCAGGCCCGGATGCTCGGTTCCTGGGATCGCCTCCAAGCCATGGGCGCTTTTGAGGCCCTCGTTCCAGTCCTTAAACCTGGGCTGTTCCGCCCTGACCGTATAGGTTCCAAGCCGCAGGATTTCTTCCTTCAGACGATAGTTTCCCTCAATGCCTGCGCTGTCATGGTCGAGGCAGGTGACCACGGTATCGATCTGCGGATTCATTTTCAGGATATGGGTGGCTCCATAAGTGGCTGTGGAACAGAGAGCCACATAGCTGTGTTCCTGCCAGTTCTCCTTATGCAGAGAAATATAGGACAGCATATCAATCGGGGCCTCAAACACATACAGCCGGTTGCTTTTCCCGATGTAGTGAAAGCTGTAATCGGGATTGCTGCTGTCCACGTTGCCCTTGAATCCGCTGTCCGAGTAGGTGCCTCGTTTATGGGCATGGCGGGCAATCCCATTTTCGTCCACACCCACAAAGACCGCATTGTGATACTCCGCATCTTCATAGAGCAGGCCAGCCCGGACAAAGGCATTCACAACCTCCCGATCCAGAAATCGAGCTTTCAGAAGATACGCATAAACCCTCCGCATATCCTCATTCTTTTCTGGAAGGGCAAAGGGCTTTTTCTCCTTGGCTGGTGCGTCCTTTTGTGGGAGGACAACAACGCCTTGCTGCTCCAAGAGAAACTTCACGGCCTCCGGGAAGTCCAAGCCATAAAACTCTCTGGCAAAGGCAATGGCATCGCCGCCTTCCGGATTATATTGATTGAACCAGAGATTCCCCCGGATCGTGATTTTTTCTCCACCATGGTTCCATTTGTATTCCGATCCGGATCGTTCCACCTTCTCACCTTGTCCAAGAAGGAAAGACCGCAGATCTGTGCGGCGGGCCTGATCTTTTTGTTCTTCTGTAACATGGATATAAGTCGTAGCCATGAAGCCTCCTTTCTCAGCCCTGTTTTAAACCATGGGCCTGTTTCTTTTCATCGATCTTACGCTTCAGCTTTCGGTCTATCCCACCCTTACCGCCTTTGCGCTCGTCCTCGATCCGGTTCTGGATGATCCGGGCCAGATGCTGCAACAGCCGCAGGCTGCCCAGGGCCGCCGACCAATTCCGGTTGCTGTGGACGCTTTGGAGAAGCTGGGCTGCATAGACATTCCCCTGATCAGCAGAGTCGGTCAGATAGGAAATGGCTTTTTCCATGTCCTGCTCCACCTCCCGGCCATACAGGAACAGCTTGCCAAGCTGATACTGAGCAAAAGCATTCCCCTGATCCGCTGCCCTGGTAAACCAATATAACGCCGCATTCACATCCTTGGGGATGCCCTCATCGGCCAGATAGAGTTTTCCAAGAAGATATTGTGCGTACTCATGATCCTGCTCGGCGGCTCTCGTCAGATAGAGGATGGCTTTGGGGATATCCTTCGTGAGCAGCTCTCCACTGGAGAAGACCTTCCCCAGCAGATACTGCGCTGCGGAGAATCCTTGATCCGCAGAGAAAGTAAGCAGCTCCATGGCTCTTGGAAGATTCTGCAGAAGAACGGTTCCTTCCAGCAGTGCTTTTCCCAAGGCATACGCTGCACAAGGGTTGCTGCGTGCCGCTGCTTTTTCCAGAAGGGAAACCGCACGGTGAATGTCCTGGGGAAGATCCACACCTTGAAGCAATGTTTTCCCCAAGAGGTATTCCGCATAGGGATTCTCTTTCTCCACGGCTTCTTCCAGCCAACGCAGAGCGTACTCCGGATTCTTAGGGATCTCTTTTCCTTCCAGGAACAGTTTGCCGAGAGTGTACATGGCATAATCATGGCCTTTCCCCGCTGCAGCCATGAGATAGTCGATTGCTTTTTTCACATCCCGGCCAGAGAAATCTCTGCTCAGATACAGTTTCCCCAGGCCATACATGGCATCGGCATTGCCAAGCTCCGCCGCCTTTTCAAAGTACATTCTGGCCTGCTCCGGATCTTTCTTTGTTCCTGTGCCGGTAAGGTTCATCTGGCCCAGACGGTAGTACAGCTTGTCATCCGCCATATCTTGCTCGATCTTCAGGAATCCCTGATACGCTTGCTTGTACCATTGCTCCGATGCCGCCTGATCCGGCGCAGTGCCAATCCCATTCCGGCACATGCGTCCCAGCTCATACTGAGCGTAGGCATTCGGTTTATCCTCATCTGTGGCCGCCATGGTAAACAGAGCAAACGCTTTTTCTTCATCCTGTTCCACGCCCTGGCCCCGATGATACAGACTGCCCAAGGCATAGGCAGCGAAGGGATTTCCCTCCGCAACCGATTTTTCATACCACTCGGCAGCTTTCAAATAGTCCTGATCCACGCCATAGCCGAAGGCGTACATCTTGCCAATCCGGTATCGGAGATACCCTGGCTTTTCCTCCTTTGGCTCTCTGGCGCAGAAAGCAGAGAAGGCTTTCCGGAACCATTCTTGTGCCTGTTCTTCATCCTTCTTACATCCAAGACCGGCCAGAACCATTTTGCCAAGATCATGCATAGCAAAACCGTTGCCACGCAGAGCTTCTTCCTTCAGTCTGGTCAGGGACTGTTCAAAATCCGGTTTGGATGTCTTGGTGCCATAGAGGAAGGCACGGGCCGCTTTATATTCATTCGTCCACCAAGTATCCTTCTTCCAGCCCCAGCCGCCAGAGTAAGAGCGAAAGCCGGGAGGTGGATCTGGCTCTATGGGATCGCTTGCCTGAGAATCTGATTCCGGAGCTTCTGGCATCTCCGGATCGGGAGCATCGGCTTGGGCCGGTTCCTCCACATCCTGCTGGTCAGCATGAAGGCCCAGGGCCTCCTGTATCACTGCATTCTTGATCGGCTTGAATTCTTTATTCTGTGAAAGAGGCACTCGCTGTGGAAGTGCTTCTGTATAGACTTGGAGCGCTTCTTCTTTCTGTTCGTACCACAGATTATAAAGAGCAGCGATTTTTTCATCTGCAGCCAGCTCATCCACGATGGCATCCACCAATGCTTTCACATCCG
>UQKK01000061.1 GCA_900541505.1 uncultured Ruminococcus sp.
GAACTGTCCGGTGATGGGTAGCATGCAGCTTACGCAGTTCTTCACCACATTTTGGGCAACAAAAAGATTTTGATCTGGAGAGCATATGTAGTCTTACTTCATCAGAATCTTCTTCAATTGAAACTATTTCAATCTCATCTGGATAAAATCGTTGTAAATCAAGTGAAGAATTTGTAGGCATTTCAAGGGGTTCCTTCTTTCATTTTAATTATATTAATTTTATCAGGTAGGAGCCTCAAAATCCATACTTTATACCAAAATATGCGGAAGAGCCATTTTGAGAGCCACCATTCCGGGAATTGAGAGCCAGTCAAAATTCAGGATTTTGCTCTTGGTAGATTACTTACCGAGACACTACTTGTAAAGGCGGCTAACGCCCCGCTATGGCGGCTCCGGCCTTGACAAGCATGCCTCAGTAAGTCCAGAGTGAACAAGCAAAATCAAGGTGGCTCTGTAGCACCGGAACTATGGCTCTTACTTTACTGGACAGACGGCTCCGCCGCACCGTAATAATCACATAAAAATTTCCTCCTTTTTGCATAAGAAAAGAGCAACCGGGGATTCGATTGCTCTAAAAACTTATTCGCTATTGTATTTCTGTTATTTTGAATTTTGGAAAAGTATCAACTTTTTCATGTTCGCCTTTAATAATATACCTATGCAATTCACTAAACTTATCTCGGCAAGTCATTTCCATTAAAAAGGTATATCCATCCTCTCTAATTGAAGAATTGGTTAAATCTACTTTCATTTCTTCGGTTGAAGTTAATGAATCTTTTTTATATGTGCGTTCTGCAGTCCAAAAAACAGTATTATCTGGTTTAACAATCTTAATATTTTGAACCGTAATATCACTAGCCAAATTTTCTGAAATATTTTTGATTGAAAATTTCAAATTGGAAGTATTTCCATTACATTGCCTACAACTTGCAATGAATTTTGGCATATTACTTTCCCTCTCTCTTTCTTCTAATAATTCTGCTCGTCTGTCAGATTCTACTTTGATAATATGATTCTGGTATAAAGCTAACATGCCTAAAACGACAGTTCCTATAAAAGCTAGGATTGCACCATAATATCCCAACAACTCTCCTGCAGTCCATTCAGCAACCCAAAAATCATTTTTAGGGTGAATTTTAAATAATACATGGATAAGGAAAGGAATACCCAAAATGATAAAAAACGAAAGAACTACAACAAATATTTTGTGTTTTTTAATCCATTCAAACATATTTATAACCCTCGATTTTTGTTAATGATGGATATAATTTTATCATTCTCTGGTCTGTTATACAATCCTAGACTTTAGGCTAAAAGTGATGGGTGATGTTTATTTTCCAGAACACCGCCCGCCCTGACAGGGATATTTCAACGCCCAGATCAGATAAGCCGGTGTCTTGTATTCCGGTGGTGTGTACCGACTTTCCTGTACCAGTGCGGTCGGGTCAGTGTGTGGCCGGTTCAAAATCAACATTTCCGCTGTCGGTTTCCCGGTTTTGGTTCGGATGAAATAATAGCCTTTTAGCTGCGCCACTGTTTCTGATAGATCTTACAGGGCAGATAGATACTGCAGCATGTCGGGCAGCGTTCCATCTTTAAGATCAGCTTTTTTCCGCTCCGGTTCAGAAATACGCCAAGATAGGGAATCTTCTGTGCCGCACAGCAGGCTTTCTTTGGCTTTCCCCTTCATCCAGCGTCAGGCTCTCGCCCTCGCCAATGATCAGATAACGGACATATTCAGTTGACGTACTGCTATCAGTGTTTCATGTTTGCATTTCAGACAGTATAGTGGGAAATTTTCAAGAACCGTATCTTCCCGGATTTTTAACCGGGTTTTACAGCCACAGACTGGACATAAAATCCATAAAGTTTAAGTAACCTTCTGTAAACTGGCATTACCGTACTCATAGCCACACTTGGCTTTTCCACAATGACTAATTGCATAAAAATTTCCTCCTTTTTGCATAAGAAAAGAGCAACCAGGGATTCGATTGCTCTAGGTGAAAGATATTTAGTAATTAAAAAATCATTACTTATAAAACGAAATATAACCTGCTGCTGTTGGATGATCAACAATTAAACTGCCGCTCTCTTTTATCACATTCAATGCAATAATTAAATCAGCTCCTGCAGCAATAAAATTTACAATCATAGTAAGTAGGGAAATAGTACCGGGGTAAATAAAAATAAATAGAACACTTCCTACTCCTAAAACAACAAAAGGTGCCAAAACTCCAACTAAATATTGTCGCTTTTCTAAAGCGGCTTTACAAGCACAGCTCGGAATCATAGCATTTATGTTGAATCGAACTGCGCCCCAACCTTTGCCACTTGAAATCGTCCATCCGATACCATGTAGTAACTCATGTATGATAGCAGAAAGCGCAATAATCACTATCAGCATAATATAAAATGAAATACCACCTATTTCTGACAGATGTGCCCGGTCAATGAGTAAAAAGCGATATACTAAACTAAAGACTATGACAAAAGGCAAGGCATAAAGAAAACCTAATCCCATTGCTTTACCAGAAGAAAATGTTACATTTTTTTCTTTGTACCCTTTTTTAAGTAATTGATTTTTCATATTTTGAAACTCTACATTATAGTTACTCATAAAATATCCTCTCTAAATTCTGATTTTGGTAATAGAAATTTATACCCAGTATGGATCACGGTCTGGATATAGATCGGGTGCGCCGGATCAGGCTCTATCTTCTTGCGGAGCTGGTGGATGATATTGACAACCGCATGGCGGCATGTGTCGCTGTCCTCATTCCAGACCGCCTCAAAAATCTGCTGCTGGCTAAACACCCGTCCGGGCTGCTGTGCCAAATAGAGCAGAACGCTAAATTCCAGATGTGTCAACGGTATTTCTGTCTCTCCCCTGAACACCTGTCGCTGGTAAGGCAGTATTTTAAGATTAGGAAAAGCCATCACCGGCATTGTCTGTGGCTGAATAGAAACCATTTCCTTTTCATCAGACAGCACAGATAATATTTTGCGAAAGATACGTTCCTCATTTTCTTTAAAAGTTAAAACCATTACTTTCCCATACTACCGCCTCCCTAGAATATTCTAATGTTTGTACTTTTTTCCAATAGAAAATTTCATTCTTCATTGAACCAATTTTAGTATAACACAAACCATCCATAAAGCAATATATTTCTTGCATTTTGATTTAAAAAAATTGTCGCTATATTATTCGCAGATTAACGAATACATAAACGACAATTTCTTAACGTCATCTTATTTTTCGTAATATTACAATGCTTATATCCACAGTAAGGAAGAAAGCTATAAAGACTAAGCGTATTGAATTGGTAAAAATTATCACATTGCTAGTCACGGTGTATGTAAACTGCGTAAAAATATTCATTGCGATAAATAGAACGATAGTGCCATAAAAACAGGCTGTTCCCAAAATTGCCCGGCCGTGTTCGTCTCTCCCTTCTTTTGATAGCGCATAAACAACAAATAGTACAAAAAAAACGATACATAAGAGTGCAAAAATGGGTACTATTGTAGTGCTGTTTAGAAATTCATATATTGAGTTTCCCATATTTAGACCTCCTTGAAATCAAATAAATCTTCAATCGTTACATCAAATACTTTTGCTATGCTATATACTAACAACATAGAAGGATTGTAACGGTTTCTTTCAAGCTGCCTTATTGTTTGGCGGGATACGCCTACAAGATCAGCAAGTTCCTGTTGCGTCATCCGCTTGGTTGCCCGATATATATGAATTTTGCTTTCAAACGTATACTTGCTTTTTCCCGCCATTAGCTCACCGCCTTTCTCACAAATCTTCTAATTAGTATAACATATTTCTTGCTATTTGGCATATATATTTTCGTCACGATATATCTTTGTTGTCATTTTTAAGAGATACTATTTTCCAGAACACCGCCCACCCTGACAGGGATATTTCAACGCCCGGATCAGATAGGCCGGTGTCTTATATTCCGGCGGCGTGTACCGGCTTTCCTGTACCGGTGCGGTCGGGTCAGTGTGCGACCGGTTCAGGATCAACATTTCCGCAGTTGATTTCCCGGTTTTGGTGTGGATGAAGTGATAATCTTTTAGCTGCGCTCATTGTTTCTGATAGACTTTACAGGGCAGGTAGATACTGCCGCATGTCGGGCAGCGTTCCACCTTTAAGATCAGCTTTTTCCCACGCCGGTTCAGAAATACGCCAAGATAAGGAATCTTCTGTGCCGCACAGCAGGCGTTCTTTGGCTTTCCCCTTTATCCAGCGTCAGGCTCTCGCCCTCGCCAATGATCAGATAACGAACATATTCAGTTGACGTACTGCTATCAGCGTTTCATGTTTGCATTTCAGACAGTATAGTGGGAAATTTTCAAGAACCGTATCTTCCCGGATTTTTAACCGGGTTTTACAGCCACAGACTGGACATAAAATCCATAAAGTTTAAGTAACCTTCTGTAAGCTGGCATTACCGTATACTGTACGGTACATCCATTAAAGACAATGCCGCTGTCTCCCTAAATAGAAAGACTGTTACTGGAATTACGAGCAATGCCTCCGCTTTTCGCATCCACAACAGCATTGTTAGCACTTTCTAAATTTAGTTATACGGCATTTTATTTCTGCCACAAAAAGTTTTATTAAATAAATCCTCCCATAAACTTCCGCTAATCAGCTTTATGATGGGGACACTTTTTCAGAGCAAGTTTCGCCTGCGTAACTCAAAACCCACTTCTTGGCTTTTGCTTACCCGGCAAACTTGATGGGGATTCCGCTCCCCATACCCTCGGTTCCAGCGCATTTATTTAATGTGTTATTACGGCTCCTGTGAAAGACAGTCGCAGCGTGATCGGTTCCCATCACGAAAAAAAATCATTTTAAAAATATTCATTTCGTTCTCTTTATGCTCTTTAAATCGGCTTATAGTATGAATACAAGTTTTAGCAGAAAGGAATTTTATGGCTAGACCGAGAAAACAAAAGGAACTGAGGCGCACCCACCCCGTCATGCTCCGTTTCACGGACACAGAGTATGAACGCCTTTTATCCCTTGCAGAATCCGCAAGCCTTCCCCTCGCAGAGTATATCCGGAAACAAGTCACAGGGAAACAGGTGAAAATCAAATATGAGATTGTGGCAGATCTGCCGGAACTTAAAAAGCTGATCGCAGAGTTTGGCAAGATCGGAAGTAACCTAAATCAGATTGCCCGCCACTTTAACAGCGGCGGTATCCATTCACAGGAAATGCGAACAAGAATTAACCAGGGGATGTCTGATATTTATGAGATGAAGTACGAAGTTTTGAAAATGGCAGGAGACTTCCTCTCCCTCTCTCCGGGAGATGCTTCTGGTCAGAAAGGAGACTCCTTCCATGGCAATCCTGAAGCATATCGCCAGTAAAAATGCCGATTATGGGGAGGCACAGCGTTATCTGATGTTTCAATATAATGAAGATACCATGAAGCCGATCCTGGATGAGAATGGCAGGCTGATTCCCCGTGAAGAATATTACCTGGACGGCATCAACTGTGATCCTTTTACTTTTGATATGGAATGTAAAGAACTGAACGCACAGTACCGTAAAAATCAGACCTATGATGAAATCAAATCTCATCATTACATTTTGAGTTTTGATCCAAAAGATGTGGAAGAAGGCGGGCTGACCGGAGAGCGGGCGCAGCAGCTCGGCCTGGAGTATGCCAGGAAAAATTTTCCCGGTCATCAGGCTCTGGTCTGTACTCATACGGACGGGCATAACAGAAGCAGCAACATCCATGTACATATTGTAATTAACAGCCTGCGGAAACTTGATGTGGAACGCCGGGACTTCATGGAACGTCCCTGCGATTCCCGTGCCGGTTTTAAACATCATCTCACGAATGATTACCTCTCCTATCTGAAACAGGATGTGATGGATCTGTGCCATCGGGAACAGCTCCACCAGGTTGATCTGCTCTCTCCTGCGGAAAAGAAAATAACTGACCGGGAATATCACGCACGGCGCAGAGGGCAGAAAAAAATGGACAAGTTGAACCGGGAAATGACTGCCGGCGGCATCACCCCACGCAAAACAAAATTTGAAACACAGAAAGATTTCCTCCGCAGCGCCATTGAAGAATCTGCCGCTTCCGCTCACAGTCTGGAAGAATTTCAGAAGCTGCTCACTGAAAAATACCATATTTCCCTCAAGGTCAGCCGTGGACGATTCAGCTATCTCCATCCGGAGCGTGGGAAATATATTACAGGGCGAAGCCTGGGAACACGATATGAAAAGGAATATCTACTGTCAGTTTGGGAGAAAAATGCCAGACGCCTGCAGCACCTGCCGCCTGGAGCAGCCATATCCGACGAGCGCTCTGCCTTTGCGGATCAGAATGATCTACCCGCTTTCGTCTTTATCAAATCCGATCTCCGGCTTGTGGTTGACCTGCAAAGCTGCGCTAAAGCGCAGGCCAGTTCTGCTTATGCCCGGAAAGTCCGATTGTCCAATTTACAGCAGATGGCAAAAACTGTCGCATATATCCAGGAGCACGGATATGACACCGAAGATGATCTGAAAAACGCATTTACAGAAGCACAGGCACAGACCGCCGATATGCGAAAAGCGCTCCGCTCTACGGAAAAGAAATTGCGGCAGGTGAATGAACAGATCCATTATACAGGACAATACCTGGCAAATAAATCTGTATACCGCCAGTATCTTAACAGCAGGAATAAGAAGAAGTTCCGCCAGGAACATCAGACAGAAATCACTCTTTATGAAACTGCCCGTAATGTACTGAAAGGATACTCGGAAGATGGAAAGCTGCCGTCCATGAAGCTCCTGAAAGCAGAAAAGGAAAAACTGACTGCACGGAAAAACAGCCAGTATGACGCATACCAGAATCTCCGGAAATATGTAAAAGAGTTGAATACTGTCCAGGCAAACCTAGCAGCTTTCCTGGGGAAAGACCGCTCCCGGCAGAATGAACAGGAAAAAGATAACGCACGTTCCTGACCTTGTGTCCTAAAAAAAGGAAGATGCCTGCCCCCATGAGCAAAACATCTTCCTCTTTTTTATTTTCTTCTCCGCTCCATTTCTTCTTCCGCCGCCATCTGCGGCACAGGCTTCCCGCTCTTTCTGGCAATCTCCGCCTGCTTCAGATGGAGACGATCCAGGACAGAGATACGCTCCCCGATCTTCCGTGGTTTCAATGGCAAATTGTTCATGCGCCCGTCGATCATATTATAATTCTGTTCTTCTGTAATCTCTGCGCTCCGCAGATATTCCCCGTTTTCATAGGCTTTCTGCCAGTTTTCCAAAACCGGCTTATCTTGTTTAACCTCTGCAGGCTCCGTCTTTTGCGGATGCAGATACTCACGGATCTGCTGTTTGACGGTTTCATCAAAACCATGGAAAACATTGTCCACTACCAGATTTCCGTCCCCGTCAAGGACTACATTTGCCGCCTGCGCCCCGTATGCGGTATGCTCCATCAGGAAAAATTCCCGGCCATCTATGATGATGCTGTCGTATGCAAGCCAGCTTCCCTCTTTTCCCTCGATATGGAAGTCTATCGTATCATAAGAGATCAGCGCACCGGAAGAACCCAGGCGGAGAAAGCCCGCAATCACGATAAATCCCTCTTTATCCACATAGTAAGCGGTAATCTCACCATTGCTGTTTAAGACAAGCACATCACTGACACTAAGGGAATGGCAGGCTGTGGAACGGGGCGGATGTTCTTCCAGACGTTTCCGGATGCTTGCGGGCGTATCGCCGTTTTTCATTCGCCCCAGATATACCTGCCCATAATTCTCATGGCGCACCGGGATTTTCTTCTCCTGCAGCTCCTTATAACAGCGGAACCGGATCAGGCGGTTTTCCGGCGTTGTCTTTAGCTGATACCATGCAAACTGATTGACTTCCACTATTCCTCTCCCTCCGCTAGTTCCTGCCGGTATTCTTCCAGATCCATTACAGAAAATTCCTGATCTGTTAGCTGCTCCATCTTTTTTAGCGTACTGTTTACAAGTGTGAGCATCTCCGTATCTTCTTTCACAAAGGGAAGTATCCTACGAATCTCCTGCATGGTTTCCGTCCGGCAGTTCTTTTTAAACATTGCTATGACAAAACGTTCATCTTCTTCAAATCTTACTCTCATATCTCCGGTTCTCCTTTCCTGTGTCCCTGGGTTTTCTTTTCCGCTTTCTGTTTTGCCTGACGTTCCCTGAGCGCCGCAAGAACGGACTGGCGCACTCCGGTAGGTTTTTCTGCTTCCTGCCTCTGTACATTCTGTGCCTGTTTGTCCTGTTCTTCCCGGCCAGCCTCATGCTTTGGCTGCACTTCATTTTCTTTCTGGTTCTCCTTTATCAGCATTTCTTCCAGATCCGCCATGGCTTTCTGCACCAATGGACTCTCTTTATAGTGGGGAACCAGTTCAATCGCATCTTTTGAGATCACTCCTGCCCGCATAAGCTCATAATCCCCGTCATACATACTTCCATCTTCCAGCCGGAAACCAATCCCTTTGATCCCGTTTATCCGTTCCGATGGGATTTCTTTGTATTTCTGAAAGGCTTCCTCCAGTGTCAGATTGCCGTAATACTCCCCCAGCACCGGGAACTCCATGCACTCGGCAGCATAAAAACAGATAGACGCCTCTTTTTGCGTCGTGGCAATCTCCTGCCTCTTTTCCACTTCATCTAAAAACCCTTCCAGTTCCATTACTTTGTAATTGACAGGCTTCCCGCCGGCTTCGCCGGAGAGGATATCTTCAATCGCTTCCTGCTCGGAAACATCTTCATTTTCATAGATACCCCCGTCAATCTCCCGGTAATCCGCATCGTAAAAGGTATAATCATACCCGCCATCTGTAGACTGGATAAAAAAATACTGCTCCATTCCCGGAAGGAAATAGACCGCCTCCATATCCCGGTTATCCAGATAAAAAACGGCCCGGTTCACAGCATCTGTCACCTCCGGATTCATCCACTTCCCACTTAAAGATACCTTTTCAATATCTTCTACTTCCTCAATTCCGTTTTTACAGCAGATCAGGGGCATCCTAGAAGTGACAGGCTCCCGGCTTTCCATACCGAGCTGTTTGTCTAAGTGGTTTGGATGAACATGATAAGTTTCCAGGGCTTCCTTTAGTGTGGCAAAATACTGATACTCCCGGTCTGCTTTGTCCCCATATGTGTCATTTACCACATAAAACTGCTTAATAAACGGTTCCGGTACTTTCTCATACAAATACTCCGTGACCGCTTTCATAGCACCGGCACCAAATCCATGCTCCAAGTCCTCCGCAACCAGCTTCCCATCCGCATCTAAAATAATACCGCCTACAGTATCGCCATATTCATCATGTTCCATCCGGTAAAATTTCTCACCGGCAATCTCTTTTGATTCAGCCGTATGCCAGGTTCCGAAATATCCTTCTGCCCGAAAGCCTTTTGTCTCTGCCGTTACCTGTGCCGTCTCTTTCTCTATAAGCTGTTCCCTTGCTCCTATTGTCTGCCTCGCAAGGTCAATAAAACCGTCCAGCACCGCCGGGTGGCTAGTTACAACATAATCGGCGTTTAAATCCATGCCACGGCTGATATTCTCCGGGATTTTAAAGCTATCCGCCCATTCCTTTGTCTCTTTGGAAAGCCGCCCGTCAGCTTTAAGATGCTGGACAGTACAGGCAAGCACAAATGACACTCTCTCTGATCCGTATGCCTCTACCACATCTGACGCAGCATCCTCTGCCAAATGATACCCGTCAAAATGTTCGCTAATTGCCGTTTCAATCGCCTTCTTACAGTCCAGGTTCAGCTTCCGGGAGTCCAGATAAGCATCCACATTTTTATGTTCCATAGCGTAGGATAAATCCGACAGATAAAGCGGCGGGTATTCTTTTGTCTCCAGATGTATTTCAGTAATGGCCATTCTCTGCTGCGCAAATCCCGGCAACTCCTGATAGCCGAAGCTGTCTACATAGTGAGCCGTCAGTTCCCCATCCTTTTTCAGCACCACTACATCGCTTACAGACAGGGAATGTCCCGTATAGTCATCCGGATGAGCCACATTAAACTTTTCATAGAGAGTCTCAAGAGTATCATTATTTTCCAACACATCCCCATAAATAAACTGATAATCCTCCCCATCTACAGACAGCCCCTTTTCCTGCAGATAGCTCATTCCCATAAAGCGGTACTGATTTCCTTTACTGTCGTCTCTTATCTGATAAATCCCGTATCTATCCTGTTCGCTTTGGAAAAGCGCTGTTTCCTGATGACGCTGCGTTTCCCTCTGGATCTCCCGTATCCTTTCTTCTATCTGATCGATCATTTCTCCGGCGGTTTTCCGGATAGTGTCCATGGAATCCCGGAGTTCTTTCATATTCTTATCACTGCTCCAGCCGGCAATATAAGGGAAAGAATAATCAGAGGTATCCAGACCAAAGTGCTGGCAGACCGTATAAGCTATGCTTTCCGCTTCAACCTCCCTTGTCATTTGATCCTTTTTCTCCCCCAGTTCTTCCATAAGATCCCTGTCATGGAGTTTTGCGTGAGCGGTTTCATGGATGCTCGTTTTCACAGTCTGCATCTCACTCATACCTTCCTGGATTACATTCTCTTTCTCTGTACTGCTGTAATATCCTTTTGCTCCGCTCTCGATCTCGTCAAACCGAAACGGCACCGGAGAAACATCCTGAATGGCCCGCATGAAAATCTCATAATTTCCCACACTCCCTGTCAGTTCTGGTGTCTCCAATTCCGGTAACGGCTCTCCCTCCGTCTGTGACACATCAAATACCGTGGTGATTCGGAAACGGGGAATGGTGTACACCACTTCTTCCGTTTCCGGCGTACCATCCGGTTTTAAGACCGGCTCCATAGTAGCCGGATCGATCTTCTCGACTTCTTCCTTTTCCCGGATCGGTGCCGGGGCAATGATCTGTATCCCCTTTTCCCCACGCCTGACCTGCCGTTTAAACTTTTTCTGCCATGCCTGATACCCGGCAACAAGGCTTGCATCTGGCTTCTGAAGATGAATCAGGAGCGTATTGTTAAAACTGTAATTGTGAAATTGCGACATGGTTTTCAAATATTCCATGTACATTTCCGAAGTAAAGATTTCCTTTACTCCCTGTTCCAGACGCTCCATAATCTCTTTCATTTTCTTGTTTTTGTCTTTTTCCGCCATATCTGTCCCCCTCTATTCCAATAAACTTGTATCCAGGTAATCAAATTCCAGTTGCCGTTTACAAATCCCCTGGCAGAGATAACAGCTCTGGAATGGAACCCTTGTGCTTTTTCTTTGATTGTCTGTATCATAATTCACTCTGGGGCTTAGCCACAGCAGCTCTATGCGCTGCTGTCGAAACATTTCAAATCTGTCCTTTTGATCAAAAATCCCCTGGAAGTTGATCAGCATAGCAAAAGGAATCTGCAGTTCAAATAATCGCTGAAATACTTCCCCTTTCCGACTGTATGGAGGATTGCTGACGATATAATCACAAGAGGGTACTGGAACATCAAAAAAATCCTGTCCCGTCTGGATATGCCCATAAACTACATGGAAACCATGCCCCTGAAACACTTTCACATATTGGCTGTCGCTTTTGTCAAAAGGACACCATATAGATGTATTCTTTTTCAGGCGTTTCAGGATTGGATATACCGCATAAGCCGGTGTACGGTACTCGTCATTTTTATTAAAGTTGTATTGTATCTGTGACATTTACTTTCCTTTCTTCTGGCATAAAATCCCGCCAGATTTCTGACGGGATTTCTATATAAATTAAAGTTCCACTGCTTGTTTCCGCACAGCCGAAGGATGGCTGCCCCTCTGTTCTGCAATCCGGGTTTTCGCATTTTCCAGTTTTTCCAGTACAGACGGCCTGTGGGGGCTGTCTGCAACAACGGCTTCCTCCGCTACCCTCCCGGCATAATTTACCTTGCTTCTCGGCTGGTCTGCCGCCTCTGTCACATCCTCCGCTCCAAGCGCTTCCGAGGGGGCTTTTTCGTCCATATTCAATAGAACGTTCAGCTCTGCCAGACGTTCAGACTTTTCCGCCAGTTCTTCTTCCTTGTCAAAGGGTTTTGCCACTTCCTCTTTCGCTGTCTCTAACTGCTGCTGTAATGTTTCCAGTTTCTGTTGTGTCTCTGCCACTCTCTTTTCAATACCGGACAGCGCATTGCTGATCCTCTGCAGATTCCCCAGGGCATCCTTCCCGACCTCAATCTTATAGCTGCACTGGCGTTTCAACGTCACCATATATTTCTGGTTAAAACTGTCAAATCCCGCACTCATCTGGAATCCATAAAACTCCCCGACCTGCCCGGAGGTTTTCACCTCCTTTAGCCCGGCGCAGGCAGCGATCAGCGCTGTCCCCGCCTCTTTTCTGTCCGTGTATTCCTTGCCGCCAATCGTCATGGAAAACTCGTCCTTTTCTTTCCCCTTTTCCAAGAGCGGCTTCACTGCCTGGAAATCGGATTTCAGCCCCTCCAGACGTTCTTTCGCCGCTGTAATCTGCATGGGATAATTTTTAGCGATATCCTCCTCCAGACGGTACTTCTGGCTGGTGTGGTTGGCTTTCATCAGTTTCAGCTTGCTCACCTGGATGTCCAGATCCATCTTTTCCTTGATATACGGATTTCCCGTGGCAAGAGCCTTGATCTCCGCATAGGAAAGCGCCGCATCATCCACATCCTCACAGGCACGGACAGGGCTTTTTGAAGTCATGATCTGGCTGATAAACTTCTGCTTATTCTCCAAAATCTGCCACATATAGGCATCGAAGGTGTTTTCCGTCACATACCGGAAGATCTTTACCTTTTTATTCTGGTTTCCCTGCCGGAGAATACGCCCCTCCTGCTGTTCCAGGTCTGCCGGCTTCCACGGGCAGTCCAGATGATGGAGAGCGATCAGCCTGTCCTGGATATTGGTTCCCGCACCCAGCTTTGGCGTGGAGCCAAGCAGGATACGCACTTTCCCGGAACGCACCTTTGCGAACAGTTCCGCTTTCTTTGTCTCTGTCCCTGCTTCATGGATAAAAGCAATCTCCTCCCTGGGAATGCCTTTTGCCACCAGCTTTTCCCTCACATCATCATATACATTAAAAGAACCGTCATTTTTCGGCGTGGAAAGGTCACAGAAGATAAGCTGTGTGGAACGGTTCTGTGCTGTCTCCTGCCAGATATCAAAGGCATTTTTTACACAACGGTTTACCTTGCTGTCCGGGTAATCCGGGAGCATATCGTTGATAAGCCTCTGATCCAGGGCGCACTTACGTCCGTCATTGGTGATCTTAAGCATATTATCTTCACGAGGCTCCACAGCGCCGGCCCGCACCATTTCCGCCCGGTCAGCAAAGGTACTGACCAGATCTTCCTGCTCCGGGCTGGGCTTCAATACCTCGTTGATGTACTCTGCTTCCGGCACAGGGAGGTGCAGCATATCCGCTGTCTGAATATCAGCAGATTCTTTAAACAGGGAAATTAACTCCGGAAGATTAAAAAAACGGGCAAACCGTGTTTTTGCACGGTAGCCCGTTCCTTCCGGCGATAACTCTATCGCCGTCACTGTCTCCCCAAAAGCGGCGGCCCAGGAGTCAAAATGTCCCAGACCCATCTTCTGGATGGTATCATACTGCAGGTAACGCATAATTGTATAAAGCTCATAAGGTAGGAAACGCCACGCCATACTTCCTTTCGTCCGTGGTCTTGGCGTAA
>UQKK01000062.1 GCA_900541505.1 uncultured Ruminococcus sp.
TTGAGCAAAAGTCAGCGTGGGATTGGTGTGGTATCTTTATCTAAGTGAACCCCCTTTCTCCCATTTCGATATGGTCTGTCTTACGACATTCAGCCTGTTGGCAAGTTCTTCCTGTGACAGCCCTTTTGCTTTTCGTAAATTCTTAATATTTTCATTCAGCATAGCCTGTGCCTCCTTTGTTTTGATATAGTCATTAAACATCAAAAACGCCGTTGCCACAAGCAACGCAGATTAACATGGAAAAATCACGCCACTGAAGACTTGTTAAAACGGTAGCCCATGCCCGGATGACATCCAAATTGAAAGAATAGATGTGGCCCGAATAGTCTAAATATATCTTTCTGGAAGAAACCGTGAATTGTTTACCAGTATTATACTGATTATAAAATTGTAATCCTGCTAAATGGATGGCTTAGAGCCGGATATGACGATTGGCGTACTCGTTGACGTGAGGATCATGGGTAACAACTACAATGGTTTTTCCCTGATAATTCAACTTCTTCAAGATTTCCAGCACATAATCCCGATTTCCTTCATCAAGACTGCCAGTAGGTTCGTCAGCGAATATAATCTGCGGGGATTTGACAATTACTTTTGCCAGTGCTACACGTTGCTGCTCACCGCCGCTTAATGTATAGACCTTTCTTTCCTCGTAGCCTTGCAGTCCAACTTGCGCCAGTGCATCAGCAATCATGAGGCGTTCTCTCTTCCTGCTGACAGATTTGAAATGTGTTGCAAGCCGCATATTGCTTTCTACGGTTTCGGTATCAATTAATCCGTAATTTTGAAATAGATATGAAATATGACGGCGGCGTAGGGTGATTGCTTTCCTGGATGAAAATTTCGGGTTCTTCTCTCCACAAAGGATGATGGTTCCACTATCCGGACGGTCAAGCAGCCCCATCATATTCAATAATGTTGTCTTACCCGCACCGCTTTTGCCCATGATAGAAATAAATTCCCCTTGTTCTATTTTCAGAGAGAAGTTTTCAAACAGGGTTTTGTCTCCAAATCTTTTACTGATATTTGATAAAATAATGTCTGCCATATCATTCAGATCCTTTCACGATTTGATACAGGTTGATTTTCGTATATTTCCGGCTGACAATCAGAGTAATTAGCAGTTCCCCCAAAAATGCCGCCAACAGAAGTAAATAGTTCAGAGACACCTGCGTTGTCGTACTTACAAATTGCAGAACTGCAACAACGACCATATAATAAATGACCGTCACAAGCAGGTGTTTTCGTAAGCAGCACAGCATCGAATATCCATCAATCAGGCAACAGGCAATCTTGGTTTTGTAGTTTTCACAGTACAGTTTGGAACTGAAAATAATCAGGCAGATCAAACCAATCAGAAGGACCATTGATTGTGTACCATATAGCATCAGCATTTGTCGTTGGTGATTGATGGTTTCTGAAAATGTAGAAGAAACCGAAGGAGTTTCCATCGTGACTGAAGCTATTCCTGTTTCCTGTAAAGTAGGAAGCAGTTCTGCATAGGCATTTTCTGTGGGAACATTCAAAAAGTAGCCGCCTTTGGAACAATAGCTTAAAACAAAAATTCCCTCGATCTGTTCTTCCTCAATTACCAGAATAACAGGCTCATCCAATGCCCCATAGTCTCCAGTTCCTGTGTTCGCATTGTAAGAATAAATTTTACTGGATATTCCATCATAAGGGATAAAATTTACTTCCATCCCATAAGCGTTTTGAACAAATTCACGCCAACTCTCTTTTTCCTGTTCTCTCGATACAGGAAGCAGTATATTGAAACGGGTATCAGAAAGCTGCGTACTTTTGATCTGGCTTCCGCTTACATCATAAATCGGGTTGAAATCCAGATAGTTCCGGTTAACCGTGATAGAGGTCTGCCCAAATTCTTCCGCAGATGTGCGTCCACTAATCAGATCATATTCATAATTGCTGGCATCACATAAAATGCCATTGTAGCGGTTTACTGTTGCTGAATAAAACGCTTCATAGTTTTCAGCCAGATTCTGTGTAGAAGCGTTGCTGGTATTGACAGGGACGGTCACATATCCGGCCATTTTATCTGCAAGAAATTTAGAAGTTTGCATGGTATGATATGAAATGGCAGCATTACGGACGGCGATGGATAAGAAGAAAATAATAAATCCAACAAATACTCCTTTGGCAAGAATGGTGGTAATATAAATTCCCCGTCGTGGAACACGTCCCTTAACATATTCGGCACTGTTTTGCCTGCAAATAAGCATTGCTGAAAGTAAAAAGCCAATAAGCACAACAAGAATCAGCATAGCGATATTTGGCAGGGAGAACAGGATATATTGAGGTAGTGTGGTTTGATACAAGGCTGCCGCTGTAATCAATGTTACAGCTTCAATGAGTAAAAAACTGGCTGCGAAAATCGGGAAGATGTTTTTGGCTTCATCTGCCAGAATATCACGGACAGCGTAGCCCTCCATTTTCTTCAGCACATTCTTTTTCCCACTGGAAAGAATATAAAATGCCATGCTCGCCACCAGCATAAAAGCCGGGACGAAGCCAAACAGCAGAACCGAGAATTTGCCGGAAATGTAGGCCGTCGGATTAATCGTAACGGCATATCCGAGCTGGTTCAAAGTATCCACCACGGTTGATTGCTGATCCATTTTAACATAGTACGTAGCAGCGGAGAGATCATATTTCTCTGCGTCAGCCCATGGAAAAAATGAAATATCCTGCATTAGTGAGGAAGCGTTTAGCCGATGGGTAGTGTATCCAACAGGGACCGTGGTGGAAATACATTCGCTATTTTCCAACTGATTGTTTCCAACACTGGTGCTGATATCCAAAAATCCTGTGGTATGGTTGGTCTTGAAATATTGATAGTGGGCTTTATCGCCCACATTCTCAACGCAGCGCAGCATGATGTCTGCATTGACCGTTTCCAGCGCATGGTCGATTTCTGCGAGGAAATCCGTGTTACTGATACTTTCCGGCTTCTCAATCACTATGGAGATTTTATCCGCCTCTATCTGATCAAGCGCATCAAAAGCAAAATTGAAGCAGGACAACGCTGAAAGGACGCTAAAGAGGAGGATAAAGCAAAATATCATTTGTTTTTTCATTTTGTGTGCCTCCTAACGCTAAAACTCAAATTAATATGGAGGGTCATGTCATCGGAGACTCGTTAAAACGGTATCCCATGCCCGGAACGGTCTGGATATATTCCTCACGGGTATGCGCTTTGAGTTTCTTCCGGAGGCTGGAGATGGTGCAGTAAACTGCCCCTTTTATATTTACCGGTTCTTCCTTCCATACTGCCTGGTAGAGTTCTTCCTGGCTGACGATCCAGCCGGGATGCGCTGACAGGTAGCGCAATACAGAAAACTCCAAAGGTGACAGAGGAAGATCTCTTCCGTTTATCGTTACCTGCCGTTTCTGAGGAAGGATTGTTAAGCCGGATGCCTGTATCTGCTGTCGATCCTCTTTTTCTGCAAGCTCTATGACAGGCATATCTGCTGAAAGGGCAGCGACAATATGACGAAACAGTTCTTCCTCTTTTTCCTCAAACAAAATGATCAGCGCCTTCCCATTTACATCCCTCCCTCATCTGCGGTTTATTCATATTCCCGCAGGCGGTCTACAATAGAACGCTTCCCCGCCAGCTTCCTGTAAGACAGGACCGGGGTTACTGTGCATATGATGATGACCAGGGCTATTCCGCAAAGCAATGGCAGAACCGGTACGGAAAACGGGATTTCCATATAATTCATGGATTGGAAACAGCAGTATGTGACTACGGTTCCGGCAGTAAGGGTAAGGAATACAGAGAATCCTGCATAGAGCAGCCCCTCCCGGAGCAGAAGCCTGTAAACCTGTTTCCTGGACATTCCCACACTTTCCATGATGGAGAAAGTCAGCTTTCGGCTTTGGATGCTGCCCGCCATGGTATTTATATAGTTCAATGTACCTACCAGGAGAAGGAGCAGGGCGATCAGGATACCGATCTCCATCATATTTCCCTGGGATTCCTGGATGGTCTGTACCTCTTCCAGTGAGGAAATCCAGGTCAGGTCATTTTTATAGGGGCTGTCGTCTAGCCGGTTCAAGATATCCTGCTCTGTTGCGGCGTCATAGCGGTTCCTGTATTTGATATTCAGGCTTAATATATAAGGATTATCCGTCAGCCGCTCAAGGTACGATTGGCTAACAATCAGAACAGGCCCGATGGCGGCAGAGGTATAGTAGCCCTCATAGCTGACAGCGCCGATCGCAGTCTGATAAGTCTGATCCTCTATACGGAAGGTTACAGGAAAATCATCTGTATAGCTTTCTGGGATTTCAAAACCTCCATACTGCAGGACGCATACCTTCCCTTCAAGAAAGTCCTGCCGGTCCAGCGGAGTGGCAAGGGATTGATTCAGGGTGTCAAATTCTGCCTCATCAATGCCTTTGAGCATACCGTAATAGTTTTCCGGGGATTGCTGGTAATCCGCTTTGATATCTTCGTAGGAAACATAAGGTTTGGTCCCTGCGTAACCCTGCATCCAGAACGGCGGAAATCCGTCTTCCTGCCAGGGGAATACAACAGGTATCCCGGTAAGCGCATGGATCGCCTGGATGCCATCCATAGCCTGCAATTCTGTCAGAAGAGCCGGATCCAGCGCAGGCTGGAGGGAAGAAAGATCTTCCGGGGTCTGGGTGTCATTCCGGAGAATGAGATCCGCATCCTGATAATTTGGCATTACGGTTCGTTCCCCATAGCTGCTGATAATGGTAGTCAGGCAGTAAAAGACAGACAGGCTCACTGCCAGGGAGAGAAGGACCACCAGCGTCTTTTTCTTATCCTTCTTTAGCTGGTTTGCTGCCAGCCGCCAGAACAAATGTCCATGCCGCCTTGTTTTGTACATAGAGTCCGCCGATACCTGTATCCCACGGAAGCGGACGGCTTCTGCCGGTGAAATGCCGGCTGCCATGCGGACCGGCGTGTGGACACCCCACAGGACTGCAAGGGCTGCAGCAAGGACGCTTAATGCAAGTACCGCAGGATACAAGTGCAGCCTGATCCCTCCGGTCCTGATCCCCAGAACGGACATCACATAGGGAACCAGGAACAGGGAAAACAAAATTCCAAGGGCGATCCCGGCTAAAATCCCAAGGACAGCCAGAGGGAAGACCTGGCGGCGGATAAACTGTGCCAGTTGTTTTTTCTTCATGCCTAATGCCTGAAGCAGACCATAGTACCGGATCTTTCCGGAGACGGAAAGGTACAGGATATTGTAGATCAACAGGTATGCGCTCAGGCAGATGATCAGGCATAGACCGCAGATCCCCATAAGAACCGTCAGGGAACTGGTGATATAGTCAGATGCCTGAAAGAGCTGCTGGCCGGTAAGGGAAAGGCTGGCTTCCGTCTTTTCAATGGTGCTGCCGGAAATAAAATTCCCCTTATATTTGATATACAGGATGCCTAACTCATCCAGGGAGTAGCCGCTGTCCTTATAGAAGGCATCGGAGACATAGAAGATGGCCTGGTTCCCATAGCCCTCCCAGATACCGCTGATGACAAAATCCTGTGTGTGTATGCCTGTATTATCTTCATAGGTCATTGGAAAGCTGTCTCCGCAGGAGAGACTGCCTTCTCCGCAGGCATTCAGCGCTTCCCTTGTAACCAGCAGCTCATGTTTCTTTTTTGGATAATGCCCTTCGAGACTTGTCCGGGCAGGGGCGCTTTGGGTTTCCCAGTAAACCTCATCGCACCAGAGAAGCCCCACGTCTATGGTGTCGTCTTCCTGGGTGCTTTTTACATATCCGGCGTAGGACAGGGAACCTACGGTCTGGACTTTGGGGTTTGCCAGTAAGATATCTTTCTGCTCCCGGGTAAATCCATTGGCTACAGTGGCATCATATTCGGCGCCAAACAAGCGGGTATTCTGCAGCCTGCTTAGATCCAGCCAGGTCATGCCCAGCGTGAATACGCAGAACAGCATACAGGTGGAAAGCAGGATGGTAAAGAACAGGATGCTGAACTGCTTTTTATTGGAGCGGAGGGTATTCTTTGCCAGCTTTCCTATGGCAGCGCTATGAGTTTTTGCCCGCATAGACGTCACCTTCCTTCCGTATCTTCCCGTCCTCAATGCGTACCATCCGGTCTGCCATCTGTGCGATGTCCGGGTCGTGGGTGATGACAAGAAGTGTCTGCCGGTACTGTTTTGCCAGGTCTTTTAACAGGGTGATGACCTCACGGGCTGCCCCAGTGTCCAGGTTGCCGGTGGGTTCGTCTGCCAGGACGATCGCCGGTCTTGCGGCTAAGGCCCGGATAATGGCAACCCGTTGCTGTTCACCGCCGGAGAGCATGGACGGGAGCATTTCCTTTTTGGAGGAAATGTGAAGCGTTTCCAAAAGATAGTCGATAAATTTTCTGTTGATCCTTGCCCCATCCAGTTCCAGAGGGAAAAGGATATTATCGTAGACATTGAGATCCGGGATCAGGTTATACTGCTGGAAAATAAAGCCTACCTTCCGCCTGCGGAATACGGCAAGCCGGTCGTTATCCAGCGTTTCCAGAGCGGCGCCGCCCACAGTGACGCTTCCGCTTGTGGGGGTGTCCAGTCCGCCCAGCATATGGAGCAGGGTGGTTTTTCCGCTTCCGGATTTCCCTATGATCGCCACAAATTCCCGCTCTTTTACTTCAAAGTCCACACCATCCAGGGCTTTGACCAACTGGGTTCCGGTTTTATAATACTTTTCCAATGCTGTTGTTTTTACGATTGGTTCTGCCATGACCACACCTCCATATACAGGGATACATTTTGACCTGTCTATCCCAGTTTGCTGACATCCTCCAGATAGATAGAAACTTCTCCGCATTTGGGGCAGATGGCAACTTTGGGTTTCCCGATCCTGCCGCCAAACAGTTTGGCTTCATCAGAAGAGAGGATGATCCCATATCCAGCACCCTCGACCTTTACTGCACAGTCCTCTTTCATTTCGCTTCCGCATCGGATACATTTTCTCATTTTCATACACCTCACAATTCCTTTGCTTTCAGTTTTTTCCGTTTCTGCCTGTCAAGTACGATAAAGCCTGCCGTTACCCCTAAAGCCAGGAGTATATAATCCAGTCCGTAGCTGCCTACCGGATCTCTGATTATGGTATAGATCAGGTATACGGTACAGGCCAGCAATACGGCTAAGAATATTCCACGATAGATCCTGCTGTGTCTCATGCCGGCGTCTCCTCCTTCCCTGGTAAAATTCTGCCTTTTGGTTTCCCATGTTTCTTTTTACAAGAGGTTTCTCCTCTGCTATAATTATAATGCTTTATGGCATGTTGCCGACAAAATAGTAATAAACGCACGGGAACGGCGAAAAAACGCTCTGATCTTGAACCAGAGAATCGCTTTTTATGAATAAATGCAGCAAGGGCTTAGAGCCGTCTGCAAATCTGATGGAAGGAGCCAAGAGTCATGGAAATCATGGCAACGTGTATCCTATCTCTTCTGAGTGCCTGTTCTTACCTGCTTCCGGTAAGTTTTTTTCTTCCATGCAGGCTTTCAAAAAAGGAGAAAGGGATCCTGTTTCTGATCTTTTTGGGGGGTATTCTCCTGATCCAGTGGAAACTGGGAAATATTGGCGTGGTTGTGCTGCTCCTTTTGGGAGGACTTTATATTGCATGGATCGATGAGAACCGTTTCCTGAATATCAGCACTTTTATCGGGACCTATCTTTTCTGTGTGGTCTGCGATTACCTGCTGACCCTGGTATGGGAGCCGGTGAGCCGCCGGATCTTTGGAAACATCGATACATACGGAGCCAGCCTCTTGTATGTTTTGTTTTATCTTCTGATACTGGCAGCCATCTGCCCGGTGCTTTCCAGGCTGCTCCACAGGCTGATGGGGAAGATAAACCGAACGCTGCCCCGGCAGCTTACGGTCCTCATATCCATCAACCTGGTATTCTGCCTGCTGATCTTTCTTTTTAATATTGCGGTGGGGGAATATATCGGTTACAGCCGGCCGGTCATTCTGTTTAACTGCTTCCTCTTTGGGTGCTACTTTGTGATCAGCACCGTGCTGATCGTCAACATTATCCGCTCCAGGATAGAAAACATGGACCTGCAGATGAAGCAGGACGCTTATCAGAGACTGCAGGAGTATACGGGGCAGGTGGAAGCCATGTATTCCTCCCTGCGGGCGTTCAAGCATGACTATAATAACATTATGCTGACTCTTTCCGGCTATATGGAGTCCGGCGATATGGAAGGGCTGAAAGCCTATTTTGACCGGGAGATCGCACCCATGAACCAAAAGCTGTTTACGGCCACATCCCGCCTCAACCAACTGATCCATATCAAGATTATGGAATTGAAAAGTATCGTTTCCGCCAAACTTCTGTATGCGGCGGAACTGAACATCAACGTGACGGTGGAGATTGAAAAGGAAATCAGCAGCGTTCCCATGGGGACGGTAGACTTGTGCCGCGTGGTTGGCATTTTCCTGGATAATGCCATCGAGGGGGCGCTGGAAACGGAGAAGCCGGAGATACGGATGGCTGTTCTGGATGAGGCGGAAGAAGTTGTCTTTATCATTTCAAACAGTTTCCGGGATACCGGTCTGCCCCAGGCGTCACTCCGGCAGGCGGGAACGACGACCAAGGGGAAAAACCGGGGGATCGGCCTCTATAACGCAAAGGAAATCCTCAGCGTTTACGACCGGATCTTCTGGGATACGGAAGTACGGAATGGACAGTTTATCCAGTGCCTCCACATGAAGAAACAGTAAGATTTCCAGAATAACCGTGAGCCTTGATAACGGAAGGCTGCGTTTATGACCGGATACGCAGCGTATTTTACTTTTTCACAGGAGCTGCGGGAGGCTGTGTTAGAATATCCATATAGACACGAAGGGAGAGGAACATATGCTGGATATCTATATTTGTGAAGATAATAAGAAACAGCTCAGTCTGTTTACCGGGTATATCAGGGATGCGCTCCTCATTGAGAACTTAGATATGCAGATCGTGCTGGCCTCCTCTGATCCGGATGAGATCCTGGAAGGGATGAAGGCTTCCAGCAATATGGGCGTATTCTTTCTTGACATTGATCTGAAGTCCAGGATCAATGGGCTGACGCTTGCACAGGAGATCAGGAAACTGCAGCCCCGGTGCTTCATCATATTCATCACATCCCACTCAGAAATGGGATTTCTGACCTTCCAGTACAAGGTAGAGCCCCTGGATTTCATCATAAAAAGCAGTACAGAGGATATCAAGCGGAAGATCCACGACTGCCTGCTGAATGTACAGGAGAAAGAGACCTCCCCGGCAAACAGCCAGATGGGGAAATTTCTCCTCCGGCAGTCGGACCGTACCATTTCCATCGGCTATGACGAGATCCTCTTTTTTGAAACTTCCGATAACATCCACAAGATCACCCTCCATGCCCGGCAGAGGCTCCTGGAGTTCCCAGGGCAGCTTGGAGATATCGAAAAAGAACTGGACCAGCGGTTTTACAGATGCCACCGCTCCTACCTTGTAAATACAGACAATATCGCAGAGATTGATTACGGACAGCTTATGATTCGGATGAAAAACGGGGAGATATGCCCTGTGGCAACACGCAAAAAGCGAGGGCTGAAAAACAGGATGTCTTAGATTGGGACTGTTTACGGGAAAATTGCAATCCGGGAGAATCGAAAATACAGTGCAGGCGCCGGGAAACCGACGCCTGTCTTTGTCAGAGGAAAGTATAAATTTGAATCATATTTTGAAATAATCAAAAATCCCCCTGCGTCATGTATTGCTTGTGACGCTGCGTAATGAAGTAAAGTAGGGGCGAAAGGAGGTAAATGCTATGTCAAAATACACGACTGGAGAAATTGCAAAGCTCTGTGGCGTTTCCGTCAGGACAGTGCAGTATTACGACACCCGTGGTATTCTGACACCCAGTGAGCTTACCGAGGGCGGCAGGAGGCTTTATTCAGAGGATGACTTAAAGAGACTGAAGATTATCTGCTTCCTTCGTGACGCTGATATTTCGATTAACAGCATAGGAGAATTGCTGTCTGAGGAGCAGCCCGGCAGTGTTATTTCCGTTTTGCTTGAACAGCAGGAGCAGCTCCTTCAGGAAGAAGTACGCAAAAGGCAGGCAAAACTTGATATGCTCGCTGAGATTAAGCGAGAGCTGAAGAGCGTAGAAAATTTCTCCATCGAATCTATCGGTGATATAGCTTATGTGATGGAAAACAAAAAGAAGATGAGACAGCTACACGCAATCCTGCTGATCACAGGTCTTCCCCTTAACATCATTCAGTGGCTCTCTATCCTTCTATGGATTTTCACCGGGATATGGTGGCCTTTTGCTCTTTGGGCACTGATAGCTGTTTCATATGCAATTTGGGTCACGAAATTCTATTTCAAAAGAGTTGCGTATATCTGTCCGCAGTGCCATGAGGTTTTTAAACCTCAATTAAAAGAGGCTGTTTTTGCAAGACACACTCCCACGCTAAGAAAGCTGACATGTACCTGTTGTGGATATAAAGGCTTTTGCGTGGAAACCTATGGAGAGGAGGCAAAAAAGAATGAATAATTTTATAGATTTTCTTCCGTTTTTAATCCCGCTGGCAATCGCTCAGCTTGCCCTGTTGGGTTATACGCTTTATCACATCCTGACACATAAAAATTATAAAAGAGGCAATCGTACTTTGTGGCTTGTTATTGCAATTATCGGCATGGAGTTTATCGGCCCGATCCTGTATTTCCTGCTTGGCAAGGAGGAGAACTGACATGGATGTACTGACGATACAAAACCTGAAAAAGAATTTTGGCAGTAAGGAAGTGCTCTGCGGGCTGGATCTGTCTGTCCCTGAACACAGCATTTTCGGTTTTATAGGAAAAAACGGCGCAGGAAAAACAACGACAATGAAAGCGATCCTGGGTCTTCTGAAAGCGGACAGCGGGGAAATCCATGTGATGGGTGAAAAGGTGCGTTTTGGACAGACCAACACCAACCGGCACATCGGCTACCTGCCTGATGTGCCAGAATTTTATTCTTATATGACGCCCCAAGAATACCTGACTCTTTGCGGAGAAGTGTGCGGAATGGACAAAGCTGACATTGCGGCGAGAAGGAAAGAACTGTTGGAGCTGGTCGGTCTTGAGCAGGAGCGCCACCGTATCAAAGGATTTTCAAGGGGAATGAAACAACGCCTGGGAATTGCACAGGCACTTTTAAACCGCCCAAAACTTTTAATCTGCGATGAGCCCACATCCGCACTTGATCCGGCAGGCCGCAAGGAAATTCTGGATATCATCCTTGCAGCGAAAGAGCAGACCACGGTATTTTTTTCCACACATATTCTTTCAGATGTGGAGCGCATCTGTACAGAGGCAGCTTTTTTGAACGATGGAAAAATTGTTATGCAGGGAACCATTTCAGAACTGCGAAACAAGCGGTCATCTAATGGATTTATTATTGAAATGGAGAAAAAAGAAGTCACGGATACGCTTGCAAAAGCCTTTCGTGAACTCCAACGCACAGAGGAAAAGATGCTTGTTTATCAGGGAGATGAGGATCATTTTTTCGATATTATGAAATATATCTCTGAAAATAAGATTCCCATAACTAAAATTGAGCGGATAGAGCCGACGCTCGAATCGCTGTTTTTGGAGGTGACAAAATGAAATCTCTGTTTTCTTTTATGAAAAAGGAATACCTGGAAGCTGCAAGGACGGGCAAAGTAATGATGATTATTTTACTGTTTGTTCTGTTCGGTATCATGAGCCCTGCCGTTGCAAAGCTGACGCCGTGGATGATGGAAACGCTGTCTGATTCCATGGCAGAAAGCGGGTTCATTGTCACGAATGTTCAAGTAGACGCCCTGACCTCATGGACGCAGTTTTTTAAGAACATTCCTATTGCACTGATTGCTTTTGTACTGATCTTCAGCGATATATTTACGAAAGAATATAAATCCGGAACCTTGCTGCTCATACTGACGAAAGGCTTGTCGAGATATAAGGTTGTGCTTGCAAAGGCAGTGCTCCTGCTGTCACTTTGGACAGTAGGCTATGGAATTTGTTTCGCCATTACTTATGGATACAATGCTTACTTCTGGGATAACCGTATTATGGATCACTTAGTTTTCTCGGTAACTATATGGTGGCTGTTCGGTATATGGGTTATATGCCTGATGGTTCTTTTTTCATCGCTGCTGCAAAATAACGCCGGTGTTATTCTGTGCGTTGGCGGAACAGTGCTGCTGGCATATTTATTGAGTATCATCCCGAAAGTAAAGGCATATTCCCCTACGGTATTGATGAATACCAGTTCGATTTTGACGGGTGCGGAAGAAACAGACGCATATATAAAAGCTATTGTTATTACCGTTTTCTTGTGTATCGTATGCGTTGCTGTAAGTATTCCGGTTGTAAATAAGAGACAGCTTTAAGTATGCCGCCGCATGGGTGACCATAGCGGCGGTTTCCGTACCTATCGTCTGTTTCTGACAAAGGATTTCTTTCTCTCTCCCGTTTGGCTTTTTTGCCTGCCCTCTGCCTGAAGCGGACGCAGGCGTTTCAATACGATCCCCTGTTCTTGTAGCTTTGGATGTTCTGTTTGGGAGTTTTTCTTCATCTGAATTAGGTAATTTCTATTTTTGGCTGTTTCTATTCTGTCAAAGACACATCTCGAATACTAGCCTAAAAAAACTCAAAAAATTTTCTCTCCAGAGTTGCTATCTACATATCTCATACGTATGGAATA
>UQKK01000063.1 GCA_900541505.1 uncultured Ruminococcus sp.
CAACTAATAAACGTCCTATATTATCTTCCTTCTTTCCATTTTTACTCTCAGTTTTTTCTAAAATGCAATTACCAAACTATCATATTGCCTGCGCTTTTAATTATTTTTACAGTGATATTTATTCTGCTTTGTTCATAACAGAGATACTTCCATTATCTATTTTCAGAACCACGTCGGCTTCTTCTGCCAAATGTTTACTGTGGGTAACGACAATCACACATTTTCCAAGTTCATGTGCCGTCTTTTTTAAAAGAGCTATGATTTCATCTGCGGTGGTTTCGTCAAGATTTCCTGTCGGTTCATCAGCCAGCAGTATATTTGCGTCACTGGCTAAAGCCCTGGCGATTGCAACCCTTTGTTGCTGTCCGCCAGATAATTGAAGAACATTTCTTTTCCAATCCTCTTGCTCAATCCCCACTTCTTTCAGAAGTGTTTCTGGATTTTTCTTCCCGCCTAATTTCACATTTTCCACAGCAGTAAGATAATCAATTAAATTGTAATTCTGAAAGACAAGTGAGATATTGTGCTTTCTATGGTAATTCAGACCTTTTTTCTGAATATCCTCTCCATTACAGAGAACCGCTCCTTTTACGGGAATATCTAATCCAGCCAGTAAAGATAACAGTGTTGTTTTTCCTGCTCCGCTTGAACCGACAATAGAGTAGAAAACGCCGTCTTTAAAAGTAGCAGAAATATCATTCAAAATCGTTTTATCTTTTTTAGATTTATAAGCGTAATATATGTTTTTTATTTCAAGCATTGTCATATCCTCCTGTATTAACTCATTTCAGATAAAATATCTTTTGGATTTCTTTTCAATATCACAATTCCAGATACCATGACAGAAGCAGTAATCAAGAATAATACGCCTGTCCCGTCAAGCAGATAAAGAGTAGGGGTAATACTTACATTTACATTCTGTACGTTTTGTTCTGGTGCGACATAATCGGTAGCCACCATTCCACTTTCATTTTTCTCTTTTTCCTGTGCCTGTTGTACTTGCCCTTCGACTAAGTATTCTGTTGTCATTTGTGATACGGCAGGAGCAACCACAAAGGATAATCCGATAGATAAAATCGCTATTATCACAGCTTCACTCCAAATCTGACCTAAAATTGAAAACTTAGATATTCCTAACGAAAGAAACACACCGATTTCATGTACTCGGTTTTTCAGCCAGAACAGGAAGATAAGTACCAGTATAAAGAGACTGGCAATGGAAATCACTAAAATCATTACATTGCTGATTTTTCCTAAATCATTAAAATTTGAGGACATGGTTTCCGAATTGCCGTTATTATCAATCAAATCGTATTGTTCCCACTGTATATCTACGTTCTTGATTTCTTCTTTTACCTTATCGTAATCATTTACATCTCCAACCTTGAAGTAAGCACGCTGAAACAATGGGCTGGACTCTCCCTCAGCTTTTTGTGGAAAGTATAAATCCGTAAAAATCACATTTTCTGAACGATATGTGTCCCCCTGCATATACGGCGACATTTTTTGTCCGACTTGATAGATACCAATAATCGTTGCCTTTGCAACCGTTGAATTTTCTTTATCGTGATAGTCATTAAAAGAAAGGGTATCTCCAACGGATAAATGGTTTTCCTGTGCCAGTTCTTCAGAAATCACGCATACATCTGTATCGCCTTGTTGTACCATTCGTCCCTCTTTTATGGTGAGATTACCAGACAGGACATTACTATCCATTTTCATATCTCGGTTTCCAATCAGGCTCACACCACCGATATCTGAACTCTGGTCGGTATCTTTATCCTCAATTCTGCTAAAACCGACTGGATTTACAGCAGTAACAGCCGTTGTGATATTATAATCGCTTATTCCTTTTGTTTCAGAGATTTTTTCAATATCTTTTAAATCCAGTGTTTCAAAAACATTTGTCGTCCCTGTATTCCAATTTACACTGCCATTGACAACGATTTTTTTCTGATAGTACCCGTCCAGCTCACCGTCCTTGTCACCAATCTCTTTTGATAATTCTTCGATACGTTTTGCTCGGTATTCGTCGTTTTTTTCCAGCAGAAATCCAGCTCCTATTGCCTGTCTGGTCTTATCCTGCACTTCAATACTTGCGTTCCTGCTGGACATACCCGCTAAAAGCAAAGTACTGATAACAAATACTACAATCAAAAGCAGGATACTTTTTACAGGTTTTCTTAGTACAGAGCGTCTTGCCAATCCTAAAAAATTCATCTGATTATCCCTCCATTTTTGCCAAAATATCTTTTGGATTTGCCTTTAGGGTCGGGAAAATGGAAACGCATAAAGCAATCGAAACCAGTATGCTTCCCAAACCAACCAAAGCACCTATATCTTTTATTCCAAGCAATACTGTCAAATCGGTATTTGATATGCCAGAACTGAAAATCATACTCTGTAAGACGGTATGAATACTGCCACCTATCAATGAGGAAACAAGTACAGACAGGAACAAAACAATCCCCGACTCGCATAGAACCTGTAACACAAGTTCACCCTTTGTTTTTCCTAAGCTCATAAAGATTGCCATTTCCTTTTGCCTTGTTCTCGTCCACATACAGAGAAGCAATGATACTACGATTGTTCCTGCCAGTAAGGTAAAAACCAGCATGAACGTAGCCACTCGACTGATCTGCTCTAACGGAGCAGACATTTGCTCGTAAAGGGTATCTGATGTACTCACTTCCGCATGATTTCCTAATACATTCTGAATATCAGAGGATAAAGCACTCATATTTTCTGGTTTATCGGTATAGACAACAAGTTTATAAAAACCCGTATCCTTGAACAAATCAGAACAAGACCCGTTATCAATAAAAATCTGGTTTTCCATACGATTGACAGCCGTTGTTTCCGCAGGCTGTTTATCTTCCATATTTCCAGATGATTTGAATAATCCTATAATGGGTACGGACACTGTTTGACCGCTTCCCGTATCAAGCTCCAGAGTATCTCCGATTTCCAATCCGTTTTGATTAGCCAGACTGGTATGGATAACCGCACCTTTTTTATCCTGCTGAATATAGTCTCCCGCAGTCAATTTATACTGTAAATCAGAGAAAGGGCTGTCATTTTCCAAATCATCATAGGATAAAAGCACAACCTTGGAATTATCTTCCCCAGACGAAGTATTTCCCGTAATCGGCATGAAATTTGACGGAAATATATCATACTGTCCAACACGGTTGACAGCAGTTATATTTTTCATATTTTCTATCTGACTGACCTCTGCGTCTGTAATCATGTTTTCTGTATCTGTTATCTCAGCAACCACTTTAGAATTTGTTTTTGCCTGCATGGAGTCCATAGACTCATTGGTAGCTCTTAGTATCATGCTGGTGCTCAAAATCATGGTATTTACCAGTACCAATACGAAAAACAAAAGAAATGTTTTCGCTTTTTTTCTTGACAGATACTTCAAAGCAAGCTGATAAAATCTCATAGCAACCACCTCTATTCGTAGCGAGCGATAATGACTTTATCTGCATTTAATGTATAGGTGTCCTCATAATCGCCGTACACAAAAATCTGAGACTGCTTCTTTACATCAGAAGCAGAGCCGTCAGTCGTATTTGTAATCGAATTTGTTTCGCCATTTAATGTGGCGATAACGAATGTACAGTCAGAGTTATAATTTACGGTAACAGCGGTATCTTCGTTTTCATATCCGTCAGCGGAGCTTTTCATACCCGCTCCATTATCAATCAATTCATCGGGACTGACAGAACAACTGTTGTCCGTGAAATCAAGCACGCTTCCGCTTAAAGTCGCCGAGTCAAGCATTTCGTCGGTATTGCCTGCTGTGTCAGAACTGCTATTTTCATTTGTTGTTTGTGCTGGTGTCTGCGGGACATCTGTTGCCTGCTTTCCACACCCTGCCAAAGCAAAAACACATAACCCTACTAACATAAATTTGCTGATTGTTTTTCGTTTCATTTCTGTATTCCACCTTTCGTTTTGTTATGCGCTCATTCTAGGACAGAACCCCTCTAAAAATCCTGTAAATCCTAAGAATATTTCAAGGATTTTTTAGAGGATTTTTACAGACTTTTTCTGATATAATAGGTAACAAATTTGAAATAAAGGATTTGATAAAAATGAAAATACTTCTTTTGGAAGATGATGTGGAGCTTTGTTCTTCCATACAAAAGGCACTGGAACAAGAAAATCACATTGTCGATTGCTGTAACGACGGTGAAACAGCTATGCTTTATGCACTTAACACAGAGTACGCCTATGATATTGCGATTGTTGACCGTATGCTTCCCATTATAGACGGATTGACAATCATTAAAGCCATGAGAGAAAAAGGAATTCGTATTCCTGTTATCATCATTACCGGCATGAGTACGCTGGACAACAAAATTGAGGGTCTGGACGGCGGAGCAGATGACTATTTAGTCAAGCCATTTCATATCAAAGAGCTTCTAGCCAGAGTAAGGGCTTTGACAAGACGACCTGCGAATTTACAATTATCTGAGAAAATGAGTTATGAAGATTTGACCTTTGATAAGGAAAATCGCATTTTATCTTCCCCTGTGAAGTCTCTGCAACTAACAGCCAAAGAAGCGGAACTGCTTTCTATCCTCATTCAAAATCCCGAAATTTTGTTTAATCGGGAACAGCTTGTGGCAAAAATCTGGGGTTCATCAGCCGAGGTCGAAGCAGGAAATGTAGACAACTATATTTCATTCATAAGGAAAAGATTGAAAGAGTTACAAAGTGCCTGCAAAATTACAACGGTCTATGGAGCAGGGTACAAATTGGAGAAAAGCCATGTTAAATAACCTATATCGAAAACTTTATATCCTTTTTTCCGTATCTATCATGTTGATTATCAGTCTGGTGATTGCTTTTGCTGTGACAACTGCTGTTCATTCAGACAGAGAGAATGAAAGTACCATGTTTCAGAGAATGACAACCCTGCTGATTTATCAGCTTGAAAATTCACAGTCTGATATGGAAAGTACCATCGGGTCTTATGAGGATAAGTATGATTTATTTGTAAGACTTGAAAACAGCAAAGGGCAGGAAATATATCAGAGCAATCTTTCTTTCCCTACAGAAACGGATATTCTGCTCCAAGAGGTTTTAGAACAAACAAAAGGTCAACAAATGACCCCAGAGGGAAACAGTTATTCCTTTACTTCGCAGGGTGGCATTTATTCACTGGCTGGAAAAGGACAAGATGAATATTATGCCATTCCTGCTACGATTGCCACAACAGAGAACGGCGAGTACAATGCTGTATTTATCTGTCATGTCAAAGACTTTAGCACTGTTTTAAGTCAGTTGCTTCCGCACTATTTACTCATATGGATATTGGCTTTTGCAGATGTCCTTGTTTTAACACACTTCCTGCTAAAAAAGGCGTTTGTGCCGACAGAACGTGTTCTAAAAAGTCAAAAAGATTTTGTAGCTACGGCTTCCCATGAATTAAAATCACCATTGGCGGTCATGGTAGCAAATACAGACATTCTCACTGATAACCAATCATTAGATGAACCTGCAAAGCAGGCGGTCAGCGTGATAGAAACAGAATGTATGAGATTATCACGTCTGGTAAAAGATATGTTGTTGCTTGCTTCCTCTGACGCTAAAACATGGACATTACACCAGAGCCAAGTTAATATTGATACACTGCTTATCTTACTGTATGAAACGTATGAACAGACCTGTATCAAAAACGGAATACAGTTAAAAGTAAACTTATCAGAAGATACTTACCCTGTGCTGAATACCGATAAGGACAGACTGTTTCAGATTTTATGTATCTTTATGGATAATGCCATTCAGCACGCAAAGGATAACTCTTTATTGGAAATACAGGCAGTCCATGCAAAACACCAAATAGCGTTCTCTGTTATCGACCACGGACAGGGCATTGCTGATGAAGATAAGAAATACATCTTTGACCGTTTTTTCAGCGGGGATAAATCGCATACAAATAAAGCAAATTTTGGTTTGGGTCTTAGCATAGCACAAGAATTAACTGGAATGTTGAATGGAGATATACAAGTGAGCGATACTGCTGGCGGGGGAGCAACATTTACAGTTTCCTTTCCATTGAAATAAATATTTTAGAAAAGAGCCAACGACAACAAAAAGCAGCCTGACCGTCAAGATCAGACTGTTTTTTCTACTTACCCTCTAAACAATATCCTACTTCACGCACACACCGGATTTTAAATTGCCGATCCGGGCAGGCTTTGTATAGTTTTTCTCTCAATTTGCATACATGAGAGCCAATCGTGTTGTTCTCTATATCCTGTACATAATTGCCCCATACGTTTTGATATATTTGTTCGTATGTAAGAACCCGGCCTGCGTTAGCAACGAAATAACACAATAGGTTAAATTCTTTTGTAGTTAAAGATACTTCCTGTTTCCCACAATATACCTTTCTTCGATCTGGAAGTATTTCAAGATCGTGAAGGGATATTGCGGGTGCGTAGTATATTTCATATTTTTGAAAATCCGGATATTTACGAAACACTTTCATGATTTCATCAAAAGGATGTGTTTCATTATCCTTGAATTCTGCAATGATCAGTCTCCCCATAAATCTCCTTATTATACTTTCATATTTAGTCATCAGTTCTTCTTAATTCGTCTGTAAGATTTCTATTTTTCAAATATGTTGCACTTGAAAACATAAAACATATTATAAACATAACCACTGATATTATAAAAAGTAACTTCCATGGATATATAAACTTAAAATACAATAATTTACTCTTTATTGCTTTCCCTAAAAGCCATATAACCGGACTGCCTGCTATTAGCGTCGCCAATATAAGAATTACCCAATATCCTATTCCCTCATAGAAAATCATTCTCCACAGTTGGCTTTTGGTCAACCCAAGGCTCTGCATTACAGCAATCTCTTTTCTCCTGACCGATAGTACTGCAGACAGCATATTTCCATAATTCATGATTCCAATAACTAAAATAACCAGGGATAATCCGCCTAAAATAATGTTTGCCGTATCAATCCTGTTCTGTTCGGATTCCAGCAATGTATAATTTGCCTCCAGATAAAATGTGTCCATTATCCCAACTTTTTGATTTTCTTTTTGTATAAGCTGTACTAATTTTTGATTGATCACCGCATCATCTTCGCTCTCCTCAATATCGAAAGAGATGTCAAATGTCTTTTCCGGGAATCCCAGTTCTTCAAACGCTTTTTCCGTCATAATGAAATAGTTGATGCTATTTCCAAAGGAAGTAGTCTGCAGTTCAGGAAAGTATTTCTCGGTCATATCCATGTATCCTGCACAAGCAAGACTGCCTTTTCCATAATTTGCTGCATTGCTCTCCTGAGCCCTATAAGCGTCAAGCGAGTAGAATGTTATAGGTTCGCCCAATGTCTTTTCCGCCCGCAATTCCAACTCCTGCGACATTTCATTATGATGCAGTAAAATACATCCTTCCCCTGATGCAAACCGATTCATATCAACAGTCAAATTATTGTCAGCAACATAGCGTTCCAATTCAGTAACATATGACTTGTCCACGATCTGAAGTGTTGCAAACGCCAGTGTCTTCTCCGGATCATCCAACGACTGTCTGCGGGGCTGCAGGGCTTTATCAGCAAGGAAGTCAATAACTGCGTAACTGCCTTTAGCAGTTTTTATCGTAGTCTCATTTATTCCTTCCATCTTGTAAATCGTATCCAGCATTTCCGATGAAAGTACCGGCGTATCATCGTTTATTTGATCAGGCACCATTTCAGGGAACCGGAATATCCCGGTTAGTATCCCAATCCTGAAATCAGGATTTTGTTCGATCTGATTCGTAATATCTGTTCCTATCATAATAACTTCTGCACCTAAAGCAGTAATACATCCGATTAACAGTGATCCCACACTAATAAGCAATCTCTTTTTGGATCTTGTAATATTCCGCCAGGCCATTTCTAATATCAGAAATCTGGTTGCTAAATTTTGTTTCTTTTTTGTTCTATTCCCTGTTTCGATATAACGGATGGAATCAATTGCATTCCATTTTATAACCTGTCGAAGTGCAAGTCCTGTTGCAAAAAATGACGTTACAAACATTAGGATTCCGGCTCCTGCCATAAATACTGGATAGAAACCTGTAACATCGCTCTCACCCAGACCCTGCATGAACAATTTCTGTAAAACGGTCGGAAGAAATAGTTTTACGATAACAATACCCGCCACAGCTCCTATACCGATCCCTTTGAGGATATTCCATATGTTTTGATAATATACGATTCTTTTTAACTGCTGCTCTGTCGTGCCAAGTACTTTCAGCATTCCATACTGACGGATTTCTTTCCCCATTGTAATAGACACTACATTAAAGATCAGCATGAAAGCACAGAGGATTACCACGATTCCGCATCCAACTGCAATAGAGACACTCCCGAATACACCTTCCACACTTTGTTTTACCATTGGATTTTCAGCGAATACCTGCTGTGCGGCATATTCCATTGTCAGATCTGAATACAGTTTTGTTTCAATGCCTCTTTCATCCTGTAAGGAACCTGTTACTGCCATGATCTTATCTGCTGGAAAGGCGGAGATTTCCTGTTGATCCAGAAAGGCTTTTGAAACATATGCTTCTGGCTCCGTTACCGAGAAATCAACATAATCTGTGTAATATCCGCTTAATGAAAATAAATCTGTTTCTTCTGCTCCTTCAGACAGTATTGTTCTAAGCTCAATCTCCATTCCAATTACCGGATGATCGATCTCCATTTGCTGCAGGCTGGAAGCCGATAACATGATCTCATCGGCTTTTTGAGGATAACTTCCAATTATATCTGTATATGCCGGCATCATCATTTTTTCATATGCGCTATCATCGAGATAAATAAGTTGGCCTTCCCAATAATCTTGGAATGTGGCTGATCCTACAGTCTTTTGAATCCCGGTATCTATAATATATGGGAGACTTTTCATTTGCTCATATTGTGCCTCACTCCCATTTTCCAATGATACCGTAGCAACTGTTCCCATTCCCCGTATATCAATCAGATAATCAGAACGAATTTTACCATATGCAATGGAAAAAGCAGAATAGAGTAGAAGCACTGACATAGCAATCGCAATAATTAAAACTTTGTTCTGCCTTTTATTATCTTTATAATAAGCCTGTGCCAGTTCTTTAATAACCAACTGATTATTGTTACGTGTACTCATATGCTTTCTCCCTCTTGGCAGATTTTTCCGTCTTCTATGTGTACGATACGGTCTGCCGTCTGTGCGACTTCTTCATCATGTGTGACAACTACTAATGTCTGGTAGAATTTCTGTGCAAGTATTTTCATTAATCCAATTACCTCCATGCCGGTACGGGAATCAAGATTTCCTGTAGGTTCATCAGCCAGTACGACAGCAGGACGGGTAATCAGCGCTCTGGCTATAGCCACCCGCTGTTGTTCGCCCCCGGACAGAGTATATGGGGTCTGCTCTCTTTTATTCTGCAACCCCAGTGACTTTAGGAGCATCTCAGCGAATTCCCGATCTATTTTACGTCCATCTAATTTCAGCGGCAGGACCATGTTGTCATAGACATTCAAAACAGGAAGTAATTTAAAATCCTGAAAAATAAATCCGATATTGCGACGTCTGAATATTGTCTGCTCATTCTGTGACATCTGCGCCAGTGGTATTCCTCGCACAAATATTTCTCCTTCTGTGGGCGAATCCATCGCCCCAAGTAAATTAAGTAATGTTGATTTTCCGCTGCCTGACGCCCCTACAATGGCAACAAACTCACCTTCTTTTACAGTGAAATCCACTCCATTCAAGGCATAAACATTATTTTCCCCCATACGGTATATCTTCCGTACGTTCTTCGTTATAATAATATTCATCACGTAATTCCTCCTTTACGCACAGAATAACAGATAAATCTCTCAAATTAGTAACAAAGCGGGAACCATTTTCAAGTTCCCGCTTTTGGCAATATAATCGACATAATTAAACCAGAGTCCTTTCGTTTTACTTTCATAAATCCATCATGTTTCTGCACAATTTCTCTTGTTATAAACAGCCCTATGCCATAACCTTCTTCATTAGAAACATTCTTTCCCCGATAGTAAAGCTGAAATATTTTATTTTCCTCTCCCTTTTCAATCCCTGTTCCGCTGTCTTCAATACGAATTTCCGAAAACATCTCATTGGAAATCAACGTCACTACAATATCGGTGGATACCGGGGAGTATTTTATGCTGTTGTCCAGCAAATTGTATATCGCTTCACAGAGCCAATTTCTGTCATGTATTACTTTTTTATCCACATCTTCCCCTTGTACAATGATGTTGATGTTTTTCTCTTCTGCCTTTTTCCGCACCTGAAATACAGCCTGTGCTACCGTTTCTTTCAGATTGCTGTCACATTTGTGAATCTGGATGATCTGATTTTCCAATCGTGCCGCTACAATGAATTTTTCAATCAGAAAATGAAGCTTATTCTCTGATTTCTCCACAGCTTTAATATATGTCTCTTTTTCTGACTCTTCAATTCTGTTATCTTCAAGCAGTGTCAGATATGTTTCCATATTGGATAACGGCGTTCGTAATTGATGAGCAATTTCCGCCAATAATTTCTTAATGCCATCACGTTCACTCTCCACAAGTGCAGTGATCCCTCCATACATTTTCTGCACTCTCTGTATCTGCGAAAAGATCTTGGATGTAAGAGTATCATTCTGAACAGAATAATAAGAAATATCTTTTTTCTGCAGCAAATCATCCAGATAACCCGATATTTCTCCCAACTCACTCTGATATTCTTTCTGCCGGTCAATCCATAAAAAGTATAATCCCGCCAATAGTAATGCCAATAAAAATAATAGTATCCAATTCTTTTGACAGACCAAAATTATCGTAAAACATACAATTATAACTGCATTAATTCCCAATATGCTTCTTTTCATCATTACCTGCCTCTTATTCTCCGAATGTATATCCAACCCCAAAAACATTTTTAACGTAAACCGGACTGGATGGAGCAGATTCTATTTTTTTTCTCAATCTATTGATAACTACCGTCAGAGCATGGTCATCTACAAAATTATTGTCAGCATCCCATATTTTCTCCAGCAACATTTCTTTGGTTACAATATTTCCCCGACTTGCTGCTAAAATAGCCAAAACTTTCCATTCCTTTATCGTAAGTTTAATTTCCTTGTCACAGTTCCATACTTTTCGCTTGTCAAAATCAATCCGCAAATCCTTATAATCCATGATATTACCTGATCTGTTGCGTTTTAAGATCACTTCAACCTTCTTTAATAAAACTTTCGGTGAAACAGGCTTGGTTACATATTCCTGGCATCCGGCTTCATATCCCTCCAATATATCTTCCTCGTCATCTTTCGCTGTCAGAAAGATTACAGGTATTGATTTATATTTCAAAAATTTCTTGCATAAATCAATTCCTGAGGTTCCTGGCAGTCCGATATCTGCAATTATGACATCCGGATTTTTATTCAAACACCTCTCTGCCTCTATTGCGTTATACGCCTGCAGTACTGTATATCCTGCTTTACAGAAAAATATTTTTAGTGCTTCATTCATCTGAGCATCGTCTTCGACTAGCAAAATTCTCATTCTCAGTCTCCTTTAAAGCATATTTTCATTTTTAATATTTAAAATTTAACGTCACCCACAATGTTCTCAAAAGCAACATAATAATAAAAGTTTACATACATGAAAAGCATTAGCATTTTCATCATACTCTACCAAAATCACTTTTTCAACTCTACTTTCAAATCTATCTAATTATATAATTTTCAGGCAAAAGCACAGCATTTAATTCAGCTATGCCTTTACCTGATCTTATTAATATGCCGGCACTCCATATCCCACGATCTGCACATAACCTATCGGGTAGCTCCGTCTGGCCACTTTATCTCCGCTGTTTCCTTCCACTGTATAGATGTTTCCATCTACCACACTTTCCACAATCCCAACATGATCCACACTGCCGTCATTTTCCCAGTCAAAGAATACAAGATCCCCAGTAGCAGGAACATAACTTCCATCCATGAACTGGCCCCGGCTCTCAAACCATTCCATGCCTGCAGAACATAAAGAAAACTTTGGTATCACTCCTGCCTCAATATATCCGCACTGATCAGCGCACCAGCTTACAAAGCAGGCACACCATTCCTCTCTGCTGGAAAATCCATACCAGCTCCAGTAGATATCTCCTCCATTTCCTTCCTGCGTCAAAGCCACCTGCACAATCGCCTGACTCCCGGTTCCCGTGGGGATACGTCCAAACACATAGTATCGCAGCACATGGGATACATACTCCTTATCCCCGTAACTGCTCCACCCGTTCCGTTCCGCCATCATTTCAGAGAATTCTACCGCATTGGCATAGGTGTACCCTCCGTAATTCTCTTTCGCCCAGGAAATATAGCCGTTCCCATAATTATATCCCTGCAGGGCGAGTTTTATATGATTCATATCCACCGGACTTTCCACGCCTGCCTCCCGCAGACAAGCCGCAAGGTTCTGGATACCTACATCAATGGAATACTCCG
>UQKK01000064.1 GCA_900541505.1 uncultured Ruminococcus sp.
TCGGACAGGTTGATACCGAGCAGGAGCCGACGCAAGTTGTCAACCATGACCGCCGTAACATGGTAGATGTAAAAAGTATCGCTATCTAACCCCAGCAAACAACAAGCCGGATTTCAGAATTCAGGTAAAAGGTTTGTTCGGGACAGAAGAGAAACGGTTTGAAGTGGTTGGTGGTGATAAGAAAAGACCAGCAACCAAGAAGAAATCTGACCTGGGCTGGATTGATCGGCTGGAAGAGATTGATGCTGCGCTGGATGATTTCTGATATCAATGCATTGCGGAGAGTTATCTGAGGCAAGAATTTGTGCAACAGGTCGTTGCACAAACCACACATAAAATAGTTGGGAAGCGATGGAGTGACACGACAAGAATTATTTACATGGATACGTCAGCAGTACGGCACAGAGCCGGAATACCCCTGGCATGACTGGAATGCTGTGCTGCGGCACAACGATAATAACAAATGGTATGGTGTGGTTCTGGAAGTATCTGCTGATAAGTTGGGATTGCCGGAGGCAGGCATCGTTGATGTCCTTAATGTGAAAAGTGATCCGTTGCTGATTGGCTCTCTGCGTGGGCAGGATGGCTATTTTCCGGCCTATCACATGAATAAGGAAAAATGGCTCAGTATTCAGCTTGGCAAACCGGAGCTGGATGATGCCATCAAAGACCTGCTTTCTTTGAGCTATGAGCTGACAGCACCGAAAAAGCGCAACCCAAAATTATCAGCAAAAAATCCGGGAGATTCCGCAAATGGCAAAGAAAAAGAAACTGACGACGGCTGAGCGAAAGGAAGCCCGCCTCCGAAAAGGCAAGCAGTGGCTGCTCACCTATACCGGCTCACCGAAAAAGATGAACAAGCATTATCGGGAACGCTTTCATGTGGATGCTGTGACGGCTGCTAAAGATTTGCAGGAGCTGGGGGTCAATTATACACAGGAGCAGCTTGACCAGATTAAACGGGCCGAAGAACAGCGGCTCCGGCAGCGGAGAATGGAGCGGGAAGCGAAGGAACGGGAGCGGCTGGCAGAACTGTATAAGGACTGCGATGGTCGTTTTGCTTTTATCGCTGGATATACAGATGGCGGCGCACCGTATGGTGTGATGTGGGAAGAAGTCGGCATTGATCCGGGACTTCCGTTCGAGGAAAAAGTTAAGCTCTATCACATGCAGATGTTAGGCTGATAATTGTGCAGACGGCATCTGCACAATTTGCAACAAAAAAGAGGAGCCGGTTAAGGCTCCTCGAAGGTACGTTATTTCAAAAAATTGCTTTTATGTTCCAGTGCGTGCAGATTATATCCAAGTGTGGCCAGGTGTGCTACCTTCAGCGCAACCAGATTGATGTCGGTGGACATCGCACTGGCGATCTGCTCGGCTGTATATCCATACTCATAGATGTAGCGAAGAACTTCATCGCTGTCCATCAGAATCTCCGCTGCTACGATGTTGGCTTCATATTCCGGTTTGGATTTCATGTCATAGAGCATGAACTCATGAATCGGGGTGGTTTTCGCCATATTCCGGTGAAGCTGGTCATGCCCTAATTCATGTGCGCACACGATGCGCAGCATATTTTCATCCAGACTGTTATTCAGGAAAATAAAGCGATTCCGCTTAATTACCCGGTACATTCCCTTCAGGGAACCAAAATTTTCGCAAAGCATGACATTGATACCAAGCTGCCTTGCAATTTCAAAAGGGTCTCTGGAACCGCAGCGTTTTACCAGTTTCTCACCGACCCGTGAAAGCTGTTCCGCATTCATCATACCACCTCCAGTTTACAGTATAGCGAAAAGTGTGTACGATAAATATCACTGATCGGATTTTTTACGCCTCGTTTTCGGGGCGTATTTTTTATTGTTCTCTTTGGCAATCCAGTAGGCATCGGTCAGAGCTTTATAAGCTCCTTCGATGGCATCTTCGCTTAATTCGCCGCCAGCGAACATACCGGTCACCTCGCTGACCAGTTCTTCAATATCTTTCGCTGCTTTTGCGCCGCCTTTTTCATGAGCTTCTACGACATAGGTGCCGCTGCTTCCCAGCAGGTACTCGGTAGTAGTATTCAGCGCATCTGCAATCTTCTGGATCGTGACCATATTGGATGGTTTGCGGCTGCCAAGCTCATAATTCTGAATTGTGCGGGCGGTTACACCGGCCTTCTCTGCAAGTTCTACCTGAGTTAAATTGGCTTCTGTTCTTTTTTCTTTCAACCTTTCTTTGAAGACCATAGGAATACCTCTTTCTTTTTTGATGACGAACACGAACACTTTTTCATAAAAATCTATTGACACGAAAAACTGTGCTTGCTATAATGACGATGAAAACACGAAATACAATTCGTGTAATTATAGTATCACAAGAAATGCTGTGTGTCAATGCGTTCGTGAAAAGTTGTTCGTGCTTTCACGAACGGAGAGGAGGAATACGGGATGCAAAGAGTGATTCTTCATTGTGATATGAATAATTTCTATGCCTCTGTTGAGTGTATGCTGAACCCGGAACTGAAGAACAAGCCGGTGGCAGTGTGTGGTTCTGTGGAGGAACGGCATGGTATCGTACTTGCGAAGAACTATGCAGCAAAGGCGTTTGGCGTTTCCACGGGAGAGGCAATCTGGCAGGCAAAACAGAAGTGCCAGGATCTTGTGATCGTGAAGCCGCATTATGAGCAATATATGAAGTTTTCAAAATTAGCCCGTGAGATATACGGTCGTTATACTGACCAGATTGAACCTTACGGGATGGACGAATGCTGGCTGGATGTGACTGGAAGCGGCTGCATGGGAACTGGATTTGAAATCGCAGATGAGATTCGCAGAACCGTTAAGTTTGAACTGGGCCTTACGATTTCCGCAGGAGTGAGCTTCAACAAGATTTTTGCCAAGCTTGGGTCGGATATGAAAAAGCCGGATGCGATTACCTGCATCGAAGCAGATTCATTCCGTGAGAAGATTTGGTGTCTTCCTGCCTCTGACTTGCTTGGAGTCGGCAGAGCGACCGAGAAGGTTCTATCCGGTTATGGGATTCATACCATTGGAGAGCTTGCTGCAACATCGGATGATTTCTTGAAGTGCCGCCTTGGAAAGAATGGACTGGCGATTAAGAAATATGCCAATGGGCTGGATGATTCGCCGGTTATGCTTTCCGATTATGTTTCTCCGGTAAAGAGCATCGGACACGGGATAACGACCATGCAGGATTTGGAGAATAACGCCGAAGTCTGGTGTGTCATGCTGGAGCTGGTGCAGGAGATTGGAACCAAGCTACGAACACATAAGAAGAAAGCGGGCGGAATAGCGATTTCCATCCGCAACAATGAGCTTTTCACGAAGGAGTGGCAGTGCCGGATTAGCATTCCGACACAAAGCCCCACCTATCTGGCGAAAACCGCATTTGCTCTGTTTGATAAGAATTATCAGTGGGAACACCCGATTCGTTCGGTGACAGTTCGGGCAATCAACCTGTTTGAAGAGGATTGTCCGATACAATACGACCTATTCACTGATGTGAAATCACTGGATCGCCAGGAACGCTTGGACGCAGCGATTGAGCAGATTCGATTCCGATTCGGGAAAGATGCGATTAAAAATGGGGTACTTTTTCAGAAAAGCAAGATGCCGACAGAGCGAAAAGTGGATTTGGTTATGCCGACAGGAATGATTGGTTAATACAGCACCGGCAGAATCTGGTGAGTTCTTTGCTAAAAGAAGTCAACACATTCGCCGGTTTACAGAGGAGGAGCGTAGAATATGTCGGAACAGAAATGTAGAAAAGTATATGTACCTGTGAATTTAGATGTGGATGCAGAGGGAAATATCCGTCCGCGTCTGATTCGGTGGATTGACGGACGGGTGTATGAGATCGACCGATTGAAGCATAAGTGTCGGGCTGCTTCCACGAAGGTGGGTGGCTGCGGAATCCGCTATACGGTCATGATCGGTGGGCATGAGAGTTTCCTGTACAACGAAGATGAAAAATGGTTCGTTGAAGCAAAGGAGCCGTGCCTATGATCCTTTCGCAGAAAAACATAGAAGAAATCGCTGTTGCAGTGATAAGAGATTTTCAAAAGTCCTTTTTCGGCAGCGAAGCAGATGATCCGGCAAGATTCGCACTTCCGACACCCATTGACCAGTTTGCATCCGATTATCTGAACCTGAAGGTGTCATTTCAAAAGTTGTCCTCGGACGGAAGCATCTATGGTCTGACCGCGTATGTGGATACAGAATATCAGATAGAGATTGATGGAAATCAGAGGAGCATCTTCCTGAAAACCAATGATGTGGTTCTGGACAAGAGTTTCATTGAACCAGCGAATATTCGGAAACTCTGCGGAAAACGCAGATTTACGCTGGCGCATGAGTGCGCTCACCAGATACTGTTTCAGCTGGATTCCGATGACCGAAAGATAGCCTGCCATAAGAGACCGGAAGCGCGGGGAAATGGCTCCCGCGTCCTGAGAACGCAGGAAGATTGGAACGAATGGCAGGCCAATACGCTGGGAGCTGCCATTCTGATGCCTCAGTCAGAAGTAGATCGGGCGATGTGGTTCATTAACAGCAGAAAGCCTCTGACCTGTTATGGATGGCGTTTTTACGACAGTGACCAGGTGAAGATAGATACTTTCTGTGGTGTCTTTGGTGTTTCGAGATCAGCAGCAGCTATCCGCTTGGAACAACTTGGCTATCTGAACCGGAAAAAGGATTATGAATATCGTGATCCATTGGAGGTGTGGCCATGAGCAGGAATATCAGAGTATCGGAACCATCTGCGGAAATGCAGATTAAAATCATCCGGGCAAAGGATGCAATCGCTTCCCAAAAGCCCAGGACTGTCAGGTGTCCTTATTGCCGACATAATTCAATCATCGTCTTTGAGGATACCAGAGGACATGTGCAGACCAAATGCAAGGCCTGCGGACGTGAGACCGTCTTCAATGTTTTGGAGATGAGAAGATTACGGAGATTGCAGCTCTACTATTCGTCTCTGAATGGTTGAGATGACAATAAATAACCCTATTAACACAATTTTATAAGTCATAGCTGTGCTGTGGAGCCGCTGACAGGCGAAGTCTTCCGAATGCCGCATGAGACAGAATTATGGGATACCCCATGTTCTGTTTTATCGGCACAGGATTTTTTCTTCACCGTCATGCGGCTCCTTTTTTGACCTTCCGCTGGTCCGGTTCTGTACCGGCTGTGCGGAAGGAGAAACGTATGTATTACGATCAGCATGTATGTGGAGCAAGAATTCAGGAGCTGCGCAAATCAAAAGGGTATACGCAGGAGGCTCTGGCTGAGGCGATTGATATTGATGCAAAACGCATTTCAAAAATTGAACGCGGAGTAATATCGGCATCTTATAACGACATGATTCTGTTTTCGGAATTCTTTGGAGTAACGCTGGATTATCTGATCATTGGCAAGAGACAGGATGTGGATGCGTTGAAAAAGAGAGTGCAGGATGCCATTACGCAGCTTCAGGAAGCACTGATGTGAACTCGCAAAATTAGGTGGGCAAAGTCGCAGTTTCCGGCGTGTTATGTAAAACCGCATTCTTTTATACTTACTTTACAGCTAAGGCAACAAGGCTGATGAACTATGAAAATTGAATACTCATTCTCCAAGTACATTACTGACAGAACGAGCCTTCGACTGCACGCCATGATGCCCAACAGGGGCGAAGCGGAATCGCAGCAGCAAATGTCGGATTGCAACCGACGGTGGTGTAAAAGCCTGTCAGGGACAATGATACTTCCGTAATTCGCGGTCCGGCCATAAAGAAGGCGGGATGGTTAAATTCCAATGGAGCAGTGAAGCACACTGCCGCTTGTGAGAAATCCCCGATCTCTGGGGTGCCAAGAAAAAGTACAGAGAAACCATATTTTAAGAAAAGCTGTCAGAATAAAGCAGTTGTATTATTTTCTGTCAGCTTTTATCCATAGATGATTATGGGATTGGAGGCAACCAGATGAAAGAAAACTGGGTTTACCGGCGAGGAGATATTTACCTTGCCAATCTTGGTGTTCCGATAGGATCAAAGCAGGGCGGTGTTCGTCCGGTAGTGGTTCTTCAGAACGATGTCGGCAACTTTTATTCGCCGACGATTACGGTTGCTCCTCTGACAACGAAGATTCAAAAGAAAAGAAGCCAGCCAACACATTATTTCCTTCGGAAGGCAAAAGGGCTGGCAAGATCTTCGATGGTATTGGCGGAGCAGCTTGATACATGTGATAAGACCTGTGTGATTCGGTATCTCGGCAAGGTAAGTAAGGGACAGATGCGCGGAATTGATGAAGCTGTGAAAGTGCAGCTTGGATATTATATTCCGGAACAGGCGGAGAAAAAAAGACAAGGCAAATGCCGAAAGGAAGTGAATTTTGATGGTGGATAAATTGATTAAGCGTAAAGAAGCCGCTGAGATGTTGGGGATTAGCCTGGACACCTTGGATCATGCAAGAATGGAAGGGCTGATCACTTACGTTCAGTATGTTGAGAATGGCTGTGTTTATTTTACTGAAGTTGGACTTCAGGAGTATATTGCAAGGTCTACACATCGTGCAAGGCCGAAGGATAACAATCCGACTTTCCGAAAGAAGAGAACAGCCAGGAGCGAAATTCGACATCGTTGAGTATTGGCAGGTTATTCGCAATAATGAATATATCAGCTAAAAGTTTGGAGGTGTCGAAGATGGCAAGAAAAAGATATGCGATTCCTCAGTACGGAACCGTCATCATGGCGGGTAAGGAATATTACCGGACTCGAATTGAGGATGCTGATGGAAAGCGGGTGGCGTTGTATGGCAGAACCCGTGAAGAATTATATGATAAGGTGCTCGAAGCGAGAGAGCAGATTGAGGATAATACATTTCGCAGATCATCCCCCACAGTAAAGGAGTATTGCGAAAAGTGGCTGTTGTTACAATCCGCACAGGTAAGAGCCACTACGTTGACGGATTACACATCGAAAGTAAACCGGCATATTATAAAGCCTCTGGGTCATATGAATATAGCAGATGTTACAGCGGATGATATTCGTCTGGCACTGGTTCCGGTATCCAAAAAATCAGCGTCTGTGTACAAATCGGTCAATATACTTTATAAGAGCATTTTTGCGGCGGCAAAGGAAAGCAAAGTGATTCAGGACAATCCTACAATTTATTTGTCTGGAAAGAACGGGGGCGTTCCTCAAAAAGAGAAAAACCCTTTGACTGATGATCAGGTGGAGAGATTGCTGGATGCGATAAGAGGATTACCACCGTATGTATTTGTGATGCTTGGTCTGTATGCGGGGCTTCGGCGAGAAGAAATTCTTGCATTACAGTGGGATTCAGTTTTTCTGGATGAAGCAGCACCGTATTTGACAGTGTGCAGAGCTTGGCATACAGAGCACAATCGACCGGTAATAATGTCTGAACTGAAAACAAAGGCTGCTCATCGAGATGTACCGCTTCCTGATTGCCTGGCGAAATGCCTGAGAGAAGCAAAGGAGAATTCCACATCAGACTATGTTGTTGCAAACAGCGAGGGTGAACCGCTTTCATATACGCAGTTTAAGAGGCTCTGGCAGTATATTGTGACCAGAACTGTAAAGGAACGGAGCTACTACCGTTATGAGAATGGAAAACGAGTGAAGCATACGGTGAAACCGGTGCTGGGCGAAAGAGCTGCGCATAATGGAAAGGTGGTTTATAGCTTAGACTTTGAAGTGACACCACATTTGCTGCGGCATACTTATATTACAAATCTTATTCACGCATCGGTTGATCCTAAAACAGTTCAATATCTTGCCGGTCATGAGAACAGCAAGATAACGATGGACATTTATGCAAAGGCAAAGTATAACCGACCGGATGAACTGGCGGGTATATTAGAGGATACCTTTACACTGTGGGATGCAGAATAGGCCAGACAGTTTCATGAATGAGATCAAAAAGAGTAGGGATAATCCCTGCTCTTTTTACATATAGCCGACATCCTTGAGAACCGGAGCAGCATTCTGGATAATTAAAGAGCAAAGATCAATTTGGATATATCAAGAAAATGGAGGAAGCAATAATGGCAAGAAAAAAAGTAGTGCCGGAATATGGAACAATTATGAAGAGGGGCGTTCAATATTACAGAACACGAATGCAGGATGCAGATGGAAAATGGATTTCGCTATATGCACAGACTCCTGAAGAGCTGTACGATAAATCCATTGAGATGAAGCGCAGTATTGAGGATGAAATATTCCGGAAGAATAATCCGACAGTAGCTGAGTATTGCGAAAAATGGTTGAAGATGCGCTCGGCGAGTGTGCGAGAAAACACATTGAGCGGATATGAGCGCACGATAAGAAAATACATTATTGGAGCTATTGGAGATATGTATATGGACGAAGTGACGACCGATGACCTTCGCTTGCTGCTGGTGCCAATCTCCAAGCAATCAGCTTCCCTGTACAGCAAAATGAATATGCTGATCAAATGTGTTTTCTATTCAGCAGAAGAAAGCAAAATCATCAGTTGTAATCCGGCTGCGTCGCTTTCTGCAAAAGGCGGAACACCAAAGCAGGAAAAGAAGGCATTGACGGATGAGCAGGTGAAAATTCTTCTGGATACCATCAGGGGATTACCACCGTATGTTTTCGTAATGATTGGGTTATACGCAGGGTTGAGGCGGGAAGAAATTCTTGCACTGCGATGGGATTGTGTTTTCCTGGATGGTGCCACCCCATATATATCGGTAAGGCGAGCATGGCGTTCTGTAAATAATCGTCCGGTAATTTCAACAGAATTAAAAACGCCAGCAGCCAAAAGGGACATTCCCATTCCGGGCAAGTTGGTGGAATGTTTGAAAGAGGCAAAGGAAAAGTCAAAATCGGAATATGTGATCTCGGACAGGAATGGTAATGCTTTGGCTGAATCCCAGTTCGTGAGGGTATGGAAGTACATAGCAGTTCGTTCTACGGAAGAACGCTGCTATTACACCTATGTGAATGGGCAGAAGATTAAGCATGTTGTAAAGCCGAAACTTGGTGAGCATCAGTCGAACAATCCGAAGTTGGTATATACGATGGATTTTCAAGTGACACCGCATCAATTGCGTCACACTTATATCACGAACCTGATTTATGCTTCGGTTGATCCTAAAACCGTACAGTATCTTGCCGGACACGAAAACAGCAAGGTGACTATGGATATTTACGCCAAAGTCAAGTATAATAAACCTGCCCAATTACATGGGGTGATCAACAGAGCAATCGACACATCAAAAAAAGATTAGGGTTAAAATCCGACAAAAGCCCACAAAATCGTGGGTTTAAGAACTGGTGGACGAAGAGCAAAAGGCTTGAAAAACCGCGTAAAATCAAGCGAAATTGAGCTTCGGTTTCGTGAAGTACGGCCTCAAAGCCGCCCGTCGTGCGCCTCAGTTCAGCAAGCGCTAAACTTTATCAAAAGTGGTCAAAAACCCCGGAACTACGC
>UQKK01000065.1 GCA_900541505.1 uncultured Ruminococcus sp.
ACAACACAGCAGATGGAAATCCAGGCAAGTCATTATGCGAAATGTGAATGAGACAGCACACTAACCTAAGGCATAAGCCACCTTCACAAAACGGAATAGAAAACCCCGGAAATGCCAGTTTCCGGGGTTTTTGTCGTTCGCAATGGAACTATTGTTTCTTTTTGCCTATTGGCATTATAGCATATGAAGAAGGTGAAATCAATATGCAACGACTTGAACTTAATTAATGTTCCGCCCTTTCCGTTAGAGGAAATAAAAATTTTGGTATTATATGAGATTTACTGCCTAAGCTTCTAGCTGTTATAATAAATCTGTTACCGCCCCTATACCGGTACAGGAAGGGGGTGTCCTGTATGGAAATAGTTCTATCTTTTCTAGTCACTGTTACGGCTGGTGTAGTTTGCCACTACATTATCAAATGGTTAGACAGTGATAAATAGTCGGTAACTAGCCTAAGGCATAAGCCACCTTCACAAAACGGAATAGAAAACCTCAGAGCTGCAACTCTGAGGTTTTCGTTTTGTTGTCCTGCATGGACTAATTCTATCTTTTTGCCTACTGGCATTATAGCATATGTGAAAAATGAAATCAATATGCAACGACTTGACTTCTACTGTCCGGTTGCTACATTAAATACATTTTCCGCACCGTAAGTATCCACACATGACTGGCAGAACCTCATGCCGCTGTTGAAGACGGCAAACCCATTTGGCATGTAGGCACCGCAGAGGCTGCAGTAATTATAGCCTCCACATTCATTACACAACCCGGTAGAGAAATCATCCTGGGGATTCCTTCCACATTGCGCGCACATAGGCGTCTTGTACTGATAATAACAAGTATCGCAAGTCCATGTTCCGTCAATTGTGCCTAACGTCCAATCGGCACATCTGTCCTCTAAACTTGTCCCGCAGTAATCACATACCATGCAGTTGTAGCATCTCCCTAACGTGGCAGTCATGTTATCTTCAAGAGCGGTTCCGCATATCTGGCATTTCGGAAGTGTGGGAATAATCTGCTCATCATAACAAATCCGGCAGACGCCGTCTCGAATCAGATACACATTGCTGACACCGCAATACTCGCATTTGTACTGTGAAGAACTGGGGTTTGCTTCCGAGTCAGAATACCCGAATTTTTCCTTCTCATATGCGATGACTTCCTCTCGCCGTGATTGCTGCTTCTGCTCAGCTTCTTTTTGCTTCTGTTCTTCTTCCTGCTTTTTCTTGTCTTCTTCTGCTTTCTGTGCGTCCTCCTGTTTCTTCTTTTCCTTTTCTTTTTCTTGCTCTTCCTGTTCCGTCTGCTTTTTGGACGCTTTTGTGTCTGCCTGGGAATCTTCGGAGGTGCCGCATCCGCTGAAACATAATAGAGAGATGATTAACAAAACAATAACTGTAATTTTTTTCACACTATCTCCTCCCAACGCGATTTTCTATTAACTATATGATAACAATACGGATACGTTTAAGCAAGAATCTAAATTGCTGAATGTAATTGGTGTTATTCATATGTTACTATTCACAGCCACCCCACCCACATGCGCACTCGTCGCATCTTCGATGCTCCAGTCCCGCTCCTTACGGAGCTAAGACTGCTTATGTGGGCGGGGTGACTGTTTCACAGTCCTGACTCCAAATTGACACCAGCGGTTTACGTGCAAGCACGACACCTCTGCTGACAATTTGGAGTCGGCTGTGAATAGTAACATTACCGAAAATTTATCTGTAGGTCTGCCTGCATCACTGCTCTGCGGGAGACCCTGCGAAAAACATCGTTGAGATACAGGTGTCGTCTGCAATTTCTCCGCTCTGCGCTTCCTCAATGATAATTTTACACGAATCAACAGTGATTGTCTGTCCGAAGTCGATGTAGAGGGCAGAATCTTCCGCATATGCAAAGCTGCTTAAATCCGCTGTCCCCACCAGTCCGTTGCTGAAGATGAAGCGAAGTTTCAGAGGGCGTCCGTTATCCTGGTAGTCTTGGGCGGAAGCAGCCAGTCCGGGTTCAATGTACAGTCCCTGGATATCCTGGGGGAAGGGGGAATCATAGGAAAAGGACTCGCCTGTTCCGAGGCCCACTCTGCCATCCGCCCAGTATGTAGTCCGGTCGGAATCCTCCATAAGACTGGAGGGGTGTTCCACCCCGTCTTTTTGCAGATAAGATGATGAGGAAACCATGAAATCCGTGCGGGGATATTTTCCGGGCTGACGTTCGCAGGTTGTAACATCGAAAGTAGGGATGTTTTCCTCCTCCTGTTCGCTGATACTTAAATCAGACAGTTTTTTCCAGTCCATATCTGTCCTGACAGGGTGCTGGCTTTCCCAGTCTGAAAGTGCGCTCTCGTATTGCTCCGCTGTAAGCTCATTTGCCTCAAGTCCGCCGGAACTTCCCTGGAAGTAGTACCCTTCGGAGTATGCAAGGCTGGTTTCTAAATTGAGATTTGCAGTCCCGGAAATGAGGCTATAATATTCCGTAGATATATTTTGCGAGTCACTATTTTGTATGAACTTAAAAAAACCATCTTCACAGATAGAATATTCCGGGAGACTTTCTGACTGTCCATCTCCCGTGAAAGCGCGTATGCCAAGTCCCTGGATAACCGACAAATGCTGGGGCGTCCTGTCATCATACCCATATATATCTAAAATTTTGTATCCCACATCACTTTGATTTGTCAGCTCTGCGATGATAAGTTCGGGGATGCCGTCTGCGCTCATGTCTTCGAGGGTATAGTACAGCTCTCTTTCCCCGCTGTCTAAGAGAACAGGATTCACAAGGGGAAACTCCTCGTATTCCCCGGCAAACCCGTTCTGCTCCGCTTTCTGATATTCCGTGAGGATACGAGAATAATACGTTTGGGCAGTATCATCTGTATAAGCTGCAGCTTTTTCTTTGGAATTATCATTTTCCTCATCCTCTGTCATGTTTGTCTTAGCGGATTCATCCTTGTAGGAGTCTTCAAGATACTGCGTTTTTTCTTTTTCTAACAGATACCAGTATACCCCTCCTGCCGCAGAAGCACCCAGGCATATTGCCAAAAATAGGATTCCTGCAATCAGTAAAGCTTTGTTTTGTCCTGATTTTTTCCCTTTATTGTTATGATGCATGTTCCGTTACTCTTATCCTTTCCTGTTTCCGTTTCTGTTTCAATGCTTCTCTCGCTTGCTGCCTTATCAGTGTTCCACATAAGGCACTAGTGTACTGCGTCATGATACTGAAAGCCAATGAGACAGTACACTGGTTTTGTTAATAAATATTTCCGTCGAAATCCAACCATAGCAAATCGCCGTTGCTGGACAGCTCGAAAAGCCCATAGTTAGCTGCTATATAATCACCGCCATCATACTCTTCATGGTGGAGAACCTGGTTTTTGTTGTTCAGAACAAACACCTCTCCGTCTTTGGCGGCGACAATCGTTGTGTCAGATATAGGTAGGCAATTGTTGGTATATTCCAGGGGGATGATTTCCCTGCCGGAAGAATCGACACATCCCCATGCTCCGTCCTTTGATACTTCCACGAGGTTGCAGGCATATATATCGTTTTCCATAAAATGCCTGACAGTGTCATATTCCAGAGGGATGACTTCTCTTCCTTTGGCATCGATACAGCCCCATTTATCGTCAATGCGAACTGCCGCAATGTCGCTGCCTCCAAATCCACGGGCTTCGTCATAGCGAAATTCGATGACATCCTCCCCCTGCTCGTTGATAAATCCCCACTTTTCCCCTCTTCTCACAGGAGCCAGACCATTGCTGCCAAACAGTCCTGCCTCATTGTATAGTGCTATTGCGGAACCTGAATCGACAGACAGAAGTTCCGGAGGGATGACCATTTCTCCATTTTCATTCAAGTATCCCCAGCCGTCTTCCGTTTTTACAGGAATCATGCCGTTGACAGACATGGGTTTGATGTCATCGTAAATAGCAGGGATAACCCAGTTCATATTTCCGTCCATGTATCCGTACTTATCCTGATATTCGTCGTACATGCAATACCAGCCCTTATCAACCATTATCTGTGTCGCTTCATCTGACCCTAGTCTTAAATTATCGGGAAAATAGGTTATTTTGCCTTCTTCATCCATAAAAGCGTACTCTTCATCCCAACCATCGCTGCTCCAGGAAATCATGATTTTTCCGTTTACAAAATCATTCTGCAGATAGAAGCTTGTTTTGTTGCCGGCGCCTGCTATCTCCTGTTTGAAATCGACTTTGTTTTTCAAAGCTCCGGATTTGTCGATAATCAGTGCTTCACCGTCCTTCATGACAATGGCTGTTCCATTGTTGGTAAAGAAATTTGTCCCATCATATACAGGGTCTATCACCCATTCTCCATCCAGGTTTTTATATCCCCACAGTTCTCCATACTGTGCCGGAAGCAGAAAATCCTCTGTCAGTGCTTCCCGCCATGGCTCATCCGTTGCTTCCTGTGACAGAGTTTCCTGCGATAGCTCACTCTTTGTCTCCGGTTTTCGGATGAAATAGAGCAGCAGGAAAACGCACAGGGCTGTAAAAACCATTGCTGCAAGAACCGCCGCTATTCGTACCGCAGCTATATTTTTAGACGGCTTGTCCTTGTTTTTTCCATTTACCGTGTTTTGTGGGGACCCGCAAAATCTGCAGTATCGGCTTTTATCTGAAATTTCTTTCCCGCAATTTCTGCAATACATGAAGATACCTCCCTTTCCTCTCAAATGTAACCGTTCTATAGAGTAAGTACCTGTCTGTTGACGTTTGGTTTAAGTTTATTATAATATTTTTTAAAAATGTGGGGCAAGGCATAGTTGTAAGAACTTTGTAAGAAGTCTCTGGTTTAATAAGAGTATCCCAAAGGGAAAACTGAAAATAAGGAGAGACGACAATGGAGATTTTATCGGCAAAGGGACTTGTGAAATATTACGGGCAGGGAGAGAGCCTGGTAAAAGCGGTGGACCACAGCAGCTTTTCCGTGGAAAAGGGAGAGTTTGTCGCTATCGTCGGCACCAGCGGCTCGGGAAAGACGACGATTCTGAATCTGGTGGGCGGGCTGGACGTCCCGGATGAAGGGAAGATTATCATAGACGGACAAGATATCTCCGGCATGAAACCGGATGAGCTGACGATATTCAGACGGCGGAAGATTGGTTTTATTTTTCAGAATTATAATCTGGTGACCGTGCTCAATACGTATAAAAATATCGTCATGCCGGTGAAGCTGGACGGCAATAAGGTGGATGAGGCGTATATTAGGAGGATTGCCGCGATGCTGGGAATCGAGAAGAAATTAAAAGCCTATCCCAATCAGCTCTCCGGCGGACAGCAGCAGAGAGTGGCAATCGCGAGGGCATTGTCCGCAAAACCGGCAATTATCCTCGCGGATGAACCCACCGGGAACCTGGATTCCAGAACCAGCCAGGAGGTGATGGGGCTCTTAAAAATGACAAGCCGGGAGTTCTCCCAGACCATCGTGATGATTACCCACAACGAGGAAATCGCGCAGCTTGCGGACCGGATTATCCATATTGAGGATGGAAAGATTGTCGGAGGTGAGCGGTGATGTACGAGAACTCCAACAAAGAAATGGTAAAAGAGATTGCCGGAGCAACCATGAAAGCCCATCGGCTGCGCAATATCATGGCAGTCCTCGCTATCGCACTCACCGCAATTCTCATCACCATCGTGTGCGGAGCAGGGGTGAGCACAGCAAAGGCGGTAATGACAGAGTCGCAGATGAATCCGGGACCGGGTACCAATGGCGCGGGAATTTACGGGAATACAGAGACTCTGGAAAAAGTGCGCCGTCAGCCGGAGGTGGAGTGGGCGGATATTGCCAGGCTCTGTATGAAAGGCTCCCCGAGAAATCGGGAATTTGCCGGACTGACTGTGAAATTTCTGGGAGTGAATGAAGGGTACTACGGGCATCACTATGTGGATTTAATAAACGGCAAGTACCCGGAAAATGCCGGAGAAATCCTGATGTCAGACACCCTGGCAAAAAGAACCGGCAGAAAGATGGAGCCGGGGCAGAAGATGACCATCAATCTGATGGCGGAAAAAGGAGGAGAGCGTGTTCTTGAACCTGTGGAAGTGACCATCAGCGGATTTTACGACAATCCGCTGGAAGCCATCGAAGACTATGAAGAACTGTATACCACAGAGGATTTCCCGGATATTTACAACCCGGAAATAGGAGATACAGGGACCATTTATACAAAACTTGCCGGTGTCACATCCCAGACTTCTGACACAGAACTTGCCGAAAAGCTGGAACGCTTAAACGAGGCGGTAGGAGGGGAAGGCACCTGTATGATAACAAGTCAGGATTTCACGCTCCTGATTGTGGGAGTGGCAGGCGTGCTTCTGCTTCTGATTGCCTACGGGTATATCCTGATTTATAATATTTTCTATATCTCCGTGGTAAACGATATCCGTTTCATGGGGAGCATGAAGACCATCGGCATGACGGGGAAACAGATTCGCGGGATGTTGAACTGGCAGGTGCGCCGCCTGGGAATCGCCGGGATAATAGCGGGGACTGCCATGGGTACGGGCTTGAATCTCCTTGTCATCCGTCTTTTGAAAGATTCAGAGTTTTCTTTTTCCAGGTACTACGAGGCGGGAATTTCCCTTCTCTACGCGGCGTTGATTTCCGCTGTATTTTCCGCGGTGACGGTTTTCATAAGCAGCAGAAAAGCCCTGTCTTTAGCGGCAAAAGTTTCCCCTGTGGAAGCGGCGAGGTTTCGCACGACGGGCAGGAAAAAGACGGTGTTTGCCATCCTCTCTTTCGGATTGAGCGGTATCCTGTTCTGCGTCCTGTACACGGCGCTTATCGGCTATGATACGCAGTGGATGGCGGACAGGATGAATGAGGCGGACTTTAAAGTTTACCAGTATCATGCGACACAGTTGATGGATGCCCCCTATGAGCCTATGAATATCGAGTTTGCAAATGAGATAAGAAGTCTGGATTTTGCGGAGGAATCCTATGTATACTATCGGGGAGTAGATTTTAAGCAGAAACCAAGCTACGGCAGTTATGGGGAGTCTAAGGCTGCGCTGAAATACGAGGGAGATTTGCGGACTGTGATAGAGAAGGAGTTTGCGGAGAGCGGGCTGCCTTCCGATAAGCAGACGAGCAGCGAAGCCGACGGGAATTATCCGGCGGGAATCCTGGGGATGGAGCCGGAGGCGCTTCCCATGGAGTCGGAAAATGTCTATGTGTACGACGGCAGCCTGGACGAAGAAACATTTGCCTCAGGAGATTATCTCATCTACCAGCCCTATTATGGACATTTCGCGGGAGAGGATTTCCGGTTTGAGGCGGTGGAAGCCGGGCAGGAGCTGACACTGTCCTTCTACAACTATGAGAGAGGAGAGTATGTGGAGAGAACCTTCACTGTCATGGCGGTGGTGGGGACGAAACCGGATAATTACGCGGGAGAATTTGGAACAGACACACAGTTTATTCTGCCGGATACTGTGTTCCGTGAGATTTACGGCGGGCAGGCGGATGACATGGTGAGCGCTGTTCTTATCAATGCGGCGGGAAACGAAGACAGCAATCAGGAGAGCAAATACCAGGAAACACTGGAGGAAATGACAGCTCGGAGCCTAAATTCCCAGGTTCGCGTGAGCTCAAAATATGAGACAAGACTTCAGCAGGAGACGCAGAAGGCACAGAAGGTATGTATCGGCATATTTGTGGCGGTCATTGTGGGACTGATTGGCATAGCGAACATCGTCAATACCCTTGTGACCGGCGTGCTCTCCAGGAAAATCGAATACGCGGCGCTGCAGTCCATAGGAATGACGAAGCGCCAGATGATAAGAGATATTTTTCGGGACGGGATGAAGATGGTACTCATCAGCATGGCGCTTGTTATTCCGGTGGGAATCCCGGTGGCGCAGGCGTTGTCGCAGTATCCTCTGTCTACGGGATTTGTACCTTCGCTGTTTGCGGCGGCGGTGTGCATGGTGCTGGCAGCAGGCGTAGCCCTTTCCATTCTTACCTCCGTTATCCTGACAGAAGTCCTGAACAAAAAGACCGTGGTGGAAAGACTGCGGGAGGCAGAATAAATATTTTCTGGAGGGGGATGGAAGATGTACCGGATTCTTGTAGTGGAGGACGATGAGGTTTTAAGAAACGGCATGGTATATGCGCTGAAAAAAGAAGGATATGCCGCGCAGACGGCGGGAAGCCTTGCGGATTTGAAAAAAATGACGCGGATTGAGGCGGATGCAGTGCTTTTGGATGTGACACTTCCCGACGGGGACAGCCGGGATTATCTTTCTGTGCTGCGCAGGACGACGGAGATTCCTGTGATTTTCCTGACTGCGCGCAATACAGAGCGGGATATGATAAAAGGCTTTGACGCAGGGGCGGATGACTATGTGACAAAGCCCTTCTCCATCCCTCTTCTGATGAGGCGGCTCAAAGCGCTGTTAAAAAGGAGCGCAGGGAAGGCGGATGGAAATTACCATGCAGGGAATCTGACCTATGATTTTGAGAAGAAATCCTTGACAAAAGAGGGAAATCCGATTTCCTTAAGCAGGACAGAGATGAAGATTCTGGAGACATTGATACAGAACCGCAATCAGGTGCTGACATGGGAGATACTGCTTGAGAAAATCTGGGATATCGACGGGAATTTTGTGGATAAAAACACTTTGAGCGTGAATATTTCCAGGCTTCGTGATAAAATCGAAGAAGATAAGAAAAATCCGAAATGGATATTGAATGTATTCGGAATCGGTTATAAATGGAGCGACCAAGATGCAGAATCATAAAAAGAAAGTCAGGATTATCATAGGAATTACGGCGGGGATATGGTTTTTATCCCTTGCCGTATTTCTTGTTGCGGGTCGGATAGACCCTGTTGAGTACGTTGGAGTTTCTCAACAGAGAAA
>UQKK01000066.1 GCA_900541505.1 uncultured Ruminococcus sp.
CCGTTTCTCTGTTGAGAAACTCCAACGTACTCAACAGGGTCTATCCGACCCGCAACAAAAAGGATATCCTTCAAGTCCTTTATGACTTTTAGGATATCCTATATATGACATTTGCACACTAAATGTTTAATACTGTTCTAACCCCCATAGAACTAACTATGACATTTCTGCTCATTCGCATTTTGTAAAATACATGGAGATTCCCTGACCCCCTCCAATACACATACTAATCATGGCATCTTTCTTCTCGCTTCTCATCAGCTCATACAATACCTTTACTGTGAGGATTGCTCCTGTAGCTCCGATTGGATGTCCGATAGAGATACCCCCGCCATATATATTCACCTTTGCCGGGTCTAAGCCTAAATCTCTTCTGACAGCATATGCCTGGCTGGCAAATGCTTCGTTTATTTCAAACATATCAATTTCCTTTAAATTAATCCCCAATTTCTCCGCGAGTTTTTCGCTGGAAAATTTGGGCGTATATCCCATCAACTCTGCATCAAAACCAGCAATTGCATAGCCTTCTATTTTCAGTTTCGGAACTACTCCTAATTCCTCCGCTTTGTCTTTCGCCATTACAACCACAGCAGCCGCTCCATCGTTTAAACTTGAAGAATTTCCTGCTGTTACTGTTCCGTCTTTGACAAAACACGGTTTTAATTTTGCAAGCTTCTCTATGGTCTGACCATCTCTCGGGCCCTCATCAGTATCAAAAATTGTTACGTTTCCTTTCCTGTCTTTTAATTCCACGGGCAGAATCTCGTCTTTAAACTTTCCTTCTTTAATAGCCATGCAAGCACGGCGGTGACTTTCCAATGCAAATTCGTCCTGCTCTTCTCTCGACACGTGATACTTTTCTGCCACGTTTTCTGCCGTAACACCATTATGATTACCATCAAGAGGCCATGTGAGAATATCAATCACTCCGTCTTCAAATACTTTGTGTCCCATTCTCGCACCCCAGCGGGCATCTTTCACATAATATGGAAGCTGCGAAATACTTTCTGCACCTCCAGCCACTACTACATCTGCCTGCCCTGTCTGAATCTCCATCACTGCTTCCGCGACAGACTGTAAACTGGAGCCGCATTGCCGATTTACCGAATACGCTGTTGTCTCTTTAGGTAAACCTGCTTTAAGACTTATCGCCCTTGCTACGAATCCATTTTCGGCAATTTCTCCAACCTGCCCAATCACCACTTCATCTACATCTGATGGTTTGATTCCCGCACGGTTCACCGCTTCTTTTACTACTAAAGCTCCCATATCAATAGCAGAAATATTTTTTAAGCTCCCTCCAAAATTTCCTACTGGCAGTCTTACACCGCTGACAATTACTACTTCTCTCATATTTTTTCTCCTTCTAAATTTATTTTTATTACTCTTTATCATTTTTCATATTTATAAAATCCCTGACCGCTCTTTCTCCCCAAATGTCCGGCTTTTACCATTGTCTCAAGAAGAGGGCACGGTCTGTATTTACTGTCATGAAAGCCATTATACAGCCCTGTCATGGTTGCCAGCATTACATCCACTCCCACAAAATCCGTCAGCTCTAACGGTCCCATCGGATGGTTAGCCCCTAATTTCATCGCATTGTCCACATCCTCCGGCTTACAGCCTTCCATTACCATAAAAGCCGCCTCATTCTGCATTGGAACTAAAATGCGGTTTACAATAAACCCCGGATATTCCGGAGCATCCACCACAGTTTTACCGAGACTGAGCGCAAATTCTTTTACTTTATTATAAGTATCTTCATCTGTCGCAATCCCCCGTATCAGTTCTGCCAATTTCATCACCGGTGCCGGATAAAAGAAATGCACACCCATTACCTTATGAGGACGTTTCGTTGCCGCCGCAATTTCCGAAATGCTTAGACCAGACGTATTAGACACAAGTATCGCTTCAGTATCTGCCGCTTCATCAAGCTGCTCAAATACTGATTTCTTTAAGTCTATTTTTTCTGGGACAGCTTCCACAATTATCTCCGCACCTTTTACGTCCTCCATCCGGCTGCTATACGCAATTCTTGAAACAATCTCTTCTTTCTCTTCTTCTGTCATTTTCCCTTTCGCTATTTTCTTTGCAAAAAGTTTCTCAATATTTGCTTTCGCCTTATCTACTGCCGGTTTAAACACATCGATATTCGTCACCTCATATCCTGCCTGGGCGCATGTCTGCGCAATCCCTGCTCCCATCAGACCGGCTCCGATCACCGCAATCTTCATATGCCTCCTCCTGTTCCGCATGCTCTAAACAATCATTCCTCCGCCTACATTAATCACTTCCGAGGTGATATACGCCGCTTCATCAGACGCAAGAAACGCGACCATATTTCCCACATCCGCAGGTTTGCCCGCATAGCCGGCAGGAATTCTCTGCATCATACTCTCCCATGCCGCACCATCGTTTACTTCCTTTAACTTCAATGTCATATCCGTCTCAATAAATCCAGGACATATCACATTGCATGTTATACCTTTTCTGGCATTTTCTCTGGCCGCGGTTTTTGTCAGTCCCACAACGCCCGCCTTAGCTGCCGCATAGTTTGCCTGTCCGATATTCCCCAGCCAGCTTCCAGAGGAGATATTGACAATACGTCCATATCCCTTTCCACGCATATATTTTACCGCTTCCTGCGTTCCATAAAACGTTCCCGTCAAATCCACATCAATAACTGTATTCCAATTCTCAACCGACATTTTATGCAGCATACCGTCCCGATTAATTCCAGCATTATTCACCATAATATCCAACGTCCCATATGTATCAAGAGCAAACTGTATCATTGCCTGTACTTCATCCTGATGAGCCATATTGACTGTAAAAGCGGACGCTTCTCCTCCGGCTTTCTTAATCAGTTCTACTGTTTCTTCTGCAGGCATCATATCCGCCGCAACTACCTTTGCTCCTTCTTCTGCCAGTTTAACAGCGATTCCCCTTCCTAAACCTCTGCCTGCACCTGTTACAATTGCTACTTTTTCTTTCAGTCTCATCTTTCTTTACCTCCGCTTATTTTTTATATATTTGATTTTTCTAAAATCCATTCTTTCATTCCGACTGTGCCCTCATTAAACAGCCGTTCATCCATAACCTTTAAATCTTTACTGATGATTGGCTCAAAATCCATCAAGCCGAGCACTTGCGATTTCAAATCAATCCCCGGTGCAATCTCCATCAGCATGACACCTTCTTTCACCAGTTTAAACACAGCACGTTCTGTCACAATATACACTTCCTGGTTCTTCTCTCTGGATATTTTCCCGTTAAAAGAATATTGAGCCACCCGGGATACCATTTTTCGTATCTTGCCTTCTTTTATTATGGTAAGTTTGTGGTCGGCAAAACCGAATTCGCATCCGCTGGCTGTGAATGTACCGCAGAACACGACTTTCTTGGCATTTTGGGTAATATCGATAAAACCGCCGCAGCCTGTACATCTTGGTCCCATCTTTGTCGCATTGACATTTCCCTCTCCATCCAATTCTCCGAAGCCCATAAATGTCACATCTACCCCTGCTCCATTGTAATAATCCATCTGTTCATGGTGTCCAATCATGGCATACAGATTTTGTCCAATTCCAAAGTCGATTCCTCCTGCCTGCACGCCTCCATATATCCCGGACTCTACAGTTATCATAATATCGTCATTGATTCCCTCTTCATTGCTGATATTGCCAATCACATCATTGGGAATCCCAGTTCCCAGATTTACCACGCACCCCGCATATACCTCTTCAAGCGCTCTTCTGCCTATAAATTTTCTGACACTCATGGGAAGCGGCTCTATCGCTGTCTGCGGGACCCGCGCCTGACCGGAATAAGATGGGTCAAAAATCCAGGAGGATGTCTGCCTGTGATCCACATCAGGATTCTCACACACCACAATACCATCGATAAACACTCCGGGTACAGTGACGGATTTCGGATTCAACGTTCCCGTTTGCACCACCCTCTTTACCTGTGCAATCACTTTTCCGCCAAACCGTTTGGCAGCCAGAACACCTGCCAGCACCTCTAACTTCATCGCTTCCTCATCAGTTGTAAGGTTTCCCATCTCATCACATTCTGTACCGCGAATCAGGCAAATATCAATGGGTATCTGTTTATAAAACATGTATTCATCTCCGTGGTAATCCATAATTTCCACGATATCTTTCAATGCCTTAGTACGTTCGTTCATTTTCCCACCCTCATAGCGAGGGTCCACAAAGGTTCCCAAGCCTACTTTTGACATCTTTCCGGGAAGACCACATGCCATGCTCCTGTATAACTGCGCAATCTGTCCCTGCGGCAGACAGTATGCCTCCACTTTATTATTCGCAATCATCTCCATCCATTTAGGCTGCAGTCCCCAATGTGAACCAATAATCCTTGTCACCATTCCTTCGTGTGCAAAATGTTGTATTCCATCCTTCCTATCACTCTGCCCGCAAGAATGAAGCAGCGTAAGATTTGACGGATGTCCCGTCTGCAAAAAAGAACTCTCAATTTCTTTCAGGACCGCTTCACTTGCACTGATAAGCGTCATACCAATGGGGCATACCGTCATATTATCGTGAATAAATCCAGCTGCCTCCTTTGCTGTAATAAAATTTGCTTTTAACATTTAGTTTTCCTCCATTAATATTTTTTTTATTTTTATCTTGTCAGTTTTACCATTCGGTGTCTGCGGTATCTCCCCTACTATCTTTATTTTCACTGGTATCTTATATTTTGCTATTCGCTGTTTCAAATAGGCTTTTATATCATCTTCTGTCAAGGTATATCCTTCCGATTGCTGCACAATTGCCGCTGCCACTTCCCCATATAATTCATCCGGTACGCCAACCACTGCATTATCCTGTACACCTTCTATAGCGGCTATCTCATTTTCAACATCGTAACACCATATCTTTTCACCGCCGCGGTTAATCATGTTTTTCTTTCTATCCACTACATACAAATATCCACTTGAATTAAAATACCCCAAATCACCTGTGTAGAGCCACCCGTCTTCCAGCGTATCCGGCTTCTGTTTATAATAACAATCCAGAACAACCGCACCGCTTACAGCGATTTCTCCCACTTTTCCACAGGGAACCTCCTTCCTTTCTTCGTCCACAATCTTGAATTTGGTTCCCGGCACTGGCAGACCCGATGAGCCAATATAGATACTGCTCGCCGCATCATCTGGAAATACAGTTGCCGGAGAGGTTGTTTCTGTAAGTCCGTATACCGTGTGAAATCTTGACTGAGGAAGCCACTCGTGCAGCTGCAGCAATTTTTCTCTCGGCATATTGCTGCTGCCACAGGCAAATGATTTTAATGTTGGGATTTCTGGTTCTTCTTTTCTATTTTGGATGAGCAGGTTGAAAACTGTAGGTGAGGCATGAATGAAAGTAAAACCATATTTTACCGCCTCCTTAAGCACTCTCTCCGCCTCGAAAAACTTGTGAATATGCAGAGTTCCTCCCGCATGGATGAAAACTCCCAGTAATGCCACAAGACCCGTGATATGGTAAATGGGTGTTGCTATCACCGAAATATCTCTCTTTGTGATAGAGAGTGTTCTTCGATAGACCTCCACAGCATGCATCACATTATAGTTTTTCAAAACAACACCTTTGCTTTCGGAGGTAGTGCCAGACGTAAACATGATAATTGCTGTAGCATCTTCATCTCCCCCGCCAAACTGTTTTGTCCGCTGTATATCTTGCGCCGGATTTGTCCATCCTTGAAAAGCTTCAAGGAATCCATATTGTTCTCCGATTCCTCTAACAGTGAGAAGTGACTCCTCATTGTATATATCGCAAAACCATTCGCTAAAATTCTCATCACATATCAAAAGACTAATTTCTGCCCGTTTAGCCAAAGAATGTACTTCTGCCTGTTTAAACTTGCTAGGTAAGGGAACCGTTACTGCCCCCAATTTTAAAAGTGCTAAAAAAGAAATACAAAACTCTGCGCAGTTATACATAAGCAAACCTACATGCGTTCCTTTTCTGACAGACTTAACACAATATAAAAAAGCAGCCAGTTCGTCTACCCGTTCCAGAAACTCCTGATAACTATATTGCCTTTTTCTGTCATCATACAGTAGTATTTCTCTCGGTCCTTTCTGCGCAGATTGCTTCAGGGCTTCATATAAATTTACCGGCAATCCCGGGAAAGTATAGATTTCTTTATTATCTGAAATCCTTTTACATATCATATCCCTGGTTATTTCCTGGTCCCAAAGATAATTTCCTTCTACCATTCTATTCCTCCCTCTGCGCACACCACACACTGACAAAATTGCAATTTACGCAAACGTTTTCTCTGTTTTTCATAATATCAAACGTGTTTTCGTAAGTCAATGCACATTTTCTCTATTTATCGCCTCTATTTTTTAGGCACTTTGCATATAAGCCACTTTTTTATCCTCTCGCCCGTTTTTATAAGTTTTGCATATATTTTTTCTTATAATTTTGTATATTATATATAATTTGCTCTTATTTTTACAATTTTGTGTTGTCTTCTTCAACTCTTTGTGATATTATCCATTCAAGAAGTCAGAGAAATCGATTTCGTTAAATCTCCTCTCTGATTATGTTATCGATTTCTCAATTTCAATCTATTATCATTAACTTCAGAAAGGAGAAATTACTATGAAAAAGGGCGCAAAAATTGCATTTGTAATCTTTAATATCGTTTATTTCTTTGTAGATTACATACTGGTTACAGTATTGCCTAACCCAATCCTTTTTGGGTGGCTTCCCCTGCAGCTCTGCATACTTCTATTTTTACCCGTACCTGCAGCCATCGTTTGGGGAATATACTACAACGCTTTTTTCCAGACCCAGGGACATGTAAAGTAACTAATTATATTTAAAATGAATGAGATAAAAGGAGGATACTTATGAACCCAGCCGTTCTTATTAGTTTAGGAATTTTAGTTTATGCCGTCTTTATTGTATGGCACGGCTTTCGTTCCTTTAAATCTACCAGTGAATCGTCCGAAAAGTTTTTTACTGCTGACAGAGGACTGAACCCTTTTGTACTGTTATGTACCACATCCATTTCTGTATTTAGTGCACTTGCATTTTACGGCGCTCCAGCCGGGATATACAAAGATGGAATTGGATTTTATTCAAATACTGGCGGTATGATAGCCGCTCTGATGTTCGTTGCTCTCGGATACCGGCTTTGGTTACTGGGAAAGGAGTACGGATTTACTACACCAGTCGATTATCTTCGTTCCAGATATTATTCCGAAGGATATGGTTTGTTAGTTTCTGTTGTTTTGGTACTTTTTATTGTTCCTTATGTGGCTATGCAGCTCATTGCCATAGGTGATGCTGTGGTAGTAACTACGGATGGACTTGTACCTTATGTTATTGCCGTTGCTGTTGGAACAATCGTTGTTTCTTTACATATTGTCGGAGGGGGTATGGGTTCTGTTGCCTGGATGGATACATTCCATATGTGCCTGGGATTTGGAACTCTAATCACACTAATTGTTTATCTGACAATGCATTATTTCCCTAACGGCGGTTTTGCGGAAGCAGTAGATATTATGAGACAAAACGGAACCTTTAATATTCTTTCCTGCCCTGGACCAAACGGTGCCTTTGACTGGAAAGGAATGCTCGGAAATGCACTTACAGGAGCTATCGCTACTGTTGTATGTCCACACATTTTCATGAGAACGTTTGTGGCTTCCAGCAAAGAAAACTTCCGTTCCATGTCCTGGGCTATGCCAATTTCCTATGTTTTGGTTTATACCCCGATTGTCATCATCGGCGCGATTATCGCTCCTGCAATCTTAGGACCCGGATTCTCAGAGCCGGATAACATTGTTGCCATATTGTCTACACAATACGCACCACCTTTTATTGCATTTATCTCCCTGCTGTGCTTATTTGCATTTGGCGTGTCCACTGCAGATTCCCTTCTGCTCTCCGCCAGTGCCATGGCATCCAGGGATATTTACCTGCATCACGTATACGAGTTAAAAGGAAAAACCTCTAACCCGAAACAGATAGTGAAATTCGGACGTATTGTCCTTTTAATCCTTATGGTAATCACACTGGTCATCGTGGCTATCCGCCCGGCCTCTATTACGGATTATGCCTACAAATTGTCCTCTCCTTTCTTCGCACAGATACTTCCCGCCACAATGGCAGGTCTATTCTGGAAGAGAGCTTCAAAAGAAGGGGCTATTGCAGGAACTGTAGCCGGACTTGTCGTTGCAACTACCTTTACCTTTTTTGCGGCTCCACCCCTTGGCTTCTCAGCACTTATCTGGGCTCTGGTAGCAAACACTGTATTGTTGGTAGTCATCAGCTTGTTTACAAAAGTTCCTGAAGATGTGATTTCCAAGTATCATACAAGAATTGATTCTATCATTTACTCCGGCGCAGAACTTTCTTCTCTGACAGATGCTACAATCGCCGCAGTAAACAATAAATAATTGTGTTTAGAAAGGATGTTGTATATGTTTCGTTTTAACAGGG
>UQKK01000067.1 GCA_900541505.1 uncultured Ruminococcus sp.
TGTCCGAAGTCTTCAGAATATGGTATTTCTTCTTGACGATTTCCTCCACATATCCGTTCAGATGTTCTTTCAAAAGCTCCCCGTATGTCTCTTTGTTGAGAAGCCGCTCAAAGAACTTGTCCATATTGTGGAGCATATCCTGCAGCGCCTTGTTCAGCTTCCTCGTATTGATAAGCGCGGTGCGCAGCATATTCAAATTGACCCGAGGATTGTTGCGGAAGGAAAACAGGGTGGCATAGACATTCTGGATATAGACTTCCGTGTCCTCCAGTTCCTCCGATGACAGCCTCTCAAAGGCCTCGATGAAAATCGCCGCGTAATCAGGTATGACAATATTCGTGGTCATGGTATTGTAGTCGTCTATCTTCTTCAGCCAGCCCGCCCGCAAAAGCCAATTTAAAATACGGGATGCCGTGGTTTCTAATAAATCCGTCTCTGTCTCGTCCTCTTCCCGCATCAGTTGGATACGTTTCTTCGCGTGCATATCGCTCAATACCTGTACACAAATTTCTTTCGCAAGAAAATAATTACTGTACTGATATTCTTCATTGATGTATAGCAGCGCCTCAATATAAATGTCCCGGTTCACAGAGCGGAACAGTCCCCAGAATGAGGCGGGTATCTCAAATCGCATTTCCATAAAAGCTTCTCCTTAAAACCTGCACGGTTTAGCAGGCTTTCTTTCGTACTGCACTCCTCCGTGTTCTATTGTACCACAGATATCACGGACCAAGAAACCAGAAGCTGCGGATTTTATAATACTTTTAACTTTTCATATTATCGTTCATACTTAATCCCCATCCGCTGTCTGAATCCGTTTCGCTTTTCTTCCTACGTTTTATTCCTCCGGTCTTTCATCTTACAATATATCACCGCCGCCCCGGTGCTGACCGCTGTCGCCAGAATCCCCGCGCCCACAATAGACGCAGGGTTTACGCTGCCGTACTGACTCCGGTAAGCGATGACATTAACGGAGATTAATTGAAGAGAAGAGATATTCAATATCAGAAAGGAGCACATCTCATTGCTCGCCACACCTTTCTTCCTCACCGGTCCCGGAAACAGCCCCTTCCTTCTGTCATCTTCTAAATGTGCCAGTTCCTCCATTGCCCTCAAGCCCGCGGGTGTCGCCGCCCAGCCAAGTCCCAGGAAATTAGCGATAAAATTGGTGGTGATATGTTCATTTGCCTTATGCTTTGCCGGAATATTAGGGAACAGGAAACGGATGAGCGGACGCATCTTTTTGGAAGCCGCGGCAATGATTCCCGCCTCCGACGCGATTTCCATGATTCCTGTCCAGAACGACATCACCCCTATCATGGTGATGCACAGCGTCACCGCCTCCTTGGAAGAATCCAGCGCGGCATTGGTAATATCCGGCATTTTCCCGTTGAATGCCCCAAAGAGAACTCCCACAAGAATCATTCCCGCCCACAGGTAATTCAGCATCTCCTAATCTCCTTTCAAATCTTCCCACATATATTTTTCCACAATTTCAAAGGGCGCCGGTCCCACAGAGAGAACCGCCTCATGAAATTCCTTCTGGGAGAACTCCTCCCTCTTCTCTTCCATCCACTCTTTTTTCAATTCCATAAATTCCACATACCCGATATAATATTTCAGATAGTTTCCGGGAGAGCCGATGATAAGCTCATAAATCTCCTCAATGGTGTCCGTATCTTTGATTCCATAATTCGTAAAAAAGGCAATCGTATCCATGCGGTCCCACCCTTCATAGTGGATTCCCATATCCGCGAGCGCATACAGTCCTAAAATGATAGACCCGTTTTTCTGCAGAAGTGTTGCCTGCTCCTTTGTCAACGGCGCCAGGTAGTAACTGCACATTTCCGCATAGGTCGCCCAGCCTTCCACATAGCCCCCGAAACTGAACACATCCCTAAGCGGGTCAGGGTCCGTCCCCGCATAATAGAGGGTCTGATATAAGTGTCCCGGATATCCTTCATGTGCCAGTGTAGTAAATAAAGTCAGGCTGTTATCCATGTGCGCCTGGTTGACATAGATAACGTTTTCCTCTGTATTGTCGATGGCAGGAATCATATAAAACGCAGGACTTAAATGCTCCTCCATAGCTTCCGGCACATATTTAACCTGCAATTGTGTCTCCGGCTCCGCCGGAAATGCATCCGATATTCCGGCTTTTAAGCTGCTTAATATGACCTCCGGGTCATTTTCCCCGGCAGCCGCTGTCTCCTGCGCCTCCTGCGCTGTGATGCCGAGCACAGATTCCATGGCTTCCAAATCATCGATAATCTGCCGCCTTGTCAAATCCTCCATTTCTTCCACACTTTTATCCGACCCGGTAGATTCCTTTACAACCTGTTCATAATACGCCTTCCCCTCCGGCAGGTAACACAGCCCCATTTCGTTTACTCCGGTGCCTTTTAATTTCTGAAGCTCGGAAACCAATTTGCTGTATGCAGGGTACACGTAACTTTTCAGCATCAATGCATTTTTCTGTATATAGTCACTTTTTTCTTTCTCTGTCAACTCATCCAATTCACTTATTCGCTCCACAAAGGTGGAAATCAGATAGTTGCCATCTCCCATCTCCACAAATGCATTGCACTGCTCTATGACTGTATCCGCAGCGTAGTCAGCCATAAACAGCCCTTCCTCTGATTTTTGCTTTTCAAACGCAATCAGGCTGTCAAAATATTCCGGTGTGGACTGCATGAGTTCCAGGTATGTATTGACATCCCCCTCGTCATAAAACTGGTACTCTGACAAGAGGATGGGAAGCTGTGTCTGGATTCCGCTGACAAGTCCCAGCGGTTCCTCGTACAAAAGGTACTGCGCATCCGCTTCCAGCATATCCAGATAATATTCCAGTACATCATAAGTCAGACGGTTCTGGACGTTCAAATCATCGTAGGAAAAATCAGAGAGAGCACCTCTCATATTTTCCACAGACACGAGGATTCCTTCCTCCTCCGTCAGAAAACTGCCGAATGTTACCGGTGCATCTGCAATCCCGTATTCCTCCGGATTTTTCAGCGTATAGTGAAGACTGACTGTATTAGATGCCACCTCCTGGGTAAAGACCATTTTCGTATATGCGCGAAACGCGCTGTCGTCCCCCTTCGCTCCTTGTGCGCCGCATCCGGACAGAGTCACGCCAAGCAGCAGGATAAGTGCAATTCCTGCTGAAATCAGTCTTTTTTTATTCATCTGTATCTGCTGTTTTTTGGATTTTATATTTTGGGAAAATAGAAATGACATAGAAACTCCCCTGATGTCTTTGTAGCATCCTATGACCTTTCGCTTTCCGATATTCTCTAAACAGCCTCAACTGCCTCTGCTTTCCTCAGGCATATCTTCCCTGTCAAAGCATATAAATAAAAAAACCGCACAAACTACCGGGAGTATTTCATGCAGATTTTTCTCTATATCGCTGATTTTATTGTACCGTTTATCATCCTCGCGGTTGTCATCTACGGGCTCCTCTCTAAAATCCATGTCTACGACACCTTCATAAAAGGAGCACGCAGCGGGTTTCTCACTGTAGTCCGTCTCATGCCCACACTGATTGGGCTCATGGCAGCCGTCGGCGTCCTGCGTGCCTCCGGGTTCCTGGATTTTCTAGGACAGCTTTTAGGACAGTTCACCGCCGGAATCGGATTTCCCGGAGAACTGGTCCCTTTGTCCATCGTAAAAATGTTTTCCTCCTCCGCAGCTACCGGGCTTTTGCTGGACGCTTTCAAAGAATATGGGACAGATTCCCGCATCGGACTCATCGCCTCGATTTCCATGTGCTGCACCGAGACGATTTTCTATACCATGAGCGTCTACTTTATGACCGCGCATATCCGAAAATCCCGCTATACCCTCACCGGCGCCATGATTGCCACCTTTGCCGGACTCGCCGCAAGTGTTGTGCTGGCAGATATGATGCTGTGATTTTCCTGCCGGCACATGCACTATCTGCAGCACCTTGTTATTCGTGTCAGGATTGTCTTGAACAGAAGGTTGTGCTAAAATTGTATTAAGAAAACTCTATGTGCAAAGTATATAAGGAGGGTTTTTTGGACTCCTCTATCACTGCAGCACAGACGGAGAAAGGGCGGTGTACTTATGTCAAGCGTGACATTCAAGCACTTAAATAAAACATATCCCAATGGATTTGTTTCTGTAAAAGATGTGTGTCTCCATATTGAAGATGGAGAATTTGTTATATTCCATGGACCGAGCGGATGCGGCAAATCCACGATACTCCGCATGATTGGCGGTCTGGAGGACATCACCTCCGGTGAAATCTATCTGGGTAAGGATTTTCTAAACGATATCCTCCCACGTGACCGCAGACTGGCAATGGCGTTCCAGAATTATGTGCTCTACCGTCATCTCAACGTGTACGATAATATGGCGCTGGGCTTGCGGCTGCGCAATTTTCCCCGCAGTGTCGTAGATTCCCGTGTGAAGATGGCAGCTGCCTTTTTCGGTATCTCCCGCATCCTGGATAAGAAGGTAAGAGCGGTTTCCGAATCGGACAAGCAGCGTGTCGCCTTAAGCCGGGCAATCGTGTGCCAGCCCAAGGTCCTTCTGGTAGACGAGGACTTTGCGCGGCAGGATGAAAAACGCAGAGCGGAAATGATTTCCGATATCAAACGAATCAATCAAAAGCTGGGAATTACTGTGCTCTATGTCACAAATAACTATGAAGAGGCATTGGACCTCAAAGAAAAGATTGTATTTATGAAAGACGGAAGTATCACAGAAGTGCGCCCAAAACCTTGAGCGCACTTCTATTTTCTCTCCAGATAATTGTAGATATCCCGCTTCGAGACCCCTCTGTCTTTCGCGACACATTTCATTGCCTCTTTTTTGTCCTTTCCCTCAGACAGATATACCTGCATGTGTTCCTCTATCGTCATCTCTTCCCACTGGGCGCGGCTCTCCCGCTCCAGTTCTTCCATGCTTTTCCCTTCCAGGACAAGGACGCATTCTCCCTTGGGTTCATGCTCGGTATAGTAAGAAACCGCTTCTTTAATCGTAAAACGAGCTGCTGTCTCATGCTTTTTCGTCAATTCCCTGCACACGGTAATCTTTCGGTCCCCCAATCTCTCTGCCAGCAAATTCAGTGTTTTCACCAGCCTGTGAGGCGCCTCATACAAAATTATCGTCCTGGTCTCAACCTCTATTTCCTTTAAAATCCGCTCCCTCTCCTTTTTGTCTGTGGGAAGAAAAGCTTCAAAGGCAAACCGTCTCGTAGGCAATCCGGATAACGTAAGCGCTGTAATGCACGCGGAGGCGCCCGGCAGCGATGTCACGGAAACCCCGGCTTCATAGCACATCCGCACCAGTTCTTCCCCTGGGTCCGAGATACCCGGCGTCCCGGCATCTGTAATCAGCGCGATGTCCTTTCCCTCCAGAAGCTTCTCCACCAGCTTCCTGCCCTTTTCAAATTTATTGTACTCGTGGTAGCTGGTCATGGGCGTCTGGATGTCAAAATGATTCAAAAGCTTTACGCTGTTTCGTGTATCTTCCGCCGCAATCAAATCCGCCTCGCGCAGAATGCGGACCGCCCGAAATGTCATATCCTCCAGATTTCCAATGGGTGTGGCACATAAAAACAGTGTTCCTGACATACAAATCTCCATTCTGCCGCTCTTTAAGCACACGGCACCAATCTTTCCTCTTCCCTTACTTGTTTCTTTACCTATTCCTTTACTACTCTCTTACTTATACATGATAAGAGGCGGTTCTATCCTGACTCTTGATTTTGCGCCCCTTACTCCTTCAATAAGTACCATCGTCGGCTCCTTGTGCACATAGGGGTGTACAAACTGCAGCCTCTTGGGTTCTATTTTATACTGATTCATTTTAATCATAATCTCCGTCATCCTAAACGGGCGGTGTATCATATAGAACCTGCCTTTGTCCTGCATAAGCTTCATACTCTCCCTTAAAATATCATCCAGAGAGCATAAAATCTCATGCCTGGCAATCGCCATCGCATCTTTTGGATTCTGCAGTCCGTGCTGGTAAACCATATACGGCGGATTCACCGTAATCACATCAAAAAAGGCAGGCTTAAAAATCTGTGCCGCCTCCTTGATATCCCCTGTCACAATATCGATTTTGTCTTCCAGATGGTTATGCGCCACACTGCGCCTTGCCATCTGAGCACTCTCCTTTTGTATCTCCAGTCCGGTAAAGTGCTTTCCCTTTGTCTTGGCAGTCAAAAGGATGGGAATGATTCCTGTCCCGGTCCCCATATCCAAAACCGTCTCATTTTCTTTTACTTTCACAAAATCCGAGAGAAGGACTGCATCCACCCCGAAGCAAAAACGGTCCGGACTCTGTATCAGTTCCAGCCCGTTTAGCTGCAGGTCATCCAGCCGTTCTCCCGGAAATAATTTACTTGTCATCTAATTTAGACGCCCCTTCATTTTTCTCCAAAGCCGCCAGCTTCTTCATTTCCTCTTTTGAAACTTTTGCTTTCTTCTTTCTGGGTCTGAATTTCAGTTCCTCTGCCTTGTATTCACGGATTTCCTTTTCATCGTTCTCCAGGTTCACGACTACTTTCACCTGTTTTCTCAGTACACTTAAGGAATGTACCGTCCCTGTCAATCCCTCTACTGTGGTCACGCTGTCTCCCACGGAAGGAAGCTGGCTGTTCAGCTCCTCATATGTCTCCTGCTCATTCGTCAGGCAGCACATCAGTCGTCCGCACACACCGGATATCTTCGTAGGATTCAGGGAAAGATTCTGCTCCTTCGCCATCTTGATGGACACCGCCGCAAATTCAGAAAGATATGTGCTGCAGCACAGCGGTCGTCCGCAGATTCCGATTCCTCCGCGAATCTTCGTCTCATCTCTGACACCAATCTGCCGCAGTTCAATCCTTGTCCGAAATACTGCTGCCAAATCCTTGACCAGTTCCCGGAAATCAATCCTGCCATCCGCTGTAAAATAGAACAATACCTTGTTATTATCAAATGTATATTCCGCATCAATGAGCTTCATCTCCAGCCCATGCTTGCGTATCTTTTCCAGGCAAATCTTAAATGCCTCTTTTTCCTTCTCCCGGTTTTTGCTCTCCGTCTTTCTGTCCTGCTCTGTCGCTATGCGTATCACAGCTTTTAACGGCTGCACCACTTCTTCGTCCTTTACTTCCTTGGGCCCGCTCACGACACGCCCGTATTCCACGCCTCTCGCTGTCTCCACGATGACATGGTCACCCTGCTTTACCTGCAGTTTTCCCGGTGCAAAAAAGTATATCTTTCCGGCAGTACGGAATCTTACACCTATTACCTTTGTCATTCTTCCTAGTTCTCCTTTATTGTCAATAAAAGCAATTCCATCGTCAGTTCAAAATTTACGTTTGCTTTCATCCTTGCTTTTGCCTTCTCCAGGCCGTCCAGGATATTCTCAATCCCCTCATAGGAGCTCTTGCTCGCCCGCTCCTTGATATATTTCAGTTGGTCGGAGAAGACCACCCTGTCCACATTTTTCGTAGCCTTGTAGATAAGTACATCCCGATACCATATGGCGATAACATCCAGATAATCATTGATTTCCAGCTTGTACGTCATACATTTCTTCACTGCTTCCATCAGGTCGCTGACACTCATCTCATCGATATTGCGCAGAAGATGTACCGCTTCTTCCTTAATCTCGTTGAAATACTCGGATGTAGCGAGCATAATCGCTTTCCCCATATTTCCCTGGGCAAACGCCACGCACACATCCGCTTTGTAATCCGGTATCTCCATCTGCTCCATCAAATATTTTTTCACAAGCTGGTCTTTGATATTGCGCAGCTTCATCATCACACATCTGGAGCGAATCGTTGGCAGCAATACCTCTGCATTTTCCGTCAAAAGCATGATAACCGCATACTCCGGCGGTTCCTCAATCGTCTTAAGGAGCGCGTTCTGCGCCTGTACGCTCATCAAATCCGCCTCAGGAATAATGTAAATCTTATATTTACTGCTATACGGCTTAATTACAATGTCATTGTTGACCTGTTCCCTGATGTCATCCACACTGATAGTATTCGGCTTCTCGTGTGTAACCCGGATAATATCCGGCTGATTGCCGCTCAGCGCCTGCCTGCATGACTGACATTTCCCGCAGGCATCTCCGTCCTCATCCCGATTCTGACACTGTAAGCTCATGGCAAACAGGCTCGCCAGCATCTTCTTACCGGCGCCCCTCTCTCCATTCAAAATATATGCATGGGATACAGCATCTGCCTTCACCGCATTTCCAATATATTTAATAATATTTTTGTGTCCTACAACATCTTTAAAACCACTCATCTTATCACCCGCTGTTCCTTTTCAAGACTCGCCCGCGAGTCTTGGCGCGGGATTCGGGTCAGCTCTGCTGACA
>UQKK01000068.1 GCA_900541505.1 uncultured Ruminococcus sp.
CCATAGTAATCCAGGGAGGCGATAGGCAGCTGCAGCTGGTAGATCATGGAGTTGGTCATAACGGAGCAGGCGATGGACACAGGTAGATCAATGTTGGCCGCCACAGCACGGGCGATGTTGTCGGTGCCGCCGCCAGCGGCGTAGGGGACCAGACACGAGATGTCTTCCGCCGGGTAAGCGGCTTCTTCACCGCCACCGCAGCCCGACAGAATGCCGATCATCATAAGAAATACGCAGGCCAGTGCCAAGATATTTTTCTTTTTCATATAATTTTCCTCCTAAGCAAAATAACGAAATGTAGGAAAGAACGGACTCAGAAGAACTTGACATGCAGGATCTGTGTAAATACGAGGACCAGAACGGTTACGACAACAAGAGAATAGACAAACCGGATAAGATAGAACTTTTTTTTGCTGGTACGTTCATGCTCCTCCCGCTGCGATTCTTCACAAAGACCATACACAACGCTCAGACAGAAAGTGAGCAGGAAAGAAGCAATGGGAAAACCGATTAGTTCATAGGCGGGAACGAAAAGGAGCAGCGCAATCAGAGTAATGATCGTTTCCTTTTTCAACCTGAATTTGCCAGAGTCCCGCTCACCCTTCAGACTGATTGATTTGAGAAACAGAGGGATGCTGAATACCATCAGCAGAATACCGATGCCTTGAATAAAGGTGCGGGGTTCCGCCAGAAAGGGAAGTCCGACAAACAGCATGACACCACTAACAGTTGATTCTGATGCGAACAGGAACAATCCAATTGCAAAAGAGAGAATGCTTAAAATGAAATCGTTGCGCTTACGAATGGCCATTTACCCACCTCCTTAACTTGCCAAATGACCTCCGTCCACCGGGAGCGTCACACCACTAATGTAGTCGGAAGCAGATGAGGCCAGAAATACGACAGTACCCATCAGATCCTCGGGATGCCCCCATCTTCCCATAGGGATCCGCTTAGTGAGCTGTTTGCCCTGTTCCATCTGCTGCAGATCCTTGCTCATTTCGGTGTCCATGTAGCCGGGAGCAATGGCGTTGACATTGATGCCGCGACCGCTCCACTCAGAGGAGAGCGCCATGGTCAATTGTTTGACGCCGCCCTTGCTGGAGACATACGCCGGCATGTTCCGCAGGCCGATGAAAGAATTGGTGGAGGCGATGTTGATAATTTTTCCCTTGCCCTGTTTCAGCATCACCTTGCCAGCCAGCTGGCTCATAAAGAAAACGCCCTTGATGTTGACCCCCATAATGCGATCCCAAGCGTCCTCGGGGAACTCCTCGGAGGGGCAGCGATACTGAAGTCCGGCACCGTTGACCAGAATATCCAGCCGTCCACCCAGAGCTGAAATCGCTTGCTGAAACCCGTTGCTGAGATCGTTGAGGTCCAATAGATTTGCTACCACGGCGTGGTATCCAGATTTGGCGCCACCCAATTCTGCCACCGTGTTTTCAACCTGTGAATTTGCGTCCAGAATGACAATCTCTGCACCGGCGTCATGAAGTGCGACAGCCATACCATAACACAGGCCGGTCTTTTTTGCGCCACCTGTAACAATGGCTTTTTTCCCTGCCAGGGAAAAAGCATTCATGTCAAAGCCCATATGCGCCCTCCTTTACATTTCAAATGTGATCGTATTTACAAGATCCTCTGCAGACAGGCCACAGAGTTTTGCCAGCTGTGTATAGGTTCCGGAGTGCAGATGCCGTGCTTTTCGCTCTCTGGTGCGGGTGCTGAGGGTGGTAATCTTTTCCGGCGACCAAGCGATTCCTCGCCGGTACATTTCGTCCAGATAAGAGGCAAACAGGAAACCGTTATTCTGTTCGGCAAATAGGATTCGTTTGCCTTGTTGGGTCAGCTGCGCAGCCAGATCTGCATCAAAGGAAGGCATGTCCACCACGGCGATCTCGCGTCCCTGTTCCCGTAACGCCTTCTGGGCGTTGAGTCCCTCATAAATGCCTCGGCCACTAGTGATGATGACGGTGTCCGCATGAGGATCTCCGTGGACATAGCCCTTTCCGTATTCAAATTGCAGGGATTCAGGGTAAATGGTTTCAGAAGCGGCTCGTGTGAGCCGAAGTAGCACCAGCCCCTTGCTACCCTTGGCAATCCATTTCATGACCGCCACCATCATTCGGGGACAGGCTACATCGATTACCCGCAAGTGAGGCAGCTGCATAAGCGCGGTAACATCGTCGATGCTCATATGGGTGGCGCCGTTAACACCGGTGTCAATGTTGCTAGCGGTAGAGAACAATGTAATATCCAGCTGATGGCCCTCGGACAGCCAGCCGTCACTTTTGGAAATTGATTCCATTCGCTCTTGCTGACTGACCGTAATCCGGCGCAAAACTCGCCAGTCAAAAAAGACGCCAAAAGTGGAGTGCCAGACGTTATAGCCTTTTGCGGCAAAGGCCTCGGCGATGCCACTCATGTTGGATTCAGCAATGCCTACATTGATGCCGCGGTTTCCAGCATGTTTCAGCATACCGGGCTGAAGACCAGAGATCAGGCCCATATCCGCGTCCAAAGTAATCATTTTCGGGTCTCTGGAAAAGGCTGCTACCATATCCGCGGCAATTTTGCTGCACTGCAGCTTATCTCCGATTTTGGGATCGGGTAGGTCGCGCTCCTGGTAATGCAGAGTCTTGTCTCGGGGAGCAGCCCGTTTGGTGCGGCGTTGAGAATAGCGGCGTATAACACCCACAGGGCCATTTTCATCCTGCTGTACATCAATCCCCATCTTGGAAGCCCAGTGCAGGAGTTGCTCATATTCCTCCGGCGCACGCACCTTTGCAGCCTGTAGAAAATGACACAAGTTTTTAATGCGGGTTTCCCTGCGGAGCGTCTGCTGATGGATTTCCCATTCCGCCAGATCCTGCCCCACGGTGGTCTTGTGGCTCTCGGTGGCTTTGGAGAAACCACCTTCACCCTTGCGGCATTCAGAGATGATGGCCATGGGGCGGCTGTCGATCCGATGTTGGAAGTGCTCCAACGCATGGTAAATCGGCTCGTACTCCTGACCGTTGACATCCAAAACATCAAAACCAAAGCTCTCCAATTTTTCTCGCAAGCTACCCATGGAAAGCATGAGACGGTGAGAGTCATCGTTTTGTCCATAGTTGTGATCGATGAGAATGCACAGATTGTTCAGATTTTTGGCAGAGGCAAACATGAATGCCTCCCATGGAATGCCCTCCTGCAGTTCCCCGTCTCCCATCAGGCAGAATGTCCGCCCAACACCCTCTATTTTCTGCGCCATGGCAAAGCCGACAGCGGCACTGATGCCCTGCCCTAAAGGTCCCGTCGCGATATGTACTCCTGGCAGGATAGGGCCAGGATGTCCATTCAGATCGCTGTCACTTCCGCGGGAATTCTCCAAAAGCGCTCTGTCAAAGAAACCAAAATCCGAAAAGACCGATGCCATACCGGCTATACCGTGTCCCTTGCTCTGTACGTAGATGTCACTTTCACGAGCAGTGGGGTCTTCCACATTTACATGAATGAAACCTCCGTAAAAAAGCGCGATCAGTGGAATCAGTTCTGAGAAGGTGCCACCGATGTGGATTCCCTGGTCTACAGCGTGGTTTCCCTGATATACCGTATCCAAACGAAGGTCCGAATCCTTGACTTCCAGCAGCGCATATAGCGCCTTTTGGGCGATCGGGTGTTTCATTTTCAGATAATCACAGCTCAAGTCCATCTTGGCCCTCCTCCATTTTTTTAAATGGTATTGTATTCGAGTGAGCAAAATGCACAAAAATGATGCTGTGCAGATTGCTTTATACCGTAATTTTACAGAGAGAAATAGCATTCATCAAGGTATGTGTTGCAAAATAATGCTATATTTTGTAGCAATATTAACTCAAATAAGATTTTACTTGCCACAAAACCTGCTATATGCTACAATTTGAATCGAATAAAAATGGAGGGAGGAGGCCCATGAAACGATTCCGTATATTAATCATTGCCCCATATTTGTCCTTCCAAGAGACTGCCGCGCCCGTCATCCAAGAGTTTCCTACGGTGGATTTTGAGATGCATACCGGAGATGAGTTTACGGCAATCTCTATTTTTAACTCCTATCCACCTAACGCCTTTGACGCAATCATTACTCGTGGTGCAATTGCGGCGATTCTTCGGCAGTTTACCTCTGTGCCGGTGGTGGAAGTGGATGTATCCTTATTGGATATCCTGCGGGCTATTAACCAACCGGGATTCAGCGATCAGCGTGTGGCGGTGGTCGGATATTCTAGCATTATTAATTCCGTCAAAAAAGTATTTGAAGTGCTTCAACTGAAAAACACGGAGATTTACGAGGTGCGCTACGCAGAAGTTAAGGAACGGGTGGCGGAACTGGCTGACCGGGGATTTTCTTTGATTATTGGGGATGTGCCTTCCGTAAATGCTGCTATGGCAAACGGACTTCGGGGACTCCTAATTCTGTCATCAGAGGATTGTATCCGCCAGTCCGTTATTGCAGCCATCTATTATTCGGAGTTGATGGAAAAGGGGCAGGAGATCACTCAGATTTTTCAGACAGTTATTGATAATTTAAAATTCCGGATTATCCTGATGGACCAGATAGGCAACGTAATTGTTGACAATCGCGCGTTTGAGATTACCGATCATCAAACCTTTAAAAAAGAGTTGTTGCTATTTATTCCGGTGCTTTTGCAGCAGTCCACCGATAGGGGCTGTAAAAAAATCGGAACACAGGGAATCGAAATTATCGGCAAAAGGGTTTCTTATCGCAATCAGGACTGCTTCCTGTTCTTCATTTCACTGATGCATAAGGGATATGCCTCCCAGGCAGACATTACCATCGAAAAACCGCTTTCAGTGACACTGTCCCCGGAATTTATCAATACTCTTCAAAAGAATAACCCACGGGTACAAGCGGTGGCGGAGATTGTCACCGCATCCGTGTCTCCGCCGCCTGTGTTGATTTTGGGAGAATATGGTACCGGAAAAAGCAGTCTGGCCTATTATTTGCATGGCCTGCGCAAGGAGCCAATGGCTCCGTTCATCTTTGTGCGCTGCAACCTACTGACCAGGAAACGCTGGAATGCATTTTTGGATAAAACTGCATCACCTTTGAATGAAAACGGATGCACATTATATCTGGAGAACATTCACTTACTTCCAATAGAACTGCAGCAGGAGTTGAGCGCCTACATAGTTGATTCTGCTGCGGATCAGCGGCACTTTATTATCGCTTCGGCAACGAATAGGATCCACCATCTTCTGTCCAATGACCAGTTCTTGTATCCGTTGTACCAGAAGATTTCGTCTCTCCATGTAATCCTGGCACCTCTACGGGAATTTCCTGATTCCATTACGGACTTCTCACAGATTTTTTTAACTGCGGCAAATCAAGAATATCAAAAGAGTATCCGGGGATTTGAAGAAGGGGTCGTGGCTCTGCTGGAACAGCAGCATTGGAATACCAATTTATCCCAGTTAAAAACGTTTATTCAGCAATTAGTGTTGACCGCACAGGGAGCACAGATTACTCTGAAAGAGGCACAGACCCTGCTTTTAAATGACAATACTATTCCCCCGGAGGAGACGGAATACTTGAATTACAGTGGAATTGATATCACAAAACCGCTGGAGGAAATTGAGCGGGATATTATTCAGCATGTACTGATGGAGGAAAACATGAACCAGTCCGCTGCGGCAAGGCGGCTGGGAATTAGCAGAAATACGATTTGGCGTAAGCTCCATGCTTAAATACGGGCGTGCAGCTGCCGGCTTAAAGTCGCTGGCGACACCATTACTAAAGGAAAATTGCGGCTTGGAATGACAACCAGCTCTGGATAGGCTGCATTGCCAATAATTTTACCGGCAGTAAAGCCGCGTCATTTTTGCAAAGCCGGACTACAGGCTTTTTGTTGGATGGTACTGGAAACGGAAAAGTAGCGCTGGAACTGACCAGCAGCTGGTGTACGGTGTTGTATCCGTCATAGCTGGTCAATGGGCGCACTATGGAAACGGGGCACAGACTGTAGAAAATTTTGACATTTACCGCTGCTGACTGGTGGTTCCGGACTACTGGTATATCTTAGATGCCTCATCAGAAAAGGTGCGAAAAGCAAGCTGAATCTGAAAGAACTGGCGGCTAATGAGACTTTACCTCACCTAATTCTCTCTGGAAGCTATTCCGCCATGGTACAAAGGTAAGTGTAGGCTTACCTGGAAAGCAGAGTAAGTGCCGTTCGTATTGATCCCGAACAACTGCTGTCTGGTGAACAGACGGAAACCGTACTGCAAGAAGCTATAAAATCTGCAAACAGGAGGCATTCCGCTGTAAATCCTGTTGAATTAAGTGACTGCCAGCGATCTGGCGCGGAACGTATATCCAAGGGTTAATAAGCCGTATGGAAGTTTATGGTAGACATTGCAGTAGTTGGCGGCAAAAATCAGGCGTGGCAAGATATCGCTCCTGGCGTGCTGGAACTGTAGCCCATCGAACAGCTGGAACTAGGCCTTGTATTGAAATCTGGGAATTTCAGATATGAACAGCTTTTCCTGACAGTCTTGCGTACCGCGTGGGTTAGATATAGGCTTTATAACAATCCCGAGCAAAGATAAAAGCCCACTCCAGTTGGTTTACTCACCTCCTATACACTTTACTGCGGTACAAATTTTGAGTATTGGAGCCCAGGGAGATGCGAACAAGAAGTTGGACCTAAATGGGGAGTTTCAAGGTGCGCCTGTATGTGGCAGATCTCATCGCCCCCAAGGATAGCTTGATTCTGCCATCGTTATACCATATTCATGCAGGGATCTACACTGCTAATGAACTAGAAAACAGATGTGCTTTCCTAGAAACTCCCGTAAAACAGCTCGTTCTTCAACCGTCCTTCCTACGCAGACTGCATTGTCGGGGAAGTGACCTCCTTTGAGACATGGAGCAAGTGAGTTCAGCCTGCTCCAAGCTTTGAATTTAGCCCTACCAGCGGTAACGCCCTTCCCAGTCTAAACTGGCGATCGGATACTCGCCGCTTCTCAGCCAGCGGGGATAAGGAACTCCTAATGTCAATAACCCATTTGACGATGAGCAAGCCCGCATGAAAATCCCGCCAAAGGGTATTTTCCACGGCTGAGCAGATCTCACCCATATAGAAATGATACCTCCGCTTTTTCTTCCGGACTAAACTGTACCATTGCTTTTCCTTTCTTCGTAAGAATACATCTCTTCCGCCTTTTTCCAGTCCATCTTTTTGTCCGCTTGCCCCTGGGGATTGGGATGTTCTTTTTTCACTAATAAGTAATCGGAACTTTAGCCGACATAACAGAGTCAGACCACAGCTTGTACCACAGGAGTTTGTGGAACAAGCGGATTTTGCACAGTAAATCACGCCCGGGAAACAATTGAAATGGAGCAGAAATGATTAAAAACCGCCGGAAACAATCAAAAAAGTTTCATAAAGCTGTTCACACGCAGGAGGTTACTGGTTCGAGTCCAGTAGTCTCCGTCGAAAAGTTCCTGATTTATGTAAAATCAGGGACTTTTCTTTTATTCGTCTCAAAAAACATGCTTAAACTTTTAGCTTCTTCTCCGACCAATACGGCGATAGTATCTGATAGAGCTGGACAGTGTCGGGCAGGAAATCCCTGCCCGGTGCTGCCGTAATGGTTACAGTCTTTTTGTATGGCCAGAAAAAATCCGGCCTTCCATCTCACACGCGTCTGCAAGCTCTTTGGCGAGCTTTTTGATCGGAAAGTCTGGTGCGGTTTGTATAATGAGTACCAAATGTCCCCAATCCACATGCA
>UQKK01000069.1 GCA_900541505.1 uncultured Ruminococcus sp.
ACTTAAAATCCCGTGGGTAGTGATACCCGTACCGGTTCGATTCCGGTCTGCGGCAGTTTTGTGAGGTGCTTCAATCTCTTGTAAACAGAGGGATTGAAGCATTTTTTTATATGAAAAAGAATGTCAAGAGGAATTTGGCTGTATAGTAAATGATTCGTTGATTGACAGAAAATCGCTCTGTGTTTTACTCTGATAGTATTAAATCAGGAGGTGAGGTATGGAAGCAGAAAAATTCGGGAGATTCATAGCCCAGTGCCGGAAAAACAGGGAGATGACGCAGAAGGAACTGGCTCGAAAGCTAAATGTTACGGAGCAGGCAGTCAGCCGCTGGGAGTGCGGGAAAGGGTTTCCCGACATACAGCTGCTGGTCCCTTTGGCGGAAAGTCTGGAGATTTCAGTTTCTGAACTGATGAATTTAGAAAATAAAAATGGAGAAAAAGCAACGGAAACATTGACGGATGGAGATGTAAAACGGATGCTTGCCGACCTGTCAGAAATGGAAAAGAAGAATCAAAGGGAGAATAAAAATCTGACTGCGACCTGTATTGTGATTACTGTAGTCGCAGCAGCAGCGGCTTGGCTGTCCGGCTATGCAAGTTTTCTTGCAGCATGGATTTTGGGTGCTTTTACTGCGGTTGCAGCTGCAGGTTTCCTTCTGTTTATCCGCTCGGGAAAAGAACATGAAAGCAGAAGGACTGTCGCTGTTTATATGGTTCTTGGGATCGGTGCAGTGACAGCAATGTTGTTTTTTATGGGAGTTCCGACAGGAGTTTTATGCATGCTGCTATTTATTGCTTTGTGTGCGGTCAGCTGTTCCGGATGATGAAAAAGGCTGATGCTCAATGTTTTTTATTCATTGGGCATCAGCCTTTTAAGCTGTCAGATTTTTTTGATGTGGTTTTTGATTGCTTCAAAGCTCTCGGAACTGATGATATGTTCCATTTGGCACGCGTCTTCTGCAGCAGTCTTCGGGTTCACGCCCAGTTGTTCCAGCCAGGAGGAAATCAGTGTATGACGTTCATAAATTTTTTCCGCGATCTCTTTCCCGGAATCAGTCAGACGGATATATCCCTCCGGTGATACCGTAATATAGCCGCTTGTCCTGAGTTTTTTCATGGCGACGCTGACACTTGGTTTTTTATAATCCAATTCTGTGGCAATGTCTACAGAACGGACAACAGGCAGCTTTTTACTTAAGATCAGGATAGTCTCCAGATAATTTTCACCGGATGGGTTCATAGTTCACACCTCGCTTGCTAATTCAACCTTTTTCTCTTGAGAAGGATTAAAATTTCCAATATCATTTATTCTAACATAATATCAGGCTTTGGGCAAAGTCAATTCATGCGTATAAAATTAAAAATTTGCAAAAAGTTATTGACAGCTATCTGTGATTAGAATATACTAACAATGTAAAACAAATTATTGAGAAAAATGTTCAATTTCAAGATACTCAGCAACGCTTGCAATGTGCAGTGCTGATGGCAAAAGAGGTGAAGCGTATGAATCTGTCAGAGGCAAAAGAAGGAGAAGAATATATTGTAAAAGATATTGCAACGGATGACGAGGAACTGACGGCGTTTCTGTTTTCGCTGGGCTGCTACAGCGGCGAGCCGATTACAGTGGTTTCCCATCTGAAAGGCGGCTGTGTTGTCTCCATTAAGGATGGGCGATACAATATTGATACTGATCTGGCGAAAGCCATTTCAATATAAAAAACAGCGGCGTATGTCGCTCTTTTTTAGGCACATGGATTAGTTATGCCTAATAGAAATTAGAAGTATCTAAATGAAGGAGGAATTTAGGATTATGAGGATCGCATTTGCGGGAAATCCGAACAGTGGTAAAACGACCATGTACAATGCCCTGACAGGCAGAAATGAGCGCGTTGGAAACTGGGCAGGTGTTACGGTCGAGAAAAAGGAGAGCCTGATTAAGAAGACGTATTACAGCGGAGGGGAAGAACTGGTGGCAGTCGATCTTCCGGGCGCATATTCCATGTCGCCGTTTACATCTGAAGAAAGTATCACAAGCGGTTATGTGAAGAATGAGAATCCGGACGCTATCATCAATATCGTGGATGCAACGAATCTGAGCCGAAGCCTGTTTTTCACGACACAGCTTCTGGAACTGGGCGTTCCGGTGGTGGTGGCGCTCAACAAGAGCGATGTCACAGATAAGAAACAGACGAAGATTGATGAGAAGCTCCTTTCCGAGAAGCTGGGCTGCCCTGTCATTAAGACGATCTCCACATCTTCGGGACATGAGGGGCTGAAAGAGGTTGTTAACGCGGCAGCGGAACTGAACGGAAAAGGACAGACAGCTCCGTATGTACAGGCGGATATTGACCTGAAGGATAAGAATGCTGTCGAGGCGGCGGACAGGAAACGTTTTGAGTTCGTCAACGGCATTGTAAAACAGGTGGAAAAGAGAAAGGTACTCACAAAGGATAAAAACATACAGGATAAGATTGACAATATCATTACACACAAGATTATTGGTATTCCAATCTTCGCGGCAGTTATCTTCCTGGTATTCTACATATCACAGACTACATTGGGAACATGGATTGCGGACTGGCTGGTTGCCTGGATTGAGACGTTCCAGGGCTGGGTCGGCGGACTGATGGAAAACGCGAACCCGTTCCTGTACGCACTGCTTGTGGACGGAATCATCGGCGGCGTTGGCGCAGTAGTCGGTTTCCTGCCGCTTGTTATGGTCATGTATTTCCTAATCGCACTTCTGGAAGACTGCGGTTATATGGCACGCGCAACAGTGGTGCTTGACCCGATTTTTAAGAGAGTGGGGCTTTCCGGAAAATCTGTAATCCCGATGGTAATCGGAACCGGCTGCGCCATCCCGGGCGTTATGGCATGCCGTACGATCCGCAATGAAAGGGAACGCAGGACAACAGCGATGCTCACACCGTTCATGCCGTGTGGGGCGAAGATCCCGGTTATCGCATTATTTGCGGGAGCGTTTTTTGCCGATGCATGGTGGGTTTCTGCTACAATGTATCTGGTAGGTATTGTCCTGGTTCTTCTGGGTGCTCTGCTTGTAAAGAGAATCACAGGTCAGAAATACAGAAAATCCTTCTTCATTATCGAGCTTCCGGAATACAAGATTCCGAGCCTTAAGAGAGCCTGCGTATCCATGCTGGAGCGCGGAAAAGCATATATTGTTAAAGCAGGAACGATTATCCTGGTGTGCAACACGGTTGTACAAATCATGCAGAGCTTTAACTGGCAGTTCCAGCTTGTGGAAGAAGGCGCGGAAAGTACTTCCATCCTTGCGTCCATCGCACATCCGTTTGCAATCCTGTTCATCCCGCTTGGATTCGGCGTATGGCAGCTTGCGGCAGCGGCGGTAACAGGCTTTATCGCAAAGGAGAATGTTGTAGGTACTCTCGCTGTTGTTTACGGCGTGACAAACCTGATTGATACAGATGAGTTGGCGCTCGTGGGAAGCGGAAGCGAAGTGGCTACCATCATGGGACTTACAAAATTAGCGGCTCTTGCTTACCTTATGTTTAACCTTTACACACCGCCGTGTTTCGCAGCTCTCGGGGCGATGAACTCAGAGATGAAGAGCGGAAAATGGCTGTTTGGAGGTATCTGCCTCCAGCTTGCGACAGGTTATACGGTTGCTTTCTTCGTATACCAGATTGGGACACTTATTACGACAGGGGCTCTTGGGACGGCCTTTATTCCGGGTCTGATCGCGGTGCTTGTATTCGTAGCAATCGTTATCTGGAGGATTCGTAAGTCAGACAGGGAATTCGCATCAGAATACAACCTGCATGCTGCACGTTCATAAAGAAGTTAGTTGTATGAAAGGCGGTGGGCAAGCAACGGTGCTTGCCCACCGTTTATCAGTTGAGGAGGCGTCAGAATGGAAAACGTGATTATTATCCTTATACTGGCCGTTCTTGTCGGGGGAGCAGTCAGCTATATTGTTCGGGCGAAACAAAGCGGGGTAAAATGTATCGGATGTCCTGCCGGCGGGAGCTGCTCCGGTAAAAAGATGAAAAAGAAGAAACTGTCCGGAGCGGTGATTGCCAAGAAGACCATTGATATTTCCGGAATGAACTGTGCCCACTGTGCCCAGAGTGTGACAGACGGCCTGAACCAGATCGAGGGTGTTTCTGCCCGGGTTGACCTTTCCAAGGGATGCGCGGTCGTTTCCTTTGACAGAGAGATTGATGAAGATATCCTGATCCGGGCTGTGGAAAGGAAGGGATTTGCTGTTAAGTCTATCCACGCATAGATGGAAAACAGCAGAAAGATAGTCTGGGGAAGGAAAAGAGATGAGTGCAGAGAGAGAACAGCGCAATCGGTCAGGCAACTGTCTACCGGATGGTAAAAGAGTTAGAGGAAATCGGCGTGCTGAGCAGGCGGATTGTATATAAAGATGTGGAATAGATGAAATCAAAATCTGCGCTCTGTGGATGCGGCTCTTGGCATCCTAATTCCCACGCTCCTTTATGTGGAGTCGGCTTTGCTGGCGGTGCGCAGACTGCTGAAACAGGATACTGTGCTGCTCCTGAATGGAAATGCGGGTGAAGGGAAAAAGAGGCTTCGGAGAATCTTTGCAGGTCGGAAGATGGATTTCCGGAAGAATCCATCTCTGATTATCTCAAATCGGAACATCGTAAAATTGACAATGAAACGGTATACAGTTATCTTGTATGGCTCTTATGCAAGAGGTGATTTCCGGGCAGATTCCGATATCAATCTTATGTTTTTAGTAGATTTATCGGATGAGGAAATCCAAAGAAAAGGGCATGATTTTATATTAGCTGTCCTTTTTGCTCATGAAACAAAAAGGACGGAGTGAGCCGCGCCACGTCAGTTTTGCTGGCGTGGCGGTATGTTTTACGACCACCACCGTGGACGGGTCACTCCGTAGGTTTGCGAGATTTTGAGGTCATTTTTATTCAAATTGGGATTTTCCTATTTGCAAAATGTAACATATCCTGCTTCTGTTGGATGGTCTACAATTAGACTGTCCTGCTCTTTTAATACATTAAGAGCAATAACCAAATCTGCTCCTGCCGCAATGAAATTAACCATCATGGTAAGCAAAGATATAGTACCGGGATATATAAAAACAAATAGTACACTGCCCAATCCTAATATGACAAAAGGTGTTAAAACACCGATTAGATATTGTTTCTTTTTTAACGCTACTTTACATGCACAACTCGGCATCATTGCATTGATATTAAAGCGAACTACATTCCAACCTTTACCACTTGAAAATGCCCAACCGATTCCATGTAGTAACTCATGTATTACAACTGAAACAGCAATAATCACAATAAACATGATGTAGAATGAAAGCCCGCCTACTTCTGATAAGTGTGCCCTGTGAACTACCCATTGTCTGAAGCCAATGGGCTTCCTGTTTCATCGACCTCGTAAACTACTATCTCCACAGGCGTTAATTCGGGCAGTCCCTGCCCTATATATGTTTATTTTATGCTATCTGTCTTAAGCCTTCTGCCAGTATATTCTTTGCAGCGTTGATATCTCTATCGTGTTTTGTGCCGCAATTCGGACATATCCATTCCCTTACCGATAAATCCTTTGTAGCTGCATTTTGATATCCACAGGCAGAACACAACTGGCTGCTGGCATAAAATGTGTCTATTTTGACATATTCCCTGCCATTCCATTTTGACTTATATTCCAGTTGTCTTGTAAGCTCATACCATGACACATCATTGATTGATTTTGCTAAATGATGGTTTTTTACCATGTTTCTTATCTGCAGATTTTCCGAAACTATTACTTGGTTTTCGCTAACAATTTCATGCGAAATCTTATGCAGATAATCTTTTCTGGTATTTACTATCTTCTCATGGCGTAACGCTATTTCTTTTTTCTTCTTCTGATAATTGTTGCTGCCTTTTTCCTTGTGTGCCAGTTGCCTTTGCAGTCTTGACAGCTTTTTCTCATACTTTTTTATTATTTTTGGATTTTCGTACTTTCTCCCATCCGATGTAATGCATAAATCCTGAATCCCTAAATCCAGACCTATATTTTGATTTCTGTGCGGTAATTTTTCATGCTCAGTTTCTGCCAGTATCGATACATAGTATTTTCCGCTTGGAACCTGACTCACCGTGGCTGATTTTATTTTGCCATGGAATTCTCTGTGCAGTTTTGTTTTTACTTCTTTTAACTTTGGCAGTTTTATTTTTCCATTCTCAAAATCTACAGCTATATTTCCATTCGTAAAATTCGTTGTATATGATTTATGCTTATCGTGTTTACTCTTAAACTTTGGATAGCCCGTATGTTCTTTGAAAAACTTCTGATAAGCTGAATCCATGTTGTAAATTGCATTCGTCAGAGCAAACTTATCCACTTCCTTCAGCCATTCATATGTTTTCTTTAATTCCCTGTTGCAGTAATTGTTGCAGTCTGTTTTACTGAAAGATTTCTTCTCCTGCTCATACTTATCTTTTCTATATGCAAGTGTCTGATTGTATACAAAACGGCAGCAGCCAAATGTTTTCGCTATTTGTTCTTTCTGCGCATCGTTTGGATATATTCTGTATCTATACGCTTTTAACATTTGCTGTCACCACCTCTTTAGCCTTGATTCTTTATATATTTCTTTAACATTTCCTCGGATACATTCCCTACACTACAGACAAAATATCCATCTGTCCAAAAAGTATGTTCTTTCCAAAAATGTTTTCGTAAATAAGTGGGATATCTCTCCCAAATGTGATATGTCGTATAACCTTTCATCAGATTTACGATTTTACTGACAGACATCGTTGGTTCCATTCCCATGGCATAAGTGTAACAGGGATTTCTACTTTTGGCTACCTTAACCCACCGTCTAAAGCCAGTGGGATTGCGGTAGCCTTATTTCAAATTCTTCACTGTGGTTACTCATAAGATGTCCTCCTCAAATGTTAATTTGAATATCAGTAAATTATGACCTCTCAACAGAGGTTACAGTGTTTTAATAA
>UQKK01000070.1 GCA_900541505.1 uncultured Ruminococcus sp.
ATGGTAGGATTACACGGACAGAAGCACCGCCGGTGGATGAGACAGAGCCTAACCTACTCGTTGTTATCTATGTGAAACAAGGTAAGCCTGTATTTCTCCTGTTCTTTTACAGGAAAGCTTTCCGTAAGGAAAACCGATAGGAGTGCAGGTATGGGATTGTAGAAAAAGCGAACGCCATTCTGTAATGGAATGGATAGGGGTTCAAGATTTGCCCTAACCCGAAAGGGTGCAGACTTCTACGGTAGGTAATTCTTTACAAGAAACTTATAGAACTTTTGAAAGGAGCAAAGCAAATGAACGTTAATCAAACAACGTGTGCGGCTACTGACCATGAGTTCGCATGGAAATCCATCGACTGGAAGAAATGTGAAGCACAGGTTAAAAAGCTACAAGAACGTATTGTAAAGGCTAGAAAAGAAGGCAGACACGGCAAAGTACAGGCTTTGCAGTGGACGCTGACACATTCTTTTGCGGCGAAAGCGATTGCTGTAAAAAGAGTGACAACTAACGAGGGTAAGAAAACACCGGGAGTAGACGGAGTTTTATGGTCTACTGACAAAGCAAAGTATGAAGCTGTTCTGGATTTAAAGAGGAACGGTTATAAGCCACAGCCATTACGCAGAGTATTTATTAAGAAAGCGAACGGAAAGTTGCGTCCATTAGGGATACCAACAATGAAAGATAGAGCAATGCAGGCGTTATATTTGATGGCACTTGAACCGCTTGCGGAAATGACAGCAGATGCACATTCTTATGGCTTCAGAAGAGAAAGATGCTGTCAGGATGCAATTCAGCAATGCCATACGGTTCTATCGCATGGATATTCTCCTCAATGGATTTTAGAGGGAGATATTAAAGGGTGTTTTGACCATATCAGCCATGATTGGCTGCTCGCAAATATTCCAACGGATAAAGTGATATTGAAGAAATGGTTAAAGTGCGGAGTTATCTTTAAGGGTGAATTATTCAAAACCGAAGAAGGAACGATGCAGGGTGGAATTATTTCACCAACACTTGCAAACATGACATTAGACGGTATTCAGCCTATTCTTGCACAAAGATACAAGAGATACTCTAAAGGTGGAAAGTTATACTCACCAATGGTAAATCTTGTGCGCTATGCAGATGATTTTATCATTACAAGTGCAGAAAAGGAAGTCTTGGAGAGAGAAATTAAACCAATGCTGGTTGAGTTTCTTGCGGAAAGAGGACTGGAATTATCGGATGAAAAAACGGTTATCACACACATTGATGACGGATTTGATTTTCTTGGCTTTAATATCAGAAAGTTTAAAGGCGTTCTGCTGACACAACCGTCAAAGAAATGTGTAAAGAAATTTTTAGATGGGATCCGTTATACAATAGACAGCAATAAATCTTGCAAGCAGGAAACATTGATAAGGCTCTTAAATCCAAAGATTACAGGCTGGGCAAATTATTACAGGTGCGGGGCGTCATCAAAGACATTCCAAAGAGTGGATGACCAGATATTCCGTAAACTGTGGCAGTGGGCAAAAAGACGACATCCGAAAAAGGGAAAACCTTGGATCTTAAAGAAATATTTCCATCACTATAAGAACAGGAATTGGCGATTTTTAGTTGTCTTAAACAAAAACGGAAAAGAAGATATTTTTCCATTAAAGCTGGCATTTGAAACGAAAATTATGCGGCATAAAAAGATAGTCAGTGAAGCTAATCCGTTTGATAGAAAATGGAGAGAGTATTTTGAAGAACGGATGACGTATAAGATGCTAATGTCCCTAAAGGGGAGAAAGTCTTTGCTTTATATGTGGAATAAGCAGGAGAGGAAGTGTCCGATATGTGGGCAAGAGATTACTGCTGAAACACAATGGAATGTACGAGAAAAGAAAGTAAACGGTCAGACTGTCCGTTATCTTGTGCATGATAAGTGTTACAAACAAAACCGTTAGTTGACTAGCCGGCATCTATATTGGTAGATGCTTTGAATTGCTTGAGCCGTGTGAGGGGAAACTCTCATGCACGGTTCTTAGAGGGGAAAGCGGTAGTAATACCGCTGACCTACTCGACCGTCCACGGGATCTGGAGCAGAGAGCGGGCAGGACCATCCGGCAGGGAAATCAGAACCCGAAAGTAGAGATCATCCGGTATGTGACAGAAGGAACCTTTGACGCATACCTCTATCAGACCATTGAGAATAAGCAGAAATATATCAGCCAGATCATGACGTCCAAAAGTCCGGCCCGGAGTGTGGAGGACATAGACGAAGTGGCTCTGTCCTATGCGGAGATCAAGGCGCTTGCCACCGGAAACCCGCACATTAAGGAAAAGATGGATCTGGATATACAGGTATCCAGGCTGCAGCTATTAAAGCAGAGTTTTCTAAATCAGAAATATGAAATGGAAGATAAAGTTGCGAAATATTTCCCGGAGAAGATACGACAGCAGGAACTTCTGATCCGCCAGTATGAAGAAGACATCCGACAGGTCAAGGCGCATACGCCGACAGACCGGAAGGCATTTCCGGTCATGCAGATCGGGGAACATTTTTATACGGAGAAAAAGGAGGCAGGTCAGGCGATCATTGACGCCTGCAAAGCCATGAAATCCCCGGAGCCTGTGCCTCTAGGAAGCTACCGTGGGCTGTCTATGGAATTGTCTTATTCCTCTGTCAGTCAGGAATTTGTCATTGCGTTACATGGGAAAGGCACTTATAAAGTGCCGCTTGGAACAGATATTTATGGAAATATCACAAGGCTTGACAATAAGATGAATGAGCTGCCGGACAATCTTTCCCGCAGCCGGGAACAGCTTGAAACAGCGAAAAGCCAGTTGGAGACAGCGAAAGCGGAGGCGCAGAAAGAGTTCCCGCAGGAGCAGGAGCTGGCAGAGAAGGTGGCACGGCTGGGAGAACTGAATGTGCTTCTGGATATGGATAAGAAAGACCGGGTTGTAATGGAGGAAGAACCGGAAACAGAGGAGATTGAGCCGGAACGGGAAAAAGCGGCCTGGGTACGGTAAGAAAAGCGGTATCGGGAGACTGATACCGTGGTACATAGCCTGCCTGATGTGCGAGCAGCACAAACGCACAATCGCCGGGAGAGGCAATCTCTGCTATAGTGGCAGAGGAAGGGAGGGAAAGAAAGGCTAAGAAGATAGCAGAGATTGATACGGATGATCTGCCGATCTGGATGTGTGCTGTCGTAGATTCCGTCAGCGAGAACTGCAAAAAGCGTCTGAAAACATCCCCGCAATACAGCCGGATTGTAGAGGAAAGCGACAAACTTCTTTTCCAATATCCGTTCATTTCTACACTGATCGACCGGGATAAAATAGAAACGCCAATGAATCTGACGTTGGAACAGACAAAAGCGCTGTCCAGATTTCTCGCACTGGACGCAGACCGGGAAGATTATGAACGGATACAGTTGTATCTCATGGGATGTCAGCATACCATAGAAATGCTGCAACTACTGGAACTTTTATAGGAAACAGCAGACTGGATTGTAGAAAGTTTCAAAACTGGATATAGTAAGATAAGAAAGCAGATTAACAGAACAGAGAGGATGGGCGGTTTGGAGAAGACAGATTTTTATGATCTGGCAGAGCGGATCAAAGACAGTTTTATGGAGATTGACAGCGATATTATGGTGGATCTGAAAAAACAGGACGAGGACTATGCCAATATGTGCCAGGAGCTGGGAGAGATGGAAAGCAGATATCCGTTTATTTTGGAAGTGACAGAAGGGAGCGGAGCCATCAGCCTTACAGCCGAGGAACATGAGATTGTGAGGCAATATATGAGCAGGATGTTTGAGAAAGAGACGATAGAGCGTTGCCAGATCTATTTCCGGGGACATACGGACGGATATGCGTATCTGAAAAAGATCGGGGCAATCTAAAAAAGTCTTGTAATTTTTAAATTATCGCATATACTATTATATACACGCAGACACAAGTAGGAGCAGCGAGGGTATCTTGACATCAATGTGAAAGCGTGTATAATTATAATTAAAGAAAGGCGATTCCCTGCCTTAGTAATCTTTGAGATTATGAAATGGGAGACGATAAAGAAGTAATGAGCGTGGTCCTGCTTAGTGGACGATTCAAAATGAGCGTGGTCCTGCTTAGTGGACGATTCAAAATGAGTGTTTCCCTACTTAGTGGGAAAAAGATAGCCGCTGACAAGCGGCTATTTTCAAAGGAGATAAATGAGATTATTAGAAGAGGACATAAGAAAAACCACACCTATTTTATGTGAGATTCAACGGGATTATATAAAATATATGCACGATGCGGACTGGCGTGTCAGCGTCAAATATAACAACAGAAAATTTGTAGGTTTAGCAGTACAAATTAATGGTAGAATGTTTGTAGTTCCATTAACATCACAAACAACAAAGGAAAGAATTGCAAGAGGAAAGAAGAAAAGAAGCGCTGCCATTACTACCTTTCTCAAGGTGGCAGGCGAGGAGATAGCAAATTTACTGCACAATAACATGTTTCCAGTACCAGACGACCAGATAAAACCCATACAGATCGATCCAAAAGTCGATACATATCTGGCAAATGAGGAACGACAGATAAGAAAGAAATGGGTTGAAATAAATACTAAGTCTATTGCAGTTTATCGGGAGAGATACGATAAAGAATCAAGAAATTATTATTTTTTTAATAAGACATGCTGTGATTTTAAAAAATTAGAAGTAGAGTGCGATAGGTGGGAAAGAGAACATAATATATCTTCTACGTTATAGTTTTATTTATGTAAAGTAATTACATAGCCGGATGGTTTTCAAAAAAGCAAGTAGCAAAAATAGAGTCAGCGACAAATGATAAGTTATAGAACAGAAAAGTGGAAATTCAGGAGGCTCTCGCATATGAAATGGTATAATGATATGACTAAACAAGAAAAACGAAGTTTTAAAAAAGTAATTGTTGTATGTGTAGTAGGTGCGATTTTAATTCTCATTGTTCCCATGGTTTTTATGCTGATTTCTAAGTAAGAGATAACTTCAAAGTTTATAGGAGGATAGATGAATGGAATGGTTACCACTTGCTGTAATAGGCATACTAATTATTATATTGGGTATATATTTTATTGTTAAATGGGCTGTGAAAGATGCACTAAAAGAATATTTTAACGATAAGGAAAATAATAAACCCTAATTTATATGAATTTTCTATGTATGTAATGGTGTCCAATACAATTATTTGATAGAATATAGGTATCGCAGAATAAGAATATCAGGTGGTGATTTAGTGGTCAAATATCGTTTGGACTTGAGTGATGAAAAGAAAGAAGCTACAATTCAAATTGCCTTGGAAAGTGAAAGGAATGTTCGTAAACGTAAAATTGCAACTCCGATTCTATTAATTTTGGGCATACTTGAAATTATTTTAGCAGTATATTTTTTTACTAATTCCAGGTTCGTATCTGGACTTAGTTTTTTAGTAATCGGAGCATTGATAATACTTCTTGCATGGAAGACAAAATCGTTTCAAAAATTTGCATTGAAAAAGTCAGAAATACTTTTAGATAAGTCTTTCCGTACAGGAATAGTGGAGTATACTTTCGATACGGAAGGAATAGAAGTTGTTTCACAAACTGGTTATGGCAAAAACTATTGGAGTTCATTTAAGAAATATGGCACAATGGGGCAGTATATATACGTCAAGCGAAAAGATAATAAATTGGTTTTGGTAGATAAAAATGATTTATCAAAAGACGAGACGGAAGAATTAATGCAGTTATTATCAGAGAATATTAAACATTAATCTTAATTTGCCGACATGCTCAAACTCATATTGCGATATATATTTACATAGCCGGATGGTTTTCAAAAAAAGAAGATCATCCGGCTATTTTTATGCCCGGATATAAGAAATGAGTTATGGAATATCCAATCATGGGCAGGAAAGGAGATGAAGTTTATGCCTTATGTTGCGCCGGAAGTGGTGCAGAGAGTGAAACAGATCGACCTTCTGACTTATCTGAAAACCTATGAACCTTCTGAGCTGGTGCATTTCTCTGGGAATGTTTATACCACCAGATCTCACGACAGTTTGAAGATTTCCAACGGAAAATGGATGTGGTGGAGCCGGGGGATCGGGGGCAGAAGCGCACTGGACTATCTGATTAAAGTGAGAGGATATGATTTCGTGCAGGCGGTACAGACCATAGCGGAACAGGCGGCGATCCAGCCGCCTGTTTCCATACCAGCCGAAAAGAAAACAGAGAAAAAGCTGATCCTTCCAAAGCCTTACCGCTATCAGACGTATGCGGTTTCCTACCTGCAGAACCGTGGGATTGACATGGAACTGATCCGGTATTGTCTGAAAACCGGACAGATTTATGAGAGTGAGAACTACCATAACGTTGTTTTTGTAGGGATGGATCAGAGCGGGATTCCACGTTATGCGGCTCTGCGTGGGATCGGTTCAGACTTTGTCGGGGAGGCGTCCGGGAGCGACAAAAACTATTCTTTCTGTATCCCGGCAGAAGAAAAATGCTGCGAAGTCCATCTGTTCGAGTCGGCGATTGACCTGTTATCTTACGCCACAGAGCAAAAACTAGACGGGGGAAATTGGAGAGAAACGCACCTGTTATCCCTTGCGGGCGTGTACCAGCCTGCCAAAGAAATCGAGAAAAGCAAGGTTCCGGCGGCGCTGACAC
>UQKK01000071.1 GCA_900541505.1 uncultured Ruminococcus sp.
GGATTACTGGATATTGGACTTCCAGAAGAAAATGTCTGGATTTCTCAGGAACGGAAAATGTGCTGCGGTCTGGGCAAGTGCGGTCACTGTAAGATTGGGGACACCTATGTTTGCCTGGACGGTCCAGTATTTAACTATACCAAAGGGAAATTTTTAGTAGATTAAGGAGGGGTAACATGGATATCAACACAAAAATACTAAAAAAGAATGCGTTTCGTGTCACTAAAGAACGTGGTATGACTGCTTCCAGAATCCGTGTTCCCGGTGGTCATCTGGATGCCAAATATCTGAGCCAAATTCAGCATATTGCAGAAACTTTCGGAAATGGCACAGTTCATATTACCAGCCGACAGGGATTTGAGATTCCTGGTATTCCTTTTGAAAAGATGCCAGAGGTTAATGCTGCCCTTCAAAGCCTGATTGACGGTTTGGAGATCAATCAGGATGAAGTGGGCTGCGGCTATCCTGCTGCTGGAACCCGAAATATCACCGCTTGCGTGGGCAACCGTGTCTGTCCATTCGCCTGTTATGATACCACTGCGCTTGCCCAGCGTATTGAAAAAGCTGTTTTCCCCAACGATCTCCACTTTAAGATTGCTCTGACTGGTTGCCCCAATGATTGTGCCAAAGTACGTATGCATGACTTTGGCATCATGGGTATGACAGTACCTCATCTTGAGTCTGATCGTTGTGTTAGCTGCGGGGCCTGTGTAAAAGCCTGCAAAAAGAAATCTGTTGAGGCTCTGAAGCCAGTCAACTTCCGTCCTCAACGAGATGAGCGGCGATGCATTGGCTGTGGAGAATGTGTTTTGGCCTGTCCGAATGCTGCATGGACTCGTAGTGAAAAGAAATACTATAGACTTACTTTGCTGGGTAGAACTGGCAAAAAGAACCCGCGTCTGGGTGAAGATTTCATCAAGTGGGTGGACGAAGACAGTATTATCAAAATCATTCTCAATACCTACGACTATGTGAAGGAGTACATCGACCCCAATGCTCCCGGCGGAAAAGAGCATATTGGCTACATTGTAGACCGTACTGGTTTTGAGGAGTTCAAACGATGGGCCTTGCGGGATGTCACTCTGCCAGAGATTGCAGAAGTTATGACTCCCATGTATTGGAAAGGTATAACATATTGATATATAACAGCTTGAGAGATTTTTGAAGGACACTTAAAAGTATTTTTTTTATAAAATAGATCATCAGAAAACATACAATGAATCACTCATACTCTCTATTGAAACATCAAGCTATCTTTTAATAAAAATTGATTCTTGCTGTACTCAATAATTCCGTCTTTTTGCATTTTTGAAAGCTCGTTACACATGGTACTGCGGTCCACATTCAGATAATCAGCTAACTGTTGGCGGTTGTAGGGGATCAAGAAAGAATTGCTCCCGGCGCGTTTGGCGCATTCCGAAAAATAGGACATCAACCGCCCCCGAATGGATTTGGAACTGGTATGCTGGATTCTTTGAGAAAGCTGAAGGTTTCTGTGAGCGCAGACAGTCAGCAGATTTCGGACAAGTCTTGTGTGGAATGGACAGGCATTGGTACAAGTAGCCAGGACACGCCCCACATTCATAAACAATATGGATGTATCCTCCGCAGCGGACACCGTAACCAACATCGGCTCCCCCGGAATGCAGGCATACACCTCGGCGAATACAGATCCGGGCGCAACATGCCCCAAAATACTGGTATTACCCCAGATATCGTTGCAGGAGATCACCGCCAAGCCGGACAGCAAGATCCCGATATTTTCCGTGATGTTTCCTTCTGAAAGGATTACCTCTCCTTTTTGAAAACTACGCGTTGTGGCATTCAGGCAACCCAAAAGAGATGTGATCTCTGCTTCTTCCAGTCCTCGAAACAGTTGTGTATTGGATAAATTCATATTTTTCACTCCTTGTTGTTATAACAACAGACTTTCATTTTATATTATAGTATACTAAATCCAGAAACGCAAGAGAAAGGATGAAGCAAACATGATTCGGAAAATTATTCAGATAGATGAAAAAAAGTGCAATGGATGTGGGGCCTGCGCCGAAGCCTGCCATGAAGGGGCTATCGGCATGGTAAACGGGAAGGCAAAACTCCTGCGGGACGATTATTGCGATGGTCTGGGCGATTGCCTGCCCACCTGCCCCACCGGTGCGATTTCCTTTGTGGAACGGGAAGCTGCTGCCTATGACGAAAAGGCTGTGCAGGAAAATATGAGAAAAAAGAACAGAATGAATTCTCCTTCCGTTGGTGTTCATGCGGGTTGCCCGGGCAGCCGAATGCAGCGAATCCAGCATTCGCAGGAATCTGCTCCTTCTGCCCCGATGCAGGCTGAGTCACAGCTGAGGCAGTGGCCCTGCCAAATTAAGCTGGTTCCAGTAGGTGCCCCCTATTTTGAAGGAGCCAAGTTGCTGATTGCGGCAGATTGCAGCGCATATGCCTATGCCAGAATGCACGAGGATTTTATGCGTGGGAAGGTTACGCTGATTGGCTGCCCCAAGCTGGACAACGTGGATTACAGCGAAAAGCTGACGCAGATTATCCAAAACAACAATATCCAGAGCGTGACCATTGTGCGGATGGATGTTCCCTGCTGCGGCGGACTGGAGTTAGCTGCTAAAAAAGCATTGCAGGCAAGTGGGAAATTCATTCCCTGGCAGGTGGTCACTATCTCGATTGATGGAAAGATTCTGGAATAACCTCTGATTCGGTTCTTCAGTTTTTAAAATATATCCGACAGACAAAAACAAATTATATTGCGGGAGGTGACTGTTATGAGTAAAAAAATGAAAAACATTGCGCAAGCCGAGGTTCTGACGCTGAAGGAGCAGATCTCCTATCAGGAGGGGCAGGTAGTCAGCAAGACGCTGGCGCAAAATCCGGCAGTAAGTATTACCCTGTTCTCATTCGCAAAGGGCGAGGAAATCAGCACCCATGAATCGGGCGGCGACGCTTTCGTAACCTGTCTGGACGGCGTTGGAAAAATCACCATTGACGGCACAGAATATCTGTTGCATGAAGGAGAATCCATCGTCATGCCAGCTGGACACCCTCACGCGGTATATGGACAGGAAGCGTTCAAGATGCTTTTGGTCGTTGTATTTTAATCAAACGTAAAATTGACAGAGGGAGGTGATTTTATGAAAATAAAAGTAGATCAGAATCTCTGCATTGGCTGCGGGCTTTGCTGTGGGATCTGCGACGAAGTTTTTCGTATGAATGAGTACGAGAAGGCGGAAGCATACCAACCAGCAAACGATGACAATCAAAGCGCCTTGCAGGATGCAATTGATTCGTGTCCTGTGTCTGCAATCGCTTGGGAAGATTAATTCAAGCGCATCTATATACTTTTTTGATTGAAAAGTAACTACATCATTTCAAATTTTAAAAGTTTTTAGGAGGTCTATTATGGAACAAAAAATGTTTTGCTATCAGTGTCAGGAAACCGCCGGGTGCAAAGGTTGCACCATGTCCGGTGTATGCGGGAAGAAGCCTGATGTGGCAGCTATGCAGGATCTGCTGGTCTATGTCACAAAAGGGATTTCAGCTGTTACAACTGCACTGCGTCAGGAAGGGAAGCAGGTATCTGCGGAAATCAATCACTTGATTACCCTGAATCTGTTCACCACCATCACCAATGCAAATTTTGACAAAGAGAGCATTGAGGCAAGAATCCGTGCCACATTGACTGAAAAAGATGTGCTGTTGGCGCAGATTGCCGATCCTTCCGGTCTGCCTGAAGCGGCAAAATGGAATGGCTCTGGCAATTGGGAAGAAAAAGCCGCAACTGTCGGTGTTCTTTCTACTGAAAACGAGGATATCCGTTCTCTGCGAGAACTGATTACCTACGGTCTGAAGGGATTGTCCGCATACTCCAAACACGCAAACGTTCTACTGAAGGATGATGAGGAGGTCGATGCCTTCCTTCAGCGGGCGCTGGCAGCTACACTGGATGACAATCTCAGCGTAGAAGAATTGATTGCTCTGACAATGGAAACCGGAAAACACGGCGTATCCGGTATGGCTCTGCTGGACAAGGCCAACACGGAAGCCTATGGAAATCCCGAAATTACGAAGGTAAATATTGGCGTTGGGACAAATCCCGGTATTCTGGTTTCCGGTCACGACCTGCGGGATTTGGAAATGCTGCTGGAGCAGACACAGGGAACCGGCGTGGATGTTTATACCCATTCCGAGATGCTCCCTGCCCACTATTACCCGGCATTCAAAAAGTATCCCAACTTTATCGGTAACTACGGCAATGCGTGGTGGAAGCAGAAGGAGGAATTTGAATCCTTCAACGGTCCTATCCTGATGACGACCAACTGCATCGTGCCTCCTAAAGACAGCTACAAAGACAGACTCTACACTACTGGCGCAGCAGGATATCCGGGATGTACCCATATCCCAGGAGAAATCGGGGAGCAGAAGGATTTTTCCGTTATCATTGAACACGCAAAAAGATGCGCTGCACCTACTGAAATTGAAACAGGAGAGCTGATCGGCGGATTTGCACACGCGCAGGTTCTGGCTCTGGCGGATCAGGTGGTCGATGCGGTAAAAAGCGGCGCGATCAAAAAGTTCGTTGTGATGGCGGGCTGTGACGGCCGTGCCAAGAGCCGGGAATACTATACCGAATTTGCCAAGGCACTGCCGAAAGATGCTGTGATCTTGACAGCCGGATGCGCGAAATACAAGTACAACAAACTGCCTTTGGGCGACATCAACGGCATTCCTCGTGTTCTGGACGCCGGGCAGTGCAACGATTCGTATTCTCTGGCTGTCATTGCTTTGAAGCTCAAGGAAGTTTTCGGTCTGGACGATATCAACGACCTGCCCATCGCCTACAACATTGCGTGGTATGAGCAGAAGGCTGTCATCGTTCTGCTGGCGCTTCTGTATCTTGGCGTGAAGAATATCCATCTCGGTCCCACTCTCCCGGCATTCCTCAGCCCCAATGTGGCAAAAGTTTTGGTAGAGAACTTTGGTATTGCGGGAATTAGCACAGTAGAAGAAGATCTGAAATTCTTTTTTTAAACTCATGCATAAATAAAACAGACAACTTTGCTTCTGTAAAATCAGAATAGCAAAGTTGTCTTTTTATTTTCTTACATTTGTTAAATATGGTGTTACTTTATATGACACCCTTTTTCATATTTCGCGTTATTCACGAACTCGCAGAACGTTCACGCCTCGATACCTGAACTGTAAAATGGTATCGGAGGTGAACTGACAGTGGATAAACCAGAAAAACTGGATATTTCCTATATGGGACCTATCTTTAAGAAATATCGCATAGAGGCAAAGCGAACACAGGAAGAGGTTGCAGAAAGGGTAGGGATTACCGACCGATTCCTCATGGCTTTGGAGAACGAAGAAAAGCGTCCAAGCATTGACAATCTTTTGCGACTTGTTGATGCCTTAAACATCCCCGGTGATGCCATCCTTCATCCACAGCTTCAGCACATAGACAGCGAGGATCAACAGCTTTTACGTCAGTTTATGCGTCTGAGTGACCGCGATAAGGCTGTTATTCGCGCGGCAATTCAGGAGATGCTGAATAACAGATAGAGGGAATACCATCTTTTTCGGAAGGTGGTTCTTTTTCTCTGTCTATAAATATTTTACCCGTTTCCATGCCTCAAAAAGTACATCATCTCGATATACCTTATCATAAAGTGCATGAAATCTTCGGCTGTCACACTTCTTGGCTGTCAGATATAGTTTGTTTTGAAGTTGTCGAACTTTTTCTTTGGAGTTATTAGTCTGCATGACATTCTCTCACTCTTACCCTCTCTACAAGCATGAGTGACGTAGGGAACCTTCCCATAAACTGCGTTTTCTTGCACAGTCATTATCGGTACTATGTTCCCCTCCGACTCCCTTCCATCAGAAATACGATTTCGTCAAGCTTATACGCTTTCTCTTTACCTTTCGGTGATGGGTAGGGTCTCTCCAGTTCCAAACTACACTTTTCATACATACCGTTTCCTCTATACCGAGGGATTCTTCCGTGCTGTTTTCCAGTTTCTCCACACGTTCCATGGTTTTCGCCTATTTTGCCAAGGCTCAACTTCCCTTTTCTCTCTTTCGAGACCTTTTTAACGATACGACAGAATTCACTTTATGTTACGGTCTGCATGATTGCTCGCCCCTTTTCCAAGGTTACTTTATCCACTCGCTTAGCACCCTGTATTACTACAACGCACCGAGTTTAGCTACACGGCTCACTGGCGATTACCGTGACCGGACTT
>UQKK01000072.1 GCA_900541505.1 uncultured Ruminococcus sp.
AGGAGGATACTGGTATGAGTTCCCAGAAAAAAAGTTCCCGGCTTGAGGGAAAAGATTTAATTACTATCGGCATCTACACCGTCATCTATGTCGTGATTGTTATGCTGGTGGCGATGCTTGGCTTTATCCCCATTTTTATTCCGCTGATGGCGGTGCTTTGCCCTTTGATTGGCGGCATCCCCTATATGCTGTATGTTACAAAGGCTAAAAAATTCGGGATGACTGCAATCATGGGTTTCCTGATTGGCCTAATCATGGTGTTCTTCGGCAACGGCTATCTTACTATGGTAACTGGTCTCGTTGGCGGCCTGTTGGCCGACGTGATCCTGAAAAAGGCGGACTACAAAAGTGCAAAGAGTACAGTTCTTTCCTGCGGCGTGTTCAGCATCTGGGTGTTTGGCAACTTTGCTCCCATTTTCCTGAACCGTGAAAGCTATATGGTAATGTTGACTGAAGGATACGGCGCTGAATATGCAGCTACCCTTAATACATATATGCCTATGTGGATTGCGCCTATTCTGCTGGTTGCCTGCTTTGTGTTTGGCCTTGTCGGAGGTGTGATTGGGAAAGCCATTTGCAAAAAGCACTTCCAGCGTGCCGGTATTGCATAATGGCGCGGGAAATTCTGCTCAGCAAAAAAACAGAACAAGGGTTACGGCTCGATCCGCGTACAAAACTGTTGCTCATCTTCATCATAAGCATTTTTGTCATGGGTGGAACAGGCGGAGAAGCTATGGGGCTGATCCGCCTTGTTCTTTGTACGGTTCCGGCTATATTGCTGCTTACCTCGAAACAATGTGCAAAAGCTGTGGGCTATATTGCTGTGTTTTCTGCTTTTTATGCTGTTCAAATTTATGTTTTGCCGCACCTTACGGGAATATTGAATTTCCTCGTTCTGTTTACAACAGGATTCTTCTGCCGAATCCTTCCCAGTGTTGCGATTGCTGCCTATGCAGTGAAAACAACAACGGTCAGTGAATTGATTTCCGGCATGGAAAGAATCCATATGCCTAAAGAAGTGACGATCCCCTTAACGGTCATGTTCCGCTTCTTTCCAACTGTCTTTCAGGAGTCAGAAGCAATCAGTGACGCTATGAAAATGCGTGGGATTAAACTTGGAGGGAAAAAATCTTCAAAAATATTGGAGTATAAGCTGATCCCGATGATTACCTGCTCCGTGAAAATCGGTGAGGAACTTTCCGCTGCGGCAATTACCCGTGGCCTCGGCGCTCCTGTCAAACGCACAAACATTTGCCAGCTTAAATTCAATTTTGCCGATGTGGTGCTGATCTTGTTTTGTTGCTTTGTAGTGTTTTGGGCGATTGCTTCCCCGATAATTTCCGCAGGAGGGATTTTGCCATGATAGATTTTCAAAATGTTTCTTTTTCTTATGGTGAAGAATCCAGCGGCGGAGGGATTAGAAATGTCAATCTCACCATAAACACAGGGGAATTTGTTTTACTCACGGGAGAATCCGGCTGTGGGAAAACAACGATTACCCGTTTGGTAAACGGGCTGGTGCCTCATTATTACGAGGGAAATTTAGAGGGCGATGTCCTTCTGGACGGAAAAAGCGTATCAGATACGCCGCTTTATGACTTGGCTGCTATGGTGGGATCTGTATTCCAGAATCCCAAAAGTCAGTTTTTCAACGTGGATACGGATAGTGAATTAGCCTTTGCCTGTGAAAATTTAGGCTATCCTCAGGAGGATATCCTGAAAAGGATTGACCGGACAGTTTCCGATTATCATATTGAAGATTTGATGGGGCGAAGCGTGTTTGCTCTGTCCGGGGGCGAAAAGCAAAAAATAGCCTGTGCTTCATCAAGTGTATTGCTGCCGGGAATTATGGTCCTGGACGAACCATCTTCTAATTTGGATATGGCTGCTATTGATGACCTGCGGCAGGTCCTGAGCCTCTGGAAAAAGCAGGGCAAAACAATTCTGATCGCAGAACACCGCCTTTACTACCTTCACGATCTTGCAGATCGTGTGCTGTATGTAAAAGATGGGGAGATTGAACGGGAATACACGCCTGCTGAATTTGACAGCTTATCGGATGGCACTCGAAAAGAAATGGGGCTGCGTCCGTTTTCTCTCTCGAAGTTGAAGCCTGCGAATCAGTATCAGGCGCATACAGCTAAACAGATGGAATTTCAAAATTTCTGCTTTGCGTATAAAAAGCGGGAACCGGAAAGCCTCCATATTCCGAGTGCAGAACTGCCTGTTGGAGAAACGATTGCCATTATCGGTCTGAATGGCGCTGGAAAATCTACTCTGGCCCGCTGTATTTGCGGACTGGAAAAGAAGTGTGGCCTTTTGCAGGTTGACGGGAAAACCCTTGATTGGAAAGCCCGGCTCAAACATTGCTACATGGTAATGCAGGATACCAGCCATCAGCTATTTACCGAAAGCGTGACGGATGAAGTGCTTCTGAGCATTGACAACGAGGATGAAACTGTTGTGGATAAAATCCTTAAACAGTTTGATCTGCTGGAATATAAAGACAGGCACCCGCTTTCTCTTTCCGGCGGGCAAAAACAGCGGGTAGCGATCGCGTCTGCCATTGTGAGTGACCGGGAGATCATTGTGTTTGACGAACCAACCAGCGGGCTTGATCTCAAACATATGCGGGAAGTTGCGCGGAGTTTGAAGTCACTCGCGGATCAGGGCAAAACGCTTCTTGTTATTACGCATGATCCGGAGTTGGTGATGGCGGGATGTTCGTATGTAGTCCATATGGAAAAAGGGCAAATAAAAGAAAGCTATCCATTGGACGAATCCGGCAGTAAAAAGGTTTTGGATTTTTTCCGAATCCGCCAGTGAATTTTAGAAATTATGAATGTCAGGGCCGCCTTGACTGGACAGAAAGATAATGATAAGAGGCCGCTTTACTTTGGCGGCCTCTTGTTTTTGAAGCACAGACAGTACGGCTCAATATAAGGAGGGCTTATGTTCAAAAAAATCTTTGAGTACGCAGGGCCATATAAGAAAAATATGTATGTGGCCACGGTTGTCGTACTGGTCAGCGTTCTTATGGGCGTCCTGCCTTTTGTGCTGGCCTATCAGGTCATTTCGCCATTGGTTATGGGCGATTCTGTTGAAACAGAATTTGTTTTATTGCGTGTTATAGGGGTTTTGATCTGTCTTGTTTTGCAGGCGTTTTTTTATGGATGGGGATTATCAATTTCTCATAAAGCAGCATATAACACATTGTTCCGGCTGCGGGTATCTCTGCAAAAGAAGTTTGAGAAACTTCCCCTTGGCATTGTGGAGGAAAAAGGGACAGGGACAATCAAAAAGCTGTTTGTCGATGATGTGGACAGCTTGGAATTGCTCCTTGCTCATTCAGTCCCGGAGGGTATCGCAAATTTACTGATCCCGCTGGTGATTTATGTTGCTATGTTTTGTGCGGACTGGAAACTGGCTCTTATGTCTTTGGCCTCTATCCCGATCAGCCTGCTCTCCATGGTCATTATGTACTCTGTTGGAATGAAGCGCATGGGTCCCTACTATCAGTCTGCACAGAAAATGAACAACACGATCATTGAGTACATCAATGGTATGGAGGTTGTCAAGGTTTTCAACCGGGAGAGTGAATCTTACGAGAACTTCCGCAAGGATGTAACGGACTATCGGGATTATACCTTGGCATGGTATAAGGCCGCCTGGCCCTGGATGGCGATATACGGAAGTCTACTGCCCTGCACTGTTATTCTGACTTTGCCTCTTGGGGCATGGTTTGTTCTCTGTGGCATAAGCACTTTACCTGATTTGATTTTAGTCCTCTGCCTTTCCCTCAGCATTGGGATTCCTCTCCTGAAAGCACTGGGCTTTATGGAGACGATTCCGAATCTGAATTATAAGATCACGGCACTTGAACAGATGTTAAATACGGCACCGCTGCAAGCTGCTGAGGATGATTTCCACGGACAGGATTTTAACATTTCTTACGATCATGTTTCCTTTGCGTATCAGACGACACAGCCTGGCCCAGATGGGAAACCGATAATAGCGGAAAACGAAGTCCTCCACGATATTACCTTTGTGGCACAAGCAGGACAAAAAACTGCCCTGGTTGGTGAATCCGGTTCTGGCAAGAGCACCCTTGCAAAACTGTTGATCCACTACTATGACCCGCAGAAAGGGAGCATTTCCATTGGCGGGCAGAAACTTTGTGATATGAGCCTGGAGGCATTGAACAGCCGCATTTCCTATGTGGCTCAGGATCAGTACCTGTTTAACACCTCCCTGCTGGAAAATATCCGTCTTGGACGTTTGGATGCTACCGATGAGGAAGTAATGCAGGCGGCGAAGAAAGCCCAGTGTATGGAGTTTCTGGAAAAGCTGCCGCAAGGTATTCACTCCATGGCGGGCGATGCGGGGAAAATGCTTTCCGGGGGGCAGCGCCAGCGAATTTCCCTGGCGCGGGCAATATTGAAGGATGCCCCGATTGTAGTGCTTGACGAGGCCACGGCCTATGCTGATCCAGAAAATGAGGAAAAAATGGAGGCTGCTATTGCGGAGCTGGTGGAGGGAAAAACCTTGGTAGTTATCGCTCACAAACTTCCCGCTATAATGAACGCAGATCAAATATGCGTTATGGATCACGGAAAGATGGTGGCAACCGGAAAACATCAGGAGCTGATTCAAGCTTGCCCAGAATACCAAAAGTTGTGGAAAGCGGCTCAGGACAGCGCCGAGTGGAAAGTATCTACTGCAAAGGAGGGAAGATAAATGTTTGCATTGATTTCAAGAATCCTGAACCTCTCCGGGAGGTATAAAAGCCGTATTCAGGCTGCATTTCTATGTGCATTTGTCGAGTCCATTCTCTCCAAAATGCCGATCTTCATGGCGTTTATTGTCTTGGCCGGGTTTGCTGATAATACGCTGACTGGAAAGACCTGTCTGTTTGTCGGACTTGGATTATTAGCTGTTGTAGTGGTTCAGACAGTGGTTCACTATTTGAGCGACCGTCTGCAAAGTGCCGCTGGATTTATGATCTTTGCTGATAAACGGATGGAGTTGGGAAATCATTTAAGAAAAATGCCGATGGGTTACTTTACATCGGGGAATATTGGCAAAATCAGCTCTGTTCTCAGTACGGATATGGTATTCATTGAGGAAGTTTCTATGAGTACCATTGGCAACATGATGAGCTATATGCTGTCTACTTTTGTTTTATCTGTTTTTATGTTCGTACTGGATTGGAGACTTGGGCTGATTGCGGTAATCATTACCTTGCTGGCATCACTGGTTGCAAAATATATGAATAAGGTTTCCTTCAAGGAGGCTGTCGGGCGTCAAAACCAAAGCGAGAATTTGACGGATGCGGTCTTGTCTTTTGCTGAAGGAATTGGGGTTATCAAAAGTTACAATCTGCTCGGAGAAAAATCTGACGAATTAACGGAAAACTTCAAAAAATCAAGGGATGTCAATACGAAGTTTGAGCAGAAAATGACACCGTGGACCACTGGCTTAAACATTCTCTATGGCGTGGGTATTGCCGCTATCTTCGGTTTATCCGTTTTTTTACATCAGGAAGGCGTACTCTCCCTGGCTTATCTTTTGGGCGTGCTGCTGTTTGTCTTTGATCTCTTTGGACCTCTGAAAGCTCTTTATGGAGAAGCAACCCGACT
>UQKK01000073.1 GCA_900541505.1 uncultured Ruminococcus sp.
ATAATGGCTTCTCCTATCAATTAATTTTTGGTAACTTATTTCTTTCTTTTGCTCTGTTATAAGTTTCTCCTTTATCCGCTCATTTTTCAAGTATTCATAATTTGCAGAACGGCGTCCGGACAGATACGTCCGGAAGAGTTCTTCCATTTTTTCGTTATAATAGAAATCTTTTTCTTTCAAAGTTAATCTTTCATTTACTTCAAGATAAGATTGCTTCAACTGTTCTGCCGTCCTTTGATTGTCCCACATCTGTTCCTGGACTCTCTTAAGCTCTTGTTTTTTCTCCTCCTGCGCTCCCATCAGACGGAGTTTTTCTTCTTCCCACACAGAGATGGACTCTTCCCGCAAAGTGTCCATCTTTTCTTTTAGCTGGGCTTTGCGCTTTTCTTTTCCCGGAATCTGCGCCATATCCGCCTGCCATTCCATGTACTCTTCCGTGGGGCGAAGGAGAGATTCCATCTCAAACACACGCCGGATTTCTTCTAATGTCTCCTGAAGAGGAATCCGTTCATCCTGCAATGCCTGACATTTTTCCTCCAACTGGCGGATACGCATGCGCATACTGGTCTCTCCGATATAAGCGCGCCTTGTATAATTTTCCGGATTGATGTGCTGCAGACGGAAGCTGTGATACAGCACACAGTCCGCTGTGATTCCGATTTTATATTTCCGCAGTTGGTCCACCGTCTCGCACTTCATGACATTGCCGAGAAAGAAATGGATGTACGCTCTCACGTAGTCTTCTTTGGCAATCACTTCCTTCGCGAGGGAACCCTCTTTCGCGAGGAACTGTCCTTCCATGACCCGCTCCGTGTCCAGCACTGCTGCCCGGTAAAATTTCTTCCTGTCCATCTCCCGGTAGATTTCCATGGCGTCCTTGGCATAGGCAGGCTCCACCACAAGAAGCAGCTTATTGTTCCCCAGATATCCTTCCACCGCGTTGTGCCATCTCTCATCGCGGATGTCCAGAAGGTCAGCGAGAATCTGTACATTGACCTGCTTCCCGCAGCGCTCATAAAGGCGGTTGCGCAGCTCATAGCGGGCTTCCTCCACTTCCCTCGGATATGCCTTTTTCCCCTGTTTGAGCTCTTTTAACTCCTCCCGCGCCGCCTTTTCTTCCTTTTTCACAGCGCGCAGTCGGCTGTCAGTATCCCGCCTCTCTTCTTCCAGTTCTTCCCGAATTTCCGCAAGTCCCTCTTTTAGGCGGTTCAGTTCTCCTTCTGTGATTTTATTTCCCACAAAACGGTCAATATCCCACAGCGTCTGGTTTGGAGCCGCATCCACATCCTTCCATGCCTTCAGTCCTGCTGCCGTCTTCTGCCATTTTGCCTTACTGTTCTCCAGACGGGTGAGTGTCTCATTGATATTGATAAGCTCCGTTTCCAGAGCAGTATACCCGCTCTCGGCAATCTGCAGAATGACTTTTTCATATTCTTTCTGGAGTTTCTCCTGTTCTGCCTCCAGCTTTTCCGTATCCTGCGCCTGTTCTTTCAGAGTCTCCTCCAGCCCTGTGCGGCGGTCTGTAAATTCCTGCAGTTTCGCTTTCATCTGCAGCATCTCCAGCTTATCTATCTGATAAGCGCAGGACGCCGCTTCCTCGCGCTTCTGCGCATAGTCCTGATATTCTGCCTCAATCTCCTGCAGATGACGCACTTCCTCCATGGTCTCTTCAATCTTGCTGCGCATCTTCCCGTACTGCATGACGCTTTCCTGCAAATCCTCGATATGGATGTCCTGCTCCATGCAGATATATTCCTTCACAAAATCTTCCAGCCGTATATTCATCTTAAACGGGATGGCGCGCCGGAAAAGCCGCGGAAACTTCTCCATATCCAGGCCGCCCAGATAGGAATTATAGAGCTGGCGCCGGAATCTTTCATTGCTGGGACCGCAGTAAAATTCCTCCTGGGAAAATGTGCGCTGCAGATACTCACGAATTTCCGAAGTTGTCAGGCAGCGCCTGTCCGCCCGGTAGTGGTTTTCCAAAAGTCCCCCGGCATGCCAGAAAAACAGCCGCCCAATCTCATTGGTGGCAGTCTCCACGTCAAAAACAACGCCCACACACTGCTTTTTTTGGCTCCCGGTCTCCACAAATTCCAGGACAATGGTGGAGGAGAAATTTTTGTTCCGCAGATACTGGGATTCGTTGTTCTCCCCGATATTTACCATTCCCCGAAGATACTCAATCAGAGAACGGTCCGAATCGTCCGCCGCTGCTTTGTTGAAAAATCCGCGCCCATCGGTGTTCGCATACAGCACAATCTGCATGGCATCGATGACCGTAGACTTCCCACTTCCGGAATGTCCGGTAAAGAAATTGATTTCCTCATTAAAGGAAAGGATTTTCCGGTCTATATAATGCCAGTTATTCAGGCATATCTTCGAGAGTGCTTTGAATGACTGCTTCTTCTCCACTGTAGTCCTCCTCGCTGAATGTATTCAATAATTCCCGGATGTCATCACCCAGAAGTACGGTGTTGATACAGGGGTAAATAATAAACCTTGTATTTTCATCCAATTCTTCCAGCACATCCATAGGCTCGATAATCTGATAGCGCTTCAAAAGCGCGATGGTTCTTCTCATTTCCGTGGGGGAAGGGAGGGACGAAAGCACATGAAATTCCCCGGCTTTTCCGTTTACCATCCCCATCGTCACCACCACATGGCTGCTGGATGAGACCGCCGCCATCTGTTCATCGTATAAAAGCTTTAAGATAAGCAGATAAATCGTCGCCAGGCGGGGCAGCTTCTCTCCCCAGAGGGTCTCCCCCTGGATGTAGATAACTCCCATATGCATATTTTCCTGCAAAGCAATCCCCGCTACCGCGAAATACTCTTTCAGAAACTCAAAATGTCTGCTGCATGTGCGGTAGTCTTTGGACACAGCCATCCTGCCGCTCCTCTTGTCAAATTTTCTCTCCAGAAGGAAGGTCTGTCGGTACAGTGTCTGTATGATATCTTTCACTGCGTCCTTCTCTTCGTCGTCCAGTTCTTCGTAATATGTAATCATGGATTCCTCCTCGGCACAAATTTCAGGTTCGGATACCGGTACTGCCCGTTCACGACCATCTCCGGTTCTTCCTCCAATACGCGGTACTTACTGCTGCGTCTGGTGCTGTAATCATAGGCGAGGATTAATTTTTCAAAATCCTCTTCCTTCATCTCCTTAAGAGCCTCTGCGTCCATCATCCCGTTTTCCATATGCGTTTCTATGAAATCCTCGATTTCCGCTCTGCTGTATCTCATCTGGATACGGTTTAATTTCAGCACATCCTCACGGTCCAAATCCTCTATCTCCTCCTGCATCTCCATCTGACTGATAAAGTCCGCCCTGCTCTTGCGCCGTTTATATAGCGATTTCGCAGATAAAATCTCCAGAAAAGAGAGATTCATCTTCTGAGATACATCCTTGAGTATCTTATCCTGGTCCTCCGATTCCGCCATCTCGTTTAAAAGCTTCACCACCAGACCCTTGGTGTCTGTCTCCCCGCTCAAAAGATAGTTGAGTCTTGTCACCGTCGCCCGCACATACTTGGAATGTTCCTTGTCCATATTGGAAATCCGGTGCTCGATATCATCAAACCCTCGCTCTATCATATCCAGCAAATCCAGCACATCCTCTTTGGTATCCCCGGTATTCTGCGCTTTCGCGCGGATGCATTCAATCCACTCGTCATCGTCCCGCATATCCCGCAGGCACTGCTTAATATCCATCTTGTAAATGTAAAAGTTGTCCGAAGTCTTCAGAATATGGTATTTCTTCTTGACGATTTCCTCCACATATCC
>UQKK01000074.1 GCA_900541505.1 uncultured Ruminococcus sp.
TTCAACAAAAAGATAAATCAAAAAGAGAGTTGCCAACGATTACTTGACAGTGACAGTCCATACTTATCCATTTTAACTTTTTGCCTTTTCGACAATAATATGATATACTAACTCAATATGGCAATTTTGTTATGATATCAGGAAGTGAAGGAGAATTATGGAAGAAGTCAGTTTTAAGAGACCGGAACTTACTGACCGGGCTCTGATACAGTCTTATTTTGAGAAAGCGCCCAGCAGAAGCTGTGAGAGGACGTTTGTCAATGTGTATCTGTGGTCGCGGCACTATAAGGTGACGTTTGCGGTCATTGAGGATTCGCTGGTGTTTAAAAACGGGGAGACAGAGCCGGCATTCTCTTACCCGGCGGGGGAAGAGCAGAATGTGAAGCGGGCGATTGAGTTCCTCATGGAGTACACGAAGGAGAGAGACCTTCCGTTCAAGCTCTACAATGTGACGGAGAAGAATTTTGAACAGCTTAATAGCTGGTATCCGGACAAGTTTGAGATAGAGTACGTCCGGGATATCGCGGACTATGTATATGAGACGGAGAAGCTTGCCACCCTTGCGGGGAAGAAGCTGCACGGCAAGCGCAACCATATCAATAAATTCATCAAGACAAACCCGGACTGGAGTTATGAGCCGTTAAGCGATGAGAATATGGAAGAGTGCTTCCAGATGGCACTGAAATGGCGCACCCAGAACGGATGTGAGGATGACGTGGAGAAAAACGCGGAGATGTGTGTGGCGCTCAATGCCCTGCGTCTCTATAAGGAGTTAGAGCAGGTCGGAGGCGTGCTGAAAGTGGCGGGAGAGGTGGTTGCCTTCACCATCGGCGAACCTCTGTGCAAGGATACATTTGTGGTGCATATCGAGAAAGCCTTCGCGGAGGTGGACGGTGCGTATCCCATGATAAACCAGCAGTTTGTGCAGCATGAATGTACAGATTTCCTGTACGTGAACCGGGAGGACGATGCGGGCAGCGAGGGGCTTCGCAAGGCAAAGCTCTCTTACCGTCCGGCATTTATGGAAGAAAAAGGAATTGTGAAGATAAAAGGAGAGTAGGAAGATGATTTCAAAGAAGATGGAAAACATGGTGGCAAACAGTTCTGCAATCCGCGCGATGTTTGAGGAGGGAAACCGCCTGGCATCCATTTACGGTGCGGAGAATGTCTTTGATTTCAGCCTGGGAAATCCCAATGTACCGGCGCCTCAGGCAGTCAAAGATGCCATTATTAAGGAATTGGAAAGCGAAGACCCGGTTGTTCTGCACGGGTATACCAACAGCAACGCGGGCTACGAGGACGTGAGGGCAGCAGTGGCGGAGTCTTTAAATGAACGTTTCGGCACGAAGTTTTCGGCAAAGAATATTACCATGACTGTGGGCGCGGCGGGAGGACTCAATGTCATCCTCAAATCGCTTTTGAATCCAGGGGATGAGGTCATCACCTTTGCTCCTTATTTCGGAGAGTACAGAAGCTATGTGAACAACTACGACGGCGTGCTGGTGGAAGTTTCCCCCAATACAGTGGATTTCCAGCCTAAACTGGACGAGTTTGAGGAGAAGATAACAGAAAAGACAAGGGCAGTCATCGTCAATACGCCGAACAACCCCACTGGTGTTATCTATTCCGAGGAGACCATCAAGAAGATGGCGGAGATTTTAAACAGAAAGCAGGAGGAGTTCCATACGGATATCTATCTGATTTCTGATGAACCATACCGGGAGCTTGCCTATGACGGTGTGGAAGTACCGTATCTGACCAAATATTATGCAAATACGATTGTGGGATACTCCTACAGTAAATCTCTCTCCCTTCCGGGGGAGCGCATCGGTTATCTGGTCATCCCTGACGAGGCGGCGGACAGTGAGAATATCATCAGCGCTGCCAATGTAGCCACTCGTATCCTGGGCTTTGTCAATGCGCCTACGCTGCAGCAGAAGGTGGTAAAGGCATGCCTCAATGAGAAGACAGATATCTCCTACTATGACAGGAACAGAGAGGCATTGTACAACGGACTGAAAGAACTGGGATTTTCCTGCATCAAACCGGAGGGGGCATTTTATCTGTTTGTGAAATCACCGGTGCCGGATGAGAAAGAGTTCTGTGCGGCGGCGAAGAAATACAACATCCTCATCGTACCGGGCAGTTCTTTTGGATGTCCCGGTTATGTGCGCCTGGCGTACTGTGTTTCCTATGAGACGATTGTAAACTCTCTGCCGAAGTTTAAAGAATTGGCAGCAGAGTACAAATAGAGCGGATAAAAAGGAAGGTAAGAGAACATGAACCCGAATTTGCTGAAACATATCCGGCAGGTGGAGCCTTACGTGCCGGGCGAGCAGCCCCAGAGAAAGGTCGTAAAACTCAATACAAACGAAAATCCCTATCCCCCGGCTCCGGGTGTGGTGCGCGCGTTAAAGGAGTTTGACGCGGAGGCACTGAAACTCTATCCCGACCCCACAGCAGAGGCTCTGGTGGCAGAACTGGCGGATTTCTACGGGGTGAAAAAGAACCAGGTCTTTCCGGGGGTTGGCTCGGACGATGTGCTGGCATTGTGCTTTTTGACCTTTTTTAATTCGGACAAACCGATTTTATTCCCGGATATTACATATTCCTTCTATAAAGTATGGGCGAACCTCTACAGAATTCCGTTTCGCTGTCCGAAACTGGATGAAAAGTTTCGGATTGTGAGGGAAGACTATTATCAGGAGAATGGAGGGATTATTTTCCCCAACCCCAATGCTCCCACAGCCATTTATGAGGAACTGGAGTTTGTGGAGGATATTCTGTTGCACAATCCCGACTCCGTTGTCATTGTGGATGAGGCATATATTGATTTCGCCGGGAAATCGGCGGTGGAGCTGATTGATAAATACGAAAACCTCCTGGTCGTGCAGACCTTTTCCAAGGCGCGCAGTATGGCGGGCATGCGGATTGGATACGCGCTGGGAAATGAAGAGTTGATTCGGTGTCTTAATGATGTGAAATATTCGTTCAACTCCTATACCATGAACCAGATTTCCCTGCGATGCGGCGTGGAGGCGGTTCGTGACAGGGCATATTTTGAATCGAATATCCGTAAGATAGTAGAGACGAGGGAAGCGGCAAAGGAAGAACTGTCAAAGCTGGGATTTGTATTCCCGGATGCAAAGGCGAACTTTATCTTCGCGTCCCATCCGGAATATGACGCGCAGGAATTATTTACTGCCCTTAAAAAAGCGGATATCTATGTGAGACACTGGGAGAGCGAGCGGATACGCGATTATCTGCGTATCACTGTGGGAACCGATGAAGAGATGAGGATATTATTTGACTTTTTGAGACAATATATCAGAGGGAGATGACTCCCGCCTCTATAGGCGGTGAGTAACAAATCCGTA
>UQKK01000075.1 GCA_900541505.1 uncultured Ruminococcus sp.
ACACGCTTTTCTCATTCTTTCTGAAAAGTTTTCTCATTCTTTTTGAAAAGCAACAATGAGCCAATTCTCTTATCTTATTTCAATTTTCGGTTTGTACAATTCACAAAAGTGGCGATTTAGCATTCGGTTAATTCTGTTGTTGTCTGTTCAAAGAAATCGGCGTTTCAGATGCCAAGGAAAGATGTATCTCGGATAGATGGTTCCACATGGAAAACAACAGCATCGACAATGCGGAGCGCACCGGAAAAGGCGTGAAGTTTGAGCGGCTCCGCCGCATCAAAGTCTATCTTGTGGGGAAGGTGGACCGCTGGAATGACACGAAGAAGTCTGAATTGAACGACTGCGCAAAGCAAGTATAACGAATAACGGACAGCGCCCGTGGGGAGAAATTTCACGGGCGCTGTTTTTAAGGGGAGAGTACACGGAATAGGAGGAAAACACTTACATTGCGTCGGGGTACAAGAAGAAAGGCGCGCTGCAGGAGTGTCCGGTGACGATTGAGGAAATAGTGCAAAGGTTTATCACCGAACTGGAAAGTCAGGGCCTGAAATATGAGGCCTATTTCAAGATGAGCCTTGCCACGAGCATGCGCCGGAGCGAGGCATGCAGCTTGCAGTGGTCAGATAGCAGGTGCTGCATATCCGGCGCAATGTGGTAAAACTGAGCGGCCAACCGATCCTGGTGAAAGAACCGAAGAACCGCGCAGGAGAGAGCACGGCGTGGTGCAGAGGGGACTGGAGGAAGATGACTATCTGTTCCGGCAGGCTGGGGAGATCCGATGGTGCCTGGGACATTCACATTCCGGCTCAAAAGGATTCTGCGGGAGGGAAAATTGCCGGACAATTTAAATGTGCACAGTCTGTGGCATTTCCAAGCCAGATGCGTCTTTTTTATAAGTTGTGGGTAAACTATAAACATTGTTGAAGTTATTAAACTCGTTTGCTATAATTTTCTCAGCATATGTTTACTGATTTTCGCAGCAAATTAAGGAGTACGATTATGGATTTTTATAAACGGGCACTGGCACTGCGTGAGGAAACCATCTCTCACCGTCGTTGGCTGCACAGCAACGCGGAAGTGGGACTTCATATGCCAAAAGGACAAACCTATGTTATGGAGCAGCTGAGAGGATATGGATTGGATCCACATCCATGCGGACATGGAGTGATTGCAGAGTTGGGGCAGGAAGGGGGTAGGACGATCCTGCTTCGAGCGGACATGGATGCGCTTCCCATGCCGGAGGAAAGCGGCGAAAGCTTTTCCTGCCCAACCGGCACGGAGGCTCATACATGCGGCCACGATTTCCACGCGGCCATGCTGCTGACAGCGGCAAAGATATTAAAAGAAAATGAATCTATGCTGTCTGGCAGGGTTCGGTTCATGTTCCAGCCTGCTGAAGAAACCTTTGAGGGTGCGAAGGATATGCTGGCAAATGGAGTACTGGAAGGAGTGGATGCAGCCCTAGCCTATCATGTCGGCCCGGGAAGGATGCCTGTGGGCTTGTTTATGTACAACAGCGGCAAAACTATGATGTACTCTGTGGATGGTTTTCGAATCACAATCCACGGACGGGGCGCCCACGGCGCATATCCGCACAGTTCCATCGACCCAATCAATATCGGTGTCCATGTGTACCTTGCCTTGGAATCGCTGATTGCTCGGGAGGCAGATCCCGGCAAAGCCTGTGTGCTGACCATCGGCAATTTTTCCGCAGGTTCAGCCCCCAACATCATCCCTGATACTGCCGTCCTCCAAGGAACCTTGCGCACCAATGACAGTGCCAGCCGTGAGAAACTGGTCCGGCGGCTGAAAGAGGTTGCTCTCAAGACCGCAGAGGTATTTGGGGGGATGGCACAGGTCGAGATGATTTCTGAGGTGCCACCACTGGTATGTGACCCTGCTATGACGGACGAGATGGTAAGCTATATGGAAGAACTACCAATTCCTGGTCTGACTCCTGTTCCCGACACATCAGCCAGTGCTTCTGAGGACTTTGCAATTATTGCAGAGAGAGTCCCCAGCGTATTCATGTATCTTTCGGCAGGATATATGGATGAGCGTGGCGATGCCCCTGCACACAATCCGAAGGTTCAGTTCAATGAGGAGGTCTGTCCAATCGGCTCCGCTTGTCTGGCGCACTGCGCGGTCCGCTGGCTGGAAGACCATCAATAAATAAAGCGAAGGATAAGACGCTACAAATTCGTAACGCGGATGTATGGATATTGGGAGTCGATTTGAGGCGGAATCCTGCGAATTGTATTAACGGTTAGACTTTTCTTTTAGCCTGTTGCTGTTGTTAGAGCAGCTGACCCTTAATCAGCGGGCCCCGGGGATTGAGTCCTTGGACGCATATTGCCGAAGCCATCCCTTAGGGATGGATTTTTTGTTGTATGTCGAAAACCACTCGCTAGGCGAGTGGTTCAAAAGAAGACTAATGTCGATAATGGGAAAAGAAAAACTCCCTTTTCTATACTGGAAGTGCGGTCTGCGAACTACACAAGCAAGCAAAGGGAGGACATTCGAAAATGAACGACGTAAATAGTTTAGCGCATAGCAGTTGGAATTGCAAATATCATGTAGTGTTTGCGCCAAAATACAGAAGGAAAGTGTTCTTCGGAGAGAAAAGAAGAGAAATTGGAAGCATTCTGAGGACGCTGTGCAATTGGAAAGGGATCAAGATTATCGAAGCGGAGGTATGCGCGGACCACATCCACATGCTGATCGAGATACCGCCAAAGATAGCAGTAGCAAGTTTCATGGGGTAGCTGAAAGGAAAAAGCAGCCTGATGCTGTACGAGAAGTTCCCGGAGCAAAAATAGAAATACCGGAACCGGGAATTCTGGTGCCGTGGGTACTATGTGGACACGGCAGGGAAAAATGCAAAGAAGATACAGAAGTACATCCAATGTCAGTACGAGCAGGACAAAGCAGGAGAGCAGCTGACCATGCCAAACTTCTAAAGTGCCCGTTTACGGGCGGCAAGTAACGGAACTTTCGCGGCTGGCAGACCGTACTTGCGCGACGTGACGCGCGTGCTAGTATTCTAGGGCTATGCCCGCATATGAAAAAACCCCGGCTTTGCCGGGGATATTTATTTGCGGCAGATTTTGCATGAACGCAACGAGTTCTTGAGCCATAAGCTTATGATGGATAAAAAAATAGCATATGAAAAAATATTTACGCAAATTGCAAGTGTAAGTTGGACACCTGCACGGTAGAACTTAGTGAATCAG
>UQKK01000076.1 GCA_900541505.1 uncultured Ruminococcus sp.
ATCTCTTCAAAGAAATTTTCAAGGATTGTTGTCTATTGTTCAGTTATCAAGGTTCCTGTCATTCTTTTTTCAAACGACAGCTTTAACATTCTACCAAAGCATTTTTCGTTTGTCAAGAACTTTTTTCTTTTTTGCTATTTCTTTTTTGCTCCCCCTTTTTGGGTCAGCTCAAATATATTAGCACTTTTTGTATTGGCTTGTCAAGATATTTCGAAAAGTTTTTTACAAAATTTTTCTCTGTTCTTAACATTTCCCAATACTGTGTTCCATATCTTATGCTCTATACATTAGATATGGAACAAACGGAGAAGGAGGGATTTGAACCCTCGCGCCGCTACTAACGACCTACTCCCTTTCCAGGGGAGCCCCTTCGGCCAGCTTGGGTACTTCTCCAAAACGTCCGCTATTTAATATACACGATATCCGGTCCATTGTCCAGTACTTTTTTTATTTTTTTCAAACCTTTTTTTCGCCCCAAATATAAGGTGTTTTTTCTTATTATTATATACAATATGTAGTGCTCTTTCTTTTATTATCTTTTGTATGATTTTACTGTTTCTTTACAAAGAGGCAGAATTTCCCCTCGTCGGTTTGCAGTTTCAACCACGGTCATTTTCGCGGCATAAGCGCCAGCGGTACTGCTTAGTATTCAAACAGTACCGCTCGCCAAAAGACAGGAGTTACTCGCCGCCGATAAAAATTCATTTCCGTTCGGTTGCCACCAGTCTTATTATGCCCTATGCGATTTTGTCATAGGTCTTTTCCAACCGGCGCTCGCCGGAAAGCAGCCCGGATACAGAGAGGTATCTCCCTATCTCTTCGGCATCTGTCTCGTCATATTTGGTGAGAATCAGGTCCATCTTCTTAATCGGGCATCTGGATATGATATCCAACAGGCAATACATATCCGTGTACTCTCCGTCAAGTTCCACATATCCCCGAACGGGAAATTTTACAGTCAGGTTCGCAAACTGTCTGAAATCCTCCACTGTCTTTAATTTGATACTATATTTTAACATCACCCTACTCCTTTCTGGTTTTATTTACATACCTCTCTGTTTTTCTTCTGCAGCAAAATGCAAGAATTTTGGTATTCCTTCTGCACTTCTGCTGTTATCTTACTTTTATTATAGGCAGCATCAGGATACAAAAAAACCGAGATAAAGACAGGTAATAGTAAAATCCGGTCTTAATCTCGGTGCGTTTTTTGTATATTTATTCAGATTTATAGTAAAATACGGTCAAATCATTCTAAAATCAAGCAGGTTTTCTCCCCCTGCGGTATTCGGAAGGGGTGCATCCCATGCTTTCATGGAACACTTTCCCAAAATAACTGTTGGAGCTGAAGCCGCAGTTTTCGCTGATGGTTATGATACTGTCCCCGGTCTGCAAAAGCATCTGTGCCGCCACATAAACCCGGTAAGAATTAAGATAATTAACGGGCGAATTATCGATACAGTGCTGGAAAGAACGGGTACATTCCCTTTCGCTGATGTTTGCGGAAGCAGCGATATCCTCCAGCGTAATCTTTTCCCTGTAATGCTCATGGATAAAATGCATCATCACTTTCACCCGCTCGATATCCGTATTGCTTTTCGGTACATTTCGGGCGCGTATTTCTTCTGTAGCTTTCAGAAACAGACACCAGAACCGCCCAAGCTGAGCGCGTATCTCCAGCTCATACCCAAAGGGCTCCTCATGAGAAAGCCGTATCATCTCCAATATTTTCTCCATCATACAGACATTCTCATAACTGTCCGGACGAATAGGAAATATCTGGAGCTCCTGGCTGTTCATTACCGGAAGCACATATTTTTCCTCTATGGCATTGTGATGCATCCCGGAAAGAAAGTGGGCATCGAACAGATGCGCATAGATTTCACACTCGCTCTCTGTCTTCGCCCGGTACGCATGCATCACCCCGGAGTTGATAAAGACCGCATCCCCTTTTTTCAGAGTAAAATTAGTGTCTGCTGTGCGAAATTCCAACTCTCCATTGGCAATATAGTCAATCTCAAAGGCAGCATGCCAGTGCCAGGGGAAATTCCCATCCCCGTATTTGCTCATATTCCGGTACATACAGGCGTAAGGCAATGCTTCCTGCTTAAAAGGCAGTATTTCCTTTTGGTTACTTTCAGACTGAAAATTCGATACAATCAGCATAGGACTCTTTACCTCCTTCCACATTTTCTAATCCGTCTTTTTTCAGAAAAATACTGATTGTATTTCTCCCGTGCTTTCCGTCGTTTTTGCTCTCCACCTTCATATAACCGCCCTGCTGTGAAATAATCTGCCGTGCCAGATATAATCCCAGCCCCACCCCATCCTTGATGAGCGCGGCATTTTTTCCGCGGTAGAAGCGTTGAAAGATTCTGGTATACTCCTCTCTGGGAATGGGTGTGCCTGAGTTTGTCACATCGATGCGCACAAACAAATCATAGGCTTCCATTGTCACTTGGATTGGCGTCCCTCTCTCTCCATATTTCACCGCATTGTCCAGTACATTAAATAGAGCTTCCTCCGTCCAGCGCCGGTCGTAGACCGCTTCGATATCCTGCTCCCCACTCAGACAGATTTCGTTTTCATGACGGTTCGCTTTCAGCGCCGTCTGGTCAATTGCCGAGAGCACCATATTGAGGACAGGCTGTCTGCGCGGCTCCAGCCTGCGGATATCGTCCTCCATGCGGATGGTCTTTGTAAAGCCGTCCGCAAACCACCCCAGTTTTTCTACTTGAGAATCAATGGTACGGCAGATGTCCTCCCTTTCTTTTTGTGACAGCGAATCCTGGGTAAGGAAACCACAGTACATCTGGATATTGGTGAGCGGTGTGTTCACCTGGTGCACCAAATCCGCCACCAGTTCGCTCATCTGCCTGCTTGCTTTTCTCTCCCGCTCCCTTGCGTCATTTAAAATTTGATAGAGCTTAAGTATCTGCATCTGAAATTTCCCTGTCAGGGACTCCTCCTGCACGGCAAATTTCACTGCGGGTTTCCCGTCTATCATACTCTGGATACAATCGGCAACTTTTCCCAACACCTGGTTGATGTCTCTGGAAATCAAAAGATACGCGCCTCCAAAAAGCAGAAGATTCCAGATTCCGTATGCCACTGCCGCAGGATACCACCGCCACTTATCTCCCGCAGTTCTCCCGACAGTCGCCCCCACCCGTAAAACGGGTGGCTCGGGACGCGGGCTCTAAGCCCGCCC
>UQKK01000077.1 GCA_900541505.1 uncultured Ruminococcus sp.
ACGGATTTGTTACTCACCGCCTATAGAGGCGGGAGTCATCTCCCTCTGATATAAATGACTGTTTCTTATCCCTTTCATTCACCGTGTACTCCACACGCTACCTAAGAAAACCTCCTTAAGCCGAAGAAACCTCTGTCTGTACATTTTTATTCTACTATAATAATCTTACAAAAATGTGAACTTCTTGATAAGTATATCATACTTTTAAATGAAGTTATACCCCTAAACGATACCACATCGGCAAATTAGGTTACAGTTTAGCCATAATTAGCACGCAGTGTGGTTTTACGAATGACGCGGACTGAACTGTAATCGAATTTCAGTATCGCTTAGCAGACTGCTTCCAGATATTTCTCTATCTCGTCCATACATGTTTCAAAATCCGTATTAAGAAATCTCCTGCCTATTCCTGCCTCTTTCAGTTTTTCTTCACTGAAATCCTTTTCATCCGCCAGAAATCTCCTGCACATTTCAGCATACTTCGGCTCATCCTGGCTCTGTTCCCGTTTCAGCGCCCTCTCCAGACGCAGCCCATCATTTACCTCGATGTAAATGGGTACCAGACACTCTTTTCCAAAATATTCGCACATATCCTTAAAAGATTCCAGCGTCCCTATTACCAGATAACTGTTATGATTCAAATCAATCTGCCCGTCATCCGCTGTGAAATATTTCCACACTCCACATTCTGTATAATATGTCCTCATCTCGATGATTTTATCTTTTTCTTCCATCTCCTTAAGAACTTCCTCATCCACAAAAAAATAATCTTCTCCGTCCTTCTCACCGGAGCGAATCGGACGGGTCGTATACAGGACAACCGTCTTCAAATCAGGGTGACGCTTTTTCAGTTCTTTAAATATTGTGTCCTTTCCGGATGAACTTTTTCCCATAATGTAAAATATCTTATTCACTTTGCCATACCTCAATCTCATTTTCCCTGCGCAGACCTTCTATCTGAAATCCCATCTCCCTGTATCCGCACAGCTTTGAAACCACTTCTTCCGAAATGCGCTCTCCCGGCACAATCAGAGGGATTCCCGGCGGATAAATATAGGCATATTCTGTAGAAATATATCCCACACTATCCTCCCATTTCTTTGTCAAAAGAAAGTTTTCTCTTTCTTTCTCCCCTGCATTGTCAATCAACTGCCTCATCTGCGCACTGGTATACACCGCCTGCACCACTGGCAAAATCCCTTTTTTCTCTGTGTTTTTGCCCTGAGCTGTCCTCAGTGAGATTTCCATATCCACTGTACTGTCCACTGTACTTTCCCGCTCGGCTTTCTCATCAATCTCCTGGAGCGCCTTTACCAGACGTTCCATACCTTCTGCTGTATCCCCTACAGAAGTCATCCCCAGCACATAGCTGCCTGCCGCCATTTCCATCTGTAAATGATATTCCTTCAGTAAAATATCATACAACAGCTTTCCATTGTAACCTGTATCTCCTGCTGACACCACAATTTTAGAGAAATCATAATCTCCAATCTCAAGGACACGCAGCCTTTTAAGATTATTAAGCTTCTCCCTCGTATCTTTCAGCAGTTTCACATATCTTTCAAAAAAATCCTTACCTTCCTTTTCCAATGCCGACACGCACACATCAACAGAAGCCATCAGAACATAAGAAGGGCTGCTCGTCTGCAGCATGTCCAGATACATTCTGATTCGCTGCCAGTCTGCAAGAGTCCCGCTTTTATGGAGCAACGCTGTCTGTGTAAGTGTTGGGAGTGTTTTGTGAAGACTGTGAATGACCACATCCGCGCCCTTCTGTAATGCATTTTTCGGAAAATACGGATGAAAGCCAAAATGTGCTCCATGTGCCTCATCCACAATCAAAGGGATTCCGCTCTTGTGCGCTGCAGCAGCGATTGCCTCAATATCCGAAATAACACCGTCGTATGTGGGAGACGTGATAACTACAGCTTTTATATCACGGTTTTCTTCCAGCAGTTTATTTATCTTTTCCGGACTAACTGCCCCATTTATCTCCATATCCGAATTTACTTCCGGGTAAATATATACAGGTTTTAATCTATTTAAAAAAATTGCATGATAAACCGATTTATGACAGTTCCTCGCAGCCAGTATTTTATCGCCCTCCCTGGTGCATCCCAAAATCGCGCTCAATATCCCGGCTGTGCTGCCATTGATAAGAAGCGCCGTCTCCTGCGCATGATAAAGCGCAGCTGCCCGCTGCTGTAATTCCTTTATCATACCATGCGGATGATGCAAATCATCAAACCCTTCAATCTCCGTAATATCCATATCATATGGCAAATCCGTCTCTATTACAGAAAGATTTCTCTTATGCCCCGGCATATGAAAGCCATAATAATCAGATTTGCTGTATTCTTTTAAGCTCTCATACAAACTCTGCATAAACTTCTGCCTCCAAAAATTTCCCCTATATGACAAAAAAGCGCAAACCCTCAATTTTCAAGGATTTCCGCCTCATTTTGAAACTGAGCGTGCGGGGATTCGAACCCCGGACAACTTGATTAAAAGTCAAGTGCTCTA
>UQKK01000078.1 GCA_900541505.1 uncultured Ruminococcus sp.
GAGAGAGCAGGGCCTTTGCAGTATCTTCTTTGCCAGGGTGAAAACAAAGAAGCTGCTGTTCACAGAGGCCGGGGTACATCGTCACAATCCGCAGCAAGTCCGCAGCCTCGTTTCCATAGATTTCAGCCCTGGTCTTCATGGGGCTCACCTCCTTTATCAAAGGCGTCAATCAGACGCATTCAAAGCGCATTGTTAAAATAGAAATTGCGGAAAGACGCCATTTGAGCGTCAATCCGGCGTTTTTCGAGAACAATAGGAAAAAAGGCGTCTTATAGGCGTATTGAAACTGTCAATGATGCGTTTTCCGAAGATTACAGCAATCCTCTTTATTGGGATTTACAAAATCCCTCCAGAATTGATAGTGTTCCGTTACATCTTCACAGATTGTCTTCTGCGGAATATGGATTTTTTCCACGATCCGCTGCTTTTCTTTCAAAGGAAGATGATAGTAGCCTCCTTGCCGCACGGTATATTTAGAGAAATCAACACCCCGAAACCACTGCTTAATCCACGAATTGACGCGCAGAAATTCAACCACACACCGCTCAATTCCCAAATCATTCAGCTTGTCGAAATCCATGTATTCCTCAACGATGGGGCTTAATCGGATTGCTACATCATACCCTTCCGCTTGCAGAGCCTGAATTGCGCGGATACGCTGGCTGGGAGGACTGGCCTTTTCAAATTGGGCGGTTTGTGCATCGTCTAGGCAGGTCACGGTAATTTGAATATGGGCCAGTTCCTTGTCCAAGATCTCTAAATACTCCGGGGCAGCGGGAAGTGCAGACTTCGTGACGATGAGATAGCTTACCCTGCACAGATTCATCTCCTGGATGGTCTGGTAGGTAGTGCGGTACTGGAGTTCACAGGGCTGAAAACAGTCTGTCATGCCTCCAAGCCTGATGATGCTGCCGGATGGGAGACTGCGGATTTTCCGCCGGACCTTTTCAATGTCTGCAACACGAGGATGCGCCGCATCCCATAATCCACGAAAATGAAGCAATGAACGGGCATAGCAGTAGTTACAGTTGTGTTGACAGCCGCAGCCGTAAGTATCTAAACGGGTGTTATATTTGCATTTGTCGCCTTCATTGCCTCCAACTTGCTTAAAGAAACTCTTAAACTCGCTTTATATCACCTCTCAATTCTTTGTTTGATTACTTTATTGTCGGATACATTGGACTCACCTCATATAAAATTCTAAATGGTTGCGGAGGACGGTACTGCCCCGCCGTCTGTTGGTAAAGCATCCAACCATGTTCTTTACACTACTCCGCGCAATAAAGGGGCTGTTGCAAAATGAATTTTTGATACATGATATTGAGTATTGCTATGTAAGGATAAACAACATCATGTAGAAATTTTACATTTTGCAACAGCCCCTAGAGAAAATGCCTTTTAAGCGGAATCAGCTTGTTCTTGGCGCTTGCGCTCCAAAAGCTCCCGCAGCTCCCTGCGGTCTGTGGTTATAAGGTCTTTTTCCAATGGGCTGGCCTTGAACTCCACCATGATATTGTTATTATTGGTAGAGATCAGGCCGCTGCCGCGCTCAAAGTGTGTGACCTCCATCGTTTCTGCGTCAGAGAGATGGAGGGTGTCTTGGACACGCTCCGCTTCGTCATCCTCCAGATTGAGAATGATCTTAGTCTTGCTGTTGTTGATGATGCCCTTGCCGAAACGTCCCTCATCCAGATTGAAAAAGTCGTTAAGGTCCTGGCTGGCGCAGATCGCGGACCCTCCAAAGCCGCGGATGGTTTTGAAAATCTCCAATACGAAATCGCCGGCCAGCCGGGTGCCCGTGGCGCCTGCGCCAGAAAGGAGCTGCCAGCATTCATCAATAAAAATGGCCTTTTCCTCGGTCCGGTCGGCTTTTGCGCGATCCCAAACGAAATCAAGAGCCACGAACATCCCCACAGTCAGCAGATCACCGGTAAGCGAGGAAATGTCCAGTACGGTGTACTTATTATCCAACCGTACATTGGTCTGCTTGTTAAAGGTGCTGGCAGAGCCATTTACCAAGCGATTGAGAATATGGGCCATGCGAGTGGTTTCCGGGGCAGCCCTCAAAATCTCATACAGGTCACCCAGCACCGGCATCTCCCGGTAGCGGTCCGGATTGGCCGGGTCTTCCAATGAGGCGTTGTCATGGGTGATACCTTTGGCATTGTAGGTGCGGATCAGAGCCTCATCTAACAGCTGCCGTTCCTCGTGAGACATATCGGGGATCAACAGGCTGAAGAATATGTGAAGTTGCTGGATTTTGGCGGCCAGTTCGGAGAGCTGGACTCCCGGCCCGTCCAGAAGCTCACTGACCGACCGATCCACCTTGCGGATCTCCATC